>CAJXSF010000006.1 GCA_913061515.1 uncultured Gammaproteobacteria bacterium | reverse complement strand
CGAGATGTAGAGAGGTCTCGTGGGCTCGGAGATGTGTATAAGAGACAGCTTCAATACTGCTTGTTTGCCTGACTTACGCGAAGCGGCATCGTCCATTTCGTCAATCGATTTATAGACGGCAGAGAACGCCGTAACCTTGCCTTTGCTCTTGGCACCGATATCCGCAGCACGAGCAAGTGCTGGCTGTACTTCGGTAGTAGGGTCGATAACGACAAACAGTTTTTTGTAAAGACTCATAAGATCCGATCTCTTGGTATTGCTTTATTGATAACGACCAAGAATAAACACTCTGAACACGAGTGTCTAGCGCATCCGTATGTGCACAAAACGAGCTTGATCTAACGCAATGATTCTTACCAATTAATGTAATTAAAACTCGCTTGAGAGGTTCCGTGCGACTCATAATGGAAGAGCAACATCAGCGAGCTATATTTTTACTCTAGACAGCAACCTATAGGAGACTGTCATGATAGAACCGAATTTCGCAGGCGGCCTGATTGGAGGCAGCCTGATTGGCATTGCAAGCCTCACCATGCTGCTATTACTTGGCCGCATCACTGGCATATCAGGGATTCTAACCGGGGTCATCACTTGGAATAAAGAAGGCGGTCTGTCTTGGCGCGCAGCCTTTATAGGAGGCCTAATTATTGGGGCCTTTGTATATCAAATCGTCTTTGGGCGACCTCTGCCCATCGAAATGCAGGCAAGTGGCCCCCTACTCATACTGGCGGGATTACTGGTTGGCATCGGGACTCGGCTTGGGTCTGGCTGCACATCAGGGCATGGGGTATGCGGCATTGCTCGTCGATCCCCCCGCTCTATTGTTTCTACCGCCACATTCATGACCGTTGCGATCGCTACAGTCTACGTTACGAGGCACCTCTTATCATGAAAACACCTTTAGCGGCTTTACTCAGTGGCATCATATTTGGCTTAGGGCTGGCGATCTCAGAGATGATCAACCCCGCGCGCGTGATTGGTTTTTTAGATATCACTGGACAATGGGATTTCACATTGATGTTAGTGATGGGCAGCGCACTGAGCTTTACACTCATTGGCTTTCCTCTCATTACCCGCAAGGCTCACCCAATACTTGCAGAGAAATTCACACTTCCAACGAAGACGACGTTGGACATGCCTTTGCTGGGCGGCGCCGTGCTTTTTGGGATTGGATGGGGGCTTGCCGGGCTTTGCCCAGGACCTGCTATAGCAGGTCTCGCATCTGCTGACCCGAGCATATTTTTGTTTGTCGCAGCAATGGTAGTCGGGCAAGTCGCGGGCATTGGAATCGAGAAAACAATGATCAAGAACTAAAAAAAATCCGACTAGAGACTCTCTAGTCGGATTTGAAACACCACTTACAAGGAATCATGGTGTATACCTAGCCTAACAGTATGGCTCAATGCCAAGGTCTATATTACGCTTCTACGCGAATTTGCCAATGTGGCATAGTGTCGCAGAACACTAAGCATCTTAATCAACGATAGCCCCATAACTCACCGCTTTGAAGGTATTGCGCAAGGGCACCTGCACATTCATATGTTGAATCATAACGATGCCGATCAACTCCTCAACAGGGTCGATCCAAAAAATAGTGCCTGCGGCGCCACCCCAATAGAACTCACCCGCTGAGGTAATTCCCCCCGCGCCAGCTGGGTCTTCGACAACGGCAAACCCAAGCCCGAAACCTGTACCGCGCGACATCCCATAAAGGTCTGCATCGGTGTTTTCAGAGGCGCCACCGAAAATCCCAGGGAGGTGATTTTGCGTCATGAACTCAAGCGTTTTGCGCCCAATAATTCGCTCTCCGTCAAGCTCACCGCCATTTAACAGCATTTGTGAGAAGCGCATATAGTCCTCTGTGCTAGAGACTAGCCCACCACCACCGGAGAAAAACGTCACATCATTGGCGAATGCGCTAGTCTCTGGCCTATCGTAGACCTGCATCGTCTTAGTCACTGGATCAAAATTATGATTTGTTCCAAAACGTGGCTTCTTGTCAGCGGG
The DNA here is from genome assembly GCA_913061515.1 of uncultured Gammaproteobacteria bacterium. Lineage (GTDB taxonomy): Bacteria > Pseudomonadota > Gammaproteobacteria > Pseudomonadales > Pseudohongiellaceae > UBA5078. Next base: position 85,615 of record CAJXSF010000006.1, on the reverse strand, counting down.
GACTTCGAAGAACGTGTCATTCATCTCCAAAGGGTCAAAAATACGTTGTTGGAAAAATTCATCCAAGTCTTGACCGGAGAGCACTTCGACCACCCGTCCTAATACGTCCACCGAAACACTGTAATGAAAGCGCGTCCCAGGCTGATATTGCAAAGGGATCTCACCAAGCCTTGCCGTCATCTCGGCAAGATCGGTGTTGCTTAAGATATTGGCATCTCGGTATTGTCGATCGACAAGCGTGTCACCAAAGACACCATAACTAAGCCCTGCCGTATGGCTCATCAGCATTTGCATGGTCATGGGGCGCTCAGAGGCCACCATCGCCCCACCCTCTCCCATCACCTTGAGATCGGCGAACTCGGGCAAGAACTTAGACACCGGGTCAGTTAACTGAAACTTGCCTTCTTCGTACAGCATCATCGCTGCCACGGTGGTGATCGGTTTGCTCATCGAATAAATGCGGAACAGGCTGTCTTTCTCGATTGGCGCTCCCGTTTCCATATTAAGCGTGCCGTAATTTTCGAAATGTACGATTTCTCCGCGTCGCGCCAACATGCTGACAACGCCTACCAGTTCACCACTATCAACGTATTGCTGTAATAAGGGGGTGATCCGCTCAAGGGCTGCGGAGGACATTCCAACGGATTCGGGTGAAGAGTAGGACAGATTATCGGCAAAGGTAAAACTAGACACTAGCGCCCCATACACAATAGTTAGCGTACGAAGTGTGTTACGTGTGACAGTGAACATTATTAACCCCCGTTATTGTATTTTTTATTGGGCCTTGCTCCTTGCACAGCCCAGCTGTTTTAGAAGTATTGCTATCCTTTGTGCATCCTAGCACTGCTGCGAAGCCTAACGAAACTCAGTTTCTCTATCTGTCAGACAGGCAGCCATAGGATTGCGTCCAACGCATTTATGCAGCGTGTTCATGGGTTCATGAATTTTTACCAATTTTTTCGCGCTTCCATCCCCTCTATCATGCCAAGCCCGATCAGGGTACGCCTGATCTGCCTATCGCCTAGCCGACATGAAAGGGTTCTCATGACTACCGCTCCACAATCCCTGCAAGAGAGTAAACGCCGCATCAATCACTACTTGAGCAAAAAACCCCAGCTGCGCGAGCGTTACTTGCGCTCCAAACAGATCCGCAGGGTACTGCGCAAGTCTAATAATTATGACCTTACATCGCGCTGCAATCTGTTTTGCGAAGGTTGCTTCTATTTTGAAGGAGACGACTATAAACAAGCGACCGAGGTCACAGAGTTGGAACAATGGGATGCGTTCTTCAAACAACAAGCCGCAGCTGGGGTCAGTTTCGGTTTTTTTGCTGGGGCCGAACCCGCTCTAGCGCAAGACCGCTTGCTGCGTGCAGCGCAATACATCCCTCGCGGCTCAATTCATACCAATGGCACAATTCGCATTCGACCTGAAATCCCCTACTCCATCCAGATATCCGTATGGGGCGATGAGGACACCACTAGCCACTTTCGCGGTGGCAATGTGTTTTGGAAATCAATTCGCAACTTTGCTAACGACCCGCGAGTGCGTTTTGTTTTTACTATCAACCCCAACAATCTAGCGCAGCTGCCCGGTGTCGTACGCATAATGGACGATTACGGACATAAGATTATGTTCAATTATTTCTCCCCGACACAGTCGTACCTAGACAAATTAGTCAGTGGGGCCAGCAACGATAACGGCTATTTTCGAATTAGTTCTGACCAAAGCAATATGCTGTTCAGTAGTGAGAGCTTGGCTAGGTCTCGGGACGTCGTTGATGAACTCATCGCACAATATCCGCGCACGGTCATTCAATCCCAAGCATTCAATAATGCGCTCACCACCCCCGAACCCCTATATCAATTAGACGATCAAACAGGCATTGCGACTAACTGCAATGGTCGAAATTTTGATTGGCATCAGGGTTACCGCGTCGACTTACAAGCCAGCGACGCAAAGTGCTGCATGCCCAATGTAAATTGCGAACAATGCCGCCTTTACACCATTGCTCTAGCCTCATTTATTTACCAGCCCGAACGCTTTCTCGACTCTATTGACGGCTTCGAAGACTGGCTCAATATCTGTGACCAATTTGCCCGTGTTTGTTTATTGGAAACGGATCCAGAGTGGCCTACGCCGTGCCAATAACTGTTCGCGCCTACCAAGCCGGTGATGAAACTAGCATCATGTGTGGGTTCAATCGCGTGTTTAATGAGAACCGTGGCACTGATTATTGGCGTTGGAAATTCCTGCATAACGACGAGGCCATTGCCTCTGTTGCCGTGGATGAAAAACAGAAAGTGCACGCCCATATCGCTGCGCACCCGATTCTCTGGCATGAGGGGCGAAGACAGGTGTCTGTGGCCCATGCAGGGGATGCTTTTTCGCTCCCCCTGCCAGAGACGATTCATGGCCGTGCCATGCTAAAAGCGCTCTTAAGTCTGCACCAAGAACAGCGTAGCAAGGGGAACATCCAATTACTCTTTGGATTTCCTAGCGGCACACTGAACGCCCTGCACAACACGCAAAGTCCATTGCAAGATGCCACAAAAGTAATTAGGCGTTGGCGCTTCGAGACAGCAGCAACGAGCCCAGCCCAAAATTCGCAATTCTCTGTCGAAATATCCTCGCCATGCCCAGCCAGTGTCGATGCATTCTGGCAGCGGGTCTCGTCCCGGTATGCTTTGCTCGCTCAGCGTGACTGGAAGTGGATCAACTGGCGCTTTTTGCAGCGCCCGGACATCAACAATTATGAATACCTGCATTGCCATGACAGTACCGGCACCCTGCGCGCATGGGCCATCATCAGAGAAATGCAGGGGTGCCTTTGGATAGCGGACCTCTTATGGGATGCGGACTCACGCTGCAGCCTTGTAGAACTCTTGCGTCATATTGTACACATTGCACAAGCTCGGCAATTGCGGCAAACGGCCCTTTGGTTGCAAGGCGATCAGCGCACCATCGATGTGTTGCTAGCTATGGGATGGCAAGACGATAGCGCCGCGCATCAAGTCACCTTATCTATGCACCCTTACGACACGCGCTTGAATTACGATTGGATTCAAGAATCACTCTACATCACTAAAGGCGATAGTGACCTCATTTAAGCGAGGTTTGCACTCGACCGGCTAGCTCTATGAACCCAGCAAGATAGGCTAAAGATTCATCACTACGCCTAATCCCCAAAAATATCTGTTTAGCGATGCCCTGCTTGCCCATGCGCACACCGCGGATCGGCATGGTCTGGGCATACTCTTCAACTAACCATTTTGGCAAGGCTGCCACTCCTCTTCCGGCCGCGACCATTTGCAACATAATATTCGTCGCTTCGATTTCCTTATGCTCTTTAGGGACACATTTAGCGGGCGACAGAAACTCTGAATAGATGTCTAGGCGCTCTCGTTCTACCGGATAACTAATCAGAGTTTCGTCGATTAGATCTTCGGGAACCACATACGTCTTGTGCGCCAACCCATGCTCATTGTGCACTACCAATACCTGCTCATAATCAAATACTGGGGTATAGAGCAAGCCACTCTGTCGCAAAGGGTCAGGAGTCACCAAAATATCGATGTCATAGCTAAACAAAGCGCCAATGCCACCAAACTGAAACTTCTGTTTCACATCCACGTCGACATCAGGCCATTCACTTAAGAAGGGAGTAATGACTTTTAGCAACCACTGATAACAGGGATGGCATTCCATTCCGATGCGCAATGCTCCGCGCTGGCCTCGCGCAAATTGTTTAAGTAGTTGCTCGGTGTGCTCAAACTGCGGGAGCAAGCGTTTGGCAAGCAAGAGCATTTGCTCACCGGCTTGTGTAAGACGTAACAATCGCCCTTCTTTTTCCCACAGCGCAGTGCCTAACTGGTGCTCTAATTTACGAATAGCATGGCTCAGCGCTGACTGGCTCAAATGTAGACTAGTAGCGGCCTCGGTCAGGGTGCCACGGGCATCGACGGCCGCGATGATCGCCAAATGGCTGCGCTCCAACATTGTCTTTCTCCCTATCAATCTATGAGAAATACTCATGGCTTCATGCATTTTAACCATTTTTATTCATTGTTTGTAAGCCCTAATATGCCCGCACTGTTCTATTTTCGGAGAAATCAATAATGCCCCTCATTCATAACCTAGGCTTTCCACGTATCGGCGCGCAACGCGAATTAAAATTTGCTTTGGAAAACTATTGGCGTGCGGAGATTAATAGCGATGCACTAGAGGCAACTGCGGCAGGCTTGCGTAGCAAGCACTGGCAAATACAAGACACCCTTGACCTAGTGCCCGTGGGTGACTTCTCACTCTACGACCAAGTATTGGATATGAGCTTCTTACTGGGGAATGTGCCGCAACGGATAAGCGAGCTTAATGGGGATGAGCTACAAGCCTATTTTCGTCTCGCCCGTGGCAGGGCTCCACAAGACCCAGACTCCCAATCTGTGGCCGCAGGAGAGCTTACCAAGTGGTTCGACACTAACTATCACTATATCGTGCCCGAGTTCGAAAAAGACACGCGCTTCAGTTTGAACGTCTCACGCTTGCTCAGTCAAATCATTGAGGCGCGAACCCAAGGGCATAATGCCAAACCGGTAATATTAGGGCCCCTTAGTTATCTGCGCTTGGGCAAAGCACGCGATGGCAGCAATAAATTAGACCTGCTGCCGCAACTACTAAAAGTTTACAACGAATTATTCAAAGCGCTACAAGCCAGTGGCATAGAATGGTTACAAATCGACGAGCCAATCTTAGTGACCGAACTCGATCTTCAGTGGCAACGCGCCTTTACACAGGCCTACCACGAACTGCGCCGCGGCGACATAAAAGTACTGTTGGCCACCTATTTCGGTGAACTACAGGATAATCTACTGCTAGCCTGTGAACTACCCGTGGATGGCCTGCATATTGATGCGATCAATGCTCGAAGCGAGGTTAGCAAGGTGATTGATTGGCTGCCCGCACACAAGGTACTGTCTCTTGGAGTAATCGATGGACGTAATATTTGGAGGGCCGATATCAATGCCTTATTGGATTATTTAGAACCCATCGAAAAACGCTTGGCAAACAGGCTTTGGCTTGCGCCATCTTGCTCACTATTACATGTACCTGTGGATCTTCGTAGCGAGACAGCTCTCGCTAGTGATGTTCACTCCTGGCTAGCATTCGCCGTACAGAAACTTGCCGAACTCACCTTGCTCGCGCAAGCGCTAGAGAATGGGCGAGAACCACTTGAAGAAGCGTTGCGACAGAACGCAGAAGCTTTACAGAGTCGTCGTGATTCAAAGAAAACCACTAACCCGCAAGTTCGGGCGGCACTACTCGCATTGCGCCCCGACATGTCTGCACGTGATACAGATTTCACCGCCCGCGCAGCGCTACAGCAGAGCCAGTTCAAGCTACCGTTGTTCCCAACCACAAGTATCGGGTCTTTTCCGCAAACACTTGAAATCCGTCGAGCGCGCAAACTCTATCGCGAGAAAAAACTCGATCAAAAAGAGTATGAACATTTTCTGCAGCGTGAGATACGACATTGCCTGCAGCAGCAAGAGTCATTAGGGCTAGATGTTCTTGTGCACGGGGAATCTGAGCGCAATGACATGGTCGAATACTTCAGCGAACATCTGCAAGGCTATGCGCGCAGTCAATTTGGTTGGGTGCAGTCCTATGGTTCTCGTTGCGTCAAGCCTCCCATTTTGTTTGGCGATGTGGCCAGACCTGAGGCAATCACTGTGACCTGGGCTAAATATGCGCAAGCGCAGACAACAAAACCGGTCAAGGGCATGTTGACTGGCCCTGTGACACTGCTTAACTGGTCATTTGTGCGCGATGACCAACCGCGCTCGGAGACTTGTCGCCAACTCGCTTTGGCAGTCCGTGAAGAAGTGCTAGATCTGGAAAAAGCCGGCATTGCCATTATCCAGATCGACGAAGCGGCTTTGCGTGAAGGCTTACCCTTGCGCCGAACTCAGTGGTCAAACTACCTCGACTGGGCTGTGTCTTGTTTCCGCTTGTCAGCCAATGGGGTGCAAGATACCACGCAAATTCACACTCATATGTGCTATTCGGAATTCAATGACATCATGGAAGCGATTGCCGCCATGGATGCAGACGTGATCACAATTGAGACCTCGCGCTCGGACATGGAGCTGCTCGATGCATTCGATCAGTTTGCCTACCCCAATGGTATCGGCCCTGGGGTTTATGATATTCATTCGCCCAATATTCCCCATGCAGACCATATTGTAGCGCTAATGAGAAAAGCCGCGCAGAAAATCCCCGCCCAACGTTTGTGGGTAAATCCTGACTGCGGCCTTAAAACTCGGCGATGGGAAGAGGTCGCCCCTGCACTGAGCAATATGGTAGAGGCTGCCAAGCAACTACGTGCGCAGTTCACCTAAAACGGACTAGCGACGGTGAATGCTCTACGCCAATATTCGCCGTCGCTAGATCGTGAAACTTCCTACAAGCTGTACGGAGACTTCAACGCGAAGGAAAAACAATACGAACGCAGGTCCCTTTGCCAGGCTCACTTTCGATCTCTATCTGCCAGTTGAATCGATCACAAATTCTTTTCACTAAATTTAAACCCAAGCCCGTACCCCCGGTTTTTGTGCTGTAACTACGCTCAAAAACGAATGCGATATCTTGTGCGGGAATCCCCCCTCCCGTATCAGTGATACTAATGCTTGTTTTGTCGATCACAATCGTTATACAACCACTGGAGGTATGCTCAATCGCATTGCGCAATATATTGCTCATAGTAATTTGCACTAAGCTCAGTGGTTGATTCAATTGCGGCCTATCCCAAAAGTGCTTTTCGATCTGCAGCGATCTATCAGCAAGAGCTGAGGCGCTATCTTCCAAGAGCTGCTCCATCACTAACGCTAGATCCACCGGATCGCTTTGGTCGATCTGCGTGCTTCCTTCACGTGACAAGAATAGCGTTGCTTCGATAAAGGCCAACATTTCATTGCAGGCTCGATTGATTCTTTCGATAGCTCGCACAGAGACCGGAGATTGCGCGCTCTCGGACAACACATCGACAGCTCCCATCATTACCGACAATGGGGTACGCAATTCATGACTTGCAGCCGCCGTAAAGCTTTGCTCCCGTTCCACAAATTGATCTAGCCGCTCCATATATTTATCGAATGCAGCCGCTATCTCGCCAATTTCTGTCCCGGCATAGTCTTTGGCGATGCCTTTACTTCTCCCCCCCGGCTGCAAGCTCTTCAAGCGCGAAGACAAACGCCGTACCGGAGATAGAATAGTGTTAGTGGCAGTCCACCCCATTACCAAAGCCACGGCCAACACGAGAAGTAAACCATAGAGCAACATGATCAAGACCGTGTGCTCTTGCTCCTCCCATTCCGTGATGTCATAGCTTAAATACACCTTCTGACCTAGCCAATCTCCTACCTCTACCTGATAGACCTTATCTTGCGTAAAGACTGAGTGGTGTGACCCTAGACTTAACTCGGCAAACGCTGGTTCAATAGGCTCTGCACTGCCTTGCATGTAAAAATGCCAACCTGCAAACAGGCTTGATTCGTCAAAACGGTCTTCCCGCAATTGACGTTTGATGTCTTCGAGCTGGCCAGACACCATATTGCCAAAAATCACTTCCTCTAACTGCGCCTTGATGAACAGAACGCCGCCTGCAAATAAAGCGCTCGTCACTGTGACGATTATCACTAAGGCAAGTATGACTCTAAATCTTAAACTAGCTTTGTTCATCACTGCACTCTCATTACAGGGTCTCAGCCAATCGATAACCAGCCCCGTGAACGGTATGAATGAGCTTCTTATCAAATGGCTTATCCACTACTGAACGTAGGCTGTAGATATGCGTCCTCAAGACATCATTGTCCGGAAGCGCATCACCCCAAATATGCTCCTCTAACTCTTCTCGACTCACAACTCGATTGGCATTTTGCATTAGCAATTCCAATATTTTTCTTTGAATTGGATTAAGCTCTAGCAATTGATTGTCGCGAGAGGCATGCAAAGTTTCGGGGTCATATTCTAAGCCCGCAATGCTAAGCACACGATTAGCAGCCTTTATATCACCACGTTTGATGAGCGCCTCTAATCTCGCTTCAAGCTCTTTCACAGAGAATGGTTTAACTAAATAATCATCAGCACCTGCCTGAAACCCCTCTAGTTTGTCATCTAACTGATCACGCGCTGTCAACATCAATACAGGGGTGTATATTCGAGCATCCAAGCGCAGCCGACGGCATAACTCCATGCCACTGAGCCCAGGCAAACCAATATCTAATACGATGACGTCGTAGCGTTGTGAGATCGCCAATTGCAAACCTTGCTGCCCATGGGTAGCGAAGTCCAACACATGGCCTTTTGGTTCAAGATAGTCCGCTATATTGGCCGCAATATCGCGGTTGTCTTCAATTACTAACACTTTCACCAGCACTCTCCTGACGGCATAGCTTGCGCTGTGACTTTAGTGCCTAATTTAGGCATTTCTAGAGTCGCAGTTAGACACGCCGCATGTCAAAAAAAAGTGAAAAAGTCGCTTTGACAATTTTTTCACATCCTTAGAGCTAGTATGCAATCAACATTGGTAGAAATGGGTTGATCAAAGGTGAAAAACACTCTCGTTTTCTCGATAGCCACTCTAGGATTACTAGCCTCGCTGTCCCACTATGCTTTTGCACAAGACATTGAGCATATTCATCTTAGCAAGAGTGAAACCCTGCAACTGGATGAGGTTTTCAAGCAAGCGTTGCTAAATGCGCCACAATACCGTGAAATAGCTGCTCGTAACGAGCAAGCCCAAAGCCATGAAGACATAGGGCAAAGCTGGATCGCTGGACGACCCAATGTGCAATTGGACTATATCGACGACCGCTCTCTAAGCAATCTAGGCGAGAAAGAACTTACCTACGGAATTGAGCTCCCGCTCTGGCGCCCAGGCCAGAAACGTGAAATGCAAGCATTAGGTCAACGCTATTCACAGCAAGCATCTCTGTGGCAGCAAAGCTTCACATTATCGATTGCAGGGCAGCTCAGAACGGCTCTTGCTGATTTGCAAGCGACTGAAATGCTACAAGCGCTAGAACAACAGGCCACAGAGGATGCTCGTACACTGTTAAGTGCAGTTGAAAAACTGTTCGACGCCGGTGAGGTCGCGCAACTCGACGTGATGCAAGCCCGCTCCTTACTTCTTGCACAGCAGCGCAATGAATTGGCCGCTGATGCAAGGCGCGTGGATGCAGAACGCACTTATTATGTTCTCACAGGCCTTAGTGCTATACCGTCGACTCCCCTTTCTGAGACGCGCATCGAAGCTGAAGAAGTCCCACTTGACCATCCTGTTTTGCAACTACTGCAAAGTAATATAGACCTAGAAGACGCTAATATTAGCAAGGCATTGAACACGGCAAAGGGTAACCCAACGCTAACAATCGGCTCACGTCGCCAGAAGGCTGACGCCTATGCCGATTACAGCAATGCGCTTGCGCTCTCTATCAGCGTGCCCATTGGTGGCAAGAGTTTCGTTAGTGCAGCGGGCAGCGCCGCGCGACGTGCCAAGGTGGATGCTCAAGTGCAGTACTACACTGCCGTGCGCGAACTCAACAGCAAACTTCACGAAGTCGAACATGAGTTATTCACATTGGATTTAGCTTTGCCTATGGCCCGTGAGCAAGCCGAACTCTCGCGCGCACAGTGGGAGATGGCGCGCAGCGCATTCGAGCTTGGCGAGACTGATATGAGCCGCGTCGTCATCGCGCTGCAACAGGCGCGCGCTAGTGCCAAAGAATACGAAACTCTTTCCCTGCAATATCAACGACTGATCATAGAGTCTAATCAGATCATTGGAGTTCTCCCATGAAGTCAACGTTCAAAAAATGCTCAACACTAATCCTATTGGCATTGAGCACACCAGCTCTGCTCGCACAGGAGCTTATCGACATTTCTGACGCTGACATCAGCCACATGGGTATCGTGTTCGCACCGGCGCAAGAAATTGACAGCACCGCAGGTGCTCGTTTCCCAGCCACTATAGTCAACTCTCCAGACAGCATTGCCACACTAAGTGCACGCTACTCGGGGGTCATTGAACAATGGCATCACAACTCAGGCTCCGCTGTGACTGCAGGGCAGGTATTGGCGACACTACGCAGTTCCGAAATTCTCGCGGTGCAAAACCAATGGATCGCGGCATTGAGTGCGCAAGACAGTGCACAGTTTGAACTGCAAAAAGATCAAGCACTTTTCGACCAAGGCATCATCTCGCAGCAACGCCTGCTACAGACGCGTAACCGCGCGCAACAAACAAGCTTCAATGAGAAAAGCATTCGAGCACAATTAAATTTGGCAGGATTCAATGATGCCAGCCTCAACGCCTTACGCGACAATGGCACAGGGCTCGGATCTTATTTTCTTGTAGCGCCCAGCAATAGCGTTCTAACTCAACGGGTAGGCAATGTAGGAGACTATATTGACGCCAATGAGGCTTTGGCCTTTCTCAATGCCCAAGGCGCGCGTTGGGCAAGCATTCATGTCCCAGGTCGTTTTGCGACTGAACTTGCCATTGGGCAAACACTCAGCATTGCGGGCTCTGGCGAGACCTTAACGCTTCGACAGAAAGACTTCACCATTGACAGTAGCAATCAGACTATCGAACTACTAGCGCAGTTCGATAGCAATAATGCACTGACTACAGGTCAGATCGTTTCGGTAGTCCTGCCCCCTTCACGCCAGGGCATTCTCGTACCCGATCGCGCCGTCGTGCACAACGGTAACAGCACTGTAGTTTATGTACGCACTAACGAAGGCGTACAAGCACTCGAACTTGAGCTATTGTCGGTAGGTGCGCACTACCTAGCTGAGTCTGGACTTCGCGCAGGGGACATGATCGCCATCCAAGGCAGCGCCGTATTAAAGGGCATTCAGTTAGGACTAGGGAGTGGTGAATGATGTTAGCTTCTCTTGTGCAATCTTCTTTAAGCCAACGCCTTTTGGTGATCCTCCTATCGCTACTGCTAACGGGTTTTGGTGTAAGAGCGTTGCTTGATATCCCAATCGACGCGTTTCCTGATATCTCCCCAACACAAGTGAAGATCATCATCAAAGCACCCGGAATGACTCCCGAAGAAGTGGAGTCTTTGATCACGCAACCTGTCGAAGTAGAGCTGCTAGGAATTCCTTATCAATCGATGTTGCGTTCCATATCTAAGTACGCACTCACTTCAATTACTTTAGATTTCGACGACGGCACAGATATCTACTGGGCACGGCAGCAAGTCACCGAGCGATTAAACAGCGTTTGGGGCAATCTGCCTGGAGGCATAAGTGGGGGACTTGCGCCCATGAGCACACCTTTAGGTGATATGTTCATGTTCACTATCGATAACGATACGTTGACGCTTGAAGATAAACGTTTTTTGCTAGACTGGACTATCCGCCCTGCACTGCGCACCGTCCCAGGTGTCGCAGACGTCAATTCACTGGGCGGATTCATACGCACTTATGAAGTTCAACCCAACCGCGATGCGATGACCGCGTTGGGCGTTAGCACGCTCGATATCATCGACGCTCTAGAGATGAACAATAAGAACGATGGCGCCGGCCGAATCACTCAAGGCGAAGAGGTCATTCTCGTGCGCGTCACAGGGGCCATCGAAGGTCACGACGATATTGGCAACACTTTAGTCGACAATGCTGAGGGAGAAAGAATCCTATTATCGCAAGTAGCTAATATCACTACCGGCACAATGGAACGCTATGGCGCGGTTACAGCCGATGGGGGAGCAGAAGCAGTACAAGGACTTGTTATTGGTCTGCGTGGTGCCAATTCGCAAGATGTTGTGCAAGGAGTCAAAGATAAGATCGTTGAGCTTGAAAACACATTGCCTGCAGGTACTAGCATCAATGTGTTCTATGATCGTACGATATTAATTCAAAGCGCAGTTGGCACGGTATCACAAGCTTTGCTTGAGGCGGTTGCGTTAGTCATCATCTTACTTGGCTTATTCCTAGGCAATGTCCGAGCGGCACTAACGGTAGCGGTTATACTGCCGTTGTCCGCACTTTTTACATTCTTGATGATGAGTCAACTAAATATGTCCGCCAACCTTATGAGTCTTGGCGGCTTGGTCATCGCTATTGGTATGCTGGTCGACTCCTCGATTGTTATCGTAGAGAATATCGTGTCATCGCTTGCCCACCAAAAACAGGGCGGAAGACGTCTTCCTAATCTCCATATCGTTTATCGCGCCGTGAGAGACGTGGCGCTTCCTGTTACTTCCGGCATTATCATCATTGTGATCGTGTTCTTGCCTTTGCTGACCCTAGAGGGCTTAGAAGGCAAATTGTTTGGTCCTGTCACGATGACAATAGTATTTGCGCTTTTGGGATCGCTGATTTTGTCGCTGACACTCATTCCTGTCGTAGCCTCGTTTATTGTGCGCGCCGATGCGCATTCCGAACCTTGGCTCGCCCGAAAACTGACTTCGATTTACCGCCCTTTACTTAAAAAAGCCTTGCATCGCCCTGTTTTTTTACTAGTAGGCGCAGGTTTGCTTTTGGCGACAAGCGTTGTGGTTTTCCCCCTAGTAGGCAAGACATTCATGCCTACTATGGATGAAGGCGATATTCTGATTCAATTAGAGACTATCCCCTCCATTAGCCTCGAGGCCAATATACGTATCGTGCAACAAGTCGAGCGCGAGATTATGAACAATGTGCCAGAAGTGTTACGAGTCGTCTCGCGCATTGGCTCGGATGAGATGGGCATGGACCCAATGGGCTTGAACGAGACCGATATCTTCTTACAACTAAAACCCCCAGAAGAGTGGCGAGTTGCCACTAAACCAGAACTAGAAGATCATTTGCGGGAAATCATGGATGAGTTTGTCGGCCTAAACTACGGTTTCACCCAACCCATCGACATGCGCGTGTCAGAGATGCTCACCGGTTCTCGTGGAGATGTGGCGATAAAACTCTTTGGCAGCGACCTGGGCGTTCTAAATCAAGTCGCGCAAGAGATCGCTTCATTGGTAGAGACCGTCCCTGGCGCAATCGATACCATCGCGACAATCAATGAAGGCGCACAATATTTACAAGTGACAGTAGATAGAATGATGGCCGGTCGCCTTGGCCTTGATGCCGACAAGTTGCAACAACGCCTGCGCGCAGAGATAGAAGGTGTCGACGTTGGCACCGTCATCGAAGGCACTGCCCGCGTGCCATTAATGGTTCGTTACGACGGCATTCAAGGCGACGGATTGGTACAACTGAGCAACAGTTTTATCGACTTACCAAATGCCGACCGGATACCCTTGGCAGATGTTGCAAGCATTAGCCGCGTAGAAGGGCCAATCACAATCTCACGCGAGGCTGGGCAGCGTTTCTCCGTCATTCGCACCGACGTCGCCGAACGCGACCTTGTGGGTTTCGTCGCCGACGCCCAGCAACTCATTGCTGATCGGATAGACCTACCAGAAGGTTATCGCTTGGAATGGGGTGGTGAGTTCGAAAATCAGCAACGTGCAGCAGCAAGGCTTACGCTAGTTGTGCCATTGGCACTTTCTCTGATCGCGTTACTATTGTTCTTAACTTTCAATTCCATAAAGCAAACTTTAATCGTGCTATCAAATATACCATTCGCCCTTACCGGTGGTCTGATCGCACTCTGGGTCACTGGTGAATTTCTTTCTGTTCCCGCCTCAGTCGGCTTCATCGCGTTACTTGGGATTGCCGTGCTCAATGGGGTGGTCATGATGACCTACTTTAATCAGTTACGCGCAAAGGGAATGGAGATCACCGAGGTAGTCACCGAGGGCGCCTTACGCAGACTAAGACCGGTGATGATGACCGCAACTATTTGTGCATTCGGTCTTGTCCCTTTATTACTCGCCACGGGACCAGGCTCTGAAATCCAGCGACCTCTAGCTATCGTGGTAATCGGAGGCCTGATCAGCTCAACGCTATTGACACTGTTCTTGCTACCGATCATCTATAGAACCTTTCATCGAACTTTGAAAAGCGCAGGTATTTAGAGATGAGTGAATTTAATAAACAGTCGCCGGATAACAAGCTCACGATGTTCGTGCTCAACGCGGCCCCTGAACTAGAAGAAGATCTCATTGATTACCTGCTCACTTTTGAGCAAATCAAAGGCTTCACCTCGTTCTTAGTACACGGGCATGGAGAACACAACGACCTAAGTGTTGCGGAACAAGTCACAGGGCGACGCAAACGGGTGCAATATGAGATTTTCTTAGATAGTACTGTGATACCACTGATACTGGCCAATATCGCTGAGGCGGTAGGCAAGGATATTACTTATTGGGAGCTAGCCATCAGCAATTTTGGTAGAGTTGAATTATGATACAGGCACGCAGGGTTTTTAAAGGAATCCAACTCGCATGAAGTCAACGTTTAAAATCCAACTACGCAGAACTTTGTGTGTAGCGTCAGTTTCACTAGGTTTGGTAGCTTGCCAACAGGCTCCAACAACTCAACAACCCTTGCAATTAGTGGAGAGCACAATCGCAGAGCTGCAGCTCGCCATCGTCTCCGGGCAAACCAGTTGCCAAGCTGTCGTATCAGGATTTTTGCAACGTATTGCCCACTATGACGACGCAAGCGCAGTCAATGCGATTACAGTGCTTAATCCAAAGGCACTTGCAAAAGCTGCCGAGCTTGATCGAGCACTCGCAGCTAATGAACCCCTGCCAGAATTATTTTGCGCTCCTATCGTTGTGAAGGATAACTTTGACACTCATGACATGGTGACCAGCGGTGGCTCAATAACTCTCAAGAACAGCTATCCTCCCGACGACGCGTTCATGGTGCGCAAGCTTCGTGAAGCCGGCGCGATCATCATCGCCAAGACCAATATGGCGGAATGGGCGTTTAGCCCTCGTGAAAGCGTCTCCTCGTCCTTTGGCCGCACCGCCAACGCCTATGATGTCAATTACGTTCCAGCTGGCTCTTCTGGCGGCACAGCCTCAGCTGTCGCTGCGAGCTTTGCCGTCGCGGGCATGGGCAGCGACACAGGAAACTCGATACGCGGCCCGTCCTCCCATCTCGCCTTATTTGGCATTCGCTCTACGCTTGGCCTTACTAGCCGCGACGGCGTCATTCCGTTGATTTTTGATCGCGATGTAGCCGGCCCTATGGCGCGTACGGTCGAAGATGGCGTCAGGCTGTTCAATGTCGTGGCCGACTATGACGCCAATGACCCATTAGCGGTTCCCAATAAAAGGGCTAGCGATTACCGTGATTTCCTCAAGGTAGATGGTTTGAATGGTAAACGTATTGGAGTATTCAGACGCTTAGTCGATCACGACAACGCAGATCCAGAGATCACACAATTATTCCTGAATGCGCTCGACGATTTGCGCGCTGGCGGCGCAACGATTGTGGATTACGTGTCGATAGAAGATTTCGACATACTCAATGACAGCATTCAGTCTTGCGCAAGTTTTCGCTATGACTTGAAACAGTACTTAGGCACTTTGGATGCCCCACCCTTTGAAGATGTAGCAACGCTTTTAGAAACAGGGCAACACGCCGATGAGTCCAAAGGCTCGCTTGAATACTTTTCCCAATCCCCCTTAGATACAGCGCCAGAGCAATGGCCAGAGCCTTGTCTCACCTGGCCCAACCACCCCTTACGCAATCAATTACTTGCCAACACCATAGACGCTATGGATTCACAGAATCTCGATGTCCTTGTCTACCCAACTTGGTCGAATCCACCGGCGCATATCGATAAAGCCAACGAAGAATACTTGGGCGATAACAGTCAAATGCTTGTGCCAGCGGCAGGTCTACCCGCTGTCAGTGTTCCTATGGGGTTTTGGCAGAATAAATTACCTGCAGGGATGCAAGTGGTAGGTCGCCCCTATACAGAGGGCTTATTGATCGAGGTCGCTTACGGGTATGAGCAACGCACTAAGCACAGGAAACCCCCGCAGGGGTTCCCTTCATTGGCCCAATAGCAGCACTTATGATTGGATATCCACCAACATCTCTGTTGGGGTAATACGATCGCCTTTCTTAACTAGTACGCTGGCAATCTTGCCAGCGACAGGCGCCTTAATCTCAGTTTCCATCTTCATGGCTTCGATCACCAACACTGGGTCACCTGCTGCAACAATCTGCCCCTCTTCTACAAGCACTTCGACCACATTGCCCGGCATAGTCGCCGTCACATGACCAGGTGCAGTGGCACGTGGGCGCCGACCAGGTTTGCTATCGCTAGCCGCTTCTGCCTCCGCGGCAGCCGTGGACTCGAGCGTGATTTCTTCTGGCTCGCCATCAACCGTCATATAGAAACGGCGCTCGCTATCGCTCGAAGGACTAACGCCTGTCACATGGATATCATAAGTCTCGCCATGAACAGTGACTTTAAATTCGTGGGCAACGCTGGCTGAGGCAGTGCTCGCATTCGCTGGCAACAAAGCCTCTGGCTTCAACGTGCCATTATTGCGATTCTGCAGATAACTCATACCAACATCTGGGAACATGGCATAGGTTAAAACATCTTCTTCGCACTTGGCGTCATCGCCAATTTTGGCACGCAAGGATTCAAGCTCTGGCGATAATAGATCCGCTGGACGGCACTCGATTACATCTTCTTTACCAATGGCACGCTTGCGCAGAGTTTCGTCCACTGGTGCAGGAGCGGCACCGTAATGCCCTTGCAAATAACGTTTCACTTCATTGGTGATCGTGTCGTAGCGTGCGCCAGACAGAACGTTCAGAACAGCCTGAGTTCCAACGATTTGCGAACTAGGCGTCACTAATGGTGGATACCCTAGGTCTTTACGAACACGAGGAATCTCTGCAAACACTTCATGAATGCGATCCAGAGCGCCCTGCTCTTTAAGCTGATTCGCTAGATTGGACATCATCCCGCCTGGCACTTGGCTCAGGAGCACTTGCGTGTCGACACCGTTATAAGCACTTTCAAACTGATGATACTTGCCACGCACTTCACGCAAGTGGCTCGCGATTTTCTCGAGCACTTGTGCGTCTAGGCCAGTCTCGTAGCCTGCAGCTTCTAAAACGGCTTTCATTGTCTCTGTTGGTGGATGACTAGTACCACCAGCAAAGGCGGAGATTGCGGTGTCGATATGATCGATACCAGCCTCTACCGCCTTGAGCTGACACATTGACGCCATGCCTGAGGTGTAGTGAGAGTGCAAAAATAGCGGTAGATCGATTTCTTTTTTCAATGCCGATACTAGGTCAAACGTAACTTGCGGAGTTAAAAGCCCCGCCATGTCTTTGATAGCGATGCTATGACAACCCATGTCCACTAGTTGCTTGGCCATCTCGACAAAACCTGCAACGGTATGTACTGGGCTGGCGGTGTAACACAGAGTTCCTTGTGCGTGTTTGCCAGCTTTAACAGTCGCTGCAATCGCAGTCTCTAGATTGCGAACATCATTAAGTGCATCAAAGATTCTGAACACATCAATGCCGTTCTCAGCAGACTTGGCAACGAAAGCCTCTACAACATCATCTGGGTAATGACGATAGCCGAGCAAATTTTGTCCGCGTAATAGCATTTGTAAACGAGAGTTCGGCAAGGCTTTACGCAAGGTGCGAAGTCGCTCCCAAGGGTCTTCTTTCAAGAAGCGCACACATGAGTCAAAAGTTGCACCACCCCAGACTTCTAACGACCAATAACCGGCTTTGTCTAAGTCAGCACATATGGGCAACATATCCTCGATCCGCATCCTAGTGGCGATCAAAGACTGATTGCCGTCTCTTAGGGCAAGTTCGGTAATGTGAATTTTCTTACTCATGTTTTCTCCACACTTCGCGGGGTTCTCCCGCTCCTACAATTTTTTAAGGTTTGCGATGCGTTACATTCCCGACTGCGCGGCAATCGCCGCCGCAATAGCTGCGGCCAAAAACTCCGGCCGGCGCTTAGTCGAATAGCGAGTTAACTCGGGATGCTCTTCCACAAAACTCGTATTGAAATCACCCGATTTAAACTCTGGGTGCTGCAAAATTTCTTTGTAATACTGACGCGTCGTTTGAATCCCATAGATTTGCATATCGTCCAACGCTCGCATACAGCGCGGCAATAGCTCATCCCAATTACGAGCCCATACCACTAACTTGGCGCACATGGAATCATAATGCGGAGGGATGGTATAACCGGTGTAGATTGCCGCGTCGGTGCGCACACCTGGCCCACCTGGAGAGTAGTAACGACTGATACGACCAAAGCTAGGCAAGAAGCCGTTCTTTGGGTCTTCGGCATTGATTCTAAACTGCGCGGCAAAGCCAGTGTAGGTAATACTGTCTTGTTGTACTGAGAGCGGCAAACCCGATGCAATTCGGATCTGTTCGCACACGATATCGATTCCGGTGATCTCTTCAGTGATTGTGTGCTCAACCTGAACTCGGGTATTCATCTCCATGAAATAGAAGCTGCCATCGCTATCGAGCAAGAACTCGACGGTTCCAGCATTTTCATAACCAGCTTCTTTAGCCACACTAACGGCGAGCTCGCCTATATAGTGTCTTTGCTCATCGTTCAATTGTGGAGAAGGTGCCAACTCGATTAGTTTTTGGTTGCGCCGCTGAATTGAACAATCACGCTCAAAAAGATGCACAGTATTGCCGTGCGCGTCAGCGAGTATCTGCACCTCAATATGGCGAGGATTAACGATACATTTTTCCAAAAACACATCGGCACGCCCAAAAGCCTTAGTGGCCTCGGAAATGACGCGTTGATAATTTTGCTGTAATTCTTTCTCGTCATTACAGCGCCGTATACCACGCCCCCCCCCACCAGAGGTTGCCTTGAGCATAATCGGGTAACCAATCTCGCCCGCGATGGCAAGCGCCTCATCGACATCTTTAAGATTGTCTTGAGTGCCTGGGGTCACTGGCACGCCCGCACGCTCGGCGCATTTGCGCGCCTCGGTCTTGTCTCCCATGGATTGGATGACTCGCGCTGCAGGGCCAATAAATTTGATGCCGCGACGCTCGCAGATCTCTGCCAATTCTGGATTTTCAGATAGAAAGCCATAACCTGGATGCAGAGCATCGCAGCCGGTCTCTATGGCGAGATTCACTAGTTGGTGTGGATTCAAATACCCCTGCAAAGGATCAGGGCCCACAAAATAGGCCTCATCGGCCTTTTTTACATGCAGGGAGTATCGATCGGCTTCTGTATAAATTGCCACTGAACGAACGCCGAGTTCTCGACATGCGCGGGCTATCCTGACCGCAATCTCGCCGCGGTTGGCTATTAAGACTTTTTTAAGCACTGAAGAGTTCTCTACTGACTGGAAACTTACCGAATTCGCGCGGTACCACCATTTTTAGCGGCTCGCACCACGAAAACAGGGGGCGCTTTTTTAAATTCACAAGAACTCAAGCTTACTGAGACAGCCTTGTAGCGTCAACTCCGAAAATTTTTTGGCCAGCAGGCACAACAAGAATCAGCCTATTGAGTTAGGGGGATTGTCGATCATAGATGCGCACCATTTTCACAGCAGCACCAAAGTTATTTGGCTTAAGCTCTAGCTCTACACGCAAGCGCGCGCCATTGGCTTGTACAGTATAAGACTCCAATGTAAACCCGCCTTCGCGCGGCCGGCCCTCTACATACAGCGTATCACCCTCCCATTGCCCAAATGCAAAGTCCTGCGCGCCATTGCTGTAGTGCTCACTAGCCCCCACGCTTTGGGTGCGCCCATCAGTATGGAACACCCGCTGAAAGCCATCATTGTAACCAAACCAGAACTCTGGCTCGTCATAGGTAATGCGCAAGATCGTGTCGTAGGAAAGCCGGTCGTAGAGCTCTTGTTCTTTGGGCCCACCGCGGTAACGCCCTTTCTCTTTCTTCTTGAACCAACTGCGCGACACTTTGCCACCGGCTGCGATTATAGCCGCCTCTACCGCTTCGTCAGGGTCATCACTAAGCTCTTCATTGATAAGCCAGTTGCCCTCAATGAGACCACGTTGATCTTGGGCGAAAGCAGCGCTCCCAATAAGAAACAGACTGCAGAGGACGGCAAATATCATTTGTGGCATTTTCACGCTTGACTCCCCACTCTCTTAGGCACAAATCGACAATTTAAGGCTAATTGCAACTTACCTTAGCATGACTACAACGCAATGTGCGCATATTGAGCTCCTACGCGCGCCTGGGCGCCCTGCGCAGCGCCAGATAATTACTACTCATTAAAAAGCTGATCAACAGCACCACTGCAGCCATACCAAACCATTGCAAAGCATATTGGATATGGGTGCGGGTATTCACTGTTACCGCAGGCCAATGCCTAGCAAATACACCGGCCTCATCGGGACCAAGACGCACCACCCATGGGAGCAGGTCGCGCTCCAACACCTGCCCTGCACGTTCGATATCAAGCCTTCGGAACCGTAAGGGCCAGGCCTGCCCCTCTACTTGCGTCACGCCAATAGGGGCGGCAGGCACATGCAATTGCCCCGTTAATTGTTGCTGCCCCTCTATGGGCACAACGTAGGGCATACCATCATCACCTGGGCCAGGTGCTACCCAGCCGCGGCTGACTAGCACAGTCTCTCCTGTGCCCTGCACTTCAAACGGTGTAATCAGCTCAAAACCCGGGGCACCCTGAAAGAATTGAAATGCAACGACAAACGAGGCTTCATTCCAATAGCGTCCTGACGCAGTCACACGTAGGTTCTCAATGGCATTTGCTTGCGCCTCACTCATGGGAGCAACCCGCGCTTCGATTTCAGCCAATGGCAACGGCACTGACTCCAAACGCTCTTGCATCGCCGCTCGCAACTCTCGCTTATCTTCTAGACGCCCAAGCTGCCAAAACCCAAGATTGATCAACAAGGCCACCGTGGCGGCGACACATAAGGCGATCAACCAGTGTACCCGGAATTTAAGCTCGCCAAACTGCAGTACTGTCTTCACGCTGCCCCCTATTATTATTCTTATCGACTTTGCCTAGGATTCTAAAAGCATTCCCGAGCTAGCGCGATTCTTTTTACCCCGCCCCGTCTCTTTTATATTGCGCTTGTGGTAACTTACACCCACTGCACAACTTCCACTTTTTAACCCCGCTTTAGGATCACCCACAATGAGAATCGGCGTTTTATCGCGAAACGGCAAGCTTTACTCGACCCGCAGAATAGTAGAGGCAGCCCGTGCGCGCGGCCACGAGGTTCGTGTTGTGGACGTTCTAAAGTGCTATATGAATATCACCGCTAATAACCCCACAGTCTTCTATAAAGGCGCTGGCGACCCAGAGGCATTGGAGTTCGATGCTGTCATTCCCCGCATTGGCGCAAGTGTCACCGGCTATGGCTGTGCGGTGCTGCGACAATTTGAGGTTGGCGGCATCTATTCGGTCAATGAATCTATCGCCATCACACGTTCGCGCGACAAACTGCGGGCGCATCAATTACTTGCACGTCGCGGCATTGGCCAACCCGTCACCAGTTATGCCCATTCGGCCGATGCGACCAATGATCTCATCAACTCCGTTGGTGGCGCGCCGCTTGTCGTCAAAGTCATGGAAAGCACGCACGGCAATGGCGTGGTGTTAGCCGAAACTAAAAAAGCGGCCGAAGCGCTGATCAATGCCTTCCGCGGCCTGCAAGCTGATTTTCTTGTGCAAGAGTTTATAAAAGAATCTGGCGGTGCCGATATTCGTTGCTTCGTGATTGGCGAGCGTGTGGTCGCCGCAATGCAACGTACCGCGGCCGCTGGCGAGTTTCGCTCCAACCTGCATAGAGGCGGTTCTGCGCAAATTATCAAGCTGCGCCCTGACGAGCGCAAACTAGCATTGAAGGCAGCGCAAGTAATGGGCTTAGATGTGGCCGGAGTCGATATTATTCGCTCCAATCACGGCCCCTTAGTGCTTGAAGTCAACTCCTCCCCCGGCCTTGAAGGCATCGAAACGGCTACCGGCAAAGACATTGCCAGCAGCATTATCGAATACATCGAAAAAGATTGCCTGAAAGGGCCAAACAAGATGAAAGGCAAAGGTTGAGTTTATTTAGGCTGTTCGAAAAGATGGCAAGACACAGGCTGGTCTTCACCATTTAGCACTGGAACCAGTTCTTTACACACATCCATCACTTTTGGGCAGCGCGTATGAAACGTGCAGCCTGAGGGCGGATTGATTGGTGATGGCACATCGCCAACGAGAATCTGTCGAGTTGCCACATGGTGTGGGTCTGGTACCGGAATCGCCGAGATCAACGACTGGGTATAGGGGTGTCGCGCAGTGCGGTAGATGCTCTCCCCTTCGCCACTCTCCACAATTTTGCCCAGATACATGATCGCGATGCGATCCGATATATGTTTGACCACGGCAAGGTCATGAGCAATGAACAGATAGGACAAATTGAACTCTTTCTGCAAATCGATCAATAAGTTCAATATCTGGCTTTGTATAGACACGTCTAGTGCCGACACCGGCTCATCACAAATAATCAACTTGGGGTTCAAAGCGATCGAGCGTGCAATGCCAATACGTTGCCTTTGCCCACCGGAGAATTCGAACGGATAGCGCGTAACCGAGCGGGCAGGCAGGCCGACTAAATCCAACAGTTCCACAACACGTTTTTTGCGATAGGCTTTGTCGCCGATTTTATGCACCTGGAATGGCTCTTCCAGTATTTGCCCGACAGTATGACGTGAGTTTAATGACTCCATAGGGTCTTGGAAGATCATTTGGATGTCGCGACGAAACGGCATCATATCCTTGCGCCCCAGTTTGGCAATGTCGGTGCCTTCGAAGCTAATCTGCCCGGCGGTGGGCTGATACAATCTTGCTATACAACGGCCAAGCGTGGACTTTCCGCAACCAGACTCCCCTACCAGGCCAAGAGTTTCCCCCGGCATAATATCGAAGTTGATTCCATCGACCGCTTTGTTGAACTTCCCTGTACGCATGAAGATGCCTTCCTTTACAGGAAAATGCATCTTTAAGTCACGGACGCTTAAAATTGGTTCGATGGACTTTGCTTGTAAAGGAGATACGCTCATGCAACTGCACTCAACTTAAAATTAGCACTGTCACCACCGGGCACAGTATTGCGCTTCAATTCTTGCCATTCATAACAGGCGACTTCATGCCCTTCAGCGATAGTTTCTGGGTCAGGAGGCGCAACAAGACAGCTGTCTTTTCTATAGGGGCAACGATTCTCAAACCGACACCCTTTAGGCATGTCTAATAAGCCCGGCACCATGCCAGGAATAATCGTGAGCTTTGACTTAGGCGGCGTATCAAGTCGAGGAATAGACTCAAGCAAATCTTTTGTATAAGGGTGCGACGGGCGATCGAAAACATCGCAGACACTGCCGCGCTCAGCCACCTTACCTGCGTACATCACCACCACTGACGAGGATGTCTCAGCAATCACGCCAAGGTCATGAGTAATGAGAACAACCGACATCCCCATTTGCTTTTGCAGGTCTTTAATCAGCTCTAGGATCTGCGCCTGAATCGTCACGTCTAACGCCGTTGTCGGCTCATCCGCAATCAATAGTTTTGGCTGGCAGGCCAATGCCATGGCAATGACCACACGTTGTCGCATACCGCCAGAGAGCTGATGCGGGTACTCAGTCATGCGAATATCCGGAGCGGGAATCCCTACTTTGTCGAGCATCTCGATGCCCTCTCTTAAGGCTTTATCTTTCGAGAAGTTTTTATGTAGCAGAATGACTTCGGTCAATTGGCGCCCAATGGTATGGACCGGGTTCAGCGCTGTCATCGGCTCTTGGAACACCATGCCAATACGGGCACCACGAATCTTACGCATTTGCTCCAAAGGCAACTCTACTAGGTTCTGCCCTTCAAGCAGTATCTCACCGCCCATAATTTGGCCGATGGGCTGCGGCAGAAGCCGCATGATCGATAGTGCGGTGACACTTTTACCACAACCAGATTCACCGACTATGCCGAGGGTTTCGCCTTCTTTAATCGAGAAGCTGACATCGTCGACCGCGCGCACTCGCCCCTCATCGGTCGAAAACTCGGTGATCAGCTTATTAACAGAAAGTATCACGTCCGACATAAAGCCCTACTGTTGTTTGTATTGGTCATAAACATTGATCTGTGGTTCAAAAGATTGCCCGGAGCGCTGCGCTGCAAGCGTCTCTTCCTTCATCTGCGTGTCGATCCAGTGCACAAAGTGATCTTCGGCGTAGCTTGAATAACGAAGATTAAAATCCTCGGGCCAACGCACCCATCGCCACGAAGCATGCCAATACAAAGGCTCCACAAAGCCCGGGACAAACGAGGCATGATCATGGTGCATTTGCGTTAACTGGTGGGCTATCTCGACCATTTCATCTTTATCTGAAGAGGCAACATAGCGATCGATCAACTGGTCCATCTCGAATATGGCCAAGTTTTCCAGGTTATTAGTCTGCACCTTAACCTTACGATCAGGGTTCACGCTGCCATCTTCTAAAAACGCATCATCGTAGGCGTTGTCGGAGTGGTACATTTCCCAGTAGCGCGGATACATCTCTATCTGAAAGTTCAAGCCGATGAAGTAAATATCATGCTGTTTCTCAGAGACCTTTCTTGAGCCTGCCGCGACATCCATCATCTCCAAGCGCAGCTCTAAACCGGCTTTTGTAGCCTCTTCTTTTAAAATCGTGAACACATCGCGGTAACGCTCATAATGGGTTGATAATGTGAAGGCTAAACGTTCGCCTTGTGCGTTCATTAATATGCCATCTGGCCCACTTTGATCGAATCCGGCTTTGGCGAAATGTTCACGTGCTCGCGTAACATCGAAGCGCCTGGCTTTAACATTAGGATTGCTGAACTCGCCATAGCCGATCTGCCCCGATTCTAGTCGCGTAAAATCGCCCCTGAAATATTGCTGCAGCACTAGATCCCAGTTAGAGGCATATTGAATACCGAGTCGCACATCGAGGTTATCCAGATGCTTACGTGCGGTGTTGATCCACATACCCCAAGGTGAGCGCGGGCCATCGTTATAGAAAGCCGCCTTTTCTATATAGCCGGCCTGCACATCCGGGTCATCGTTCGGCAGGTTCTCATACCAATAATCCGCCGTGCGGATCTTAAATTGATCAAGATCGCCTCGTTTAAAGGCCTCAAATTGATTGGCCGTGTCGCGAATCACGTTGAAATTAATGCGATCTGGGTTGTAGCGATTGCGGAAAAACTTCAGATCTTTTGCCCACCAATCTTGCACACGGGTCATCACGATATTGGTCCCCATGTTGATATTCTCTGGCTTGATCTCGTAGGCACCGGCGTGGGGAACGAAGCGCCATTGGTAAGTTTGAGCGAAGTCTTCGTCAAGATCCTGATAGAAATGCTCTGGCATCGGTGGAAAGGTTAATGCCAAAGAGTCCATGTCGGGCTTGGCCTCGGCCATGCTAATCGACAAGGTGTGGTCATCGTACTTAGTGATGTTGGTGTACTGAGACGAATACCAATTCGCATACCAAGGGTCGTTGACGTAGTCACCGAGATAATAGAAAAAGGTAAAAAAGAAGTCGTCGACTGTGATGGGTTCGCCATCGGTAAAGCGGGCATCTGGGTTCAGACGCGCATAGACAGTCTTATTCTCTTGATCGACAGCCCATTGGGATGCAATCGCTGGGTAGAAGTCAAACTCATTCGGGTGGCGATGCGCGAGCGTTAGGTTTGTGTAGTCGAGCAAAAAGCGACGAAATTCCCCGTTTGCATCAGGGCCATTGACTCGCAATGTCGCAGGAAAATCTGCAATAAACTCGTATTGCGTCCCGCCCTTCTTTGCCTCAGGGGAGCCAATATCCGACAACTCCTCACCGCTTTGCCATTGCAATCCTTCGGGAATATCCGCCAAAGTTTTGAAAGAATACCTTTGCGGCTCAGCCGCATAAAAGGCCTGCGCTTCTGCGCTGATATCGCGATCGCTTGCAGTACTAGTGGTGGCAGGCTCACCACCACCGCAAGCGAATAATAAGCCGCAAAACGCAATAACACCTGTGCTTCGCAATAGTGTCATTTGCGCGCTCATTGCAGGCCCTTGAACTGGTCATAAACATCGTCAGCGTGGGGCTCAAATGTCTCACCGTTACGACGGGCATCCATTGTGGCCTGTCTCATCTCAGGGTCGATCCAGAAAGCGAACATTTCATAGGGGTAAGTGGTGAAACGGAAATTGAACCCTTCCGGCCATTGCACCCATCGCCAATAGGCTGTGCGGTAATTAACCTCAACGAAGCCAGGGGAGAAAGAGGCGTAGTCATAGACTTTTTCTTGAATCATCTGCGACAACTCCACCATGCGGTCGTAGTCCTCGGAGCTATCGTATTCTTCTATCCATTGATCCAGTTCGAAATCAGCCACGACTTGCAAATTATTCGTTTGCGTTTTGATCTTGCGATCTGGGTTGACCGAACCGTCCTCAAGAAAGGCGTCATCATAGGCATTGTCCGAATGGAAGTACTGCCAGTAATCAGGGTACATCACTAACTGGGGAGAAAAACTCACAAAATAGATATCATGCTGACGCTCTTGGGCTTTCCTGAAGCTTGCCGCGCCATCGAGCATTTCAACGCGAATCTCCAAACCTGCCTTAATCGCTTCCTCTTTCAAGATCGTGAACACATCACCCAAGCGTTCATAATGAGTCGTCAGAGTAAATGCCAAGCGATCCCCTTGCGCATTGCGCAGGATTCCGTCCGGCCCGCGTTCGGTAAATCCGGCTTTGGCAAAATGTTCTAGCGCCAAGTCAATATTAAAGGAGCGAGGTTCGATGTTCAGATTACTAAAATCGGGGTAGCCATCGTTCTGGGTTTTCAGTCGCTCTACGTCACCTCGGAAATAATTACTGATCACCAGATCCCAGTTTGCGGCGTATTGAATGCCAATGCGCACATCTTGATTATCCAAATAAGGACGCGACGAGTTCATCCACAGCCCCCAATTGCTGCGCGGCCCACCATTGAAGAAGGTCGCTTTGTGGATATAGCCACCGGCCACATCTGGGTCAGTTGGGGGAAGATTGTCGTGCCACATATCGGCGGTGACGACTCGCATCATATCGACATCACCGCGGCGGAATGCTTCATAACGTTTAGCGGCGTCGCGCATCACAGTCAGATTAATGCGGTCGACATTGTAGAGGTTACGAAAATACTTATTGTCTTTCGCCCACCAGTCTTTTTTACGCTCTAAAACTATCCGCACGCCCATGTCGATATTCTGATCATCAATCGTGTAGGCACCAGCGTGAGGCTCATAACGCCACTGATAACGCTCAGGGAAATCCTCACCTAATTCTTTATAAAAATGTTGCGGAATCGGGTTCAGACCAAGGCCATACTCAGCCATGTCGGGCTTGGCGGTTGCCATAGTGACAGAGAAAGTATGCTCATCGTAACGAGTAATATTGGTGTATTCGGTGTTGTAGTGATTGTTGTAGAACGGTGCCTGAATATATTCGGACTGGAAAAAATAAAAGGCAAAGAATTGATCATCAGAGGTAATAGGCTCATCGTCGCTCCAACGAGCCTCCGGGTTAATCTTAATATACACCGTGCTAGTGTCGTCATCGATTGCCCAACTTTCGGCGATGCCTGGAATAAAATTACGCGTATTAGGATGCGGCCAAGCATAACCCATACGGTAATACCCTGCGATCCAGGAGCGCGAGGAGAAGTTCGAATCAGGCCCTACGAAGCGCAACGTCGGTGGAAAGTCTTCTATCGACTCATAAAAGGTACCGCCTTTCACTGCATCGGGAGACCCTAGGTCGGGCTCATCCATGCCGTCTTCCCAGACTAGATCATTCGGCAAATCATTGATTGTGGCAAAGGTGAAAAAATCAGGGTTAGCTGCGTAGTAATCATTCACTTCTTGAGTATTATCGAGACTCGTATCGACAGTATTTGTCGACTCAGAACCGCCTCCGCAAGCCGTTAAAAAAGCGGCAGTGGCGACTAACGCGAACCTAAAACTGAATTTTGTCATCATGGCCATGTTCTCCCAGGGTCTAACTGTCGGGGTGACTATTTGTATAAAGTGAATTTTTTCGGGTCGAACGACTCTCGTATTGCCTCACCCACAAAGGTGACTAGCGTCAGCAGTACCACGAGCGTACCAAATGCCGACATCACTATCCAAGGGGCGGTTCTTAGTGTCTGCGTGCCTTGTTTTAGCAACTCACCCAAGCTCGGAGTGGGCGGCGGCAGGCCGAAACCAAGAAAATCTAGAGCCGTGATGGCCGAGATCGCCGAGACGATCGTAAACGGCATAAAGGTCACTAGGGTCGATAGGACATTTGGCAAAATATGTCGGAATACTATGCGTGTATTAGAGGCACCTAAGACTTTTGCCGCCGCAACATAGTCGCGCGACTTCTCTTTATAGGTTTCAGTACGCATATAATAGGTCATCGAAGTCCACGAGAATAAGACCATAACCCCAAGCAAAATAAGAATACGCGAGAAGATAGTGAAGGCATCTGGAATCACAGAGAACACGATGATGACCATATAGAGAAATGGAATATTGCTCCATATCTCAATCAAGCGCTGACTCAGAATATCGAACATCCCCCCGAGATAGCCCATCGCACAGCCTACCGCGACGCCGATCAAATACACCGCCGCCATAAACCCTATCGCAAATACTAAGGCGATTCGCGTGCCGTAAAACAAGCGCGCAAGAATATCCCGGCTTGTGGTATCAGTGCCTAAATAATGTTGTTTAGAGGCATCTGGCGCCTCCGGTCGAAAAATGCCAGTGGAGCCATCGTTCTCATAGGGGCTATAAGGAATAATCGGCATTAACACCCAATTGTCAGACCCACTTTCTTGAAAGTGTTTCTGCAAGTCGCGGTAATTGGTCTCATAGGGGTAATCCAAGCCAAAATCAGTACCAGGGTGAAACGCACTATAGGTAGGAAAATACCAATCCCCCTCATAGCTCACGATAAGCGCTTTGTTGTTGATCAACATCTCGCCGATCAGGCTTAGGAACAAAAATGCCATAAGGATCAAAAAGCTATAGTAGCCACGCTTGATCTCGCGAAAGCGACGCAGTTTTTTAACAGTCTGTGGATTCAGTTTCAGCAAACTCATGACGGCACCCTAGTTAAATCGAATGCGTGGGTCCACTAAGGCCACGAGAATATCGGAAAGAATATTACCGATAAGCAATAACACGCTGGCGAGAAACACAACGCCCATCACCACAGGGTAATCACGGTCTACAATCGAAGTAAGTCCTAACAGACCAAAGCCATTGATATCGAAAATAGTCTCAATCAAGAACGAGCCAGAGACCAATAGGGTGATGTTTTGCCCGAAGGTAGTGGCTATTGGGATCATCGAATTACGCAGTGCATGCCCGGTGACAGCCTTGCGGAACGACACCCCTTTCGCGATTGCCGTGCGCACATAGTCCGAAGCCAAATTATCCATCAGATGGTTTTTGAGCAGCAAGGTCACGAGAGCGAAACTGCCCATCATATAACACACCAAGGGCAGAGCGGAATGCGAGGCGAGGTCTTTTATCTTGCCCCAAAAACTTAAATCATCGTATTGCAGGCTGACAAAGCCCCCCATTGGGAACCATTCCAAGCGCACGGAAAAATACAAAAGCAGAAGCGAGCCCAGCGCATAGCCGGGCACGGCATACCCAATAAAGATGAGTATGGAGCTAATATTATCGACTGCGGTCCTGTGCTTTATTGCCTTGACTATCCCCAAGGGAATACAGATCGCATAAGTTAAAATCAGAGTGATAATGCCGTAGTAGAGGGATACAGGAAAACGGCTGGCCATGACATCCCAAACCGGTTGATTGTAGCGATACGAGGTACCAAGATCGCCAGTGGCTACTTTTCCTACCCACTCAGCGTAACTCTGCAACACAGGCTTATCGAAGCCGTAGTATTCTTTCAGCCGCTCTAGCTGCGCCTCCGACAGGGCCATATTCTGTCCAGCGGTAGCGCCACGGGCGCCGCCACCCAGTTGTGCCTCCATAATGGCACGCTCAATAGGCCCACCGGGCACAAGGCGAGTAATGACAAACACGATAATGGTAATGCCAATAAGCGTTGGAGGGATGAGTAACAAACGACGAAGGAAATAATCTCGCATTTAATTCTTCTTACTCTTTGTCATAGGTCTTTGGATTAGCTGCATAGCCCTTGAGGATACCTGCTTTTAAGTTCAGAACGAAGAATAATCCATTTTCTTCCCTGCCCACCCCAGAGTTTTGTCACCATATTGTCATATCGATGCCTCGCAGGTGTCACACAGAGGCGTCAAACTCCCTTTTGTCGCTGTTGTACACAGATCATGCAATACCGGCACCGCGAAAGAGGCTTTACTCTCTCTTCAATGGCTGCCCTCAATGAGGGTGGCCATTTTTTTAATATAGATGACAAGCGACAAGGCTTTGACTGCCCCCAACTGCCTTGAGTTGCGGAGTCTGCGCTCTGCACACATCCATGGCCTTGGGGCAGCGTCCAGCAAACCGGCAACCCTGCGGCACATTCACCGGCGAGGGAATCTCGCCGATTATCTCTGTCGACTTACGAGCGCGTTCACTGTCAGGGTCAGGCTCTGGATTTGAGCCTACCAAGACTTGGGTATAGGGATGCAGCGGCTTGAAATACACATCATCTACCGGCCCAAGCTCCATCAACGCTCCAAGGTACATCACTGCCATCCGATCACTGATATAACGCACCATTGACAGGTCGTGGGCAATAAATAACAGCGTCAGGCCCATGGACTCTTTCAGTTCACTCAATAAGTTCACAACCTGCGCCTGCACCGACACATCGAGCGCCGAAATTGGCTCGTCGCACACCACGAACTCAGGCTCCAGTATCAAGGCTCTAGCGATGCCAATTCTTTGTCTTTGCCCGCCGGAGAACTCATGCGGGTAACGTGACATATGATCAGCGTGTAAGCCCACTCGCTCTAACCAAGAGGCGGCTTTATCTCGCGCCTGCGCGGCATTCATCATGCGGTGCAACAACAGGCCTTCACTAATGATCTCTCCCACCGTCATCCGCGGGTTCAACGAGGAGTAAGGGTCCTGGAAAATCATTTGCATCTTGCGCGAATAACGTCGATAGTCCGCCGTGTTATAGCGCATAGGCAGAAGTTCATCGCGGTAGTACACTGCCCCATCGGTCTTGTCGTGCAGGCCAAGCAATGTTTTGCCCAAGGTCGACTTACCTGAACCACTCTCTCCGACTAAACCTACAATCTCACGTTCGGCGATATTAAAGCTGATATTGTCAACGGCATGGACATTCTGACCACCCCCTATATCGAAATATTTATACAAGGAATCAACGCGCACTAGATCAGTCATGGCGACCTCCTAGATAGAGACCTTCGACTCTGTGCGGGCTCTGCTCGTGCTGCAACCAACAACGCGCATTGTGTGCATTAGCCAACTCAAAGACTTGCGGCGCATAACGCTCACACGCTTGCATGCTATGAGGACAGCGCGCGGCATAGGCACAGCCTGCAGGTGGAGCAAACAAATCGGGAGGGCTTCCTTCGATAGCTTGCAAGTTACGCGCGATGCTCGGGTCGTTGCTTGGCATGGCGCGCTTCAGGCCTTGTGTATACGGATGTGCAGAACGATAAAACACATCGTCGACACTGCCCGACTCAACAATTTGCCCTGCATACATGACAGCCACATCATCGGCCATACGTGCCACGACGCCCAGGTCATGTGTAATCAAAATCAGAGCCATGCCGGTCTCTTTTTGCACGTCTTTAAGCAAATCAAGAATCTGAGCCTGTATGGTCACATCCAGTGCCGTTGTAGGTTCATCCGCGATCAATACGGTTGGTTGGCAGGAGATCGCCATTGCAATCATCGCCCGTTGCAACATGCCACCGGAAAATTCAAACGGGTATTGTTTTGCGCGTTTTTCAGCCTCAGGAATGCGGACCAACTCTAGCAACTCGACCGCACGAGCCCACGCCTTCTTATTACTATAGCCCTTGTGCACTACAAGTGGTTCTGCGATCTGATCACCAATGGTCATGGTAGGGTTCAGGGATGACATAGGATCTTGAAAGATCATGCCAATCTCAGCACCGCGAATTTCTTTGCCATTGATGACTTTTTGCCCCAATATTTCGTGCCCACGCAATAGCGCCGAGCCTTGCATGACTCGCCCTGGTGGCATAGGAATCAACCCCATCATCGCCTGCACTGTCACCGATTTGCCACAGCCAGACTCGCCCACGATGGCAAGCGTACGCCCCGCCTCCAAAGAAAAACTGACGCCGCGCACGGCCTGCACCGTACCGCCATAAGTGTCGAACTCGACGTGCAAATTACTCACTTCTAATAATGCCGCACTCATTCTAGGCTCCTCATACGCGCATCTAGGGCATCGCGAAGACCATCGCCTAAAAGATTGAATGCCAACACTGTCAAGCTAATAAAGATTGCGGGAAAAATAAGCTCATGAGGATGCGTCAACATCGTCGCCAAGCCTTCGTTACTCATGCTGCCCCATGAGGCCGTGGGTGGGGCGACCCCCATCCCAATAAAGGATAGGAAAGCTTCGGTAAAGATGGCACTTGGCACGGCAAAGGTCAGCGTCACTAAAATCACCCCCATTGTATTCGGGATCATATGGCGCAAGACCAGATAGGTATTGCGGGCCCCTAGCAGGCGGGACGCACTGATATAGGCTTCCTGACGTATTTGCAGAATTTGCCCACGCACTAGACGCGCGGTGGCAGGCCATGACAAGACTAACAAGGCTACCATCATGGGAATGATGCCACTTTGCCCAGGCCCTAGCCCAAAGACGACTTGAAACAGAATCATAAATAGTAGGAAAGGCAAAGCCACGACAAAGTCGGCAAAACGCATCATGAACTGATCGACTTTGCCGCCAAGAAAGCCTGCAGTACTGCCATAAATCACACCCAGCAATACAAAGAGAAAGGGTGCAACAATACCAATAAAGAGTGACGCTCGCGCCCCTGACATCAAGCGCGCCAACATATCTCGGCCAAGATAGTCTGTTCCCAATGGATGTAGTGCCAAATTGACGGTATCCCCTATCGCCAAGTTTTGTTCCGGTGGCACAAGACTGCGCGCCCGCACTTCATCCACTGTAATGACCCGCTCTACATCAACCTCTAAGACTTCGTATTGCTCACCTAGACCGCCAAATTCGTCTAAAGCAACCAAGGTATAGTAATAAGTATCTGGGCGCAGATTGAGACGATCCTCGTAAAAACCCGCCGCCGCTGAGGTCACGTCAACCAAAGGAAGGCCAAACACCCGATCATCGCCAATAGGGAAAATATTGCGATAAATACGATAGCCGTACGCCCCTGGCAACGCGTCCCACACTAGCCTTACTACTTGCGAATTGGGGGCATCCCCCAGATTAAAAACACCTTGTTGTGCAGGGGCAGACTCGGTGACTTGCCCGCCCCAATATTCATAGGGTGCCACGATGGTGGCGCTTCTATCGGCACCCGGTGCCTGGCTGATCTGATCGATGTCTTGCCTTGCAGGATCAACACTCCACAGCAAGGGCCCGACTAATGCAAAAGCAAGCAAGCCGATAATAATCCACAAAGACACTATGGCTCGACGATTGCTTTTTAGTCGCCCCCAGGCATCCTGCCAATAGGAGCGCGAAGGCCTGCTTATGCCATGTCGCTGCTCACGCAGGCCTAGCGGTTTAAAATCATCGGGACTCAGTTTCACGGCAGGTTCATTCATTACTGCAACCTCACTCGTGGGTCAATCCAGCCATAGAGCAGGTCAACAAGGATCACCATGAACACAAGGAAGGCACCATAGAACACCGTCGTTCCCATGATGACTGTGTAATCTAGCTGTTGCACCGCTTGCACGAAGTAACGCCCTAGCCCCGGAATTGCAAAGACCAACTCGACGACAAAACCACCTGTAGTGATTGCCGCAATCGCAGGCCCTAACACGGTAATAACCGGCATGATCGCATTGCGCAGTTGATGCTTGGCAAAGATCCGCTCTGGCGGCAGGCCCTTGGCCTTTGCAGTGCGAACATAGTCGGAGTTTATAATTTCTAGCATGGACGAGCGCATCAAGCGTGTCAGGTAAGCCATCGTCCCCATCCCCAACACCAAGGCTGGCATTAACATATGGCTCACCGTCCCCCACCCTGCCACGGGCAAAATAGAAAAGCCGAGTAGGTCGTTTATATTCACTAAGAGCAATTGCCCCAGGGCTGCGAACACAAAGCTAGGAACAGAGATACCAAGGATCACCATAAACATTATGATGGTGTCGGGAAGGCGATTGCGAAACAGGGCAGTCAACGCCCCAAACAGCACGCCGCCCATCGCGGCGAACATAACCGCCAAGATGCCGAGGGTAGCCGAAACAGGAAAATGCTCCCGTATGATGTCATTGACTTGCCGATTGCGTTGGGTATAGGAGATACCGAAATCTCCCTTAATGAAGTTTTCTAGGTAGATGATATATTGTGTAGCGAGAGGTTGATCGAGCCCATAGCGAGCCTCTAAGTTAGCGCGAATCTCTGGTGTAGCCGCTCGCTCCCCTGAAAGAGGGTCACCTGGAACATTATGCATGGCGAAGAAGGTAGCAGTGGCAATAAACCAAACGGTAACAAGCCCTTGTAATAGTCGTTTGAGGGTGTAACGCCACATAGTAAAGTGTCCTTAGTTACTGAGCGTCGAGATCAATATAGGCATACGTGTAGTCTGTCTCTGCCCCTATCGCTCGCCGCAAAATGCCTTTTACGCGCGGGTCGGTCGCATAGACACGGCCTCGTTCGTAGTTGCCGATTAGCACTGATTCGTCGAATAAAATCTGTTGAATCTCGCCGAACGCCGCCATTCGCTCTTCGTTATCTAGGGAGTTCTGACCGATGCGCACAAGCTCATCGAGACGCTCATTGCGGTAGTGGCCGCGGTTATTCAAATTCCACGAGGCATAGTAATCACCAAAAGTAAGCGGGTCGTTATAGTCTGGCCCCCAGCCCGAGAGCACAATATCGAACTCACCGCTTTCCATTTTCGCCAGACGCTGCCTAAAAATCTGCTGATCGATAACGATGTCCAAGCCTAGGTTCTTCTTAAACGTCTCTTGATAATATTGCGCGGAAATCGTCGCCACTGGGGATGTATCCGCTAGCAATATGATCGGGGGAATCTCACTTAACCCTAATTCTTGCTTCGCTTTTTCAAGATGCTCTTTGGCAAGCGCCACATTAAAAGGCGCCTCAGGTGGAGGATATTCTTCATGAAGCGTTCGACTTGCACCGCGCATCCACGCAGGGAAGAGGCTCTTTGCTGGCACATAGCCGGGTAGCTTAATGACACTGTTGACTAGCTCATTGGCATCCTGTGCCAACACCATTGCCCTGCGCAGATTCTTATTTGTCGTAACACGCCCATCACGATGGTTAAAATCAATAAAAAAGACACTACCATCCATGAAGCGATCAAGAACCCACCCTTGCTGCATGGCTCCTTCAAGCATCTCGGCAGTCAGGTCGACTTGCACAATACGACCATCTTTAAACAAGTTCAGCAGCGTATTTGTGTCTTCTGTGACATAGGCAAAGTTAATAGCGTCGAGCTTGGCTCGTGATTGATCCCAATAATACGGATTTTTCTCAATTCGCAAACTGGCACCATGGACCCAGCTTGTCATCATGAAGGGGCCACTATAAAGAAGTGATTCAGCTTCGGCTGCAAAGCGGCCATTTGTGGAGTTGAAGAAAGCTTCGTTCACTGGCGAGAATGTCGCGAAGGCCACCATCTTCTCGAAATACGCGATAGGTTGTTCTAAGGTAACTTGCAGCGTTTTATCATCTAAAGCGCGAACCCCCACGTCATCGATAGAGAGCTCGCCATTGTTAGCCGCAGCCGCATTCTTTATCACATACAGGATAAAGGCATATTGGGAAGCGGTGGCTGGGTCTAACGTAGTCTTCCATGCAAATTCAAAATCATGTGCTGTAATCGGCTCCCCATTACTCCATCGGGCATTGTCTCGTATCCAAAACGTAGCCGTATCACCTTCGATTTCCCATCGTTCGGCGAGCCCTGCGACGATCTCGCCATGCTCGTCATAGCGCAGCAAGCCTTCCATGACATGTCCTAACACAATACCGCTTACCGCATCGGCAGCCCCCATAGTGTTTAACTCAGGAGGATCTTGGCGCAAATAGGCCGTAATTTCGTTGTTCTCGACATCTACTGCCCCTGCCACCCCCCCAGTACTAGTGCTAGTAAGGCTGGCGGCAGAGTTTAATCCCAACATCAGCAGGACAAACGCCAAAACAGCGCCTACGCCGTACAGTGCCAACTGCCGGCTGGCAGACCGATTAAAGCCTTCGTTTGAGTCAATGGGCTTATGCATAACCACTCTATTTTTTGGCAACAAGCCTTGAAGAATACATTAGCCCAGATAGCGAGTCGATAGAAGAAATCGAGCAAACGCTCGAAGCTGCCCATAAACCCACAAACCAGATTACAATAGGGAAAAACTCACTGAAGCAGGAAACGACCATGGAGCAAGAACTCGAACAATTCACCGCCATTTACGAACAAGTGACTAGCTTTCTTGTGAATTACAGCTTTCAGCTGATTGGCGCCATCATCGTTTTCCTCATAGGCATCGTAGTCGCTCGTAAAGTGAGCAACATTGTTCTGCGCCTTTGCCAGAAGAAACAGCTCGATGTGACATTGAGCAACTTCGCCGCCAATACCGTACGCCTCATTATTATTACGATGACCGCAATCATCGCTCTTGGCAAACTTGGCATCAGCATTACTCCCTTTGTTGCAGCGGTTGGTGCCTTGTCTCTCGGCGCGGGCTTAGCGGTTCAGGGGCTTTTATCTAACTATGGCGCTGGACTAAACATCATTCTAGCAAGGCCTTTCGTGGTGGGAGACACGATCTCAGTTCAGGGCGTCAGCGGCATCGTCAAAGAAGTACATCTAGCCTATACCGTTTTGGCCGACGAGGACGAAGTGAAAATCACCATTCCCAACAAGCACATCGTCGGCGAAATTATTCACAACTCTCAAAATGACACAATCGCAGAATTAGGCGTTGGCATTGCCTACCACAGCGACCCTAAATTAGCAGGCAAGGTCATTCTAGAAGCGCTTAAAGCCGTCCCTGGCATCAGTGATGCGCGCACACCACAAATAGGCATTGAGAACTTTGGCGATAGCAGTATCGATATCGGGATCCGCTTCTGGGTCAAGACCGAGGTGCGATACGAAGCCCAGTACCAAGCCAATATGGCAATCTATGATGCGCTCAAAGCCGCTTCGATCGACATCCCCTTTCCCCAAAGAGAAGTCAAAATGCTGTCTTGAGGCCTGTTGACGCTAAGGATCATGCCCTTGGCACCTAACTATCCCGACAGTTTGACCATTAGTCGAAATTTACCCATTTTTACCCTATTACGGTCGGTAGGAAACTCCGCAATAGGGTAATATTCGCACACTGACCGGAAGACTCGGTCGCGACGACTCTCAAACCTAGAACCTACAACATGGGCTTCACAGAATAATTGAGGATATGGAAATGAAATTTTTGAATAGCACACTAGCGATCTTCTTGCTTTTGACAAGCTTGTTCGCCGCTAGCAGTGTCTTGGCTGTCACTGAACCTGAAGCACAATGCTCTGTGCTCTATACAGAGGCCGCCGTTGAAGTAGGGGCAGTGTGCGTCACTGTAAACCCAGATGCAGAAAACGTTTTCCTCGACTATTTGTTAATTGGCGACTGGAAACTGTCCGCTGCGCAAGCGTGGATTGGTGACGATGCGGCCAACATCCCAACAGATGGTAGCGGTAACCCGCAAGTTAGCGTGTTCCCGCATAGTGCTTCAGATTTGACTGACGTTAATCAGCACAGCTTTACCATCCCCTTTTCCGAATTAGCCATTAATGCCGACACATTCTGCAACGCCGATGTAATCGTCGCAGCAAGCGCTGTTGTTACCCGAACAGTCGAAGCAGAGCCAGGCGACGATGACGATAATGGCGGCAAGTCTGATAAATCAGGCAAATCTAACAAATCTGATAAGTCCGGCAAGTCTGACAAATCGGGCAAATCCGATAAGTCTGGCAAATCTGATAAGTCTGGCAAGTCAGACAAGTCCGACAAATCCAGTAAGAATGGAAAAAACGGCAAGAAAGGCAAGGGCAAAAGTAGTGGTTCTAGTTACTCAGGCAGCTCGCACAACGGTTCTAGCGCTTGGGGTTCAAGCTGGGGCTCAAACTGGAGCTGGGGTGCAAGCAGCTCCAACAAGTCTGGAAAATCTGACAAATCAGGTAAGTCTGACAAATCAGGTCAGTCTAATAAATCGGGCAAGTCCGATAAGTCTGGCAAGTCTTGCGGAACCCACGGAAGCTGGGGACATAACCACGACGATTGCGAATGCCCAGGCGATGGCGGCACAGACCCCGTTGTGGAAACTTTCACAGCATGGGCAGGTGATACGAATGTCGGCAATGGTAAATACTTTAGTTTTAGCAATGACTTCTGCACAGAAGAACCAAATGAAGTAGTCCTGCCTCATCCCAGCTGTTACAACGTGTTTGCAACGTCCCCAGTAGGCAGCAGCACCGCATTCACACCGGCCGGAATTACTGATGGCGCGACAGGTTGGTTGAATCAGGCACCTACTGCAGGGGTCGGCTTACCACTATCGCTTGCTAACCCGAATAGTGGCCCGAGCAACGGCTTAGTCCTGCTTACTCCGGGCTCTGGCGTCATTCAGGTACAAACCAGCGTGCCAAGCGGTAAAACCATTTATAGCGTGAACGTATACGCAGGTGCTGCAGGCACATTCGATGCAGGGGTATCGCCACTTGATTACGGTATCCACGCAGAAGGTTTAGCAGCACTAAACTTCACTGCCCCATTTAGTCCATTACCAGCGGTAATAGATTTAGTGGTTCACGCAGTGGTATGCCCTGCAAACCCTATCTAACGAATAACTTGTGAGTAGTACTCAATGGGCCATGATGCTTGCATCGTGGCCCTTTTTTTTGCATACCATTTACCTTGCGAAAAACCCAAACACCTAACGACAGGTTTGCCCCCCCTCTGCGTATATCTATTCAAACAATGTCTATTAATGCAAGGCACGATCTTCATTCTGTGAGATTGAAACGCCGACCAGTTTTTTGGGGCGAATAGAAGTATTATTCGAGCATAAGGTCTACGGAACAGAATTCTCAGAATGAACGACGACGAAGCATTGATGCTAGCGATACAAGGTGGCGACTCGAAAGCTTATGAGTCCGCCGTGCGGCAGCATATAAAAGCGCTTAGTCACTATGCCTATAGAATGCTCGGCAATAGCAAAGACACCGAGGACATTACGCAAGAGGCCCTATTGCGCCTCTGGACACACGCCAACAGCTGGCGAGCCGACAAAGCAAGCGTGTCCACATGGCTGCATCGTATTACCCATAATTTATGCATCGACTACCTGCGCAAAGATAAGTCGAATGTAACCGGGGAGCTCAACGATGAGCACGAGTCGAAAGATCGCCCCGCTAGCGTACCAGAGCAAAACGAGCGGCTCGACGCGCTAAAGAATGCGTTAGAACTCTTACCTGAGCGACAACGCAGTGCAATCATACTGAGCCACTACCAAGGCTTTTCGAATAAAGAGATTGCGCAAGTAATGGATATTTCAGTCGACGCATTAGAGTCGATATTAGCAAGAGCTCGTAGGGGGCTGAGAGCCCAACTCTCAGATTTACAAGCGTCGTAAGAACGCAGCAATACACTATCAGGCTACTAACCATGACAGCACTAGAGCGTTTCGAACAACTAATGGCAATCCACGGCAGCGATATTGATCGCTGGCCCATAGATGAGCAGTTACCCGCACGACAGCTCCTCTCGGAGTCGGTTACTGCGCAGGCTTTGCATAACGATCAGCTAGCACTCGATGCCCTGCTTGATGCGATTCCCGTTCCCACCATGACGGCAATGGAGAAACGCATTATTCGCAATGTATCGGCAGAGACGCGTTCAAGCTTATTAGATAAGGTCATCGACTGGATTGTGCCACGTGGTGGCAGCCTCTCCACTTGGGCTTGGCGCCCAGCACTCGTGGCGTGCTTGCCTCTTGTTTGCGGCATCTATATGGCAGATTTTTATAGTTTTGGCATCGAATCGACTGAGAACTCTTGGCAAGAAGAGCTCTACCTTATTTCGATGAATGATTACGCGGAGTTCTCGGAATGAGCATCAATCGAAGACGTGCACTCAATATTCTATTAGTGCTTTCATTGGGCGCAAACCTCCTAGTTTTTGGCGGAATGGCCGCTCGTTACTTTGATACGCCCAATGGCCGCCCTATTCCTCCCAATCTGTCTTGGGTGCTGAGGAACCTTGACGAGGACACACAAACTCGGCTGCGCCCAGTGCTTGAGGAGTTCGGTAATGAGATTCGTCCTATGCGCTTTGCGCTATTTCAAGCCCAACGCGCCGTTAATGACCTGCTAACGAAGGAGCCATTGAACAGAGAAGATATAGGGCTCGCTTTCGATGCCTTACGCACTGCGGGGATACAGTACCAAGATCGAAGCCATGAGCAAACATTAGAGATTTTTGCGCAATTGAGCCCTGAACAAAGAGTTAGCGCCATGCGTTATATTCAGGAACGTTCACGCTCCCCGCGTGAGAACCGCAATGATGACCGCCAGCCCCAGCAAGCACATTAAACAATCGGGCCTGCTGGGCGCACTGTTTAGGGCCTTACACGACGCAGCGTCTGCACGCCTTGCGGGCTACGCTGAACCATTTGGTCTGCGCTTGGAAATTCGACGGTGCTCACGACTACTTGCCCCATCGCATCCAAACGAATGCTATCGTCATCAACCCACTCGTAAGGGAAAGATACACCGAAAGACTCTACGACAACCTCGGTTTCGGTATATTCCAAGACGATACTCTGACCCGCGATATCCCCAGACCACACGCCTAAAATCATTTCCTGCTTCGACGGTGTTGAGGTCCCTGCACAGGCTACTAATAGCAACGCCGCGCAGAAAGCTGATAGTAGCTTGAAATATTGCTGCATGTTTTCCTCACTTCAAAGAGTTGTGTTTGTGTGTGTGCGTCATAATACTGTGATCTAGTGCTTAGCGCATGGGCTTTTCTGCTAAGCTCACACATTATTAAGGCAAAGTGCGACTAATCTGAGAAATACGAAACACTATGACACTACAACCAGGAATATACCGCCACTACAAAGATAAACTCTATCAAGTCATTGGCGTTGCAAAACACAGCGAAACAGAAGAAGAGCATGTGGTCTATCGCCCACTCTATGGTGCCCGCGACTTATGGATACGACCATTATCGATGTTTACCGAGACCGTTGAAGTCGAAGGCAAAAGCGTTGCACGCTTCGCCTTCGTCGAAGAGTAATCCGGCCAAACAACAAGGCTCAACTCTCTCTTTGAGCCTGCTTTGCCGCGAGCTTCTCGAGCCGGCGTCGCTCAATGGTTTGCGCCATCGACTCTCCGATATGCGCTTCACCGCGCGCCTTGGAAAGTTGCACCTGACGTTCGCGCTCAGCATAACGCTGGCGCTGCTCAGGATCATGTTGGTCAAAACAATGCGGGCAGCTAATACCGCGCTCGTATTGCTCCGACGCCTTATCTTCTTCGGTTATTGGCATGCGACAGGCATGACATTGATCGTAAGAGCCTTTCTCAAGTTGGTGATTCACTGTCACTCTATTGTCAAAAACAAAGCATTCCCCTTCCCATAAAGACTCTTCCTCAGGGACCTCCTCCAAATACTTAAGAATGCCACCCTCTAAGTGAAACACCTCATCGAAGCCCTGCTCTTTCATAAAGGCTGTCGATTTCTCACAACGAATGCCTCCAGTGCAGAACATTGCGACCTTCTTATGTTTTTTAGGGTCAAAATTCTCTTTGGCAAATTGCGGAAACTCTCGAAACGATTTTGTCTCTGGGTTCAGGGCATTTTTGAATGTGCCGATTTTCACCTCGTAGTCATTGCGAGTATCCACAACCAGTACTTCTGGGTCGGCAATCAACGAGTTCCATTGCGCAGGTTTTACATAGGTTCCGACGATATGATTTGGATCGATATTTTCTACCCCCATCGTGACGATCTCTTTCTTGAGTTTCACTTTGGTGCGATAGAAGGGGTTTTCGTCGGTGTAGGATTCTTTCGCGGTAAGCGTCTGGATGCGCGGGTCGGCTTTTAGGAAGTCTAGAACAGCATCGATACCGGCTCTTGAACCGGCAATCGTGCCATTCACACCTTCGGCTGCAAGCAGCAGGGTGCCACGAACATCATGGCTCAACATCGTCTCTCGCAGGGGGTCACGCAGTGTTTCAAAATCGGGAAGGCGCACAAATTTATACAGTGCCGCCACAACTATAGCAGTCATTATTAACCTCTCTTGCCGCCTGAATCGCAAATCCAGCGCATTATAGGGTGGAAT
The DNA here is from genome assembly GCA_913061515.1 of uncultured Gammaproteobacteria bacterium. Taxonomy (GTDB): domain Bacteria; phylum Pseudomonadota; class Gammaproteobacteria; order Pseudomonadales; family Pseudohongiellaceae; genus UBA5078. Next base: position 43,136 of record CAJXSF010000006.1, on the reverse strand, counting down.
TAAACGAGAGGCATTTTACACGAGTGAGCAAATAATCAAACCGCTTAACCTCCCTCATGCTCCCTAATAACCTGCAAGAAGGCAGCCCCGTACTTCTCTAGTTTACTTTGACCAACGCCGTTAATAGTCAGTAGTTGCGCCTCATTCAAGGGGCGGTAGTGCACCATCTCCATGAGGCTCGCATCATGAAAAATGACATAAGGAGCCACATCGTTTTCATCGGAGAACTGTTTTCGACACTGTCGCAAAGCTTCCCACAAGTCTTTATCGGCATCTGCCACCGCTTGCTTGCTGCGAGATTTACGCTGGGGTTTACTGCTTGGCTCTTGCACGTCGATGCGCAGAGCGATGGACTCTTCGCCTTTTAGCAAAGCGCGAGACTTTTCATTCAAATGCAAACCGCCATAGGTGGCATGGTCAACACTCAAATAACCCCGGGCCACCAATTGGCGAAACACCGAACGCCACGCATTGCCGTTGAGCTCTTTGCCTATGCCATAAGTGGAGATCAGATGATGGTCATTCTGAATGATCTTATCGCTATCTGCGCCTAGTAATACATCGATCAAATAGTTAACGCCAAAACGCTGACCGGTGCGATAGACGCAGGAAAGCGCCTTGCGCGACGCTTCGGTGCCATCCCATGTTGGGACAGGGGCAAGACAGGCATCGCAATTGCCGCAGGCATCGTGACCATCCTCACCAAAATAGTGCAGCAAGGCATGACGGCGGCAGCTGGTGATCTCACATAAGCCGAGCATCGCATCGAGCTTAGCCCGCTCTATGCGTTTAAATTTTTCATTCCCTTGGGAGGCATCCATCATCTGCCTGAGCATAATGACATCCTGCAAGCCGTAAACCATCCACGCAGTGGCGGGCTCCCCATCACGGCCAGCACGCCCGGTCTCCTGATAGTAGGCCTCTAAACTTTTAGGCAGATCCAGATGCACAATGAAACGGACATCGGGTTTGTCGATCCCCATACCGAAGGCAATCGTCGCGACGACTATCACGCCATCTTCACGCAAGAAGCGTTGCTGATTCTCTTGCCGCGTCGCTGCACTCAAACCGGCATGATAGGGCAGTGCGTCGAAACCCTGCTGAACCAACCAAGCGGCAGTATCGTCAACCTTTCTACGCGATAGACAGTACACAATCCCAGCATCGGACTCGTGTTCTCGGCGCAGAAACCTTAGCAATTGCTGCCGAGGGTTCTGCTTCTGAGTAATGCGATATTGAATATTTGGTCGATCGAAACCACTGACAAAATGTCTAGCGTCTTGCAAACCCAGACGCAGGGCTATCTCCTCTCTGGTATTGGCGTCTGCGGTTGCTGTCAGCGCTATGCGCGGTACATCTGGAAACACCTCTTGTAGCAGCGATAGTTGCAGATAATCGGCTCGAAAATCATGCCCCCACTGTGAGACGCAATGGGCCTCATCAATGGCAAACAACGCCACAGGAATTGATTTTAAAAGCTGCAAGGTACTTTCTTGATTCAAGCGTTCAGGGGCAACATAGAGTAAATCTAGGGAGTTATCCCGAAGAGAGGCTACCACTTCCCTTTGCTCCTCTGGCGTCAGAGACGAGTTCAAAAAACTCGCCCTAACTCCTAGCTCGCGCAACGCATCCACTTGATCTTGCATCAAGGCAATCAACGGCGACACGATAATTGCGACTCCTGGAAGCAATAGACCGGGAATCTGATAACACAGCGATTTACCACCACCGGTGGGCATCAAGACAAGGCAGTTACGCCCCTCTAAAAGCTCGGTAATGATCTCGCGTTGTGGCTCACGAAAGTAATCGTAGCCGAACACATCTTTAAGCGCTTGTTCTGGAGTAAGGGTAGCCGTCATGTATCAACTAAAATAAATCGAGGTGGGTTTACTGTCATAGTAGCTCAAAATAACAACGGCCTGTTCTACATAGGCAGAACAGGCCGTTGCTCTAAAACGCTCATCCTTCACCCCTAGCGGGCCGCCAATTGCTCTTTGAATTGGCGCAGGGCTAACTTAAGTTTTTCGGCATTTTGCGGCCCCATACGCAGCAGTTGTTTTTCAACTGGGCTGAAACTTTCGATTTCAGAGTCTGCATAGATATACATTACTTTCGGTTTGATCAATTGAAACGGTCCCTGCGCGGTTCGCGCATTAAGTACGGTATCGATTGCCCGCACTAAGGCATCATCAAAATTACGGTTGCGATAGCCAATCTCGGCGTATGCCTCTTGGAATAATGGTTTCATTAAGCGATAGATCGCGATGGCTTGCTCGGGGTTCACGGCAGTCAAACCATCGATTACAGGCGTATAACGTTGGTAAGACACCGTCTGCATCTCGAATAGATTTTCATCTAGTTCGCGAACCGCCATCGATTGAGGTAGACGTTTCACCGGGTATTCTAATTGTGGCAAATTACCATCGGCGACATTTTCGACGAACACCACAAACTTACGAATCACGTCATCAGGCACTAGAAGACTTAATAAACGCGTCCCAGTTTCTAATCCGCCAAGCCGCTCATTAAGCATGTCATCACTTTCGTTTAAACTAGGCAGTTCGATAATCTCTTCGGGCTCCTCTGGCGCCACCGGCGCTTGCACAGCAACAGGCGCAGGCACTGCTGGTATTGGAGCGACGGGTGCAGGCTCTGCCGGTGCGGGTGGTGGCACTTCTACTCGTTGCACGGGCTCAGGTACGCGCGGAACAGGAGGTGTTAACTCGACTGTTCTTGTGCCCTCTGGGCTTTCGAATGTGGCCGCCAGATAGACCAGAAACAGCAAGCCAATGACGGCTATAGCAGCAATGATGGCCAGGCTCTTATTTGGCATGAACTTCCCCGATTGATCAGTAGTGTAAAAACCATAGACTTTGCAAGGTGGGCATTCTTGCACAGCCCCCTAGTAGCGGCAAGCAAGAGCCAATGAAATCAGCATCTTGCCCACTATTGCCATTATTTCGGCCCATTTAGCACTTGCTCAACGCCAGAACAGTACGGCTAAACCCAATAGCAAGAAAATCAGTGCTGCAATTGAATGCACCAGGCGCACGGGCATTTTGTCCGCAATTTTGTTTCCTAAAATAACGGCCGGCACGTTGGCGATCAACATGCCAAAAGTGGTGCCTAGCACGACGCTAACTAAAGCCTGGTAATTCGCTGACAAGGCCACCGTGGCAACCTGCGTCTTATCGCCCATCTCTGCCATGAAGAATGCAACTAAAGTGGCTAAAAACACTCCTTGTTTGACAAAGGCGGCATCCTCTTCCTCGAACTTATCGGGAATTAGCGTCCATATAGCCATGGCGATAAACGATCCACCAAGAAGCCATTGCAAGGTTTGTGCAGAGAACAAAGTGGTAACCCAAGCCCCGAAAGCGCCTGCAAGACCGTGGTTTGCTAGCGTCGCGACAAGGATGCCAAAAATAATAGGCCATGGTTTGCGGTACTTCGCGGCCAATATAAATGCGAGCAACTGCGTTTTATCGCCAATCTCTGCTAGCGCTACCAAACCGGTAGAAACTAAAAATGCTTCCATGCCATCCTCTAAGTTTAATCAGGGGCATCAATTGTAATGCCCTTGCACTACCAACGCATTACGCTACGGCGATAATTGCGATTAATATTCACCTGCATCGTGCGTAACTCTTCGAGCCTTGCCGGTGCGGCGCCGTCGTTCCCCGATTGCAGGCGCGGCTGAGCATTAAGCAAGGCCTCCAACTCATCAATAGTGTTATCCAAGGAGGAGACCGCCGCCTGCACACGATCCCTATATAATTGTCTTTGCATTTCATACTCGCGATACTGTGGGTTTTCCCGTCGCACAGTCCCGCAGCTCTCGGAGACCTGTCCTGTGGCCGATACCACTTCTCGGCAGACGTATTCTGAAACATAGCGCTGCACTGGACGCTCGAGCCGCAGGGGAATTGTACTCATGGCATAGTCAGCCACCTGCGCTTCGGCATAGGCTTTGGCATAAAGAAGGTCGAAGCGTGTTTGTGTACGCATACCATCCTCGCCCTGCGCCACCTCTGACTCAGGGCCAAGCGCCGCCCCATAGACATACCGCAGCCGTTCGATGTCGCGCATATTCACTAAAGCACTGCGCTGCATTAAATTGCCGCGAATAGCCTGTATTTTCCACTCGCCAAACGCCAGCGCGGCATCGGCATAGGCTTGCGAGCCCGGCTCGTATATTCGCGTATTCAAGTGCAAGGCTAAATGCATTTTATCGTCTGCTAGATCCCATTCTCCTGCCGCTTTATAGGCATTGACCAACTGCGTCAGAATATCTAACTGTTCCTCACTATAAAGCCCATTGCTGATCCGGGTGATGTTTAATGCTCTTTCAAAGACATTGGCAGCGGATTGAAACTGACCCAGCTCCATGTAGAAACGGCCCAAATCATTGAGCACCTCAATGAGATTGACATCATAGGGGCCAAGCTCACTCTCGATTGCCACCAGCTCTTGCTCATAACGTGTGACCTGCTGACTCACAGCAAGCGCTGTTTCTGGGTCTGCTGCCGGGACAATAGACACGGCATCGGGCTCTTCTGCGCTATAGCTCAAGCTTGCCCATGCCGCGCATAGACATAGCAAAAAGCCTGCAAACAGCCTTGTCTGTGTTAACTTACCCCTAGCGCTCAATTATTACTCCTTGCTTTATACTTAACGCACAACTCACACTTTCGTTGACGCGCTCACATCGCACAGGTCACACTAAGACCGGCCCCCGCCCTCTATAAGTCCCGCTTCACTCAACAAATCAGAACATTAACTGGGGGACATTAGCAAGGAGACCGAAAATGAAAAAAATATTACTAACGGCCTCAGTGATTGCGCTTGCCAGCGTTAGCACTGTGAACTACTCACAAGATAATTCAATGAGCTTCTTTATTACTAGTGTTGGTTCAGGAGATGGTGGCAATTTAGGCGGACTACAAGGGGCTGATGCACACTGCGCCGCACTCGCTACTGCCGTAGGGGCCGGCGGCAAGACATGGGCAGCCTATTTGAGCACGCAAGCCTCTGGCGGCCGTCCAGGTATCAATGCTCGGGACCGCATCGGTAGTGGCCCTTGGTATAATGCCAATGGTGTTATGATTGCCGCGAACGTGGAACAACTGCATAGTGAAGCGGCCATGACAGGCAAAGCAAACTCTCTGACTGAGGCCGGTAATCTTGTGAACGGCCGCGGCGACACACCTAATACTCATGATATTTTGACCGGCTCGCAGCTTGACGGCACAGCCTTCCCAGAAGGCACACAACTGACCTGCAACGACTGGACTAGCAATAGTGAAGGGAACGCACAAGTTGGGCATCACGATCGCCAAGGTGGCGGTGCCAACCCAACGTCCTTTAATAGCGCTCATGCTAGCCGTAGCTGTAGCCAAGAAGACCTAATCGCCACAGGCGGCAATGGCCTTTTTTATTGTTTTGCCTATTAATATGCACGCGGCGCCTCCGCCTCGAGGTGCCGCAATTTAGTTTAAATTCTCTAGTAAGCTGTGGATCCAAACATGGAATTTAAGGATTACTATAAAATTTTAGGAGTCAACGAAGACGCGGACTTAAAAACCATTAAGACTGCGTATCGAAAACTGGCAAGAAAGCATCACCCTGATGTTAGCGAACACGATGATGCCGGGAAAAAATTCAAAGAAGTTGCTGAAGCCTACGAAGTGCTTGGCGACGAAACAAAGCGCAGCGAATACGATCAATTGCGCCAATATGGTGGTCAACAAGGCCCACAATTTGAGCCACCTCCTGGCTGGCAAAGACAAGCCAATTCTCACGCAGGACAACAACATGACTTCTCAGATTTTTTTGAGAATATTTTCGGTGGCGCGCATTCGCAAAGTGGGCGCCAGCAGCAATCAGGCTTTAGCGGGCAACGCGGTCGTGACATTGAAGTCGAGATGCCATTATTTTTAGAAGACACATTATCCGATGAGGCACGCGCCATTGAGTATTCTCTGCCCCAGTACAATGCACAAGGACAACGCGAAGATATTCACAAGACTCTAAAAGTGAAAATCCCCGCCGGAGTTAGCGATGGCGAACGCATTCGTTTAAAAGGGCAAGGCGGCCCGGGTGTCGGCAAGAGCCCGGCCGGCGATCTGTACTTACGTATACGGTTGATCCCACACCCCATGTATGCCATTGACGGCCATGACCTAAGCATTGTGGTACCAGTGACTCCTTGGGAGGCCGCACTAGGGACAAGCCTCACTGTGCCAACACTGCATGGCAAAATCAAACTTACGATCAAAGCGAACAGCCAAAGCGGGCAACGCTTGCGCGTAAAAGGAAAAGGCTTACGAACCCGTAAGGGCTTTGCTGATCTTTTTGCGGTGTTAAAAATCGTTATCCCAGAAACAAGCAGCGATCAAGAACAGCAATTGTGGCGCCAGTTGGCAACACAATCAAACTTCAACCCTCGCCAAGAGTGGGAGGCTTAATATGCAAATTGAATACTCTGTCAGCATCAACCTTGATGAGGCGTGCCTTGAGATAGGCATTGAGTACGAGCAAGTCTATGCCATCGTAGAAAATGGCATCATAGAGCCTGCCGGTGGCAGGCCAGATAATTGGTTGTTTGATCTCGAAATGATATGTCGCGCTAAACGGGCGCTGCGCTTACAACAAGACTTACATTTAGACTGGTCTGCCACCGCGCTGCTTGTATCACTGCTTGATGAGCGTGATCAATTACGCAATGATAATGAACAGCTACGCTCGCAACTCGAAAAATTCATTTCAAACTAAACACTAAAGGAAGCAAACTACTTTTATATGGCCGTTGAGATTGAAAGAAAATACCTCGTCATCCACGATAAACTCCCTGCATTAGAAAAAGGCGAGTTGATCGTTCAAAGTTACGTTCCAACAATGAATAGCAGCACCGTTCGCATTCGTCTATATGGCACGACGGCATTCTTAACATTAAAAGGCCCAAGCCAAGGCATTAGTCGCCCGGAATTTGAGTATGCAATTCCTGCAAGCGATGCCCATGAAATGCTAACGCTATTGTGTGCACCGGGCGCGATAGAAAAGCATCGTTATAAGGTGCTGCATGATGGAATGATCTGGGAAATCGATGTCTTCGAAGGCAGTAATAAGGGGTTGGTTCTTGCAGAGATCGAGTTAACTTCGGAAACTCAGCAATACACGCTGCCTGATTGGATTGGTGCCGATGTGAGCGCAGACATTCGTTATTCCAATCAGTCGCTGATGAAATCACCCTGGCCAGCGTGGAAATAAGCAATCTAGTTACGATTGTCACATAACCGACACTTGCGAGTAACTCCCCTGTCATTTAAGTTTATTATCGTGTGCGTCATCTTGAATATGTGAGGTGATAAGCATGAGCGCAGCAAAAAATGCTAGCCCGCTGAAAAACCCTTTGAAATACCGCGCCATCTTTCTTTCTGATACCCATCTTGGATTCAAAGGCTGCCAAGCCGAATTTCTTCTAGACTTCCTTTACCGCACCGACTGTGAGTTTCTATATTTAGTCGGCGATATTTTCGATGGCTGGGAAATGAAAAAGAAGTCCTACTGGCCGGCATCACATCAAGCAGTCGTCAATGAAATACTCAAAAAGGCCGCCAAGGGGACGCGTATTATTTATACGCCTGGCAATCACGATGAAAGCGCGCGTCATTACTGCGGGCATAGCTTCGACAATATCGAAATAAGCGATACAGCAATCCATACCACCGCTGACAATCGCAAACTATTGGTATTGCACGGCGACCAATTCGATTCGGTCGTTAAATACAGCCCGTTTCTCTCTAAAGTTGGCAGCTCAATGTATACCCACCTACTCTTCATGAACCGCATCATCAATGCAGCGCGGCGGCTAGTTGGCTTGCCGTATTGGTCATTGGCCGCCCATTTAAAACACAAAGTCAAAAATATCGTCAGCTACATCGGAAAATTCGAGGAGGCCGTGGTCGAATCTGCGCGCCTAGAACACGTGCAGGGAGTCGTGTGCGGGCACATCCATCACGCCGAGATGACAATGTTCGAAGACATTCTTTATTGCAATACTGGCGACTGGGTAGAAAGCTGCACCGCGATGGTCGAAGGTCACAATGGCCAACTTGAGATATTAAAGTGGACGAGTCAGTCAGAGCGACTAAAAGGCGATGCCCACGCCCAAGACACCCCCACCTTGAACGCCGCCTAGCAAGGCGCTGCTCGCTTTTTACTGTTTTCAGCGTGGCCGCGCGGTATACTCAACCGAGCACTACGACCATAAAACACTAAAAAGAGTATAACAATGCGAACCACAACACGCCGATTTTTAGCGGGGGCCGCTCTGGCTTGCCTCCCCCTGTTCAGCCTCAATACCCATGCTGCAGAAGTGGTCTTGGGCCCTGTTGGTCCTAGCCCCTACGATATATTGCCAGGTTGGCACAAACCCTTCGCCGAACCTGGCTTTGCCTTCGGAGGCAATTCGGGCGTGCAATCTGAATCGCCAGACCGACTCCTTGTAGCCATGCGCGGCGAAGCACGCCTACCGCAACCTGTCCCCTCCGAATACGCAGGTTATGCGGGGTCATTGGGCATCAATGTGCTTACCGATACTGAGCTACGCACTTGGAAAAACTGTCTCTATGAGCTCGATGGTGACGGCAACATCATCACCATCTGGAATCAATGGGATGTTCTTTGCGAGAATTCTGAGGGCCCTGGCCCGCACCGTATTCGAGTAAACCCCTATGACCCAGAGCGGCACGTGTGGGTGATCAATGAGACTTTCCATACCATTTATGTGTTCAGCAACGATGGCAGTGAATTGATCCTGACTTTAGGTGAGAAACACGTCCCTGGGGCAGACAAGACCCATTTTGGTCGCCCGCAAGATGTTGCTTTCCTTCCCGATGGCCGCGTATTAATTGCAGATGGACTAGACAATCACCGTATCGTCGTTTTGGACAGCGACTTCGATTACCTTACTGAGTTCGGCGGGTTTGGCACTGAGCCCGGCCAATTCAATGGGGTCCACTCTGTACAAGCTGGGCCTAACGGTCTCATTTTTGGTCTCGACCGCTCAGGGGGCCGCGTCAATGTGTTCCGCACCACTGCTGACCCAGCCGTATTTGAACACGTTGATACGTGGACTGGGTTTAGTTTGCCACTAGATATGATCGTCAACGAAGACGCGGTCTGGATGACAGATCTCAACCCCTTGCGATTTGTGAAACTCGACTTCGATGGCAACCGACTCTATTCTTGGATCGTTGAGCGTGACGGCCCAACCGGTTTTCTGGAGGTGCATGCCTTTACTGTGGACTCAGAACTCAACCTGTATGGGGGAGACAATCAGTATGGACGTACGCAGAAGATGGTTCCAAAACCAGGAGTTGACCCTGACCTATTAATCAAGACACCTTGGTATCAGCGCTAATCGACAATGACTGCGCAGCGCCCTGTTTACTGGCGCTGCGCGAGCTCTAATTCGGCTTCCTGTTTCTCAGGTTCACGCCACCGCAATACGTGGAAATCAAACCCCAACTCCAACGTCGGCTTTACCACACAAAAATACGGTGAAAGATCGAAGTCCCGAGGGACATAGTGAGTATGATGGCGCGCCTCAAACATTTGCTCATCGCTGCCTTCTGCAACGCTACTGCGAGGCAATATAGGGTAGCCGATTGACTGAAATGCTTGCGCGATTAGAGTGGAACAAATAGCTTTGGTGGGCTCCCCACTTCCCAAACTCAACATGCTTCTTCGGTACTGAGTGGGAACAGCGGGGTTTTGGATTAAATAACGCATCAAATCGAAAATATTCTTCAGATCATAGCGAAACCCGATACGCTCCTGTACAAAATCTAATAGCGATTTGCGCTCCGCCTCATTGAGCCCAACCGGCCTGCAAATGCGCACATTATAATCCGCGTACTTGCTCAACGGCACCATAGTCACACCGTTGTTGAGATCTGCCTCTACTAGGGACAGAGCTTCGGTACTAGGTTCTGGGGCGCCCATATAAAGGCAGGCATGAGACCAAGTCGATTGCGTTAAATATTTGATTGCCGTACTAATGCGAGAGTTACCATCGACCAATAGAATATCGCCAGGTTTTATTACCTTTAAAATCGATTCCATGGACGTCGTGTCGTGCTGTTGATAGCCAGGCCTTGGTTTGCTTAAGAAAGAAGCAAGGTAAGATCCAATGGTGCGCGTAATTCTAAGCATTTCTATATATTCTCTCTGTTCCCTGCTCGTTGCGATAATGCTCTCGAGGCTCTAAGGTAACTCAAGCGGCATTTTTTTTCAGTTATACTGTTCGTCTTAATCTTTAGGGGTATTAGCCATGACTATCGACTGCAGCAATTTTTATATCAACGGCAAATGGTTTAAACCAGCACAGCGTAAAACCATCGACGTGATTAATCCCGCCACTGAGGAGCCTTATGCAACGGTAAGCATGGGCAACGGCAGCGATGTCGATGCAGCCGTCTTAGCGGCACGCGAAGCCTTCCCTGCATGGTCGCAGACGACTGTCGTCCAGCGCATCGACATACTAGATAAGATTATCGCCGGCATTAAGGCTCGCGCTGAAGAGCTTGCTAGCGCGATCTCAAGCGAGATGGGCGCACCGATCACTTTTGCCCGTTCAGCCCAAGTGGGCACAGGAATAGCCCATTTCACAACAGCACGCGAGCTATTGCGCGGCTTTGAGTTCGAGCAGGATCGAGGAAAAAGTCGTATTGTGAAAGAGCCTATCGGTGTTTGTGGGTTCATCACTCCTTGGAATTGGCCGCTCAATCAGGTGGCCTGTAAAATTGCACCTGCACTGGCTGCCGGTTGCACCATCGTCATTAAGCCTAGTGAGATGTCACCAGTTAGCGCCTATATTCTAAGTGAAATTATTGCCGATGCCGGTGTTCCCGCCGGCGTCTACAACCTTGTCAATGGTGACGGCCCAAGCGTCGGTGCGGCAATCTCAGCGCATCCTGGCATCGACCTAGTTTCATTCACAGGCTCTACTCGAGCAGGGCGAGAAGTGGCGAAGGCGGCGGCCGATAGCATCAAGAAAGTCACGCAAGAATTGGGCGGCAAGTCAGCCAATATCATACTCGACGACGCGGATTTCGCGCGCGCTGTCACCGGCGGTGTGATTTCCTGCTTTAGCAATAGTGGTCAGTCCTGTAATGCGCCAACCCGTATGCTTGTGCCAGAGTCGCGCATCGAAGAGGTGATCGAGATAGCCAAGGCCGCCGCGGCCAAAGCCATAGTCGGCGACCCTAGCGACGAGAGCAGCCGACTCGGCCCGGTGGTCAGCAAAGCGCAATATGAGCGCATTCAAAGCTTGATCGAAAAAGGCATAGAAGAAGGCGCCTCGGTTATCGTTGGCGGCCCAGGCAAGCCTGAAGGGCTCTCGAAAGGCTATTACGTGCGGCCCACTATCTTCGCCCACGCCAATAATCAAATGACCATCGCCAGAGAAGAGATTTTTGGCCCCGTGCTGACAATTTTGACCTATAAGGATGAAAACGACGCGGTAATGCAAGCCAATGACACCGATTATGGTCTCTCCGGCTATGTGTCTGGCGAACCCGAGCATGCTCGGCAAGTGGCAAGACGGTTGCGAACTGGCATGGTGCATATCAATGGTGCGGCGCCGGACTTTTCCGCTCCCTTTGGCGGTTATAAACAGTCTGGTAATGGCCGCGAATGGGGCATCGAAGGGTTTGAAGAGTTCTTCGAAACCAAAGCTATCATCGGCTACGGGGCATAGTAGTGAAGATGTGAAGCTAACAAAACTTAGCAAATGCGCGGGGAAGTGCGAGGCAGCCGCTTATAAGCCTGTGACCCCAATTAAAACTATCCGCCCGGGCGTCAATATTGCAATCATTGCCGACCCAGACGGAAACTACTTAGCGCTTCTAGATAATGAAGCCTAAGCCTTAGTGGTCGTGATGACCATCAGGGCCATGGACGTGGCCATGGTCAATCTCTTCAGGAGTGGCAGCACGGATGCTCACGACTTCTACGTCGAAGTGTAGCGTCTTGCCTGCCATCTCGTGGTTTCCATCGATTGTGATCTTGTCACCATCTACCGCTTTTACACGAATGTGCTGCTGACCGCCTTCACCTTGCGCAGTGAACACCATGCCTGGCTCGATTGTCTCAACGCCACGGAACATCGACTTGTCGATTACGTGGATCAAGCCTTCATCAGCTTCGCCATAGGCGAGTTCTGGTGGTATTACAGCATTAAAGGAATCACCCACTTTTTTGCCTTTGAGCTCATTTTCCAGGCCTGGGATCAAACCATGAGTCCCGTGCAGGTAAGTTAGCGGCGCGCCACCAGAAGAAGAATCCATGACTTCTCCTTCAGCATTTTTAAGCGTGTAGTGAATTTCGACTACCGAGTGTTTGTCGATTGCGTCTGTCATAAACGGGTCCTAGCTTGTGTGAATAAAAATCTCCGAGCCGCCATTATAAGGAAATGCGCCCTCGGGGAAAGGGTGAATACTATTTTGGAGCATTTCCAAAGCGTTCCTGCAGCCTGCGCATGCCCGCAAGCCAACGGTCATAATCCGCTGTTTTACGTTGCATATAGCTTAAAACTTCTGGATGTGGCAGCACCAAAAATCGCTCCTGTGCGAGCGTTTCAATGACTGTTTGCGCCAGTTGTTCGGGCTCTAACATGCCATCAACCCCCGCGGCCCCCGTGCCTCCAGCGGTCATCTGCGTGCGAACCGCTTGCGGACAGAGCACTGAGACTTTAATCCCACGATCGCCATAAGTAATTGCAAGCCACTCCGCAAAGCCAACCGCCGCATGCTTGGTCACCGCATAGGGTGCAGAGCCAATTTGGCTTAGCAAGCCGGCGGCCGAAGCGGTGTTGAGCAAATAGCCCTCCCCGCGGGCCAACATGCTGGGCAACACGGCTCGCGATGCGTACACATGCGCCATGAGGTTAATATCCCAGATCCGCTGCCAATGCTCGTTCGCAACCTCCTCACCGCCCATAGTAAAAACCCCAGCATTCGAGCAGAACAAATCGATATGCCCGAAACTTTGTAGAGTTTTGTCTACAAGCGTCTGAATATCCTGCTCCTTACTAACATCGGTTGTAATGGCCAGCGTTTGTGTCTGCCCAGCGATACTTGCGCTCACCTGCTCGACCCCAGCGCTATCGATATCGGCTAATACCACCGCTCGTGCACCGTCTCTAGCAAAACGCTCACACAGTGAACGTCCAATGCCGCTCGCTGCGCCAGTGACTACGACAATTTTATCTTTGATTTCCATAAAGCCCCCTTATTACTTTAGTTCAGGAATCTGCCAGTAGCCCCTGTAGACGTTCAGAGATAATAGTTTGAGCTTCGGCCACCATCCTTGTTAGCAAGGTCTGACAACTTGGTATGTCATCGATCAAGCCAATAACCATTCCCGCCGACCAGACGCCGTGTTCAAGATCACCTGTTTCAAATAATTCGCGGCCACGCACACCTTTGACCAAAGGCGCTATATCATCGAATTGTGTCTCCCCAGCCTGAGCCTCAATGGCGACCACTTGCTTTGCTACTGAGTTACTAAATACACGAGAAGTGTTTCGCAGACTGCGGAAAATCAGTGTGGTGTCCAGCTCACTGGCCTCGACCATGGCCTGTTTGACACTGTGATGAATGGGCGCCTCCTCTGTCACCATGAACCGCGTTCCCATATTGATGCCATCCGCCCCCATTGCCAATGCTGCTGCAAGCCCTCGGCCATCGGCAAAACCACCGGATGCAAGAAAAGGGATTTTTAATCTACGTGCCGCCAATGGCAGCAATATCAAGTTGGTGACGTCATCCTCTCCGGGGTGCCCTGCGCATTCAAACCCATCTACGCTGACCATGTCACAGCCAATAGCCTCAGCTTTGAGTGCGTGTCGTATTGAAGTGCATTTATGAATAACAGTGATCCCAGCCTTCTTAAACGCTGGCAACCATGGCTCTGGATTGCGGCCCGCAGTTTCGACAATTCGAACCCCCGATTCCACAATGGCATCAACGTATTCACCGTAGGGAACCGGTTTTATTGTTGGCAAAATAGTAAGATTAACGGCGAAAGGTTTATCAGTCATGGTGCGGCAACGCGAAATTTCTTTGCACAAATCCTCTGGCGAGGCTTGCGTTAGAGCGGTCAATATCCCCAACCCACCGGCATTGGAGACCGCCGCTGCTAACTGCGCACGCCCAACCCACTGCATGCCACCTTGTACTATTGGATGCTCAATACCGAGCATTTGCGTTACCCGCGTCTTCATACCCCACCTCGTTTTCTATATGAATTCACCTTTGGCCACCCTGCCTTAAGATGAAAGTAAGCACTGATTATAGGCATAGACTGTATCGGCTTGAAACCCGCATACAAACAAGCAGTGACTCCACAGAACGAGATGCCCCACCAACAAAACATTTCTTTTGGGGTTATAATCAAGACGACTCTTTGAAGCGAACCCCAAATGACAGTGTCAGCTAGCCTTGATCCATTGCTAAACCAACTTTTGCGATATTGTAAGCAAACGCAGGCTTATGAGCGCCGACCAATACAGCATCCCGACCAAGCGATCAATCGCCTCATTAACTCCCGCGAACTGCCAGAGAGAAACTTTCGCAAAGCAGCAGTATTAATCCCCATTTTTTACGATCTCGATGCCTCAGCCGTCGTGCTGACCTTACGCACCGAGCACTTGAGCAGCCACCCAGGGCAAGTTGCCTTTCCTGGTGGCAAAGAAGACCCAGGTGACGCAGGCCCAGTTCATACAGCCTTGCGCGAAAGCGAAGAGGAAATAGGATTGCCAGCAGACGCCGTGCGAGTAGTCGGTCGATTAGGGCAATTGCTAATGCCTTCGGGGTATTGCGTCACGCCAATTATAGGCTTGCTTTCAGCCAAGACTCCCTTAGTGCCTTGCCCACGCGAAGTGGCACACATTTTCAATTTGCCACTTAGTTTGGCACTAAACCCAACTGCCTACTCGCGATCGAAAATAATGGTGCAAAATAGTGAACGCGAAACGCTAGAGATTCATCATGAGGGGTATCGAATTTGGGGGGCAACGGCGGCAATTTTACATCACTTGGCTTGCGAGCTAGACCGTGCAGCAAAACAAGTATAGTTAACCGCCTAACAAGAGGTCTCGTTCTTCATTGCTCACCGAAGTCTCATCTCGAGTAGGAGCATGTCTCACACAATTACGACCAGATTGTTTGGCGCTATATAAATAGGCATCGGCCCGAGCGATAAAATGGGATGCATCGATGGTGTCATTCTCGGTAAAACAGTCCACACCAAAACTTGCGGTCATCTTAACTTTCTCACCTGAAATATTCAGAGTCATGTTCTCAATATTAGTGCGTAGCCGTTCAGCCAAGTTAACAGCGGCAGAAAGCGGGGTATGTGGCAATAAAATGGTAAACTCTTCGCCACCATAACGGCAAGGAATATCAGCACGTCGCACCGTGGCTTGCACTGTTCTTGCCAGCTCTCTCAAGGCAGTATTGCCAGACTCGTGCCCCCAGAGGTCGTTAAATGATTTAAAGTGATCCACATCCATCATGATCAAAGAAAGCACTAAACCCGAACGGCGCACACGTTCAAATTCAACTGCGATTGAATGCATAAAATGCCGATAATTAAACAAGCCGGTCAATTCATCTAATCGCACGAAAGATTGCAGCGCCAAAAACTCTTCCTGGCACTTCAATAATTTTTCGGCGAATGGGCAATCATCGCCATGCACAGGACATCGTTCTTCGCCCATACTTTCACTAGTAAATTCTACATGACTTTTCTTTGGCAAAGTTGCAAATCTCGCTATTACTAGATCAGGCAAATAACTCCGTAAGGAAGTCAGCAATAAGACGCTTTGATCGCTGATTAGCCGAACTGCTGTATACCGTCCCAATCGACTGATCGTCAGCATTAGGGTTAGTAAATGCATGCTTGGTTCCGCCAAAAATATGCATCTGCCAATCCACTTTCATTTGCGTCATTTCCGTTTGAAAACTCTGCACCTGATCGGGCAAGCCCATCGGATCGTCATGGCCGTGCAAACAAAGCACTTTGGCGAGTATTTTTTCGTTCTCAATAGCGCTTTGATTCAGTAGGCCGTGCACACTAATCACCCCTTCAATATCGGCGCCACTGCGTGCAAGTTCAAGCGCTGCCATACCGCCAAAGCAATACCCCAGCACCGCAATTCTGTTAGGGTCCACCCGGCTTAAACTGCGCACCGCGCTCAGAGCGGCTTGCATTCTTTGACGCAGCAAAGCGCGATCTTCGACATAGGGCATCATCAGCGCAGAGTTGCCAGCAGTATCGCCGTCTTTGCCAAAAATGCCCTTGCCGTATATATCCACTGCGAAGCCCGCAAACCCCAAGTCAACCATGCTCTCTGCAGCACTACAGGCCAATTCGCGACGGCCACTCCAATCATGCGCGATGAGAACGACGGGTTGCTGCTCGGTTAGCGTTTCATCCCAAGCAAAATAGCCTTCTAACGCATCATCACCATCTTGATAATCAATGTAATCCGTTTTCATGGGCTTATGATCTCCGCAGGCTTTATTTAAAGAAGTGCTAAAATTGCATCAGCTGCACTGACTTCAATGCCACCGGCAGGTTCAACCGCGAGATGAGTCACCACGCCATTTTCCACAATCATGGCATAACGCTTACTGCGTGTTCCCATGCCAAAACCCGCTGCGTCCATTTCTAGATCAACGGCTTTTGTGAAAGTGCCATTACCATCAGCAAGCATCAGGATTTCTTCGGCGTTCTGTGATTTACCCCATGCGTCCATCACAAACGCATCGTTGACTGACAAACAAGCGATCGTATCAACACCCTTTGCTTTGATCTTATCTGCCTGTACAACATATCCGGGCAAGTGTGTCACTGTGCAGCCAGGAGTAAACGCACCAGGCACTGCAAATAACACAACTTTCTTGCCGGCAAAAACTTCATCGGTTGTGATGTCCTGCGGTCCTTTTTCACCCATTACTTTCATAGTTACTGCAGGAATCTTGTCGCCAGTTGCGATGCTCATTGAGGAATCTCCAAAGATAGTTCAAGTGTCATAATGCCGTGTACGCCTTATAAGACTTAGGTTATACACGGCATAATTCAGAGTAATGATGGTAGCAAACTTCTAGGGAACTTACACAAGCTTGCATAGAGTTATTTACTCACATCAATCGCCCGCAAAAGCGGACTGCGTCCTCGATCAACGCTACAATAGCTCACTATTTTATTATTGCGACTCGCTTGGATAAGGGCGTTAATGGACAGTGTATTTTTCTGGGCATCAAAAATCATGTGGGCGCTCATTTCGCCCGACAGTTTACTTCTTATTTTGCTGCTCACTGCCTATTTCTTACTACTGCTTGGCTGGCGACGCAGTGGCAGAACCCTTCTTGGCGCTTGCTGCCTTGCAGCGCTGAGCGTTGCGGTTTTGCCAATTGCTGACTGGCTGTCATACCCGTTGGAGAAACGCTTTACCCCCTCACCTACTTTACCCAATACCCTCGATGGCATAATCGTGCTTGGTGGCTTCATCGATACACAAGGTAGTGATACTTGGGAGCAAACTCAGACGAACGAGGCCGCGGAGAGATTGTTAGCCTTTCAAAACTTGGCGCGGCGATACCCCGAAGCGAAGCTTGTGTTCACTGGTGGCATCGGCAGCCTAGACCGCCGCTCTAGCACAGAAGCAGATAACATCCCCCCGCTCATGAAAAGCCTAGGGCTTGCCGAGCGCGACATTTTACTGGAATCCCAGTCGCGCAATACCTGGGAGAATGTTGTTTACAGCCAGCAGATGCTTACACCAACGCCCACACAGCACTGGCTATTGATTACCTCAGCGGCCCATATGCCACGTGCCGTCGGAATCTTTTGCGCACGGCAATGGTCGATTATTCCCTACCCAGTAGATTTTCGCTCGGATCACGAAAGAATGTGGCGATTAGAATTTCGCTTCGCAGAACATATGTTGGCCCTGCGTCAGGCAAGTCGCGAATGGCTAGGCCTTTTGGCCTATTATATGACGGGGAAGACGGCACAGTTCCTCCCTAGTAGCGCTAGCGCATGTGTAAACACTTACTAATCTGCTGACTCACCAGTGATCGAGTCGATCCACGCTGCATGAGCTGAAATGCGCTCATAGACACCGACTGCACCGTAAAGCCCTTGCACCCCAGCGGGGGCATCTTTCGCTGAGATTTCCCCCACCGCTACACCCGCGACATGCCAGCCGTCATCGGTTTGCAGCAAGGCGGGCCCGCCGCTATCACCCAGCCCAGGCAAGCCTTCTAAATCGACTGCCCGATTACCGGGTAACCGTGGATCATCGAAATCGAAACGCAGCCTAGCTTGCGCATCTGACACAAGATTGCGAGCCTGCCGAAAGCGGCCATCATCACGCTGTATACCAGTAGTTCCTATACCCGAAAACCCCCAACCTAGCATCGTGGCAACGCGATCACGCTCATCATTGGAGCGATATAAGGCCAAGGGCGTTGGCAACGCTACCGAGGCATCTAGATGTAATAAGGCGAGATCTACTTCTTGATCTAAGCGCGCCTCATCGTACCGAAACGCATAATTGGGGTGCATGACGACCTTATCGATGCCAGCCGTCAACCCTGCGATTTGCACGATATACTCACCGCCGCGTTGAATATGACCGCGCATATCTGTTTCTTCTACGCAATGCGCCGCCGTCAGTGCCCATTCCTGATGGATGAGCGTGGCAACACAGACCTTACGCTGGGAGCGTTGCTCCAACCAAAATACTGCTGGAAATCGAGATTCACTAGCCACGTATTGTGAGTATCCAGTATCATGCCTAATGACAATGGCGTTCACTGAGGCAAAACTCGCAATAGTGATAAACAATAGTAAAATTCGACTTGGCACTGTGCATTCCCACACTGTTTGTACGTTTGTAAACTCACTGCGATGAAGAGATTATTAAATGAACACTAAACCTGAGCCCGCAGAACAAGAAACACATTCGGCGCCCTCTGCCCAAAGCAATACACAAGAGCGCGAGTATGAGCAAAGCGGATTATACCCGAGCAACGGCAAATCTTTTCGCATTGTGGCGTTGCTAGGCTCACTTGTCGGCGTCATCGTCTTTCTTGCTATCGCCGCCTATGCCTTGGATCGCATACTCATCTAACGATGGCGACGCAGCCGACGCCCAACGCGTAAATTCGGGCGCTCCCTTTTTTTGCTGCTCATCTTAAAGATCGTGTACAACCTAAATATGATCACAACGACCGCGACGGCAACAAAGCCAATAATGCTCGCCACTAGCCACTGCTCTTGAGACCAATCATTGGTCACAATCCACTGCTCTAGCATCTGTTAACCTCCTCCACCTTCATCAATCATCTGATGAAGAAGCGCTTCGATCTGTTCGATACGCTGTCTTGGGTCTTGCAACTCAAGTAGCGCTTGCTTGCGCTCCAAAGACAAAGGCACCAACTCACTTAAGCGCCACCCTAATTCTCGCAAATCATGATAGGCGATATTCATCCCCAATTTGCTGATCACCGGGTGACTGACCAATTGCTCGACTAAATCCACCAACACTTCGTGATGCTGCTCTAATTCGATCGCCTCTTCGCCCACTAAATCGACATCGCAGAACTCTACTGTTGCTCTCAACACTTGGTTCTTATCGTAGTCGCACTCCTGCACCATAAATTTGTGCACCCCTTCGACCGTCACGCCAAGCAGGCCATTGGGAAGTTGATCCCAATCGACGATTTTGGCGTAGGTGCCAACTCGGTGCACTTGCTGATGCGAACCCGGCGTGACCACCTCTTCGCCTTCTTTAAGCAAACAAACACCGAAGCCCTTATCGTTGCGCAAACATTCCCTGATCAGATCAATATAACGCTGCTCGAATATCTGTAGTGGCAATCGACCTTTAGGAAATAACACCGATTTCAATGGAAACAGTGCAATTGTCTCGCTCTTACTTTTCCCAAGCGTGTCTGGGTCAGTCATTCTTTTTGCTCCTAGACTTTAGCGCGTAAGGCTTGCAGCAGTTTTTGGTGAATTCCACCAAAGCCTCCGTTGCTCATGATCACGATGTCATCACCAGCGCGCGCCTCAAGCAGTAAGGCCGCTATTAATCCATCCAAGGAATCGACAACGCGGGCGGGGCTAGGGCTATTGGCAGCAACGCTCGCTAAATCTAAGCCCAAAGTCCCAGCGTCATACCAAAAAGTGAGATCAGCACTCGCGCATGCCTTGCCGAGAACAGATTGGTGAACGCCCATTTTCATCGTATTAGAGCGAGGTTCTATGACAGCAATAAGGCGCCCGTCGCGCTGGCTACTTGTGTGTTTAGCTCGCAGGCCGTTAAGCGTAATCTCGATTGCCGTAGGGTGATGAGCAAAGTCATCATAGATGCGCACACCGGCCACCTCACCGACGAGCTCTTGTCGCCTTTTCACCCCTTCAAATTGCTCCAAGGCTGCACAGGCAATCTCTAGCGTCACCCCCGCGTGATGAGCAGCGGCAACCGCTGCCAAGGCATTGCTCACATTGTGCTGACCACTCAAGCCCCACGTGATTTGCTCTTTTTGCACCATGGCGCCAGCATCGAACTTCGCGATCTCGAATACGCTTGCATCGTCATTAACTAGCTTGACCGACCATGAGATGCCGTCGCCCGCTCCACGCTGAGCTTCGTCTTTTGAGGGAAAATTCATTGCCTGCCGACCACTCCAGCAGCCCTGTTCTAGCACCGCCTCGATGTTCGCATCACCCGCCGGTGAGATAATCACACCATTGCCCGGAATAATGCGCACTAGATGATGAAACTGGCGCTGAATTGCCGCCAAGTCTTCGAAAATATCCCCATGGTCAAATTCAAGATTATTAAAAATGGCAGTGCGCGGCGAATAGTGAACGAATTTGGAGCGTTTATCGAAGAAGGCACTGTCATATTCATCAGCCTCCACAACAAAGAAAGGCGACTCGCCGATATCTGCCGAGCTGCTAAAGTTTTTTGCCACGCCGCCAATCAAATACCCTGGGTTAAGACCCGCATAGCGTAAAACCCATGCCAACATTGAACTCGTGGTGGTCTTACCATGAGTTCCAGCGACAGCCAGCACCCAGCGATCACGCAAGACATACTGCGACAGCCACTGAGGTCCGGAACAATAATTTAAGCCCTGGTTGAGCGTGTATTCGACCGCCGGATTGCCGCGCGACATTGCATTGCCAATCACCACCAAATCAGGGTGTGGTTGCAGATGTTCAGGCTCGAAACCTTGCTGCAGAACGATTCCTTGCTCTTCTAGTTGGGTGCTCATTGGGGGATAAACATTGGCATCAGAGCCGCTGACGGTATGCCCCAATTGCTTCGCTAGCACGGCAAGGCTGCCCATAAAAGTGCCGCAAATACCTAGAATGTGAATATGCATAATACGTTCTCAAATTAGAATGGCCGCCTTTGTTCAGGCTTGTTGCCGTGAGTATCCATTGTCTCAAAATAGTCCGTACAGTAACATCCCGAGCACTATCACCTAGGACAATCTATGATCACCGAGTCATTTTGGGAGTATTCGTGTCGAGTCTACAGCGCAGACGAGGTAAGCGAAGCTTGCCTGCACCTGCAGGACGCCTATGGCATGGATGTGAACTTGCTTTTACTGTGCTGTTGGCATGCAAGCACTAGGGGGGTGATCGAACAAACACTATTCTCCTCACTTCTGACAACTTCGAAAGCGTGGTCTGACAACGTCGTTGTGCCACTGCGTGAAAGCAGACGCTGGATGAAAGCGCAGCTGGCGCAACAATCACTACCCAGCGCTGTGACCTGTGATCAATTCACACAGCTACGCGAACAGATTAAAACCATCGAGTTGCGCTGCGAACAGCATCAGCAAACATTCTTGCAAGATTTGCTCACCAGCACCCCGATAAGCTTGAGTCAAACACAGCAGCTAGAAGCCGCCGCACGTAATGTGCAAACATTATTATTACAACAAGAGCTGCCAGCTGATGACGCACTGCATCAGGCCTGCAGCGCCCTGATTTGCAACGTCATTCCTCACCCCTTACATACAAACTCGACAGCGCGGGAGATCGTTCTAACCGTGCTGCGCTAGTTTTTCTTTACCCCTTCCCAACGCTTCACGACCCCCGCCTCGATATTGAACAAATCTAAGACTCTCCCAACACTATGGTTGATGATGTCATCGATCGTCTGAGGATTATTGTAAAGCGCAGGCATCGGTGGCGCGATAATCGCGCCTAGTTGGCATGCCTTGAGAAGCAGCTCACAATGCCCCGCATGCAGTGGTGACTCCCTTGGCATGAGCACCAAACGTCGCTGCTCTTTGAGAACTACATCGGCGGCTCGCACGAGGAGGTTATCCGCATAGGAGTGCACAATCGCCGACAAAGACTTCATCGAACAAGGTGCCACAATCATTCCGTCAGTACGAAATGACCCACTGGCAATTGAAGCGGCCATGTCATTGATCGAGTGCACATGATCGGCGAGCGCTAAGACATCACTAAGATCCCACTGCGTCTCTATGGCAATATTCATCTTGGCTGCGCCACTTAGAATCAAGTGAGTCTCAACATCATCCACGGTTTGCAGAATCTCTAATAGACGAATGCCATAGATCAAGCCACTCGCCCCCGACATACCAATTGTAATTCGCATTTTGTATCCTATTGTTCTTTCTTCAATTTCAGTGCAATCGTTGCCATATAAAGGCTCGAAAGGGTAACATCGCCGATTCATCTATCGCGCAGACTAGCAGGTTCTCACACCATGGCCAAAGCAAACCTTTTCTACGCCCAGTCGGGCGGAGTCACCTCCGTAATCAACGCCAGTGCCTGCGGGGTGATCGAGACGGCACGCCAAAATAAAGACAGAATAGGCAA
Organism: uncultured Gammaproteobacteria bacterium; assembly: GCA_913061515.1. Taxonomy (GTDB): domain Bacteria; phylum Pseudomonadota; class Gammaproteobacteria; order Pseudomonadales; family Pseudohongiellaceae; genus UBA5078. The sequence goes on along the minus strand of CAJXSF010000006.1, from coordinate 20,183 downwards.
AGTCTATGCTGGTCGCAACGGCATTATTGGCGCACTGCGCGAAGAGCTTATCGATACTAGCAAAGAGTCTGCTAGCAATATCGCAGCGCTAAGGCACACCCCTTCAGGCGCATTTGGCTCTTGCCGTTACAAGCTTAAAAGTTTCGCTGAAAACAAAGCCGAATATGAGCGCCTTATGGAAGTGTTCAAGGCCCATAATATTCGCTACTTCCTCTACAACGGTGGGGGCGACTCACAAGACACTGCAAATAAAATAGCGCAGTTGAGCATCGAAGTGGGCTTCCCCATTCAGTGCATTGGGGTGCCTAAGACTGTCGACAATGACTTGCCAATTACTGACAACTGCCCAGGCTTCGGGTCGGTTGCAAAATATGTCGCCGTATCCATACGCGAAGCTGGCCTGGATGTCGCCTCTATGTGTGAAAGCTCCACCAAAGTATTCGTCATGGAAGTCATGGGGCGCCACGCAGGTTGGATTGCAGGGGCGGCCGGACTAGCAGCCGAACAAGAGGGGGATGCGCCGCACATTATTTTGTTCCCAGAAATTGCATTCAATCAGAAGAAGTTCTTGGCGAAAGTGAAAAGCTGTGTGAAAAAATTCGGCTATTGCGCCATCGTAGTTTCGGAAGGGGCGCAAAATAAAGATGGTAGCTTCCTTGCCGACGCCGGGGGCAAAGACGCATTTGGTCACGTGCAACTTGGAGGCGTCGCGCCATTTGTCGCCGAAATGATCAAACGTGAATTAGGATATAAGTATCACTGGGCCGTTTCAGACTACCTGCAACGCGCTGCTCGCCATATCGCCTCAGCAAGCGATGTTGAACAAGCCTATGCCATGGGAAAAGCCGCCGTCGAGTTCGCACTAGCAGGCAAAAACGCCATCATGCCAACAATCGTTCGTGGGCCTGGCAAGAAGTATCGTTGGAGTGTTGGCGAAGCCAAACTATCTGACGTGGCCAATGTTGAAAAAACAATGCCACGCGATTTTATTAGTAAAGACGGTTTTGCAATTACAGAAAAAGCTCGCGAGTATTTCACTCCGCTGATTCAAGGCGAAGATTACCCACCTTATAAGAATGGTTTGCCGCAATATGCGCGCTTGAAGAAAGTGTTAGTCCCACAAAAACTAAAGAAGTGGAAAGACTAAACATGACGCCCGCCAGTTAATGGCGGGCATAGATCAAGGGGCCAGGCGTTCCACTTTCCAGCTCTCACCTGCTTGCAAGGTGAATTCGAAGCGGTCGTGCAATCGATGCTCACCGCCCTGCCAAAACTCAATTTGCAATGGTCGCACTCGATACCCCCCCCAAAACTCTGGTAGAGGTATATCGCCTTGCGCATACTTGCGACCAATGGCTTGCCACTGCTTCAACAGCACATCTTTGGATGACAATGGCCGGCTTTGGGCCGATGCCCACGCAGCCAATTGGCTTTCACGCGGACGCGAACTAAAATATTTTTGCGACTCGGCGATAGAGATACGCTCGGCCACGCCCGACACTTCCACTTGCCGCTCGATGCTATGCCACGGAAAATGTAAACTAACCCGCGCGTTGCCACTAATCTCACGGGCTTTTCTACTCTCGTAATTAGTAAAGAAGACAAAACCCTTTTCATCAAACGACTTCAACAACACGATGCGCTGGCTCGGCTGACCGTCTTTGCCAACCGATGCTACCGTCATTGCGTTTGCATCCGGCACGCCAAAATCTATAGCTTCTTGCAACCAACGCCCGAACAACTCTAGCGGCTCTTGGGTAAGGTCCTGCTGATCCAGCGCGCCTTTCACAAACTCTCGACGAATTGCTTGTAAATCCATGTGACTTCCTTAAGTAGCCTGAGCAGCGGGCATCATGCCCCATGTTTGGCTAGCGAACGAACTCGCCGTATTCCCAGACTTGTTCCCTAATCGTGCCGCTAGGGTAGATAAAAGTCCCAGGGCCATGTTTATCATTAGCGAAGAATTCGCCAATGTACTTCTGACCGTCAGGCCATCGGTAAGTTCCCCGCCCCTGATAGAGGTCGTTCACAAACTCGCCCGTGTAATTTTCGACATTTTCAGCCAACCAATGTTCCGAATATTTGTTTGGGGTCCAATCTTGCACGCCAAAGAAATACGAGCCGCGCCCCTCGCGCTTATCGTTCTTCCACTGGCCGATATAGAGCTTGTCGAAGCCATTGAAATAGGTGCCACGCCCAGTTCGAATGCCCATATCCCAATTGCCGTCGTAATAGGCTCTATTGGTCAAAGAAACCATCTGCTCTAGCTTGCCGTAGCCATGATATTTGCCATCTTTGAAATTGCCTCGATAGACATCGGTGCCGAGCGTGGTCTTCATCTCTAAAGTGCCGTAGCCATTTTCGCAATCTCCGAAAATGCAGGCTCGGCTGACCTCTTTCACTTCTTGCACCGGACGTTGCACTTGCGCAGTCACGGAGCCACAAAACACCACAGCACTTAAGAATACAGACATAGTGCCTAGCAAAAGTTTAGTGTTCATAATTCATCCCTCCATTTTGTGAATGCTCAAGTCATTCAAATAGTGTCTCTCTATGACAGTTTCAATCATAGAGCGCTAACATCCATGTGCTTAACCAATGTGACGCAACACTGTCAAAGGACTAGTGTTCACAACTCGTCTTGTTGCCATGACTCCCAAAGTGGCAATCACCACCATGCCTATTATAGGTCCAGCGAGCCATACCCAATAGTGCAAATTGAAGTCCTGCGCAAAGACTTGTGTCTGCAAATAGTAAAGACTGGTCTCTGCCCCTACAGTCGCAATGACCCCGGCGATGAGCCCAATACTGGCGAACTCAATGAAAAGGCTCGAAAGAATCAGACGCCGGCCCGCCCCCAGCGTGCGCAAAATAGCATTCTCGCGAAAGCGCTCATCCAAGGTGGCGGTCACGCACGCTAATAGCACGAGTGCCCCGCAGGCTAAGACTAGGAAAGCGATCAACTCGATAGCCGAGGTTACCTGCGCGATGATGTTTTGAATCTGTTCGATTAAGGCATCAATCTCAATGACCACAATGGTAGGGAATTGCTGCAGCAGGCCATTGATTAGCGCCTTTTGTTCCTGCTCCATGAGCGCGGTAGATAGGTATGTGCCACCCAGCCCCTCGAGCGAACCGGGCGAGAATATAATGAAGAAATTGGGCTGCATATTGTCCCAACGCACCGTTCGCAGACTCTGCACGGTCGCCTCCATCAAACGCCCCTGCCCAACATCGAACTCCATCACATCGCCTATCTTAGCGCCTAAACGCTCAGCGTAGTCGTCCTCTAAGGAGACAAAGCCAGGCTGCGCATCATCGCCCCACCACTGGCCCTCTACTATTTGATTATCAATCGGTAGGCGATTGGTCCATGTCACTTGCCGATTGCTTACTGTGCGAGGGCGTTCTTCTTCACCTTCACTCTCGGTTTGTTCTGCCGCTTGTTCGGTCCCTGCACTGCGCTCAGTCAAATTGCTTTGCTCTTCTTCATCGCTGCGGCGCAAGATCGGAGTCTCACCATTGATGCGGGTTACCCCTGCGCTCATCATGGGGAAGAATTGATTAGGCTCAACACCGTTTTCGCGGAAGAATGCCTCGATCCCTGACACTTGCGGCTCGGTCACGTTCATTAAAAAATGATTGGGGGTGTTCGCAGGCAATTGGGCTTGCCAGTCGCGAATGAGATCCGTGCGCAGTAGCGCTAGAATCAACAAGGACATGATGGTTAAAGAGAACACCAACACTTGCAGAATATTTTGTTTGCGGCGACGTCGTGTTGCAGACATAGCAAGCTTCCAAGCGCTGCCCGCCTTCATGCCAACACTGTTGCTAGAGCGTAGCAATAACCAAGATATGCCCGCGAGCACCAGCACCACGCCAAAGACAGCCAATACTAAGATGCTTGTCAATAATACATCTTGGCTATACCAAAGAATCAAGACCAGTGAGCCTAACAAGCCTATGCCATAAGGCAATTTCGCGCCCAATGTATTGTCGTCTAGGTCCTTGCGCAGAACCCGCAATGGCGATGTTTTACGTAGCGCCAAGAGCGGTGGCAACGCAAAGGACAACAAACAAATGATGGCAGTCATTGAGCCGATAATATAAGGGGTAAAGCCTGCCGGAGGCAGGTTCACCGAAATAACCGCCTGCAGAGCCTGTAAAATTAAGGCATGAATCCCCCACCCCAAGAATGAGCCAACAATGATGGCAACAATCACGAGTACGACTTGAATGCTCATATACAAAGACATGATTTGACCGGAGGTGCAGCCAAGCGTCTTGAGAATCGCCACGTAGTCAAAATGCCGCTCGGCGTAACGCCTTGCGGTCAAAGCAATTGCAACGCCAGCAAGCAATACAGCGAAGAGGCTACCAAGCATTAGAAAACTTTCTGCCTTATTCAAAGCATCGGCTACCTCGGCGCTCTCATCGCGCACATCGCGCAAGCGAAACTCGCCATTAGTGCGCTCATCTAACCACTGTTCATATTCGGCAAGATCTTGCGAAGCGCCGGCAAACAAGTAGCGATAACTGACCCGACTGCCCACCTGTATCACTTCTGTCGCCGGCACATCAGCCGTGTTCAGCATTAATCGCGGACCAGCATTGTCCATCATGCCGCCCTGCTGCCTGTCAGGCTCCTGAATGATCACGCGAGTGACCCGCAGCTGCGCATTGCCGACGTAAAGAATATCGCCAATATCGGCACTAAGCGCCGGCAGCACTCGTGATTCAACCCATACCTCACCAGGCGCAGGCCCACCATCGATGGGAGCCCCCGCGCCAAACGCCCGCTCCGCCACAATTAATTTTCCACGCAATGGGTATTCGCTGCTCACCGCTTTCGCTGAGACCAACACATTGCCTTCATCGGAAAACACCATGGAGCCAAAGGACATCGTTTCGGCGGTACTTAAATTGCGATTACGGGCTTCTTCAATCCACTCACTCGGCGCCTCGTCACGCCCACTGAGCACCCGGTCTGCGGCTAGCATATTGGCCGATTCAGCGAGCAAGGCCTGTTCTAGGCGATCGGTAAATAGAGCGATACCGGTTACCGAGGTCACCGCCATAATCAAAGCCAAGAACAAAAGTCGCAGCTCTCCGCCCTGCCAATCGCGCCACAACAAGCGCACGGCCAAGCGAAGTAGCGTAGAAAGGGTCATCGCTTGCGCTTGCACGCGTGGTCGCGCAGCAGCCGCCGTATTGTCTACCGTTTGCACATCAGTCGTCATGTGCAGTACCCGCAGAAATCGCGTCTTCAGATGTTTCTGCATTGGTCTCATCACTTACGATCTCGCCTGCCACCAAGCGGATTGTGCGATGACACTTACGGGCAAGACGCTCGTCATGAGTGACAAGTACAAGAGTCGTGGAATATTCTTTGTTGAGAGAGAACAGCAGTTCAATGATTTTAGCCCCTGTTGCACTATCGAGATTCCCTGTGGGCTCATCGGCGAACAGTATTTGTGCCTCCGAGGCAAAGGCCCGAGCGATCGCCACACGCTGTTGCTCACCTCCGGAAAGTTGATTCGGGTAGTGATGACGACGCTCACCAAGGCCGACTCGATCCAAGAGCAAGCTCGCCTTTTCGCGCGCATTGGGATCATTCTTCAATTCGATGGGAAGCATGACGTTTTCAAGAGCCGTGAGGCTAGGTAGCAATTGAAAAGACTGAAATACAAACCCTACCAACTGCCCACGCAAGACCGCCCGCTGCTCCTCATCTAGCTCCGACAGGCGCTGACCGCCTAGGATTACTTCACCGGAACTGGCAGCATCCAAGCCTGCCATTAGCCCTAATAAGGTAGATTTCCCTGAGCCAGAGGCTCCAACAATCGCAACGGTTTCAGCATCGTTGACCGTTAGGGAGACACCCTTGAGGATCACGAGCTCACCTTCGCTGGTATCTACGCGTTTAATTAGGTTTTCAATATTAATCATAAAAGCTAGCCTTGCTCTGCTGGTGCGGAATGTAATCTTTTAATGCGTTGCAAACGTAACTACTCATACGCTAACTAAGCGGCAATCGGTTCATTTGCATCAAGACCGCGACTTTAGCCCAAACTTGACTAGATAGTCGAACGTTTCAGCCGAGGGAGACGACAAGCGACCGCAAGCCATTGAATATGGAAAGTGGAAACATTACATTGATAAGGAACAAATCAGAGGCAAACTAGTTATTCATGAGTCCTAATTACCAAGAACACCGTCTATGGCGCACTTTCCTGCTATTTGTCGTCCTCAGCTTTTTTAGCGTTGGCGCACAAGCACAGGAATCTACCCCCAAAATTGTTGTATTCGGCGACAGTCTCAGCGCTGCCTACAGAATCCCAAGCGAAGAAGGCTGGGTTAACCTCCTAGCACAAAGAATCGCTGAGAAAGGCTTTCATTATACTGTGGTGAACGCTAGTGTAAGCGGCGAGACTACTGACGGCGGGCTTTCGCGCCTTCCTGCAACTTTAGCGACCCACAACCCTGAGATCGTCATTTTAGAGCTCGGCGGCAATGATGGCTTAAGAGGATTACCGGTTAGCAATATCAAGAAAAACCTTGAAGAGATGGTGGCGATGAGCCAAGAAGCCGGTGCAGTTGTCTTGCTCGCTGGAATACAGATTCCACCGAATTACGGCCCACGCTATACCGGCCCATTTACAAGCCAGTTCGAAGAGATAGCGAGCACAATGTCTCTTCCTTTTGTGCCCTTTTTAATCGATGGGATCGCACAGAACCCAGACCTAATGCAGGACGATGGGATTCACCCAATCGCTGAAGCCCAGCCAATGGTGCTCGACAACGTTTGGCCCGTGCTTCTGCCACTTCTTGAAGAACCCCGCTCTTAAAAAAAACCTGCTGCAACTACTTGCTGCAGCAGGCAAAACTCTCCCTTCACTTATAATGGTTTCGACGCCCCCGATCCTCATTGCGATGTCTATCATGAGAATCGTTCCGGCTACGACTATGACTTCTCGATCTATCTCGGTCGTGATCGCGATTGCTGTATGAGCGATGCTGTAAGCCGAAAGGCTCATAGCGGCGCGACGGTGAGGATTGATAGATGATGACGCTCCGAGGCGCACGAGTTTGATGGCTATAACTATTCGAGTAGGAAATAAAGCTCGTGTTCAAACCGAAGTACAGCGTATTAAGGCTACTGTAGTGGCGATGCAGATGATTGTAGTGAGAGCCAAAACGCGTGCGCTGATAACGTCGATCGAAGCTTGAGTAATGGCTAGAGAGTTCCCGATAGCGGGTTTGTAGGTAGCTATGCGCATGGCGATCATCTAGGGCATCTCGAAAACGTGCCGCTTGCCGAGCAAGTTGCTCTGCCTCTCGCTGCAAGCTTCGATGCTCCCCCGAATGGCGTAGCTCGCTTGCAATTTTATGACTCATGGCCTCAAGCTCATAGGCTTGCCTTGCCATATAGGCATTCGATGCACTGGCTTGCGCTGTGCACAAAATTAGCCCTAAAAATAGGGCGATACTGCCGAAGTTCTTCATAGTGAGACTCCTTTAAAACACCCTCGCTTTCGAAGGGCATTCTTCTGCTCTAGAGGCTTTATTGCCTTCTAATTGACAGTGTAAGGAGTGCAACTGAACTTTAACTGAATGAACTGTGGGTCGACGCCTTACTCACCTGTGATTGCAAGATATTGCCGAATCACGGACTCCAGGCCTTGTTCTAAAGATTCCACCACTAAGGCGTGCCCGATAGAGACTTCCGCCACCCCTTCGATCTGCAAAAAACGCTTAAGATTATTAAGATCCAGGTCATGCCCTGCGTTGAGGCCAATATTCAGAGCATGCGCTCTTTGCGCCGTTGCTTGATAGGCCTGCCACACCGACTCTTGCTTAGGTGTGCCAAAGGCATTTGCATAAGCTTCGGTATACAGCTCAATACGATCGGCCCCCAGCTTCGCCACGGCATCGACCAAACTGGGTTCAGGGTCGAGGAATAAACTGCTGCGCACGCCGATTTCGCGCAAATCTTGCAAAACCGGTGTTAAAACATCGGCCGTGTTAAGCACATCCCAACCATGATCGGACGTCAGTTGATCCGGAGCATCTGGCACTAGCGTGCATTGTGCTGGGCGGACGCGCTCAATAAGCGCCATAAACTCAGGCGACGGATACCCCTCAATATTGAACTCAACGCCAGGATAGTCCTGCAACAATTCGGTGATTTGCACAACATCTTGCCGAGTCACGTGGCGCTCATCTTGCCGCGGATGCACGGTAATTCCTTTTACCCCCAGTGCAAGAATTTTGCGAACAAAGGCAAGCAGGTCTGGATAATTGCGTCCACGGGAATTTCTCAGCAATGCAATTTTATTGACGTTGACACTTAATACAGTCATGACGCTCCTATCAGCGTTTAGCTTCGATTAATCTTCAAGTTCGGGTTCTGAGCCAGGGGCCAAAAAGCCGTGCACAATGCGGTAAAAGGTTTGCGGTTTCTCTGCATGCAACCAATGCCCGGTGTGCATGATGACTTTGATGCCCGCGCTAGGGAAGCGCTCCAAAATGGCTTCGCGATGCTTCTCTTTAATGTAATTAGACAGATCTCCTTTGACGAAAAGAGTCGGCCCAGAGAACACGCCAGCGCTGGGCGGCTTCTCCCGCAAGCGATCATAACTGGCTTGCAACACCGGCAAATTGATTCGCCATATAAAACCCTCGCCTTCTGGATTTCTGACTAAATTAGTCAATAAAAATTGGCGAATCAGCTCATCTGGCTCGAACTTTGCCAACACTTCATCGGCCTCGTTTCGTGTTTGCACGGTTGCTAAATCGATCGCCTGCAAGCCGTCTAAAATACTGTCGTGCTGCCCTCGATACTGCACCGGCGCGATATCGGCAACGACTAAACGCAAGATGCGCTCGGGCACACTAAGGGCGACTTGCATCGCCGTTTTGCCGCCCATCGAATGGCCTAACAAGTGACAACGCTCGATGCCATGATCATCCATGAACTCAACGACGTCCTGAGCCATGCTTGCATAATCCATAGTATCGCTGTGAGGAGACCCGCCATGATTACGAAGATCTAAACCATAGACTGCGAAATCTTTCGCGAACTGACGACTTTGCCCGCCCCAGTTGCCTAAGCTTCCAAATAGCCCATGCAATATGAGAAGTGGCTCACCAGCTGATGAGTACTGACGGAAATTAAGCTTCATCGCAATTAGATCCCATCTCGCAACAAGGCAAGAACATCTTCATGGTGTGTTTTGGTTTTGACTTTATCCATAATATGCACCAGTCGGCCTTCCTTGTTGATCAAAAAGCTAGTGCGCACTATGCCCATGAACTCACGCCCCATGAACTTTTTCAGATCCCAAACCCCATATTTTTCGGCAATTGCATGATCCTCATCAGATAAAAGCGTAAAGTTCAGCGCATCGCGTTCGGCGAACTTTTTCAACCGCGCGACTGGATCAGGGCTAATTGCCAGAACCACCGTATCGAGTTTTTTAAGCTCCGCCTTCTCATCGCGCAAACTACAAGCTTGCACTGTGCACCCTGGGGTCATCGCCTTCGGATAAAAGTACACAAGCACATTGTGCTTGCCGCGAAACTCTTTCAAGTTCACCTTGTCACCGTTTTGATCCAAGAGTGAAAAAACAGGGGCGAGATTGCCAATTTTAGGATGTGACATGGTCAGACTCCTTGCTGCAGTGGAGAGAATTAAAGGCTCATTATACCCACGCTAGGCCCGCCACGTCTTGCTGCAAAACCAGCCCTGCACTATGGCAATTCACACTTAGCTTCGTGCTAGAATCACCCTATGACTCGTCCCCTAAAATCCATTGTAGTGCTCACAGGCGCAGGCATTTCCGCAGAGTCTGGCATTAATACCTTTCGGGCAAGCGATGGGCTGTGGGAGAACCATGCAATCGATGATGTTGCCACGCCAGAGGGCTTTGCTCGTAACCCTCAACTTGTTCACCATTTTTACAATGCACGTCGGCAGCAACTATTAAACCCCCAGGTTCAACCCAATGCGGCGCACCTGGCGTTAGCGCGCTTGGAGAAGGAATTTTCCGGAGAAGTCTTGCTGGTGACACAGAATGTGGACAATCTTCACGAACGCGCGGGCAGCCAGAATCTGATTCACATGCACGGGGAACTCATGAAGATGCGCTGTGAGTGCACACAGCTCATTTTTCCTAGCACCATCGAACTCAGTTTCGACACCCATTGCCGCTGCTGCCAAGAGGCAGGCAATCTGCGCCCTCATATTGTCTGGTTTGGCGAGATGCCATTGCAAATGCACGAGATCACACTGGCATTAGAGAGCTGCGATTTATTCCTGTCCATCGGTACCTCTGGCAACGTCTATCCCGCAGCGAATTTTTATCAAAGCGCAAAATCTCACGGGGCGCAAACGGTTGAGCTAAACCTTGAACATACGCACTCGGATTTTGACGAACACATTTACGGGCCGGCCTCGAGTGTCGTACCTGAATACATCGAGCGCCTCTTATGCGCCCAGCAAAGCCCTTAAAGCATAAGCAAGCGCTCTAACTGCTCAGGAAAACAGGGTTTACCGCGTTCATCGACAGCCGCCACGGTAAAACGCGCTTTCATCACCGCAGCGCCACTGGCTTGCAATGTAATGACTTGTGTAAAACCCATGCGTAGCCGAGAAATCCGGTCGGTCATCACACTCACATTGAAGCGATCACCAGGGCGCAGAGAGCGCAAATAGTCGAGCTCGGCCTTAATGACCATTACATGAATCCCGCTTGCCGTCAGTTCGGCAAAATCCACATCACGGGTCTTTAGAAATTCGTGGCGCGCGTGCTCAAGATAATTTTGATATACCGCATTGTTAACGATACCTTGCAAATCACACTCATAATCCCGTACGGCTAATTCAACTGAGAATTCCTGCATTCTAAAGCGCCCTCTGAAACTTGAAACAATGTAGCCAATCATAGCACCGATGACAGCCAGCACTGGTCAGTTTGCCGCAATTTGCATAGACTCAGTGCTTACTACAATAGGAAGCTCACTATGACACAGAAAAAGCCTTTGCAGCGCTTCATGCGCACTAGCAGCCTTGTCTTGAGTGCCGCACTACTCAGCCACTGCCAAAGCGGACAACCATTCGATTTTGAAGAAGTCTCAGTGAGTGAACTCCAAACGGCAATGGCGCAGAACACGCTAACGGCCGTGTCAATCACACAGCACTATATTGACCGAATTGAAGCACTTAATCCGACACTCCACGCCGTACTTGAGATAAACCCTGAGGCGTTGAGGCTCGCCGCACAACTTGATGCCGAGCGCGCACAGGGCAATATACGCTCACCTTTGCACGGCATTCCCGTGGTGCTTAAAGACAATATCGACACCGCTGACTCGATGTACACGAGCGCCGGCAGCCTAGCATTACTGAACGCCCCCCCTCCTACACGGGACGCTTTTCTAGTCAGCCAATTGCGCGCTGCTGGCGCTGTCATTCTCGCTAAAACCAACCTAAGCGAATGGGCAAATTTCCGCTCCACCAGCGGCTCCAGTGGTTGGTCGGCCCGAGGCGGCCAAACGCGCAACCCCTACAATCTCGAGCGCACTGCCTGTGGCTCTAGTACCGGCTCTGCAGTTGCCGTGGCAGCCAACTTAAGCGTTCTTGCCGTCGGCACCGAAACCGACGGCTCTATTGTCTGCCCCGCCGCGCACACGAGTATCGTTGGCTTGAAACCCACGCTTGGACTGATCTCTCGCAGCGGCATTATTCCAATCGCCCACAGTCAAGACACGGCAGGGCCGATGGCTCGCACCGTTAGCGATGCCGCCTTGATGCTCAACACACTTGTAGGCGCCGACCCTCGTGATGACATCACTACCAATATGCGCACTCGCACCCCGTTAGATTACACAGAGTTTCTGCGCAGCGACGCTCTGCAAGGCAAGCGCATTGGCGTCCAACGCCAACTCTTTGGAAGCGATGCAGCGTTGGACCAACTCATGGAATCACAACTAGAGTTATTGCGCACTGCCGGGGCTGAACTAATCGATATCAGGATCAAACCGCGCAGCAGTTTCTCCAACGCAGAAACGACCGTTCTGTTATATGAGTTTAAAAATGACATGAACAATTATCTGTATGAACGCGGTGGCGAGCTGCAAACCTTAGCCGATCTCATTGCCTTTAATGAAGAACACGCCGAAGAGGAAATGGCCAATTTTGGTCAGGAACTGTTTTTACAAGCGCAGCAAACGCAAGGGCTAGGAGAATCTGAATATCTTAGCGCCCTCGGTCTTAGCAAAGCTTATAGCCAATCGATTATTAGCAGCTTAATGCAGGAACTCTCATTAGATGCGATTCTCGCCCCCAGCAACACAGTGGGGTGGGAGGTAAATCCGCAAGGGGACAACACAGAACACTATATTGGTAGCTCAAGTTTTGCCGCGACTTCGGGCTACCCCAATATCACAGTCCCAGCAGGTTATATTGACGGTTTTCCGATTGGCATATCGTTTATGGGAGGAGCGTTCTCAGAACCAACACTTATCGGCATCGCCTATGCCTATGAGCAACTCAATAAAACTAGAAAGCCGCCAATGCACGAATAATCCATTGACGGCGCTCACTTAATTATAGAACGATCAATCGTAGACAACGTCGCGAATGATCGCCTGCATATCACGAATCCCTTGGCGAAATGCATCGACATTGATGCGCTCATCATTGCCGTGCACGCCAGTAGGCTCACCACTAATATTGATGATCGGATCGAAACCGTAACTCACTATGCCTTGATCACGGGTGAAATGGCTATCAGTAAAACCTGTACTCACCGAGGGCATAACGCGAGAGTTCGGATACAACTCTTTGGTCACCCGCTCGATTGCTGTATACAACCGCGAAGTTGTATCAGACACTGCGGGGGTAAACGCCATAATGACACTCACCTCAACGCCCGCTGGTGCAATCAATTGCGTAAGTTCGGCAACAAACTGTTCCGCGGGTTTGTCTGGCAAAATACGGCAGTCTAGTTCTGCCCAAGCTTCAGGTGGCACCACATTGATTTTCGACGAGCCACTAAGACGTGTAATGGAGCAAGTATCGCGCGTTAAGGAATGTAAACCGGGGTTCATCTCTTGCAACCGTGGCAAGAACTCTGGGTCCTCAATGGCAAGCGACATATTCGCAAAAGCGCCTTCCCACTCATCCGAGCGATCCATTGCGAGCCCTTTAAAGTAGGCATCCACAGGCGCGATGATGCGCGCTGGAAATGGATTCTCTCGCATGATTGCAAGCGCATCGACAATACGGGTTACTGAGCTCGTAGTGCGCGGAGATGAACCATGACCTGGCACATCGACTGCCGTTAGCCGCAGCCACACCGGAACTTTCTGCGTAACTTCGACACCGAACACAATTCGATCGCTTCCACGAGCCCGCGCACCAGCGCCGCCCTCATTGAGAAGCAAACCGGCTCCTGCGAAAATCTCGGGGCGATTCTCAATCAACCAGCCGACACCAAATTCGCCGCCCGCCTCTTCATCGGCACTGGCAACAAACACCACGTCACGATTCAAACGTCGCCCAGACCGATGTAAGCTCAAAAATGCAGCGAGATGCGAGATCCCAGTGCCTTTCATATCTCGTGCGCCGCGCCCAAGAATATAGCCATCACGCAACTCTCCCGATAGGGGATCAGTCGTCCAATATTCCAAATCTGCTGGTACAACATCTGTATGTTGCAAAAGAATCAGTGCGGGCTCGTCTCCCCCCTCCAAACGCGCCCAAATATTGCCTCTTCCCGGAGCACTTTCGGCAGACTCATAAGCGATGCCCTCTTCTGCAAATATTTTCGCATAGAAGTCTACGGCTCGGTATTCATTGCCTGGAGGGTTAATCGTATCCACTTGAATAAAGTCTTGCAGCCATTGCACGGCCTCATCCTCTATTTCTTGGGCGGTGACTTGGCTAGACAAAAACATCATGCAGAAAACAAAACAGAGAATTCGCATAGACTCTTGAGCTCCTTGCGGCTAGGAAGTGAAAGCTGTTAATTGAGAATTTCTCATCGAGACGCGAATGTCAAGGTTGCGATGGTTTATGGGCTTGCCAATTGCTCCTGCGCAATTCGTGCCTCAACCTCAGAACGACACTGCGCGATGAATGTTAGCCAGGACTGCTGCGTAAACAATGGGTCAAACGACGATCAACAGAGACTGGCTTCCAACCCTCAAAGCCCAGCTAAGATAAGTCCCTTCCCGCTTACATCGCATCCGCATGCGTCATCCATGACCAACACTTGTGCGCCAGTGAGACGTTTCATGACAGCATGGCCTTGGATGTGATCGAAATGCGCATGACTTTGCAAAATATAATGTATGTCCTGCAGGTGGAATCATAAGTTTTCGATATTATTGCTAGTTACAGAGGTTATTTCAGAGCCCCCAGTGTCGATAAAAAAATGTCCTTCGTCGGTGACGATTATTCCACCGAAGGTTTACGATACTGCCCATATAATAGTTCTTCTACGAACTCGACACATTTGAACTCTAGCATCATCGCACCTGGCTCTATTCTGCGATACAACGGCATACTAATAGTCCAAGGCTCTGTGAACACTTCCGGGTCTGTAATCGTTGCTTCATATTGAATGTGATTTGGCCCCATCAAGGTATAGCGTTCTTCAACAACCATTTGATAGCTGTGCCAGTTGCCCGATTGATCAAACCACGTATCAGGCATTTGCCCAGAAACAGTAATTACCAGAGTGTCTCCTTCCCAGTGACCAATGTTATGCCCCATCCAACTATCGACTTGCGATTCGAAGTCAGGCTTATCCATATACACAATACGATCTGCACCGGCAAACTGATAACTTATCAGTGTCGTATCAGGCGCTTGAAATATCTGAAAGGGATAGGGAATATACGTAGCTCGCGGCACGCCAGGCAGATAACATTTTACTAAAGGGTCACGCTCCAACCAATTTTCCTGATTGTCTAGCTTAGTTAACAAGGCTTCTGGTTTATAGGGAATCGAGCCCCCTTCGACCACGCCCATACCACCTGGAAAGGCGGCCAAGGCGCCCATCTCGACAATCGGCCCCGGCCTAGCCTCATGGGTTTCAAGGTCTAGGTGCGCCGTACCCAGCGCCTGCCAAATGCCATTAAAATTTGGCCTACCATCGGGGGTACGAGGAATTTCTGAGTTTTGCGCCAGAACAGCGCTCGAAACTAATGCACACGACAAACTCGTCGCTAGGACTACCCTCTTTAATAATGCGCTCATGACACACCCTTTTCTTTTAATTATTAATTACCCGAGGCATCAACATACGTACCATCTTCAATACGCTGCCCACGTAGAATATTGACCATGCCGTAGTTTCCTTCGTGGCAGGCATACTCGTACAACTCTTCATGCATTTGATGCATAGGCACTTCTACAGTAAAAGGGGCGGCAAAAGCTTTTGGATCATTCACAGTGAATACATAATCGACGCGGTCATCCGCAACACGTGTGAAACGCTCGATCAAATGCATATCCGCTGACACACCAGTGCCACGAAAACTTTGAGTTTTGTCGGTAAAATTTGTGGTTTCGACGACTAATGTATCGCCATCGAAGTAGCCGCGCGAATCGCCAGTCCACTGCGCAATATTCTCAGGCAAATGAGGGCGTCCATCGATAGGAACAATTCGCGCCTCGTGAATCATCTCGTTAAAGATCACCACGTGGTCTTCGTTTTGAAATAGCTGCACATTATTGTTGTACATGCTGGGCATAAAGGGAGGAACAGAATTAAACCCCATCAAACAACGCTCAGACAAACCGCGCTGTTCAGGATGATCTTTGCCAATACCCCCAACGGTAAAACGTACTGGCAATTCGCCTTGAATATCAGGCCCTAAACCACCAAATGCCACGGGCGCTCCGGGAACTCGCGCAGGCATTCTGCCATTGGGAGGGTCGACCAACAAAGAGGTTCGCGTGTTCTCCTGAATAGGAACCCCTTCGATCCAAAATTGATTATACCCCCCGACCCCTCCTTGACTGGAGTTAGCGTCAGTGCGTTCGATCTCTGCCAATGCTTCGGCACGAATACGTGCGACTTCATCGGCACTCAAAAATTCTTGGTTGGCATATTTGGCGGGTCGTTCAAGGGGAGTGTTGGAACTAAAATTCCAAACGCCTCTAAGGTCGGGCTGCCCCCATTCATTGCGAGGTGCGATATAAGAACTGTCGGCGGCGTATATAGCGGGTGCTATAGGCGCAGCGACACAGATTACTAGTGCCAGCGATGTGAGACGAGAGTTCACGTCATTCCCCTCCAAATGATATTAATCGAACTGATTATTAGTATTGTTGTTGCGAATAAATCTTAGGAAAACGTCCTGTTTTCTCACGAGTTCTCAGGCAGAGTAATCCAGCCCTAGGCAATATTCAATATTATTGGGGGAAATGCGACAGTTCACCAAACTAGCGGGGCTAGCGCTAATGACCGGTGATAGATAAGGCAAGCAATGCGATCGAAGTACCAAGGAGCACTCCCGCCATCACGTCTGAGATAAAATGCACACGCAGCATTACTCGCGACATGCCAATCAGGCTTGCCCATACATAGGCCGCTGCGCTCACGGCAAGGAAAAACACGCTGAGCAAACAGGCAACCATGAAAGCCGCTGTCGTGTGACCTGAGGGAAAACTAAACTCATCCGAGGGTTGCAGCAACGGGGCCAGCGCTTGCACGACCTTAAATGGTCGACGGCGCTTGAACGAGCGCTTGAGCACCCAATACAGAGGCAACTCAATAGCGAAGCACACAAGCGCTGTCAGCAAAAATCCCCGCCCTTGCTCTGGGTATAGAAATGGCAAAACGAGTGCCATCGCAATATAAAAATGCCCATCGCCAGTAAAAGAGACGCCACGGACCAATCGCTCTAACCGAAAATGACGGTGCAAGGCATTAATGCTCAGAAACAAATGCGCGTCGAACTCGGCTAAACGCCGCACCGCATTGACACTGAATGGAATCATTTGCTTGCTCCCCTAGGATGACGAGTGATGCAAGGCAGTGTGCCCGACCTATACGACAGATACAGGTCAGTTACGTGACGATTTGATGACAGGGCGAGAGGGAATTCGAGGCAATAAAAAAGGCACCCTAAAGATGCCTTAAAATATGGTGCCGCCACCAGGAGTCGAACCCGGGACCTACTGATTACAAGTCAGTTGCTCTACCACAGCTGAGCTATAGCGGCTTTGAACGTCATTACTGTTCAGGGCGCGCATACTACCAATCCTTTTCTGTTTGGGCAAACATTTTTTGCCACCTATTTAATTGATCGCTTTGTCGATATGCGCTAGCTTAGCCTGATGGTTAATTTAACCCCCAGAATTTAGGCGTATAGCAGCAATGATAAGTCCTAGCCGTAGCAAAACTTGGCAAAAACTCGCCTCCCACTATCTTAACCTGCACCAAAACGGGACAACCGTCAGCAAACTGTGCAATAACGATGCTCAGCGCTTCGAGAATTACCAAGTTAAGATCGATGGCGTCCTACTGGATTACTCAAAAAACTTTGTTTCTCAGCAAAGTTTGAGCCTTCTGCGGGACCTAGCCAAAGAAGCCAAGCTTAGCGACGCTATCAAGGCGATGTTTCGCGGCGATAAGCTCAACACTACCGAGAAGCGCTCCGTCCTTCATGTTGCCCTTCGCACCCCCTTAGTCGACGCTGATCCGCGCTATAACGCTGATGTGCAAGCCTGCCTAGAGCAGATGTCTGGGTTTGTAAAACGCGTCCATGACGGGCTCTGGAAAGGCTATACAGGCCAAGCCATCACCGATGTCGTTAACATTGGTATCGGCGGCTCCGATTTAGGCCCTGCAATGGCATATGCCGCGCTTCAGCGCTGGAAAATTGCCCATATCGACACCCATTTTGTGTCGAATCTGGACCCAAGCCACATGCACGCGTGCATCGATAGCCTAGACCCGGCCACAACGCTGTTCATCGTGACCTCCAAGTCTTTCAGCACCTTAGAGACACGGCAAAATGCTGAATTAGCACGCAAGTGGTTTCTGGCCTCTAGTGGCAGCAAAACGCACCTAGATAAACATTTTGTCGCAGTCACCAGCAATATTGAGAAGGCCTGCGAATTTGGTATCGCCCAGGAGAACATCTTCCCCATGTGGGACTGGGTTGGAGGCCGTTACTCACTGTGGTCCGCGGTCGGTTTAAGCATTGCTCTCGGCCTTGGCATGGAAACCTTCAGGCAATTACTGAATGGCGCGCGTATCGTTGATGAGCACTTTCGCGACGCCCCCTTCGAAGCCAATATCCCGGTGATCATGGGCCTGCAAGCCGTCTGGTATAGCGACTTCGTTGGGGCCAATAGTCAAGCGATCCTGCCCTACAGTCAGGAGCTAGCGCTTTTCCCCGCATTTTTGCAGCAACTCGAAATGGAGAGCCTTGGTAAAAGCGTCGAGATTGACGGCAGCCGCCTCTTAGTGCCAAGTGGCCCTATTGTCTGGGGCAGCGCTGGGACTAATGGCCAGCACTCTTTTCATCAATTCCTTCATCAAGGCACCCATTATATCCCCGCCGATTTCATCGGGGTGGTGACCCCTCCTTACCCAGACGATGCGGACCAGCACAATCTCCTGCTGGCCAATTGCTTTAGTCAAAGCCAAGCCCTCATGGAAGGAAAATCGCAGAAGGAAGCATTTCATGAGCTTGTGGCACAGGGGATGGACGAAGCGCAGGCCTATAAATTAGCCAAACATAAGGTGATTCCAGGAAACAAGCCGAGCAATACCCTCTTGCTTGATTCACTTTGCCCACAAACCCTCGGTAGCTTGGTGGCAATATACGAACATAAGGTATTCGTAGAAAGCGTCATTTGGAACATTAACGCTTTCGATCAATGGGGCGTCGAACTAGGCAAGCAATTGAGCGAAAAACTCTCTAGCGCATTGAACAGCCGCGCGCCTTGTGTCGCCTTCGACCCCTCTACCAACGGCCTAATTAATTATTGTCGGACCCAAAATGACTAAGCAAAATCAAAAAATTATCGTCGGCAGTGAAGAATGGTGCGAACTGCCATTACTAGGCATACCGGCAGTCAAAGCGCGCGTGGACTCTGGGGCCCGAACATCGGCCTTGCATGCATTTAACATCAAACCCTTCAAGCGTGATGCTGCCACTTGGGTAAGCTTTGAAGTACATCCCCTGCAAAACAATCGCCGCACGATTATTCGCTGCGAAGCACAAGTGATCGACAAACGCGTGATCAAAAGCTCCAGTGGGCTAGCGGAAAAACGCTATGTCATTCGCACGACGTTAGAACACAACCAGATTTCATGGGAGATCGAACTGACGCTCACCAATCGTGACTCGATGGGCTACCGCATGTTGCTTGGCCGAGAGGCGATGATTGGACGCATCCTCGTCGACCCCGAGGCAAGCTTTTTAGGCGGCGAGATAAGCAACGCCACGTTGCAGGCGAAATACGCTGAGAACACGCGCGAATGCAGCGGCTTGAATCTCGCACTTCTTGCCAGCAATCCAGATCTTCCTAGTAACTTGCGTATCATGGAGGCCGCTGAAGAGCGCGGCCATCAAATAAAATTCTATGATATTCGCCAATGCTATATGAAACTGGATTACGAACATCCCAAGATCCATTATCGCGGTGGCCAGAACCTTGGCGATGTCGATGCAGTTATCCCTCGGATTCGTCCCGATCTCACCCCCTATGGGTGTGCTCTGGTCCGGCAGTTTGAAAGCATGGGAATCTATTCCTTGAACAGCGCTGAGTCCATCAATCAGTCTCGGGATAAATTGCATGCCCTGCAATTGCTGTTACGAAACGGCCTGCAAATTCCTACCACAGGCTTTGCAGACAGCCCTGTAGAGACCGATGAGCTAATCGATATGGTCAACGGCGCACCACTTATTTTGAAGCTGCTAGAAGGGCCGCAGGGGCGCGGAGTAGTCTTGTCTGAGTCGCGCAAGACTAGCGAAAGCCTGATTAACGCCTTCAAATCGCTACATGCCAACCTGCTAGTACAAGAGTTTATCAAAGAGGCCGAAGGCAAAGACCTGCGACTCTTCGTTGTCGATGGCAAACTTGTCTCATCGATGGAACGGCACGCACAGGTCGGTGATTTCAGAGCGAATTTGCATCGCAATGTCAGCAC
>CAJXSF010000005.1 GCA_913061515.1 uncultured Gammaproteobacteria bacterium | reverse complement strand
TACACTAGATCGCTCGTCGGCAGCGTCAGATGTGTATAAGAGACAGCAACAACGCTACGAAAGCGAAGAGGCGAGAAGCCTAATGGCTGAGATTCATCTGCTTAAGATGCCAGGCGGCACACTAAAGCCAGCCAATCAGGTTGATGCTGACGTTCTACAGAAAATGAAAAGTGGCGCGCTTGTGTTTGCTGATATTAAGCAGCCTAGAAACCCGCTTTTCCACAGAAAGTTTTTTGCGCTACTCAATTTCGGCTTTGAATACTATAACCCGCCAGAGGTTGAGTACAACGGCATTAAATCGGTAAAGAGTTTTGAGGTGTTCAGAAAAGAAGTTGTTATCCGTGCTGGTTATTTCACTGTGACAACCGACATTAAGGGTAATACGCGCCTAGAGGCCGAATCACTTAGTTTCAGCAACATGGAAGAAACCAAGTTTACAGAGCTTTACCGCGCAGCCTTCAACGTGATCTGGGCGCTGGTGCTGTCAGGCGTTAAAGGCATGACCGAAGAAATAGTAGAAAACACGATTAACCAAATAATGAGTTTTGATTAATGATTCGCTCTAAGAAAATCACCAATGCCGCGCGCGATCAGGATTGCACACTGAACATACTTGGTGTGTGCAACTTCGACCCGGCAACGGTGGTTTTCTGCCATTTTCCTGATGAATCACATGGATACTCAAGAAAGAGCGATGATATATCTGGTGGCTTTGGTTGCGCTAAGTGCCATGCGGTGGTGGACGGCCTTAAATGCGAGGAATTCCAAGTGCGCAAGGATTGGTATTTAAGAAGGTCTCAAACACGCACTCTGCGCAAGCTGTTTGAAATGGGAGTGATTAAAGCATGAGGCCATTCAGAACCAGAGCAAAGAAAAAAAGTGCACTTAGCGCGAATAATCAACTGTTGGCACTAATGGGGATGCAGGCAGAGGTTAAGCCTAAAAACAAATACGGTGCAAAAAAATCTGGCAAGCATGCATCAAAGCATGAGGCAAAACGCTCTAAAGAATTGCAGCTCTTGCAGCGAATAGGTGATATCCAGAATCTACGCGAGCAGGTGGATTATATTCTTATTCCCGCCCAGCGCGATGACGACGGCAAGCTACTAGAGCGCCAAATAAAATACATTGCAGACTTCGTGTACGAGAAAAATGGTAAAGAGATCGTAGAGGACACGAAGGGCTTTAGAACACCCGACTATGTTCTGAAACGCAAAATGATGTTGTTCTTTCATGGCATTAGGATAGTGGAGGTTTAGATGACCAGAGAGGAAAAGGACAAGATCGATCGCTTGGTGGGCATCTGGCTAAGTGGGCTGCAATCTAGCAGCAATGATGCTGGCTGGCAGGGCATGTCGTTGGCGGCAAGGTTAATCGAGTATTTAGGTGAGCCACCTGGTCCAACGGGCAACGATCAATCAAACCTCACTATGATCAATGCTATAAAATTACTGCGAGAGCGTCATGCTGAGTTTCCATTTATCGCCGCAGCAATGCAGATGCTTTTACACTCAACCGAAACGAAGAATAGTGCTGTAGCAATATCGGCAAAGCATCTGTACCAAGGCCAATGCCCATGGACAGAAAGAGCCTGGACAAACGAGACCAGAGCAATGGCAGTGAACATGACGTTAGGAGAATTTGAATGGGCGTTAAGCACGGCTTATCCCGCAATTGAGAAAGAATTAAAACGGGTCGCGCTTTACTCGAAATATATCGCATAAAGCCCTTGTTAATCACAGGGGAAAAAGGCATACTTTTGTCAAATTGGGCTTTTTGCCCTTAGACACATTTAAAGCCTCGCCAAGTGCTGGGCTTTTTCGTTTCTGCAATTCAGAAAATGAGGTCGGCATGGAGCAGGAGATTTTCAACTGGGCAATCGCCATAGCAGGATGCCTTGGTGGCTGGGTTCTGAAAACGATATGGGACTCGGTAAAAGACCTCCAAACTTCTGATAAGCAAATTATAGATCGTGTTGCCGCTATCGAAATTCTCGTAGCTGGTCAGTATGTGAATAGAGACGAATTTAACCGAGTTGTGGATAAGATGTTCGAAAAATTGGACGGAATCTCTGAAAAAATTAATTCAAAGGCTGATAAATGATTGAAGCCCTTTTAAGCAGCTTTCTCGGCGGTGTGCTTCGCATTGCTCCCGAAGCGCTAAAGTTCTTCGACCGTAAAAACGAGCGTGCACACGAGTTATCCATGCTCGAAAAAGAGATGGAATTTGCAAAGCTAAAGTCCGAAGGCGAAATGCGCCAGGCAGAGACAGCGCTCACTGGCAAAGAGATCGATGCTATGTCCGTAGCTCTAAGAGAGCAGGGCGAGACCGCTAGGGCGGCAGGTTGGTTCGTAGCAGCACTATCAGCACTTGTTAGGCCGTTAGTGACTTACTGGTTCGTCACGCTGTATTCAGCGGTAAAGATCGCCACTATGCTGATGGCCGCAGCGGCAGGGGCTGATTGGAAAGATGTTTTAATATCAAGCTGGACTAAAGAGGACATGGCCATGTTGTGGATGCTCCTTACTTTCTGGTTTGTTGGCAGGGTATGGGAACGCAAAGCGCGCTCATAATCGCCGCAGCCCTTTGTCGAATGTTCGAAGGCTTTAGCGAAACGCCTTATCTTTGTCCGGCAGGGTATTGGACCATAGGCTACGGCACGGTCTACAAGCCAGATGGCACTAGAGTCACCAAGCGCGACGCTCCGATCACCAAGCAGATCGCAGAGCAGTGGCTAATCCAAGAGCTAGAGCGAAACTACATGGCAGGCACACTCAAGGCCTCGCCTAACCTGATCGCATTCCCGCGCATTCTAGGCGCACTTACTGATTTCTCTTACAACCTTGGCGTATCACGTTACCGGGCTAGCACCTTGCGCAAACGCATCGAGGAGCAAGATTGGGATGGCGCTCAGTACGAGCTCAACCGATGGGTAAGAGGCGGCGGCAGGATACTTAAAGGCCTTGTTCGCCGTAGAGCAGCAGAATCACAGTATTTCCCCAAGCGTATGGCAGATGCGTGATCCAGAACGGTTAGCGGGTAATTCCGGCCCGAAGTAGCGCCCTCTGTGTGAAATCTGCAAGTCAAGTAGGGCGTACTCATTAGCTGGTAGGCTCGCCAGCGGCGACAGAGAGCTCAAACTAACAACGAGGCATACCATGGCAAGGCGCTTTTACATAACCACACAGACAAGGCAGCAACGTCTTGACGTGCTTGCTATGGAAGGCGACGACCAAACTATTGAAATTGATTTCAGTGCCTGGGCAGAAGATAACGCCGAGGTCACTTCAGCCACTTGGTCGCTGCTACAGGGAAATGCTTCGATTGATGGGCAGGATCTATCCGATAACGTAGCAAGCGCACGAATCACCACAAACACCGAAGGGAAGTCTCTTATTAAACTTTCAGCAACCACAGGAACGGTCACTAAAACCGTTTATCTGAGAATTGTGGCTAAAGACCCAAAAGAGCCGTGCGGTGTCTGTGACTATGGGGTGCTTGTGTAATGGCTGCTCCAAAAGGAAATAAGTTTTGGATGTCCAGAGCTAAGCATGGGCGCAATGGAATTTGGTCAACTCCCACAAAGCTTTGGAATGACTGCGTTGAGTATTTTAAGTGGGTTGAAGCGAATCCATTGGTGGAGCAAAAAGCCTTCTCTTATCAGGGAGACGTTAGCGTAGTTGATCTTACTAAAATGCGCGCAATGACTAAAAACGGCCTGTGCATTCATCTCGGAATCTCTCAAACAGCATGGGATAACTACAAAGCCAAAGAAGATTTTGTTGGAGTCACAACGCGAGTAGAAGAAATTATCTACGAACAGAAGTTCACAGGCGCAGCGGCCGACCTTCTCAACCACAATATTATTGCTCGCGATCTTGGCCTTAGAGACAAGGTTGATAGCGAGATCACTGGCAAAGATGGCGAGCCATTGGTGCCGGTCATAAATGTCACAATCGGGAAGCCTTGAGCTAGCGCTTCACAAGCGCCAAGGCGATGCGCTTTTAAGTGAAGCGACAGAGATTCTTTATGGTGGCGCAGCAGGTGGCGGCAAGTCGCATTTGATGCGTGTTGCTGCGGTGCTTTGGTGTTCCGCTATTGCTGGACTGCAGGTTTACTTGTTTCGACGAGTGCGAGAAGACCTGGTTAAAAATCACATTGAAGGCCCGAAGGGTCTTAGAGCTATTCTTGCTTTCTGGGAGCGAAAAGGCTTTGTAAAGATCGTAGAAGACGAGATCAGGTTTTGGAATGGCAGCAAGATTTACCTTTGCCATTGTAAGGATGAAAAAGACCGCTTCAAATATTTAGGGGCAGAAATTCACGTTCTTCTGATCGACGAGCTCACTACTTTCACTGAGGTTATTTACCGTTTTCTGCGAGGCAGGGTTCGAGCAGTAGGTTTGCCAGAGCTGCCGCCAGAATACGCTGGCAAGTTTCCTAGAATTATCTCAGGCAGCAACCCAGGCAACATCGGACACATTTGGGTTAAGACGGCGTTCATTGATCTGTATGAGCCTATGTCAATCAACCCGATGCCGGATGAAGAAGGCGGAATGCTTCGCCAGTACATCCCAGCGCGACTTGATGACAACCCTTCAATGGCGCAAGACGATCCCAATTACATTAAACGACTTCGAGGCCTTGGCTCTAAAGCATTAATCGATGCGATGGAGAAGGGTGATTGGAACGTGATCGAAGGCGCCTACTTCGAAGAGTGGTCAGATCAGCACGTTATTGATCCGTTCGATATTCCAGAGCACTGGATGAAACTTATCTCTGGCGATTGGGGCAGCGCTAAGCCTTTCTCATTCGGTTGGTGGGCTATTGCTTCCGAAGACACTTTCGTTAATGGCATCTGGATTCCCCAAGGCGCAATGGTTCGATATCAGGAATGGTACGGAGCAAAGCGCAACGATCTTGGCGTCACAATCGCAAACAAAGGCTTAAAGCTTACTGCAGAGGAAGTTGGTAAGGGTCTCAAGTTGCGGGGCAACGACTGTGATCGAGCGGTTTTAGATCCTGCTGCGTTTGCCGAAGATGGAGGCCCATCGATTGCAGAAAGAATGCGTGGTGCAGGTGGTCCGTTCTTTCAGCGCGCTGACAACAAGCGTGTTCCATCTGGTGGCGCGATGGGTGGCTGGGATCAGATGCGCGCAAGACTTAAAGGTGAAGACTTTGGAGACCCTGTTGGCAATCGACCAATGATCTATTGCTTTAACACCTGCAAAGACTCAATTCGAACAATTCCCGCTTTACAGCACGACGGCACAAGACCAGAAGACCTCGACAGTGATATGGAAGACCACGCTGCGGACGAGTGGCGCTATGCGTGTATGGCTAGACCTTACGTTCGTGAAATTCCAAAAGACGAGACTAGCGACAAGGACCCTTATGGCTTTGATGACGAAGAAGGCGACGATTGGAAAACAACATGAGTGATGTAAGAACTTTCCAACAGCATATTCAGGAATTCCAAAACCTGACCATCATTGCCCGAGAATTATCCGAGCGTGATCGCGATTACAAAGACAATCGCCAATGGTCAGAGAAAGAGGCCCAGAAGCTGCGCGCGCGCAACCAAGCGCCCATTGTCGATAATCGCATTAAACCGAAAGTAGAAGGCTTGAAAGGGCTTCTCATTCAGCGTCGATCAGACCCTAAAGCGTATGCGCGCACCAGAGCGCACGAAGAGTCCAGCGAAGCGGTAACCGATGCGCTTCGCTATGTTGCTGATGCGACAAACTTTGATGACTTGGAGTTGGAGGTGTTCGACAACCTGATTGTTGAAGGTTACGGCGGTTGTATCGTTGATATTTCTCAGCGCAATGACGAGATTGTAATCACGCCTACGCTCATTCCATGGGATCGCATTTACTTCGACCCGTATTCACGCCGTTCAGACTTCAAAGATGCCCGGTATATGGGAATCATGCTTTGGATGGATGTCGACGTTGTTAAGGCGATGTTTCCTAACAAGTCGGACGCTATCGATCGCGCCGTTGGTGCAGGCTCTGACGTAGACGAGACGTTCGAAGATCGGCCATCGCTTGGCATGGTATCAGAGGATCGCGAGCGCATTCTGGTTGCCCAAGAGTTCTATCTCGAGGGTGGCGTGTGGCACATGGTTATCTTTACTGGCGACGAAATACTCGAGAAGCCTGCAAAGTCGACTTACAAAGACGAATTCGGTTTCCCTGAAAATCCTATTGAACTCGTTGGCGCCTACATCAATCGAGACAATGAGCGGTTCGGTGAGGTGCGCTATTGGATAGACCCCCAGAACGAAATCAATCATCGCCGCAGCAAGTTCTTGTTCATGCTGTCAAGCAGACAAACCAAGTCTAAGAAAGGCACGATCAAAGACGTCCCGGCAATGAAGCGTGAGCTCGCAAAGCCTGATGGCCATATAGAGTTTGAAGGCGAAGACAAAGACTTTGGTGTTATCCAAACTGGTGACATGGCAGAGGCGCAGTTCAAGCTGTTCCAAGATGCAAAAGCCTCTCTTGATTCGGTTAGCTTTAACGCGCAGCTATCCGGTGAGCGCCAAGGCAATCTTTCTGGCGTCGCTGTTGAGTCACTTCAAATGGCCGGCATGCTCGAAACCAACTCATTGTTTAGCGCTATGACCAGTTGGAAAAAACGAGTCTTTCGCCAGGTGTGGTATCGAATCAAGCAGCACTGGACGCAAGAGAAATGGATTCGCGTAACAGATGACTATGACAAGCTGCGCTGGGTTGGCATAAACGTGCCGATTACCCGCAAGCAGCAAATGGAAGAGTTCATCAACGACGAATCGCAGAACACCGAAGAGCGCAGACGTGCCGCTCAGTTGTTTATGCAAATGGTCGAGGCTCAAGACCCGCGATTAGAGGAAATGGTTCAGACTCAGAATCCAATCGCTGAACTTGATATGGACATCATCCTTTCTCAATCAGCCAACTCGATCAACGTTCAGCAAGAGCAGTTCCGCATGCTTTACGAGCTTGCTGCTAGCCGCAAAGAGATACCGCTCAAGTCGCTACTGAAACTCTCTGAGATTCGCGACAAAGAGGATTTGATCAAGGATATCGACGAGCGAGAGCAGGCTGTAATGGCTGCAGAGCAAAAACAACAACAGTTCAGCGAGGCAAACGCGCAGCTAGACCTTCAAGGTAAGCAGATCGACAACCAGAAGAAAGCTGGTGAGATCGATAAGGTTGCTGCAGAGACCACAGACAAGAATATGGATGCGATTACCAAGCAGGTTAAGAACCAGTTGCTTATCGCCAATCCTGATCCCACGCCTCAATCAATTAGCTAGAACCGAAGCCGCTTAATTGCGGTTTTTTTACGCCTGAGCGATCAGGGTCGATGCCGGACTACGGGCAAATAGTGATGCCGACTTACGGGCAAGGAGTGACGCATGGCAGATGTAGACGATGATGCAGTTGGCATCAACGGGCTGGACGAAGTCTTCGAAACATCCGATGAAGATCAACCGGAAGCGGACAACGTAAGCGATCAGGACGACGCTGACGAAGAAAGCAAGAAGGACGATGCTCAATCGGATAAGGGCGAAAAAGACGCTGAGACGCCATCAGCGGAACAAGACAAGGCAGCTAATGGTGATCCTGACGAAGTACCGAAGGGTCACATACCAATCGCGGCGTACCAAGACGAAAAGCGCAAGCGGCAGGCTTTGGAGGAGGAGATTCAAAATCTTCGCAATCCTTCAAAGGAAAAGCAGGAAGAGGAGAAGGTTGATTTATTCGCGGACCCAGACAAGTTTGTCGCGTCTGTTGATAAGCGTCTTGCTCAATCCGAGCTCAAGACCCGCATCACGTTAAGCAGAGAGTTCTATTCGGACTTAAAACCTGACTATGCGGAGAAAGAGAAACGGTTCATGGAAATGGCGAATGATAATCCATCGCTTGCCGCGAAAATGAGAGAGCACTCTAACCCTGCAAAATTTGCATACGAAACTGCGGCCAAGCAAATGGCCATGGATGAAGTTGTGCAAGATCCTGATGCATATCGAGAGAAAATTCGACAAGAGCTTCTTGCTGAATTGAATCCCGATGAAACGCCTGCTCCGGCTGATAAAAAAGCCGAACAAGTCAAGGTAGCGCCATCATTAGCAACAGCACCGGCAGTTAAGCCTGAGTCTGAAAAAGAGGACACGCTCGACAGCATGTTCGCAGATTCACAGCTTTAAGCCGAAACGCCTAAGAGGTTTTAATCATGGCAAACTCAACCGTCGCACCGGCCAACCAGGTCACGCGATTTCAGAAAGAAGTAAACCGCGAATACGTTCGTGGTGGTCGCTTCGGTCCTTACATCGGTAAGACGACTGAGGCCATTATTCAGGTCAAGCAAGACTTGAAAAAATGCAGCATCCCATTGGTGGCCAAATTGTCGAGCGCAGGTGTAAACGGCAGCTCTACTTTGGCAGGCCAAGAAGAGACGCTGGCAAACTACGCTTACACTCTTCAGCCTACTTACTGGCGAAACGGTGTGCTTGTGGACAACGAAGAGAACGAGAAGTCCGAGTTCGAATTGTTCACCGAAGCAAAGCCTGCTCTGCAAAATTGGGGCATGGAGAAAAAGCGCGATCAGATCATTCAAGCGATGGGCGCAATCGAAGCTAGCGGCACTTACGCTAACTACGGCGGCACCGAAGGCGCTTACGGCTCTGTTGCTGCTTCTGCTGGCAACATGGACACATGGAATGCCGCGAACCAAGATCGAGTGCTGTATGGTGCTGCGAAGGGCAACAACACTTCCGGCAATCACACATCCTCTCTTTCTGCCGTAGACACTTCCGCAGACAAACTAACCTACTCAACGGTTACATTGCTCAAGCGCATGGCTAAACAAGCGAATCCTTTGATTCGTCCTGTGATGCTCAAGGGTGATGAGCCTTGGTACGTTTTCTTCGTTGGCTCATACGCATTCCGCGATCTTGAGGCAAGTCTTGCAACCATTCACCAGAATGCTGCTCCTCGCTCTATGAAGGACAACGTGCTGTTTACTGGCGGCGATCTTGTCTACAACGGCGTGATCATCAAAGAAGTTCCTGAAATCGACATCTTTATTGATGGCGATGGCTCGGGCTCTCCTTGGGATGGCGTCTGGGGCGCGAACGCAGCCTCTGGCGATGGTCTGGACAATGGCGGTGACGGTGGTTCTCGTGTCGGCATTGGCTTCTTCTGCGGGGCGCAAGCGGTTGGTTTCGGTCTAGGCCGTATGCCTTCTTACAAGCGTCGTAAGGAAGATGACTACGAGCATCAAAGCGGTGTCGGCATCTCTATGAAGCACGACTTAAAGAAAACTTTCTACAACGCAAAGCAGCACGGAATGATCACTCATTTCCACTCTGCTGCTGCTGACGCTTAAGGGGGTCACCTTGGCTACTTTATTGTCTGACCAGTACAACCTTCCCGTGCCAGGCGTTGGCGCGGGTGGTGATTTAAAAGTGCTTTTTGGTTCCAAGACATTCACTGCGGCAGCAAGCTCTGCTGATATCGTGAAAATGTTCAAGATTCCAAAAGGCTTTACTCCGTTGTTCGGCCAACTTGTTGGATCGGACCTCGACACAGGTACAGAAGCGCTTGAATTGGACGTCGGTGTAACTGGCGATGCAACCAAGTATCTGGACTCTGGTGTGATCACTGGCGACACGATCGCCAACGAGAAGATCACAGTGGGCATTAAGATTCCATTACAGGAAGACTTGATGACCGTTAAACCAACCGAAGTGGACGCAGAGACTGACTGTATTGTTACGGTCACCGCTGCTGCCAATGCGGGTGGCACTGGTGTAATCACTGTGATGCTATGCGGCGTCTTCAACGACGCGCGCGTAGTTTAATTCGCAACCATTTGAGGGGCATTCGTGCCCCTCTTTTTTGGAGAATCGCATGAAGTTCAAATACACAAACAAGAGCGCAAATGAGCCTGTGCGCAGCTACGGTCAATTGCTTGCCAATGGCGACACTGTTGACTCATCTGTGTGGGGCGACAAAGAGGCGCACTTTATCTCTAAAGCTCTGAGCAATCCTGATTACGAAGTTGTGCAGGAGTCTAAAAAAGCAGAGCCTAAAAAAGAGCCTTCCATCTACGAAACGATGACGGGTAAAGAATTGGTTGCAGCGCTGCAGTTGGCAGAAATCGAGATTCCGAAAGG
Source organism: uncultured Gammaproteobacteria bacterium (assembly GCA_913061515.1). Classification (GTDB taxonomy): domain Bacteria; phylum Pseudomonadota; class Gammaproteobacteria; order Pseudomonadales; family Pseudohongiellaceae; genus UBA5078. The sequence goes on along the minus strand of CAJXSF010000005.1, from coordinate 78,777 downwards.
TTCGAAGAAAGCCGATCTAGTTGCACTTGCTGAAACCAATGCTGAAAAACTGAACATCGGCTCTCAAGGCGAGTAATCAGCATGGCGACGATTGAGGAAGTAAGGCACAAGGCGGGACGCTTGTTAGGCGTTGTTCGTTACGGCCAAGCATTAAAGCCGGAAGACGATCTATTGCTTACCGAAACCTATGCCCAAGTATACGACTCGTTGAAAGACGAGGGCGTTGCTGTGTGGGCGAGTGCCGGCCCTGTGCCAGATCGAGTGTCTTCACATGTTTCTGCGCTGATGGCGTTTGAAGCTTGCGATGACAAGTCTGTTTCTAATGCTCGGTACAATCGCATTCTCTCTCGTCGCAATGTTGCTATGCCAGAAATCCGAAGACTCACTCAGCCAAGTTACGAGTCTTTAGACGAACCGGTGGATTACTAATGTACTTGCCGATCAATGTCGCAGGCGGGGTTTATCAGCATAAATCTCGACCATTATCGTCTCAAATAACTAGAAATTTTTGGCCACAACAGCAAAGTGGCGCGGGGACTTCTGAGTACATTTTGGAGACGTTCCCTGGCTTGAAATCGTTTGTCACTGGCAGCGGTGCAGATCGCGGCATGTTTGTGCACCGTGGCGTGTTATACAAGGTCACTGGAACAACTCTGTATTCAATTGATCGAAATGGAGTTGTGACAACGATCGGCACTATCTCTGGCACGGCGCGCTGTATATTTGATGGACTCGGCTCAAGCCTTGTGATTGTTACTGGCGGCAGTGTTTACGAGTGGGATGGATCAACTTTAACGCTTGGCACCGATGTTGATTTCGAGTCACCAGACTCCGTGACTGTGATCAATAGCCAGGCAATCTATGATGGCGATGAAGGGCGTTTCTGCACTTCTGATGCCGGGGTGCCGCTCAGTATAAATGCTCTCAATTATGCGGCCGCTGAAAGTAATGCTGACCTACTGCTTAGGCCTTATGCCTTCCAGCAAAACGTCTATATGTTTGGCGAGCACACGACTGAGACTTGGTGGAACTCCGGCAGCGGCAATCCGCCTTTTGATCGACTTGAAGGCGGAATGATTCAAACCGGCTTAGGCGCCATTCATTCGGTTGATAAAACGGACAAAGTTGTCTACTTCCTTGGTGACGATCTGAACGTCTACCGCATGGCTGCAACTGGTATTGAAAGCAACTTTACGCCACAACCATTGTTAAGAGCGTTCACAAAGTTCAGCAAAACCGATGACGCCATTGGGTGGTGCATGAACTACCAAGGGCAGAATTTTTATACCTTGAAGTTTCCTAGTGAAAATCGCACGTTTTGCTATCCAGAAGGCGGTCAGTGGTTTGAGCTTTCATCTACCGTTTACGATGTTGGACCCGTTGCCGGTCGCTATCGCGGTAACAGCTATGCATTTGCATATGGCAAACACCTGGTTGCTGATGAAGACGGGAACATACTCGAGCTGGACGATGAAACTTATACCGATTCGGGAGACACAATTAAGCGTGTTCGCGATCTTTCTCCGATTCATGGCGGACTAATTAGCCAGCCCGGCAAAGAGATAGAGCTCACTCAGTTCAGGTTGGTCATGGAAACTGGCGTTGGTCTTATATCGGGAACCGTCGACCCCAAAATAATGCTTTCTTACTCGCTTGATGGTGGTCGCACGTTCTCGACAGAGCAATGGGGCGATGTGGGAGAGCTTGGAGATTTTCAAACAGAGGTTGTTTGGGATGGCATTAACGCCGTTGGCAAAAGCATTGATCTTCGTTTGTCTACTTCCGATCCTGTGTATTTTTCTGTTCATAGCGCTGGCGTTGAAATTGAGGTGGGTATTTAGTGTCTTTTACAAATCCGCCGCCACTAAAGATTCCCAACGTAAGTGATCCTCAGCTTGCGCAGTTTTTGCAGCAAATGTCACAAGCTTTCTATTTGCTTTGGGATCAGATTGGCGGACGCGGCATTGTCCCAATTACTGCCGGCGGCACAGGCTCACAAAATGCGTCAGATGCGCGAACAGCTTTAGGATTAGCGCTTGGAACAGATGCGCTGGCCTATGATGACGGTCTTGCAAGTATCGCAGGATTAACTACCGCTGCTGACAAGATGATTTACGCCACGGCTCTCGATTCATACGCAGTGGCAACTCTCACATCGTTTGCGCGAAGCATTCTTGATGACGCTGACGCAAATGCGGTTCGAACGACAATCGACGCCGAGAAGAAAGACGCAGGGCTAACAAGTATTGCTGGTCTTACGACTGCTGCAAACAAAATGATTTACACGACGGCTCTGGATACCTACGCCGTTGCAGACCTAACCGCATTCGCACGATCTCTGCTAGATGATTCTGACGCGCAAACCGCGAGAGCTACCTTAGGAGTCGGAACCGCTACGGCTCCATCATCGGCCAGCGATACAGGCACGGCAGGAACAATCGCATACGACTCAAATTACATCTACGTGTGCACAGCCACGGACACTTGGAAGAGGGCGGCATTATCAACATGGTAAACGTGACGAAACTAGATGAGTGCGCTGATGTTAGCGAGTATCGCGAGAAAGTGGCCGAACTTGAAAGCGTACTTAAGGATCATGACCCGATTGAGCTAGAGGTGCGACACCACTTTGCTCATGGAACCTACACTCGAGAGTTATTTATCCCTAAAGGCACAATGCTTACAGGGCAAATTCATCGACATTCGTGCATCAACATCATTTCGAAAGGGAAAATAATCGCGTTCACAGACAAAGGGCGAATAGAGATCGAAGCGCCTCATACATTTGTGTCTGGCAGCGGTGTTAAAAAAGCAGGTTACGCACTTGAGGACACTATCTGGTTAAACGTTCATCCATGGGATGGACCAGAGGATGTCGAATTGATAGAGAAAGAAATTGTTGTTTCATCATACGAACAGCTAGAAATCGAAAATAAGGAGGCACTATGGCTTGGGTAGCAGTGGCAGTTGCTGGCGGCTCTGTTGTAACTGGAATGTTGTCCAACAATGCTGCAGGAAAGCAAATCGACGCCTCAAAAGACGCGCAAAAAATTAACACCGCTGCAGCGCAGGAAGGTGTCAAAAAGATTGAGGATAGCACTAGCACCGCTATACAAACCCTTGAGACCGGCCGAACAGACACAGAGGCCCAGCTTCGGCAGGCTCAAGCTGACTCAATTTCGTCCATTGACAGCGCTCTGGCAAAAAGCACGGCGGCAATTCAGCAGGGCAGTGATGCGGCAATGCAACGCGCTCAAGCGGCAAGAGAAAGCGCTGTTGGATTGCTCGAACAAGGCTATAACATTTCTCGCGGCGAGATTGAGTCCTCGCTTGCTGCATCGAGAGCGGCTATTCAAGCGGCCACAGCTAAAGCCACAGGCGCGCTAGAAGAAGGTCGAGACCGAAGCATCACGGAACAGAAAACGTCCCGTGACGAGTCTCTAGCGGAGTTCAAGCCATTTTATGATTCCGGTGTAGACGCCCTTTCTGGCATTGAATCTTTAATCACTGACCCGAACGCTCAGAAAGACTTTATCGAGAACAACGTTTTCTTTGATGCGCTAGCAACTGACGCAACAGATCGATTGTTTGCTAACCAGGCAGCAAAAGGAAAGCTAGGCTCTGGCGGCACAGCAAAAGGCCTTCAAGATTCGATTTTACTGCTTGGTAATGACCTTCTTGATAAGAATATTTCTCAGCGGTTTGGGTTGGTGAGCGTTGGTCTTGACGCTGCGAACTCAATGGCCGGTGTTCGTCAAAATACCGCTAATGCGATTAGCTCCATTGAAGGCTCTACCGCGGCGAACATTGCCCAGCTTCTTGGTGACGAAGGCAGTCAGATCGCAAGCGCAGAAGTGGCAGCAGGTCAGCAGTTATCTGATGCTGCCTTGAGCGCTTCTAGTAGTGCTGCCAACGCTTTCGCTAACGAAGGAAACACTCTTGCGCAATTGGAAACAACCCGTGCTGCAAGTATTGCTGACCTGACAAACCAGTCCGGCGTAAACAAGGCAAATGTAATCGATTCAACTGGCAAAACAATCGCAGACTTGATCAATTCCACGGCCACAAATAAGGCAGGCCTCGAGTCATCGGCCGGAACCAATTCAGCAAATGTGCTTACAGGGACTGCCGGAAATAATGCGCAGCTTACCGTTGGTGCTGGTGATGCTGCTGCGGCCGGCACAGTAGGTGTCGCAAACTCAATTACGAGCGGCATTAACAACTATCTACTTTATGACGCCCTCAATAAGCCAACAGGAGCCTCAGCTAATGCCTAATACGAATATTCCATTGCAGGTAAAGCAGGTAGATGTCGCAAATCCGTTGATGATATTGGCGCAGCGAGAGCGGCAGGAAAAACAAGATCAGCGACAATCTGGAATTGATGCTCTAGCGGCCACCGAGAGCGGCCAACGGCAGCAGGTCAATGATTTGCAGATTCAGCAACTAAAGCAACAGTTGGAAAAAGTTGATCCGCAATTGCTTAAGCAAGGGCTCCAGTCAATTGCTGTTGACTCTATCGCAGTTCAAGAGCTTCTCAAAAATGGCGATGCCGAATCTGCCGCTTTGCTTGCCCAAGGCATAAAAGCGACTTCATCTACACTCGGACTGCCTTCTCAGGAAGTTGACAACTTTATAAATCTACTTGGCAACAATCCGCAGGCAGCTTCGCAGTATTGGGATCGCCAGGTTGATGTTGTCCGGCAGAACATGCCAGCGATATTCACGGTCGAAAAAGACGCTCAAGGCAATCCGGTGGCGCAGCGTAATTCGCAAACCGGGCAGCTCTTGGATGTCCCTAAAGGAATGCAGCCCAACGGTGGGCAGCAATCTCTTAGTCAGTTTGGTGGGCAAATTGAGGTAAAAGACGAGGCTGGTAACTTGTTCTTTGCGACAACTTCAAGAGACCCATCGACAGGTCAGGCAAAAACGGTTCTTTCCCCGATTAGCGGCGACCAATCTACGCAGCCTCAAGGTGGACTTCGAATTGTCGGGCAGTTTGGCGAGACAGGATCGGAACGAACTGGCCGAGCGGTAGATGAGGCCACCGGCACAACCGCTGCGCGAGAGCTAGAAACTAGAGCTTCGGACTTAATGACAAGAGGTGTTGCAGCGGCAGAATCTACAGCAACTATTCGACGTGCAATATCCTTACTTGATGTTGTTGAAACTGGTGGCCCAGAAGCGTTCGCGCTTGCTGTTAAGCAAGGTCTTGGTATCGAGGGAGCTGACGAAGGTGAGCTATCCAACACGCTCGGGAAATCCGTGCTAAGCCAGTTGCGCGAAACATTCGGCGCCGCATTTACTGAAAACGAAGGCAATAGACTTGCACGTATTGAGGCGAGTTTTAACAAGTCTCCCGCAACAAATAAACGGCTACTTGGGCAAGCGTTGCGCATCGCCGAGAACACAGCCAGAAGAGCTTCTGAGGCTGCAAAAGAGCGCGGTCAAAATGAAGTTGTTGCCGACATTGAAGACTTGCTTACTTTTGATCTCGGTATAGATCCACAAAGCGCCCAACAAGATGCTGGCGCACAGACGGCAACGAATCCGCAAACTGGCGAAAGAATTATTCTTCGCAACGGGAAATGGGAGGAACTTTAATGCCAGCGCAATTACCAGAAGGGTTCGTGCTCGATTCTAATCAAGTGGCACCTCCTCCCGGATTCCAATTGGATGGCGCGCCTCAGATGCAACGGCAGCCAACTCTAGACGAAAGGCTTATGCAGGTTCCTGGCATTCCGCAGCTTACAGAATTTCTAGCGGGTGCAAATCGAGAGATTGTTAGTGCTGCGGACTTTTTCGGACCCGGTCTTGTGAACTCTATTTTACAACTAGCGGGAAGCGATAAGCGCGTACCTACGCTTAACGAAACTATCGGACCGAAGATTGGCAAAAAGGGCGAGGCAGTTGGCGAAGGTCTACAGGCAGACATTCTTGCAGGCGCTGGAAGCATGGCGGCTATGTCCGCAGGCGCTGGCGGTGCTTTAAGGGCTGGTGCAAATGCTCTTTCTCCTTTGGCTAAATCAAGCGAGTCCGCCGCCCGCGGTGTTATTCGCAACATGGGCAGCACTACAGCGGGTCAAGACCTAGCTGCTGGCGCTTTGTCTGGTGCTGGCGCGGCAGTTGGCGAAAAGGTTGGCGGCGCTCCTGGCGCTGCAATAGGCGCTATGGCCGCCCCAATGATACCAACACTTGCAAAAGCTGCTGGCTCTGAGGCGGTAAGACAGGTATTTCGAGGTGGCGGCGCGGGACGTCAGGCTATGGCGTCCACAGTTGATGATGCCGCCCGTGCAGGTACCGAGCTGTCTGTTGGCACAGCAACAGGCAGGCCATCATTGCAGGGCGTTGAAAACATATCCAAGCGCGTAGTCGGAGGAGGCCCATTGATTCGGGCTTCTGACAAGTCTGCCGAGCAAATTAAAGCGCGGCTTGCAAGAATTGCTGACGATATAAGCGGCACAAGAGGCGCAGAGGCTAGCGGGCGGGTTGTAAACAATGCCATACAGGGCCGAGGCGGTTTTGTTGATCGCTTCCAAACGCAATCTGGCACTTTATGGAACAAGGTTGACGATGCAATAGGAGCTCAATCCCAAGTGCCTGTAAGCAATACAAAGTCCATGCTGGATACTCTTGTAAAGACGGATGAAATCGGCTCGATTCTGAACACTCCCAAAATAGCACAGATTCAAAAAGCGATGACGGGCAAGGATTCCATCGACTACGAAACGCTGAGAAGCGTCAGATCGTTTATAGGCGCAAAGATGTCCAATACTGACCTGGTGTCAGATATTCCAAAAGCGGAGCTTAAACGGCTCTATGGGGCCATTACTGAGGACATTAAGGCGGTGGCTTCTGCAACTGGTGACGATGCCGCAAAAGCGTTTGCCCGTGCGAATAACTACACAAGAGCAGGGCATCAGCGAATAGAGGGATTTGTTGAGAACGTGCTGAAACGAGGAGAATTCTCCAAAATCTACAGCGCGGTGACAAAGGGCGGCGAAGGGACTCAAACGATCAACGCATTTAAGCGGTCAATGAAGCCTGAAGAATGGGAAGTTGTGGCTTCTAATGTGATTAGAGAGCTTGGCAAATCAAGCGCAGGAAGGCAGGGCGCGGATGGCACCGAGTTTTCAATAAATCAGTTTATGTCGGACTGGAATAAGCTGGGCCCCGCTAAAAAAGCAATGTTTTCAGGAAGTCGAACCCTAGACCATTTTGGGCGTGATTTGGACGCTATTGCTAGAACAGCGGAGAGAATCAAGGTCGGATCGCAAGTGGCAAGCAATCCTTCTGGATCTGGTCAATTCGTGGCTAACGTGGGGGCAGCGGCAACGCTTGGCACCTCTGCTGCGACAGGCAACTTCCCTGTATTTAGCGCCACTCTTGGCGCTCTTGCAATCAATAACATGGCGGCTAGGGTTATGAGTAATCCACGCTTTGTTAGCTGGCTTGCGGGAACCACTAGAGCAAACACCAAGGATATGGGCGCTCAATTAACAAAGCTGTTAGCTATACAGCAAAGCCTTGCTATTGAAGATGCAAAAGCCATTGATTCGGTTATTCAGCAGCTAGATTCCGGCGAAGACTCGGTAAATCTCCCTTAAGGCGAGCAGCGAGACTACAACCACAGTCATCACTACTCCACCGAAAAGCAAGAAAAGCGCCACCAATCCGGTATGCCGAATCCCATTAACTAATTTTTTCAATTATTACCCCCTTAAAGTATGGTTGGCATGTGCTGTAGACGAACTTATAGGAAGCCTAGAGGATAAAAGTTTCGCCTTCTAGTTTTTCATGCCTTTACATTGGTTCGTTAACAATTATCAAAACTAGATTCAAAACATTGATCAGCCATCGCTTGCCCTAGATCCAACTGTTCTGGAGTAAGCCGCATCGATGCTGAATCCCGCTGCGATACAGCGTCATTCTTTCCCAATGCGGCTGCGATGGAAAAGTAGACATATGATTTAAGGTAATTCTGCGGAACTCCCTCGCCTGATTGATATAGAAACCCAAGCAGATGGAAAGCCTCAGTCGAGCTATTTTGTGCGGCCAGATTTAACCATTTCGCTGCTTCTACAGAGTTTTTTGGCAGGCGGTCGCCATAAAAATACCTTTGACCAATATCGAATTGAAACTCTGGCGAGAGATTGCCGCCAGCTTCTGAGACAGCATATCCCTGCTCTATAAGCCCTAACACCGCGTTTTCCCTGGCTGCGGTTACGCGCTCCATTGTCTCTAGAGTCTGCACATATTGCTCGAATATGGAGCCGGAATCTTGCTGCCCATAGGAGATTGCAGGCAGGAAAAAAAGTAAAGCAGAGATACCTTTCAACCAACTAAGCAAACATTTCATAACAAGGCCTCCAAGGCCGTTACTATACTCGAGGTTAACATGGCAATTTGGGTTCCTATTAGCGGAGGCATACTCCAGCGCGTAAAATCTGATGGTAAGCCTGCAAGCGGCTACGTCTTAAAGCTGTACGCGCCTGGCACCACAACAAATATTCCTCTGGCGACTGACGCCACAGGTTTGACAACTGCGACCACTGCGCTGATCAATGCCACTGGTGATTTCACGGTGTCAGGGAATACGATCATACCGCATATCGATCAAGACTATAAACTTGCCATTTATCCTACGCAAGCGGCTGCTGACTTAAACTCGGGTGCAACGGTCACGATTGATTATATTTCGACCGCAATTGGCGGAGCTATTGTAAGAAGTCTTTACCTTGTTGGTGAGACCGGCTCTCTAGCATCAAGGGTTCCGTCTAATACTGCCGTTGGCGACCTCGTAGAGGTTACAGCATACTCCTCAACCTCTGCCAAATACCCTGCTACTTGGAAGTGTACGAGCATAAGCGCAAGCCTTCCTGCAAGTGCGGTGGCGGGAGATGTAACCGGAACTGCTCTAGGCGCTTTGTACGTGCTTAAAGCTGGCTCGACTTACTACAAGTTTGAGTTAGTGGGGCAGGCCACGGCCTTTGCATTTGGCGCAACAGGTGATGGCGAAACAGATGACACGGTTGCAATTCAAGCGGCTATAAACGCCTGCAACAATAGCCGATCTTTACATTTCCCCTCGGGCACCTATATCTGCGCTTCTGGCCTAACAATAACCACAGCTAACTCATTGATGATGACGGGCGAAGGTGAGCAGCACTCTGTAATCATGTTCACTGGCGCAGGTAGCGGCATTCATATGTCGGCCACATCATGCACCTATCTATCATTTGAGAATATAGGGATTCAATATAACAACGGCTCCTTTACGGGGACTTTGTTAAGGATACTCAATACCGCCAGGGTGTCATTCCATAAATGCCTTTTTTATGGAGATTCTGTTGTTACAGCGGGAAACCTGCTTGATCTTGATCAATCAATCGAGATCGAAATCAGCAGATGCAGGTTTTCGGGGGCGGCTTATTTAATCAGCGGGCAGGCTAACGGGGGCGGCGGTTTCTGCAATGCTGTTGAGATTTCGTGTTCTGACTTTGATCGCTATGTCTCTGCCGCCATAAGAAACCCGGGGCAGGGCTGGTCTGTTCATGGCAACGCTTTTGAGCCTAACACCAGCGATAGAGGTTATGCGATCGACACAACCTCGTCTTTGTCGGTTCTTGGTTTTCACTTTGCTGGTAATTGGCTTGGCGATGCCGTGTCAACGTCAGCTTATACATGGATCGTCATTAACGGCACGGGGATTGTAATCACAGGTAACTACATTAACGGGCATGGAAGCAATCTTGCCATTGCGGTTGCTATCAACGCAGCCACCAGCGGGCTAAGCATTACAGGCAACAGGTTTAGCAGCTTCCTTACTGGCATTGCGCTAGGAACGGCGCAAGTCACAAACAGCATCATTACTGGCAACTCATTTACATCTGTAACCAACGAAACCACAGGGACATTCGGTGCTGACTGCCTGACTTATGAGGAAACTGACTGGACGCCCGAGCTTAAATTTGCAGGGGTGGACACTGGCATTACCTACACCTCAAGATCAGGCAAGTGTATCAAGATGGGGAAAGCCAGATTGGTGACTTTTGATATTGCTCTTAGCTCAAAAGGTAGCGCCACTGGCGGTGCTGGCGTTTACGGATTGCCAGATACGTCTAACGCCACCATTGGTGTGTCCGCGAACATTGGATATAGAGTTAATTTCGCAACAGCATTCGCTCCTGAGTGCAGGATTGAGGACAGCAACACTATTATCACAATAAACAAAGGCGGCGCGGTCACCACTGCCTCAGTTGCTGATACCGACTTCAACAACAATACCAGATTTTCCGGTAGTGCATTTTACTTCGTTCCATAAAGGAGATAAGCCATGTACCGCAGACTCGGCATAGGCTTCCTAGCTCTAATAGCGACCTTCCTTGTCACTATGGGCGTGCTTCCCTTTTCTTTAGGTATAGACCCTAATTTCAGATGGCGCAAATCTACGTAAAAATAAACCGTAACTTGTTGATTTAATTGAGCGGCATTCGCGCTATTTAAGTAAAATTAAGTGTTCTAACCAGTTGATATCTTTACTGTGCGATACCAGCTACGAACTAAGGGGTCGCACGTTCGAATCGTGCCGGGCGCACCATACGCAAGAAAGAAAAAAGGTCTGCATTTATGCAGGCCTTTTTTTTTGCGTATGGTGCGCCCGGCCGAAGAATGTGCTGTTCGACCGATTGCAGCGCAATCGGGACAGCCATAGGCTGCCCGAAGGGTGAGCATTCTGGCATAGCCAGAATGTGAATCAATCGTGCGGTTGAACTAAACTTGCTTATCTAAAGTAGCTTTAATTGTTTGAATAAACTGATCAAGCACCTCTTGAGTCGAGTAGGACTCCCGTGCTGTGACCTGCATTAAAGGTAATGAGATTTTTCTACAAACACCCTCGATCAGTTCATCTCTTTTTTTTGCCCGTTTAGTGTTGTGAGATTGATCATTTAGTTCGATTGCGCATACGACGGCTAGGTCACTTGCGCTGCAGACTATGTAGTCGAAGTGTTTGTATGCAATCTTATTTAATGCGCCTTGTCTTGCCGATCGGCTCAACCCTGATTCTACTTTTGCAATATCCCCTACGCGCACTTTTCCAAAAACTCTAAATTCGTCTCCGAGCGCATTGTCCAATACTCCGAGAAATGACCTTTCAGCAGGGCTGAAGAGTTTGCTGATTGCTTTATATGGAAGGCCAACGGAAGTAGAGGCTGTATTCGCCTCAAACTTAGGCGCTGTTGTAATTGGGTTAGAGGGCAGTTTGATTAATGCGACAATCGCTATGACGAATACTAGAAGCATCAAGAGAGTAGAAACCGTCATGGTTAAGCGCCCTGCAATATTGAAAAACTATAAGCGTTTGGTGGTATAGCTAGATTGACGGGATGATATGTCAAATGGAAGCTCGCGTAAAAGACTCTTTTGAAAATATGGATGAGACTTAAGCCTTGAGTATCTCGAGCGCGATTAGGGGAGGGCCACCAGCTAGATCGAAACTTATAATAATTCTTGCGGATATTTCTCACGCATTTTGGTTTCGACCGATTCGACAGTCAAACTGTCTGCTCGTCGAAGGTTTTCTAAAATTTCACATTCAACCGATGTTCGAGGCAAATTACTGTCGTTTCCGTATTCGTCTGTTGCGGAGAAGACTCCTGTTTCTGTAATGTATACAGCAATGTCTAGGCTCACTCGGTCTTTGGCTATTTGCGCACACCTGAGTATCGCAAAATCAGTTGTGCGCTCTAATGAGGTACTGCTGTTTCCTTCAAAGCTAACGACATAAACATTTTCATCCGTCATTACTTCACTATAGCCATAACCGCATTCTTGTTGTAATTGCACTCTGTCGCCACTATGGCACTCAGTCTTCCTAACATATTTAGTAGGGGTGGACTGAGTGGTCGTGGTGCAAGCTCCTAGTGCGAGAAGGGCTATTTGAAGATAGGCTTTTAACATCATTTGCATTTTAGTAATCCAAAGGCTTTCTGACTATTATACTGAAACCGTCGAACTGGTATGTATGAGATCCGGCTTCACTAACGGTGCTCGGAGTGCTGTCGTTCAAAACAGCCAGTGTTGCTGCATGCAATTTTGCTAAGTAAGACGCAGGTTGCATAGTTTCATTGTGGCCGGGAAGTAGAAAGTCGACTTCGTTCTGGTACGTCAACATTGTTTGAATTGAGTTGGCATAATCACGAAAGCTAGAAGTGTCAGAATAAACATATATTGGCGCAGGATAAAAAGTGTCGCCGGTCATCATAAAGCGATTGTTTTTATCAACTAATATTAAACTATCTGGGGAGTGACCAGGAGCAAAAACAACCTCAATGGGGCGGTCACCAATGTCTATAATCTCTCCATCTTGAAGGTATTTGCTAATCTGGTAGGGCTTGTTTTCGTAGGTGTCAGCGTTGAAGGTTTTCGGGACATTTTTCCAGAACGTGTCGGGTGTCATATTTCCAGCGTTCACTGAGTGATCATGACCTTTGGCGTTGTTTAGCGTAAATGGCTTATCTAAGCCATAGACGGTCTCGAACTGATAGTTGCCACTGACGTGATCGAAATGGCTGTGTGTGTTAACGACAATCACAGGTAGTTTAGTGAGTTGGTCGACTACTGATTTTATGTCGCCAATACCTTGTAAGGTGTCAACCAGCATCGCCTTTTCAGTTCCTATCAACAAATAGCTTATGGCTTCTTGCCATTGATAGGGCTCGTAGATTGCGTAGGTGTTTTCATTTAATTGGTAAACTTCAAACCAATTTTGCTTGGTGTCTATCAGCTCATACTTAGACCACGAAGCGCGGGGCATGACGTCATACCAATGGGAACCGTCTTGTGTTTGAGGCATAGAATTACATGCTGAAACCAAGGAAATAATACAAAAGAGTAGGGCGGATTTTTTCAACTTGTTGACTCCAATCTGGTTAGCAGTCTTGCACTCATTGCGATCGAATTATCGTTGAGCTGTGCCAAATTACGCTATAAGTTGCGAAACATCAATGCGGATTGAGCTGCAAGTTGTTGATTGCTAAGCAAGTGTGTTCGCTAATGCTAGGGGAATGGAAGGACTGAAACGCTTTGATAGAATCAAGTGTTCTGACCCCTTGATTTCTTGATTTGGGGCAGGCGGGCAAAAAAAAGCCGGCCACAACTGTGGCCGGCATCAAAGATCAAGATAAGGTTTTAAGCACTTGCTAACACCCCGTCGTGAGTGTTTTCTTGATCATGTTTACTACCATTTAAAACCTCTTCGCAGTGACGCAAGGCTTCAGCGCGACTCGCGAATACAGCATCCGCTGGCAAACTTCCGCTTAGATCTGCCAGCACTTGTTTGACTTCATCACTCATTCCCGCAAGGAACAAACGTCTGCCTGAGGTTTTTGCATCTTGGGCAATTGTTTCCACGGCCATGATTGCCGACACATCAAGAGTTGGAACCGCTGACAGGTCCAAAACCAGTATGCGTGAACCTGGTTCGCAATGCTCTCGGACCTGGTGTCCAAGATCTGCTGCAGCACCAAAACTTAATGGGCCTGAAAACTCGAACAAGACGATTTCAGTGCGGAAGCGCTGCAAAATCGCTTTGTCTTCCTCTGAGTCAATATACTCTGGCAGGTTGCGCAGTTTTGCCACTTGTAACTGCGCCACTTGTCTAACGAATGCCAGAGCGGCAAGAACCACACCTGCGGCAACTGCGGTAATCAGATCGACAAACACTGTCAGTACAAGCACAAGTACCATCAACAATAGATCCCATCGTGGCCCTTGGTGTGCACGTTTAACATAGCTCCAATCGACAATATCCAAACCGACTTTTACCAAGATGCCGGCGAGAACTGCCATAGGAATGTTAGAAGCCAATGAGCCAAGCCCCAATACGATTGTTAGAAGCACTATCGAATGGGTCATGCCTGAAATGCGCGTCCGGCCACCTGAGCGGATGTTGACAACTGTACGCATTGTCGCCCCAGCACCAGCGATGCCTCCCATCAAGCCAGCAAAGAAATTTCCGACGCCCTGGCCGATCAATTCTTTATTACTGTGGTGACGTTTGCGCGTCATATTGTCCGCAACTAGGGATGTCAACAAACTATCGATTGAACCCAAAATTGCGAGAATAATCGCTGCTTCAAAAACCAGAAGCATTTGGTCACCACCGAACACTGGAAGGTGTAGCTCAGGCAAACCAGTTGGTATTTCACCTAACACAGGCACTTGGAAAGCAAAATACGCAAGAATGGTTCCTGCGATTAGTGCCGCCAAAGGAGCAGGCAGGTATTTTCCCCAAGCTGAAGGCCAAGCATAAACCATCGCCAAGGTGCCAAGACCTAGGGCAAGATTAGAGAAATGGATATTTGAGAACGCCTCAGGTAAATAGGCGAGCGCGCCTAATGTTCCCGCTGGAGAGTCATGTCCGAGTAAGGGACTTAACTGGAGAATGATAATAATGACACCAATGCCGGACATAAATCCTGACACCACAGGATAGGGCACTAGGCGGATGTATTGGCCAATGCCAAGTACACCAAAGATTACCTGTAGAACCCCTGCGAGCATTACAGCGGTAAAAATTAGCGCGACGTCACCAGACAAAGAAGCGAAAAGCCCCGCTAGTACAACGACCATTGGGCCTGTCGGGCCTGATATTTGAGGACCCGTGCCACCAAACAAGGCTGCAAAAAAACCTACCATGATGGCGCCGTATATGCCGGCTATAGGGCCTAAGCCTGAGGCCACCCCTAAAGCCAATGCCAACGGCAACGCTACAACACCGGCGGTAAGACCGCCGGTGATATCTCCTCGCAGGGAGGATAAATCGAATTTCATATTAAGCCTCCTTTACGGATTGCACGTCAGCGAACAAGGCTTTGTACTGCTCATCCATAGGCTCGAATCCTTCGGTCTTTTCGTTGTAACACAGCACCTGACCTGTCCCAATGTCATAAACCCAGCCATGCAAAGTGATGCGTTTGTTGGCAAGCCCAGCTGCTACAGCAGGATGAGTTCTCAAATGCTGTAACTGTTGTAATACGTTCTCACAAGTTACTTCTGCTAGATTGTCTTTGTCCAAATGTCCATGACGCTCACGTACTGTTTCAGTAGCTGAACGACAATGTCCTAGCCACTCTTTTACGTGAGGAAGGCTGTCTAGGTTTTCTGGGTTAATTGCGCCTTTGATAGCACCGCAGTCTGTATGTCCACAGATAACAATGTGCGAGACACCTAAAGCGGCTACGGCAAACTCGATAGAGGCGGTCATGCTGCCGGTCTGATTGCTGTGTGGAGGCACAATGTTGCCTGCATTACGGCAAATGAAGAGATCGCCTGGTTCTGTTTGAGTGACCAAATTGGGGTCAATTCTTGAGTCGGCGCAAGTGATGAACAGTACTTCGGGGTTCTGCCCTGTAGCTAGCTTCTTGAATCGATCCTTTTTGTTCGGAAAGATATCTTGCTGGAATCTTGCTACACCTGAAATAACGTGGTCCATTAGTAACTCCTGAATTGTCGTTGGCGGAAAAGATGAGCATTATTCTTTGATACCTTTATAGTAAGATATGTGTTTTACTGATAATAATAAGTTATCAGGAGTCGTTTAGGCCGCTATGTACAACCACCGTAAGCCACCAAGCATTCGTCAATTGCAGTATTTTGTTGCTGTGGCTGATGCCAGTAATTTCCGTCGTGCTTCCGAAATCTTGCAGGTAAGCCAACCAGCATTGACCGCTCAGATTACCGTTTTGGAGTCCACCCTTGGTATTAGCTTGTTTGAACGCTCCCGCTCGGGGACGTTGCTGTCAGCGCAAGGAAGAGAGTTGTTGCCGGAGGCTCGTCAGATATTAATGACAGTGCAAGGGTTCATGGATCAAGCTAGCGTTATCTCAACCGGCCACAAAGTCACTTACAGACTTGGAGTGCCTCCCACATTAGGGCCTTATTTATTACCCAACGTACTGCCGGCACTACACAGTCGCTACCACGATCTTAAGCTCTATGTCAGAGAAGCGCCCGCAGTTGCGCTTCAACGTAAACTTATACAAGGTGAATATGACCTTGCCATCATCCCACTGCCAATAAGTGGGGATGGCTTAGCTGTAGAGCCATTGTTTAGTGAACCGCTTAAATTTGTAGTGCCTGCCGATCACCCGCTTGCGGCTCAAATACAAATTTCACCCGACCATTTGCGGGGGGAAAAGGTATTAACCCTTGAGGGGCAGCATCATTTTCACTACGAAATCCAGGAGTTATGCCAACGTCTTGGTGCCCACGTGCATCGGGATTACGAGGGTACGAGCTTGGATACTCTTCGACAAATGGTGGTAATGGGCTTAGGGGTGGCGTTTTTGCCAGGGCTTTATGTTCACTCGGAAATGCACAATCCTGAAGCGCTGCATGTGTCTGAACTAAGCGGCCAACCTATATCGCGTCAGCACGCTCTAATTTGGCGTGTCGCCTCACCTAGCCGCGTGTTCTTTCGCGAGTTTGCCGCCTGTCTACGCACTATCATTCGAGAGCGTCTGGGTGATGTTGTTTCTATCATCGACTAAAGAAATCAAGGGGTCAGATTACTTGATCTAGTCGTAGTACTTGTATTGAGTAAGAAGCATATAATGGGCGTAACTCAATTGCTCATAGGGAGCTGCTAATGAACACAGCTGCGAATGTATTTTTCTCAGTTACACTCTTTTTGCTTTCGTCCTCTACAAACCTGCAAGCTCAGCCCCACGATCACGCTGTCGATCATGCCCACGATGAGCACGTGAGTGCTGAGCTTTCGCTCA
The DNA here is from genome assembly GCA_913061515.1 of uncultured Gammaproteobacteria bacterium. Taxonomy (GTDB): domain Bacteria; phylum Pseudomonadota; class Gammaproteobacteria; order Pseudomonadales; family Pseudohongiellaceae; genus UBA5078. The sequence continues at coordinate 61,990 of CAJXSF010000005.1, read as the reverse complement.
ACAATGGTGAGCCATGGGAAACCGATGAAGCGCTACGTCATGGAATGATAGAGATTCGCACGGCGGTGGATATGCTGGAGCCAGCCTTTGCGGCGGGACAACTTGATAAGACACAGGCTATGCAGCTAAGCCAATCAGTTCAAAGCAGTGTTAATACAATGATTGAGCAATGTGAGTTAGAGCCTGCAGCGGATGCCAATCTCCATAGCATATTAGCAATGCTACTAAGTGGCGCTGCGGTGCTGGAGTCTACTCCAATGTCTGAGCGGGGATTCCCAACGTTGAAAGTCGCTTTGCAAGCCTATGGTCAGTATTTTAATCATAGTGGCTGGCAAAGTGACGATCACGCGGCGCACGGTCATTAATTGCCCATTACCCCTGGCGTTGCAGTCAGAAAGTTCATTCCGCGCATCAGCATCATGCCGCCCATGAGGATGACTAACACGCCAGAAACCCGCATGATTTGATGCATCGACTTCATAGACAAATAACTGGCAAAGAAACCAAACCCAAGCAAGGCGGGAAGGGTGCCTAAGCCAAAAAAGCAAAGCATTAATGCTCCCTCAACTGGGCTGCCAGTACCTGCGGCCATGATGTACATCGCTTGCAGTGGCCCACATCCAATCAGCAAACCATTCAGTAACCCTGTGGTAAAAGGGCGGCGAGTGCGTCCTAGTGCGTCAGTCACTTTGCTTGTGACCGCCTTAGGAAATCGCAAGTTAAGAAAGGCAAACTGAGGGATGATTTTGAGCATCTTTAAACCAAAAAGAAACAGGAACAAACCTGCTAGGATAGCTGCATAGCCGCGCATAACCGGTGTGACTGTGACTAGTGCTCCTAGTAAACCAAAAAGGGCTCCAATCAATGAGTAAGACAGTGTTTTACCACTACCATAGGCTGCATGGGATAAGGCCGATTTGGCGAAAGAATCTGCTTTGTCGACGTAGCTAACGACGAAACTTCCGCACATGCCTATACAGTGGAACCCAGTAAAAAAACCTATCATGAATAAGGTGGCGAGGCTGACCCCAGCATTCATCTGTGTCATGACATTGGGCATTAAGCTGCGTCCCCATTGCACGATTCCGCCTACTACGATAAACAGTGCGATGAAAAGCAAGGCACTGCGTAGGCGAGTCGATCCCGTGTGTTGCAAGCTTGGATTGGCAACTTGCACAGTCGCAATGGCATCGTCTTCTGCCGATGAGACTACTTCGTAACCGGCAGTGGTGATGATCTGTGACAATGCCGCGGCATTGGTTTTCTCTGGGTCAAATCGCACCCAGACACAGCTCTTCGTGTGATCGGCTTTGGACTGCTCAATCCCCTCTGTCTGTCCTAGAGCGGTCTCTACCGCATTCTCACAGCCACCACAGACCATACCTTGTACATTCAGCGTTAATTCTTGCGATTCCATATAGGGTCTACCTCTAGTAAGTCATACACTGTTGTCAGTTGTCTTTCTTGATCCAGCGCATAGAACAGCAAGTTAGTTCGTGCGAGGATTTAACTGTGTAGGCAGTGGCGCCTGCACTTATTAACCGAGCTTAAGAAAGGAGAACTACAAAATGTCTAGAGAAACTGGTGATCGTTATCGTTGTGATTCCTGTAAAGCCGAGCTAGTTTATGTCAAAGGTTGTCCATGTCCTGCGACTATGCCTCATTCGGAAACTTGCTGTGGCAAACAAATGACGAAAGTGGCAGAGTAAACTAACAAGGGCAGCTGGCTATTGCGCAGCCGTTGCTGCCCCGGAAGCAGGTCGAAGAATGCGCCGTCCTGCCTCGTTTTAGAATGTAGGGGTAAGAGGGGTTTTGTACAATGTGACCAATTGCCGCACTAGCGTTTAAGACTGAGAGTCTGAATGCTAACTGACATTGCTCAGCCATAAACACTGATAGGGCATCAGCTCAAACTGTTCGTTATGTTCATCGAATATCCGACCACTGATTAGATCTACCCAGTGATCCGTGCTAATGAGATTGAGATCGGAAAGCGCCAGCTTCTGTGGCTCATTCGAAATATTGTTAATGCAGAAAATACTTTGTGCCCGGCTCATACTTTGACGCCAAAATGCAAATATCTTAAGGCCTAAATGCAATGTAAATTGCGTTGCATTGGGGTGAAAGGCTAGCTGTGTACGCCGAATTTTTATTAAACGGTTAAGCTCAGAAAACACTTTAGCGTGATGGTTGTAAGGGTTGTCTAAAAGCTTCTCTAACTCTTCAAGTTGCCATTGGTGGCGGTTAATAGACCGTGCCCGTCCAGTATGCGTAACACGCTTGTGATCGTTCTCGGTGCCAAACATGCTGTGAATATAGAATGCTGGAATCCCCTCTAAAGCCAACATGATGATGTGTGCACAAAGAAAGCGTTGCAGTTGCCACTGGTCGGGCCCGCTCTCGAGTGTCCCTTTGAGCGCATCGAACAGGCTGATATTCATCTCATAGGGAGAGTCGCTCCCGTCTTCTAGGCGGCGCATGGTGACTTGACCACCGAAGCGTTGAATGCCGCTAACTAATGCCAATTTCTCTTGTTCGTCTAAGTATCCATCTGCAGGACGCAAGCCGATTCCATCATGGGAAGCGATGAAATTGAGATAAGCAGTTCCATTTTGTGAGGGCGGCATACTCATCATCCATGTCTTTAAATGACGGCAGTTCCCCGTTAGTAAAGTATTGACGAGTAGGGGGGGCAGCGAGAAGTTGTAGATTACATGCGCTTCGTTTGCGTTACCAAAGTATGTCAGGTTTTCCCGGTTGGGCACATTGGTTTCAGTAATGATAATTGCACCGTGGTCGCGATGCTCGATCAATAAACGAAGTAATTTAATAATTTCATGAGTTTGATCTAGGTGAATGCAAGAGGTGCCTGCTTCTTTCCATAGAAACGCGACGGCGTCTAATCTGAAAATTCGTACGCCTCGGTCCATGTAATGGCTGATAATATTGACGAACTCTACCAACACTTGTGGATTCTTGAAGTTTAGATCGACTTGATCTTCACTAAAGGTACACCAAACAAATCGTTCGCCATCCTCTGTTTTTGTCGCTAGCAACAACGGCGACGTGCGAGGGCGAACGACTTTGGAAAGATCAGCTTTGGGGTTGCCTTCGTAAAAATAGTCCTTGCCTGGGTCTATGCGCTTTTTGAAATTGTCGAACCATCGGCTGCGTGAGGACATGTGATTAATGACCAGATCTGACATTAATTTGAAGTCAGAGGCAATGCGGCTTACATCTTCCCATTCACCTAGAGCTTCGTTCACAGCCAAGTAGTCTGTAATTGAGAACCCATCGTCAGAGGTGTATGGAAAAAAAGGCAGGATGTGCACATCGCTTATCGCATCAGCTAACTTGCTTTTTAAGAAACCATGTAAGGTGCGAAGAGGTTTCTCACCAGTTTTCTGAATGCTGTCACCATAGGTGATCAGTAGTACATCGCTTTGATCCCAGTGGTTTTGGTGCGCGACCGGTCCAGTGTCATTCGGTCGCAAGTTCATAGTGTCGATCAAAGTTGCTGCCAGTGTTTCGGCATTTTGATCCGGGTATATAAAACGCAAGTGTTCTTGCAAGCGAACAGACAAATAGTCAGCCATAAGGTTCTTTCTCGTTATTTAAAGTATTGCTTGTGATCTGCTTCTACGGCATCTATTAGTTGTTCGCCAATATCGGGAATTGCACTGATCACTCGGTTCCAACTCGGGATGAACGGCGTGTCCATCGGATTATCCAAGAAATGTGAGCCCGCAGACATCACATTCTGTGCGAATAGCTCGACTGTCTGCTCCTCTGCGTGCCGGTCAAAGCTCAAACCGTTGATAGAAGCATCATTCGCATAGGTTTCAATGAAGTCTAAGGCGATACGATAGTAGGTTGCCTTGATAGTGCGGAATTTCTCGTTTGAGAAAACTTCTCCATTGGTGGCGAGTTTTCTGAAAATCGCTTTCGAGATGTCGGTACTCATCTTCGATAAACCTTTGCTAGCATCCTCAGGCGATAGAATCTGATGCTTGTGATCGTAGTTGTCGGCTATATCAACTTGGCAGATGCGGTTGGTGGAGTAATTACGTTTCATTTCTGACAATACGCCAACTTCTAAACCCCAATCGCTTGGAATGCGGATGTCGCTGATAACATCTAAACGGAACGAAAATTCACCGGCTAATGGATAACGAAAACTGTCGAGGAATTCAAGAAACTCGCTGTAGCCACAGACTTTCTTCAAGGCGCGCAGTAAAGGGGTCACTAAAAGCCGTGTGACTCGACCATTCATTTTGCCGTCGGCAACACGGGCGTAGAAACCTTTGCAGAACTCATAATTGAAGTTAGGGTTGGCAACTGGGTATATCAAGCGCGCGAGTAGTTCGCGCGTGTAAGTTTTAATGTCGCAGTCATGCAATGCGACAGCTTCTGACCTGCCTGAGGCCAGCACATAGCCAAGGCAATACCAAACGTTACGACCTTTACCGAGTTCGGCCGGGGCAAGCCCGTGCTTCTCTAACAGTTTGTCTATCGCTTGCAGACGCGGTCCCTCATTCCAAAGTACTCGATGGTATTGGGGTAGTTTCGAAAAATATTGCAAAGCGTGTTCGTACTCGCTTTGACTGGCGCGGTCTAAGCCCACCACGATTTCATTTAGATAGGGCACTCGAGTGAGTTCGTCTACGATGGTGCCTAATGCATCTGTTTGTAGTTCCGAGTATAGCGAGGGCAGAACGAGTGACATGGGTCTGGATTTTTGAAACACAAGCAGCTCCTCTTCTAAGTGTTCAACAGAGCTATGCGACAGATTGTGCAAAGTTGTCACGACGCCGTTCTGATAAAAATCACCCATAGTACTCTCCTTATTGAGGTTCGTTCAGTAATGCAAGTAATTGTTCATTCCACCCGCTAGCGCCTGTTGCCTGGCTATAGCGAACGCGTTTGGGGTTGTCGATTTGAATCTGAGCACTGTGTGGACTGTTGATCACGATGGGGATATCCACGCAGTTGAGCATCTGCTCATCGTTGTGGCTGTCGCCAAGTGCTATGGAGCTTATTTGCGCCGGGGCGTAGTGTTTTTTGTAGGCATCAAGAAGAAAGTTTACGCCGGTGGCTTTATCGAATTGTCCCATTACATGCAGAAAGCGGCCGCCTTGCACGGCGCGCAGTTGGCGCTCAGCGAGAAAGCGGGTGAATGCTGCGATGTCCCCATTAAACAATATGGGTTCGGAGCCTAAGCGCTGTTTAGCATTGTGTGCACCGCTTTTGGGTAGGCCGGTAATTTCTGCTAGTTTCTCGACACTCAAATCAAAAAAACCAGTGAATTGAAAGTCGTGTCGCCTTGCCTCTAACAATGCGTTGATGATGCTTGAATGGGGCGCTGCGAATCGTTGTACGCAGTAGGCAGCGTCATCCTCTAACGTCGGTAAGGGCTCTAAGGTGTTCGTGTCTTCAAAATAATGGCTCGGAATTATGACGGCTGCACCATTTTCGACAACGAAGGGGTGTTGGTTTCCCAATTGTTTTCGTAAAGAAAGAATTTCTGGCACCGTTTTGCTTGAATTGAGCACTAAGGGGATTGAGAGTGCATCGATGCGATGTAATGCAGGAATCGCGGCGGTGTGAGAGTAAGTTTCTTTATCAAGCAGGGTGCCATCGAGGTCGGTAAATATGATCCGTTGTTGCGTCATAAGATATCTCCATTGCTACACAAAGACGGATTCACCAAAATGGTGCGCTGGCGCTCAGGCATGGTCAAAAAGCACCAAAATGGTGCGCAACTTGGATCGAGGTTTTTACTACGAACGATAGAGGCTGCATGCTTACTGCTGATGTATGGGGTCATAGCTCGTAAATCTATTAAGTGTTTATGAGTAAGGGGCAATAATCATGCCCATCGCGATTTTGAGCCCGTAATGACACTAATTCTTCGAATTTATATGTCAAGCAAGCTTGACATTGTTTTCTAGGGCGACTATCTTGCGTGTCAAGTGAGCTTTACATTGAAAGGGGAACAACATGATGAATGAAAACTCAAATGCTAATGCTTGGCAGCGTAAAGTAGCGTCATCGGCAAGTAATCTTGCACGATGGACGCTTGGATGGGTGTTAACGATGGCGCTTGCGACCTTTGGCCCGCCATGGTTGTGGAACGACCACAAATTGTGGACCTTGGGAGCAATTGCGCTCAATACATTACTGGGCATTGGGATGGTCTTGGCCAATATTAAGCACCTAAAAACCTTAGATGAAATGCAGCAAAGGATTCAGTTAGAGGCGATGGGCATAACGCTTGGCGTAGGCTTGGTGGTCGGGATGTCTTATTCCAATCTCGATATAAGTAATGTGATAGCAATTGATGCGGAGATTTCGGTTCTGGTGATAATTATGGGGCTGACATTTTTGACAGCGACCTTGCTTGGGGCGAAGCGCTACAAATGAAAAATCACTTGAAACAACTTCGCGCACAACGCCAATGGACGCAAGCACAGCTGGCGGAACAGCTCGAGGTCTCTAGGCAGACAGTCAATGCGATAGAGACCGGAAAGTTTGACCCTAGTTTGCCACTGGCATTTAAAGCGGCACGTATCTTCGGTTTGACCATCGAGGAGATTTTTCAGGACGAGGGCTAATCTCCAGGGTGGTAACTCGCGCGCATGCGTCGGTCAACATCTTCCCGGTAGAAAGCGACTTCTTTGAAGTCGCGATCGACATAGCGCTGAGCTTGATCAAGGAAGTGTGCCGAGTTTGGATTGGCGCTTTGTCCCCCGGCAAGAATACTCAAGGCGCGAACTTGATCACCAAATTCGACAACTGCGACAAAGCTATTGCCTGAACTTCCGTAGATTCTATTGGTACCAGGGAAGGCCCGAGCCCCATAGGACGCTAGTGCCCCCCAGCGGCCAGAGCCAAAGCCGACGGCTAAGCTGGGGGCGTTATCGTCATACTGCAGATCGATGTCGCCACTGAGTCGTTGAAAACGATTGATCTCACCCCAGGGGGTATTCCAAGTGCCGAAGGCTGAATCCAGTTGTGCAACGGTGTCGCTAAACACCTGTAAGCGGTCTTGCTCGTTACTATCAGTTCCTAGCCAATTGATCTGCTCCATCTGTGACATGTCATTGGGGGTGTCTATGCGCTGCGCGGCCATAATTCCGTAAAAGTGCGCCAACGACATTGCGACTGAATCGGTGTTGGTGCGCAGGTCCCATGTTCTAAGGGTTTGTACTGGCGCTTCTAAATTTGGCCAGTCGTCGCTGTTGGCATCCCATGCACTGACTAAACCTGGGATGAGTTGGGCAAAACCAGGCATATAATCATCGTAGGCGAGTTCTAATAAGTCGTCGAGCGTGAGCGACTGCGCATTCTCAAGTAGCCCTAACGAGTGGACTGCACGAAAATTCTCAGCGTCAGGCGCCATATAGGCTGGGTAATTTTCTGCTAGCGGGCTTTGATCACCCGCTGCGGTAAAGGGCGTTGAATTGCTATTTTGCAGATAACCATTGCTAGGGTTGTGAATAAAAATTGTCTCGTCCACCGGGTGCACACCTTGCCAGTCTGTTGCTGGGTTGCTGCCATCGACAGGTTGCTGATAGTCAAATAATGGGTCTCGGCGAGGCATAAAATTACCGTGAAAATAAGCAATATTGCCTGAGTCATCGGCGTAGACAGTGTTATTGGAAGAGTTGGTACGAATGTCCATCATGTCGCGGAACTCAGAATAATTAGCAGTTTTCATGCGCAGATATGATTGGCGCAATGCATCTACTGGGTTCCAATTGATGCGAGTTGCTACCCAGCGATCTTCTAAACTGTGGGTAATTGGGCCGTGGTGGGTACGAAACGATGGAAAACGTCGCTCGCTCATTTGCCCGCTATCGTTCACTTGCAATCGAATCTCACTGGTTTGCACAGGGCGTAGCGCATCGCCGTAGCGGTAATACAGCTCACCTTCTTCTCGCACAATGTCCTCGACGAATTCGTCCATAAAATCTGCAGCGGTGGTCGTGTGCATCCAACCATTGTGTTCATTGAAGCCCTGGTAGATGAAGAACTGCCCCCATGTGACGGCGCCGTACGCGTTCAATCCTTCGTCGCTTACTACATGGTACTCCCCGCGGAAATAAAAGCTCGTATGGGGATTAATTAAAAGCATAGAGTTCCCGGATTCGGTGAGTGAACCATCGACCGCGATGCCGTTTGAACCGGCGGGTTCTTCGAATATCGTCTGAGCAAGCGCATTGTTGGGAGTGTTAAATTCGGGCGGGGTATGGTCGTTTGCCTGTGCGAGAACCGGCAACTGCGCTTGCATTGTATCCACTTGCGAGTAAAACGACTCGATGCCAGGCAGAGGAATTTGTTCGATATCGCCGCCAATGGATCCTTCGAAGAAATAAAAGGGCATCCACGGATGAAAGCGCTCTAGCAGTAGCGGCTGAACTTGAGGGTTCTTGGCTAGGTAGAAGTTCAAGCCATCGGCGAAGGCGTCACATAACTCTTGCAGCCAGACGGGCGCTTGCGCATACGCGGCGTGCGCCTCTTCCTCTGTCATATAGAGTTTGGCTCGCAGATCACTATAAAGCGCCGCTTCGCCTTCTATCTCAGCGAGCCTGCCTGTTGCCCATATATAGTTGCGTTCAACGCGGGCGAAATCGTCTTCTGCCTGTGCGTACAATAAGCCAAAAACTGCATCGGCATCGGTCGGGGCATAAATATGCCCCACACCAAAGTCATCGCGAATAATACTGACTCGATCGGCGATCATTTGCAGTCTTTCAATTTCAGAAAGCGGCGCTGGAGCGACCTGTTCCGTGGCTGGACTGCAACTGGTGAATATAAGTGCAATACAGATGGCACTCACTAGCAAGCGGGAACAGACGGTCAGCATGGGGTTCTCCTAGCAATTATTGTCATTGTGATTAGCGTGTTTAGAAGTAAACCTGATTCTGGGGCAAAACGGAAGCTGCCCTTGAATGCTGCTTTTAAAACACTAGTGTCACTGCTAGGATGAGGGCGACTTTTTTATCAATGCAGAGACTCTCCCTATGTCTAATAAAGCTATATTTCTGATGACAGGAACATTGCTGCTTGCCGCTTGCAGCCCTGCCGAGCAAAGCAGCACCCCAGCTCCTAGTTCGACTCCCGCAGTCCAATCGGTTGAATCCGCACCGGCGGTTGAATCAGAAGCGCAGTTGATCGCGCGCGCTCGTGGGATTCATGAACGCGTCATCACTCTCGATACTCATGCCGATATCAATACCGCAAATTTCATGGAAGACAATAATTACACCTCTGACTTGGACACCCAAGTCAATCTTCCGAAAATGATCGAAGGCGGTTTGGATGTCGCTTGGTTCATTGTCTACACAGGCCAAGGCCCTTTAACTCCTGAGGGCTATGCAGCGGCAGAGGCGAATGCGCTAGATAAATTTAGTGCGATTCATCGTCTTGCGGAGCAATTTGCGCCAGACACAATCGAGGTGGCCTATACGTCCGATGACGTTCGTCGCATCGATAGTGAAGGCAAGAAGGTAGCGATGATCGGGGTCGAGAATGCGTACCCAATGGGGTTAGATTTAGGCAATGTTCAGCGTTACCAAGAAATGGGGGCGCGTTATATGTCGCTTTCTCACAATGGACATAGTCAATTTGCCGATTCCAACACTGGTGAGCGCGACGACGTATGGTTGCACAATGGTTTAAGCGAGCTTGGCCGCGAAGCAGTCGCTGAGTTGAATCGTTGGGGCATCATGATCGATCTGTCTCACCCTGCAAAAACTTCCAATATGCAAGTATTAGAATTAACTCGCGCCCCCGTAATTGCTTCACATACATCAGCACGCGCGCTCAATGATGTAAGCCGCAATATGGACGATGAGCAATTGTTAGCTGTACGCGACAATGGCGGAGTAGTGCAAGCCACGGCTTTTCGTAGTTATTTGAATACGGAAAAGAACTCGGCCAATCGCGCATTATTAGCCGAGCTACGCGCCAGCATCGCTGAAGAACTTGGTTTTGAGTTGCAAGATTTTGCAGTGGTCCGCGCAATGAGTGACGAGCAGCGTGCTGCCTACGATGCACTCGTGGAACAAGTTGATGCGATTGCCCAACCTCGGATTGCCGCAGAAGTTGACGCAATTGCGCCCCCTGTTGATGTGGCGGATTTTATCGACCACATCGATTACATGGTAGATTTAATTGGCATTGACCACGTCGGTATTAGTTCTGACTTCGATGGGGGCGGGGGTATTTCAGGTTGGAATGATGCGTCTGAAACCTTTAACGTGACGCTTGAGCTAGTGCGTCGTGGCTACACAGAAGAAGAAATCGAGAAGCTTTGGAGTGGCAATTTGCTACGCGTGCTCGATGATGTTCAGCGTATTGCTGCGCAGATTCAGCAAGAAGCATAACGCTTGCTCTATAAAAACGCCTGCACATAGTGTTAACGATTATGGGCAGGCGTTTTTTTATACCTTATTATTGATCGAGCAATGCGTAAATACGGCGTATTGCCCTTGGGTCAGCGCCTGGCCCTCTTATCTGAGCAAAGTTTTGCGAATGATTACTAAGGTCAATTTGCGCGGCGGTTTGCTCAGCGCTTAGTCCTTGTGCCTTCATCGCTGCCGTTTTTTGCCATATATCGCTTAGGTAAGCTTGAAAGTGCCCTATGATTGCCTTGTCTTGGAATGGCGCGCCATGTCCAGGCAATATCACATCAAACTCTAGTCCCTTCAAAGCCTCGAGTGTTTCTACCCATTCGTCTGGATGACTATCCCCCATATAGGCGAGGAAGGGCAGCATCATGTCGCCAGTGAAGACCATTCGCTCAGTTGGCAAATACACGACAACATCGCCTGCGGTGTGTGCTTTTCCTAAGTGTAGAAGTTGAATCTCGCGGCTACCGTCACCCATTTTTTGGTACAAGGTCATTTTTGTTTCAAGTGTAATATTCGGCGGGGTTGGCACAATCTCACCCAAGGAATGCATGTGATCCTCTTGGTATTTTAATTGCGCGGCCAACTGTGTTCTTTGTTGCTCTGAAGTCGCAGCCTCTAATTGTTCTCTTAGGCTTTGCACGAGAGCAGGAACGCCTTCGGTGAAACTCACCATGGTGTTCTCAGTCAGAACATTGCCTAGTTCACCGTTAAGTTTTTTGCGTGTGAAACTGTGACCGATGATTTCCACTTGTTCAGGAAACACTTGATTGCCATGGGCGTGGTCGAAGTGATAGTGGGAGTTCACTAGGTAGCGCACAGGCTTGTCGGTGACCGCACGCACTGAACGCAGCAATGCGTTGGCAGCATTGGGGGTGACGTGCGAGTCTACCAATAAGACATCGTCGTCACCCACGAGCATCAACGCGTTGCTCATCACAAACACCTCTCCAGTGCCTGTGACTTGATAGACACCTTCGGCCATTTGGGTAAACACATGGGAGCTTGTTTCGATGACGGTAGGGGGTTCCCCTTGTGCATTGACATAGCCAAAAACAGCCAGTAGAAACCCAGAGCCGATTATACTGAGTACCGCGGTATTGAATTTATTCTTTTTATTCATAGCGATGATCCTAATCTAATGCAGCTTAAGAAAGTCTAACGTCCCTGCATCCTACTCGAATCCGTAAACGCGTGAAAGCACTGGAGCTATAGCAGTGTCATTGGCTAGGCTGAAAAAAACACAATCTGCCTTATTCCTTACATCACACTGCCACAATTGCAAGGCATAGTGTCTTCCACGATCAGATAGAGTAGGTGACAAAGGAGTTTGAGATGATGCTAGCGAAGTTAAACCACAATACGATGGAAACCGTTGCGCTGGAGCGGCAGGTCAAGGATGGGAAATCTCAGGACTGTTTTGACACACTCTATCCGGTCGACCAGATCCCCACCAGCAACGATGTCGAAGAGGACGCCTTGCTAATGCTATGGGGGGATGTTTCCATCCTTGCCCGTCATCCAATGCGCATCAACTTCTAGGCATATAAGTCTAATAATTTCTTTATTGCAGGGTCTTTGGCCATTCTTTGGCGGTGTTCGATGACCCGAGGCAATTTGCTGGTGTCGACGCCATCGCTTTCTAACCAGTTTGAGATGGTGAAAAGATACATGTCGGCAACGGTATATTGTTCTCCCATTACCCAGGGCCCTTTCAGCATGTCATTCTCGATTAATGCCATGGCATCGCCCATTGATTGTGGCACCTTCTTTTTCATTGCCTCGATAGCATCCGGATCATCCGCCCAGCGAATGCCTCGTACTCGGTGAGCGTGAGCTACGTGCACGGTTGCACATAAGTAGTTATTAAAGGCCTGCATTTGCGCGACAGCAAAATCATTATCTAATGGGGCTAAATTAGCCTCTGGATGGCGTTGGCATAGGTAAAGAAGTAGGGCGGGGGTCTCTGTCAAAATCCCTTCGTCTGTGACGATGGCGGGCACACGACCTTTGGGATTAATCGCTAAATATTCCGGTGAACGTTGCGCCTGTCGTGAGAAGTCGAGCTGTATCGGCTCATAAGGGACACCGATGTGCTCTAATGCCAAATGTACGGCGAGTGCGCAGGTCTTTGGAGCGTAGTAAAACTTAAGCATGTGGCGTGTCCTTTGTGGGAATAGAAACGGAAAACGCGGATTATCAACAACGGTAAAGGGGATTACTCAATCTTGCGCCCAGCGTCTTAGTAAGTTACTGCGAGTCTTTAACAACAAATCCAGTGCAGGGTTATTGGTGCTTTGTTGTTGCCGGTGCATGGCGATCACTCGCTCTAGATCGAAGAGCAATTCGCGCTCTTCGGCGTTGGCAACATAACTGCGAATCCAACCGACGATCACGAGCCGTTCGCCGCTAGTGACCTCTTCAACACGATGCAAAGTCGTGGATGGGTACAGTAGCATTGCGCCTGCATCCATGCGAAATGCGCGTTCACCCGAGACCTCGTCTATGACGAGTGCGCCGCCCTCATACTGCTCTGGGGCGTTAAGAAATAACGTGAAGGACAGGTCGGTTCTTTGACCTTGCATAATGGCGTCATCGACATGGCTGCCATAGAACATTGCTTTGTCATAACGGCTCAGTTGCATCCTAACGATGTTTTTGGGCCTTGCTGCCGCAGCGACCAATTCATGTTGTAACAAGGCTTTTTCGAGCTGTTTATATAGTTTGTCTACCGCAGGTGATGGGCGTGCTTGGAGATTATGTTTGCGCGATTTTGCGTGCCAGCCGGCAGTATCGCGACCATCGACAAATGTGGCTCCTTCTTTGGCGAGGGAGAGGCACTGAGCGAGTAGATCAGAAGGAATAGCTTGAGCAATCTGCAGCAACATGAGGAGAAACTCTAATTGAGAATGATTCTTGTTGGGTGTATAGTGCGATCCAGTTTAGTGGGCGTTTGCTCGAATATCAAACCCACTGTTAAATTGCCCTAATGTACTTGCGGAGATGCTATGGAAATCAGAAATAGAGTGTGGCTTGGTTTAGGCGTGGTAGTCGCGGCAAGTGCTGCGTTTTATGTAGGGACAAGCGATACTGACAATGATATGGGCCATGATATGGACGCCATGGCTGAGGAAGGTGGAGAAGGCGGCGAAGGCGCCAGCACAGCCGATGCAATCGCTAGTGATTCTGTGTATCTGGCACAACTTTCCTTTATTCGCGGACACCTTAATGTAGGCGTTAATTTGTATCGTGAAGGTGAATTAGATGCTTCGGCTACACATATGAAGCACCCAGGCGATGAGCTGTATACAGATCTGCTTCCTGCAATGGAGTCGCGCGGTGCGCTCGACTTTGCTGACCAGTTAGAAGGGCTAGCCAATGCGGTGACTGAGCAAAAGCCACTCGCTGACGTAGAGGCCGCGTATTCTGCTCTTCTCGATGCCATTAGCGCTGCTGAAAATGTCGTGACTGATTTAGATGCTCGCACACTCGGCACAGTGATGGTGGATCTTGTGCGCACCGCAGCAGCCGAGTATGACATTGCCGTTGGCGAAGCAGGGCAACTGGAAAACGAGCATGAGTACCAAGACTCATTAGGCTTTGTGCGCATCGCCAAAGAAAAAATAGCACTGCTAGAAACGCTGACCGATAACTCAGCCGCTGTGATGGCGATTGAGACGCAACTGGACACGTTGCTGCCAATCTGGCCAGGATTACGAGCTCCGGCAACCTTGCCAACAGACCCTTCGGTTATTTACGGTGCCGCCTCACGCATCGAGATTGCAACCCTGCAATTATAGGCAACAGTTAACCCGCACTAGCCTGCAATAAGTGGCGCTAGTGCGGTGCTTTATTCCCCATTAAGAAAATCTAAAGCTAAGGCTGTCATTGTTTGCACACCAATTGGCAGTGCGCGTTCGTCTGCAAAAAAATTAGGCGAGTGATTGGGAAATACCAATTCGGGATTATCTGGCGCAACCCCTAAAAAGAAAAACATGCCTGGCACTTCTTCTGCGAAATAAGAAAAATCTTCTGCCCCAGTTACCCGGGGTGATTCTACCAAGCCTTGCCCGACTACCCGCCGCAAAGTCGGCATCATTTGTTCGGTCAATGCAGAGTCATTGCGGGTGACGGGATAGCCAATGTCGATGCTGACATCGGCAGTCGCGCCAGCACTCGCGGCGATCTGCGTTGCTGTGCGTGCTACGCGTTCGTGGATATCGGCGCGAGTGTCGGCATCGAAGGTGCGAATAGTGCCGATCATTTCAACCGACTCTGGAATGATGTTGTTGCGCAAACCGCCATTGATTGCCCCAACGGTTACAATCGATGGAGTCAGCGTTGCATTGAGTTGGCGGCTTGGAATAGTTTGTAAACCCAACACGATCTGCGAGGCGACTACGATAGGGTCAATGCCTGCCCAAGGCTGGGCCCCATGAGTTTGTTGGCCGTGAACGGTGATTTTGAATTCATCGCTTGAGGCCATCATGCCCTCTTTGCGCACGGCGATAGCGCCGACAGGAATAGGTGAGACATGCAGGCCGAATACCGCATCAGGGCGAGGGTCTGCAAAGGCGCCTTCTTTTAACATTAAGTCAGCACCGCCTTGTTCGCCCTCTGGTGCTCCTTCTTCGGCGGGTTGAAACACGAATAAGACTGTGCCTGGCAGTGTTTCCTGCATTTGCGCTAGCACTCCAGCAACGCCCATGAGTATCGCCACATGGTTATCATGGCCGCAGGCGTGCATGACGCCAACGTCTTGCCCGTTGTATTGAGTTCATTGGGTGGAAGCAAAAGGCAGATTGACTTGCTCGACCACCGGCAAGGCATCCATGTCGGCGCGCAGTGCGACAACAGGTCCGGGTTGGCCGCCACGCAGAACACCAATTACCCCAGTGTGAGCGATCTCGGTGCGTACTTCAAACCCGAGGTATTCAAGGTATTCCGCCACAATGGCGCTGGTACGAAACTCACGGTTGCCGAGTTCAGGGTGTTGATGAAAGTCTCGGCGCCACTCCACGAATTGCGGCATGACGCGATCAACCAAAGATTGTACTTGCGGGGTTAATGCAGATTGCTATGCCATTGCCGTGACAGACATGCCAGCGAGAAGAAGGCCAAGAAGTGTCTTGCGCATGCTGTGTTCCCCCAAATAACTTTAGGGCTTATAACCAGCCCTTGCTTTTGAAATACCAGTACGGGGCAATACCTGAAAGAATCATCAAGCCAATAGCCCAAGGATAACCGAGCAACCAATCGAGTTCGGGCATAAATTCGAAGTTCATGCCATAGGCGCTTGCCACTAGCGTAGGCGGTAGAAACACCACCGCGGCGATCGAGAAAATTTTGATGATCTGGTTTTGCTGGATATTAATAAAGCCCAGTGCCGCATCCATCAAAAAGTTAATCTTATCGAAAACGAAACTATTGTGCGGTAGCAACGATTCGATGTCGCGAAGGAGTTCTCTAGCAACCTCTGCATGTTCTGGCGCAAGTTTGCCGTGACGTAACAAAAAGGTGAGGGCGCGCTGTGTATCCATCAAACACAACCGGACTTTACCGTTAGTGTCCTCATGACGGGCGAGTTCGTCTATCGCATCTTCTATGGCGTTATCATTTTCTTCCAAAACTGAATTGCTCGTGTTCTCAAGGCCTGTGTACACCTCTTCCAAGGTGTCAGCCAAATCATCGATTTTGATTTCGAATAGAGCAAGTAGGATGGCAACACTATCTTGTACTAGGCCTTTTTGGCGTTTTGCTCGCATACGCAAAAGTCGGAATGCGGGGATCTCTCGCTCACGCAGGGTGATGAGTTGGTCACCGGTGAGAGTAAATGCCACCGTCGTGTTGCGAGGGCGATCTTCGACATGGTGTAAAAACATGGAGTGGACGTGAATGCCGCCGTCTTCGTCCTGATATGAACGGGCACTAGCCTCGATCTCTTCAACATCGCCTGTTTCGGGCAGTGTTTGCCTGTTTTGTACCTCAACTAAGCGTCTTTCTTCGTCTGAAGGGTCGACGAGATCAAGCCATAGCGCTGGGGCCATAGGCTCAGTCATTTCCTCGTCGTTGCGTGCTACAAGGTATTTGTCTTGATTGAGGTCGTAAATATTTAGCATGGTGCTCTAGTGTATCTCATGACGGCGTGAAACATGTGACAGTTAGTTCACAAGTTTGATCAACGATAGTGGCGCCGAAATAACTAGCAAACAGTGCGTTAACTATACACTAGAGCGGTTCCACTGAGCTATAAAAAAGGCGGTTTCTGCCGTATTTGCCAATGGGCCAGTTCCGCTATTGTGCTGGCTTCATGTAAGATGAAAACCCTTGCTCAACCAGCTATAAAACGGATGTATAGATGGTAGGCATGCCAATGTTGCTAGCCCAATACCTCAGCACCCACTGCTAGCACTGATGCCGTATAGCGTATTAGAACCGGGGAATAATAATGAAAAAATTCGCAGGTGTTCGCTTACTCAGCTTTCTTCTAATTATCAGTAGCGGGTTCGCACCCCAAGCGCTTAAAGCACAAGAGGGTGAGCCGTTATACCAACAATATTGTGCTAGTTGTCATGCCGCGCCTACTGATCAGCGCACTCCTGCGCGCAGTGCCCTTGCTACATTCACTGCCAATAGTATTTATCACGCCCTCAATGAGGGCCTGATGCGGGTGCAAGGGCAATCTTTGGATGAAAGCCAGAAAATTGCTGTTGCCGAGTATTTGTCGGGCCGCGACTATAATTCAGAGCGTCTGGAAGTATTAAGTCAATGCAGCGCTCCGATGCCCGCACGAGACCTTTCGATGGCAGCAAACTGGAACGGTTGGGGCAATGGTCTCGAGAATTCCCGTGCGCAAAGTAGTGCCGGTAGCAATATATCTACGCAAACGGTGAGTCATTTAGAACTCAGTTGGGTGTTTGGGTTTGAAGAGGGTTCAAACGCTCGCGCCCAGCCAAGCATTATCAATGGTGTGATGTATATGGGCAGTACTAGTGGCCGAGTCTATGCATTGGACTTGGCTAGCGGCTGTGCCCATTGGACCTTTCTTGCCACCTCTGAGGTGCGTGGTGCTCTTAGTGTGGTGCACTCACCTGTGTTGGATAAAACCCTATTAGTGGGGGCCGATATCTCCAATCGAGTCTTTGTGCTCGATGCCACTACCGGCGAACGCCTCTGGCATGCCGATGTAGACCCATTTCCATTAGCGCGCAGCACCGGTTCACCGATTGTGTCAGGCAATAAAATTTTTGTGCCTGTTTCTTCCATAGAAGTGGCGGTTGCAGGGAACCTTGAGTACGAATGCTGTCAGTTTCGCGGAAATATGGCAGCTTTTGATCTAAATACGGGAGAAAAACTCTGGCATACCTATATTATGGATGAACCTCAACTGGTCGGAATTAATAGTGCAGAGCGTCGCGTCTATGCTCCATCTGGCGCTCCAATCTGGGATACTCCTACCGTTGATGTCAAACGTAATAGGGTTTATGCCGGAACGGGGCAGAACTATACTCGGCCTGCCAGTGCGACGAGCGATTCTATTATTGCATTTGATATAGACACCGGGGTTATGGACTGGGTGCAGCAAACAACGAGCGACGATGCCTTTACAATGGCTTGCTCGATGGCAGCAGATCACCCAAATTGCCCAGACGCTGGGCCCGATCTTGATATTGGCGCGTCGGTGATGGCAGTGACCCTGAGTACAGGCAAAGACATTGTTGTTGCGGGGAGCAAAGGCGCGATTCTATACGCGCTAGACCCAGATAATGGCGGTGCCATCCTGTGGCAAACGCGGTTAGGGCGTGGTGGCGCCTTAGGGGGAGTGCACTGGGGTATGACCTATGTGGGCGATGTGGCGTTTGTGCCAATCTCCGATAGGTTTAGCGGAGCAGATGGCGCGATGGAAGCAAAGCCCGGTTTGCACGCTGTGGATATGAAAACTGGCGAGCAGCTCTGGTATAGTCAAGCACCTGTTCGTTGCGAAGAAGGGGCGCGTGCCTGCATGGATTCTTATTCGGCGGCGGCTAGTGCGTCAGCAGATATTGTGGTTGCGGGAGCTTTGAATGGCTTTTTGTTCGCCCACGATCAACGCACAGGCGAGCTCCTTTGGGAGCACGATACAGTGCAAGAGTTTCAGACCGTCAATGGTGTTGTTGCCAAAGGCGGAGCAATAGATTCCGTAGGCCCAGTCTTTTCTGGTGACTACATGATCGTCAATAGTGGATACGCTACTTTCGGTCAACTACCCGGTAATGCATTACTGGTATTTAAACTGTCCCCGTGAGTGGGCAGGCGATTTAATAAAACAATAAGGTGATAGGAATGAATAAGAGATTGTTGCACGTTTCCACACTTGCGGCTGCGGCGTTATTGCTTGCTGCTTGTGGTCCAGCGGAGAGCCCCTCTAGCACAAATACGGCGGCTGAGCCTGCCGCGGCAAGTAGCAATATGGTGTTGCCCTATTCGGCGAGTGTTAATGCCGATCGGATTATTGCGGCCGATGAAGAGCCTGGTAATTGGATGAGTACAGGGCGTGACTATGGCGAAGCTCGATTCAGTCCATTGACGCAAATCAACACGAACAACGTTAGCGATCTCGGCTTGGAGTGGTATGCAGATATCGATACAAGTCGTATGCAAGAAGCGACACCTATTGTTGTTGATGGTGCGATGTATGTCAGTACCGCGTGGAGTCACGTGAAAGCATTCGACGTGCGAACAGGGCGTCCATTATGGGCGTTTAATCCTGAAGTTGATCCTGCCAAAGGTGTGGATGCCTGCTGCGACGTGGTTAACCGCGGTGTCGCTGTTTGGGAAGGAAAAGTATTTGTTGGCACTATCGACGGTCGGTTGATTGCGTTGGATTCCACAACCGGTGAGGAACTGTGGAGTGTGATGACCGTTGATGAGAGCGAGGCATATACGATAACAGGGGCACCTCGTATCGTTAAAGGACAAGTGCTTATTGGTAACGGCGGCGCAGAGTACGGCGTACGTGGTTATGTCACGGCCTATGATGCAGAGACTGGCGAGCAGAACTGGCGTTACTACACAGTTCCGGGCAATCCAGCCGATGGTTTCGAGCAGCCAGAACTAGAGATGGCTGCGCAAACTTGGAATGGCGAGTGGTGGAATTTAGGTGGCGGCGGCACCGTATGGGATGCGATGGCCTATGACCCCGACTTGAATTTGCTTTATATCGGTGTGGGTAATGGCTCTCCTTGGAACCAGAGTTTACGAAGCCCAGGCGGCGGCGATAATTTGTTCCTGTCTTCAATTATGGCGATCAATCCAGACGATGGCACTTATCGCTGGCACTATCAAACCACGCCGGGTGAGACATGGGACTACACGGCAACTCAGCACATTATCGTGACCACGCTAGAGATTGATGGCCAACCACGACGCGTTGTCATGCAAGCCCCTAAGAACGGTTTCTTCTACGTGTTGGATGCGGCGACAGGTCAGCTGATTACGGCTGAGAAATTTGTACCAGTAAGCTGGGCTTCGCATATTGATCTGGAGACAGACCGTCCTGTCGAGATTCCTGAAGCACGGTATGACGAAACACGTATTCCTATGATTGTGCAGCCGGGTCCACAAGGTGGGCACAACTGGCACCCAATGTCGTTTAGTCAGCGTACTAAGTTGGTGTATTTGCCAGCGACAGAACAGTTTATGGGGTACGTGGCACCAGAAAATTTCGAAGTGTCAGATACTGGTTGGAACACTGGAACCGACTTTGCGGCCGGTGGTGCATTAGTG
This sequence comes from uncultured Gammaproteobacteria bacterium, assembly GCA_913061515.1. Lineage (GTDB taxonomy): Bacteria > Pseudomonadota > Gammaproteobacteria > Pseudomonadales > Pseudohongiellaceae > UBA5078. The sequence goes on along the minus strand of CAJXSF010000005.1, from coordinate 41,810 downwards.
CGCGAAGCTGGTGATCAAGCGCCTGTGCGTTCTGCTCATTTGCTAGCGTGGGATCCTGTTGCGCAGCGTGAAGTATGGCGAGTACCGAAAGAAGTGTCAGTAGACGCTGCCGGTGTATTGAGCACGGCAGGTGGTTTGGTTTTCCAAGGCAATGCTTCAGGTGAGTTCAACGCGTATAAAGACGACACGGGTGAGCTGTTATGGAGCGCTATGACACAGGCCATTACAGTGGCGGCGCCTATTACTTACACAGTGGACGGTGAGCAATACGTAGCGGTGTTGGTCGGTGGACGCGCGCTGCCAACGATAGGGGCTGGCGCCATTGGATCGACGACAACAATGTCAAACAATAATTCACGTTTGCTTGTGTTCAAGCGCGGCGGTACGGCACAACTTCCTCCTGAGTTAGCAGAAGAGGAAGTTAGTGATACGGGCAATTTGAACCCACCACCAATGACAGCAGACTTTGAAACTGTTGCCCATGGTGAGCAGGTGTATGGTCGTTATTGTAGTGTTTGTCACGGCCCAGCAGGTGTAAGCCCAAGCGTTGGGACGTTCCCAGATCTTCGTTACAGTGCGCGTTTGGCGAGTAGCGAAATGTGGAACTCTGTGGTTCTAGGCGGTGAGCTTGAAAGCGGTGGCATGGTGTCATTCGAAGGCACGCTGGAAGCGACCGATCCAGATGCGGTTCGTCATTACATCATCTCTCGCGCGCACGCAGATCGTGAAGCTGGTGAGGCAGAGCATAGCGCACCTTTGCAGTAAGTGGTGCTGGTTGAAAAAGAGAGCGGGGCTTTTGGCTTCGCTCTTTTTTTTGTCTGATTTTTGGTTTGTGGTTGGCGCTCAGCTTCGATTCCCTGCTCGGTGACTCGCCGTGAACCCATCCGTGGGGGCTCGACGCGGCATCCCTGCCGCGCCTTTATGTCGCCGATCAGGGATTCAAAGCTGAGCTTTGACGTTCAATGCCATCCTGCAGACGGCACACTGTTAGAGACGAGTGCTGGGTTTAGGGCAGCAGGACCATAAGCCGCAGGGATGCGGCGCTTGAGCCTACACGGACGTATTCACGGCGTGTCCTGAGGCCATAAACCCAGTGCTCGGCTCGAGCTACTTTAGTGGTAAACACTCAGCTTTCGAACTATAAGAAAGGTTTTAATTATGTCCGAAAATGGCCAGAAAGTACCCCATACCTATGTTAACTTGCTACAACAATGACGAAAGCGCCTTTGGGAGAAACTGGTGTTACTGAACCCAGACGACTATGAACAGGCTAGGCAATCACGAGATCCGCACTTTGACGGCCGCGTCTTTGTGGGTGTCGTGACTACCGGGATCTATTGTCGCCCCATTTGCCCAGTTCGAGTTCCCAAAAAAGAAAATGTTCGGCTCTACAGTACTGCAGCGGCAGCCGCTGAAGCAGGATTTCGCCCTTGCCTGCGTTGCCGCCCCGAATCCTCCCCTGGCACTCCCGCCTGGATGGGTAGCTCCCATACCGTTTCGCGTGCCTTGCAACTGATAGCGCGTGGCGCGATGCACGATGGTTCCGTCACCCAACTGGCACAGCAATTGGGCATAGGCGCTCGACAACTCAGCCGCTTGTTTCAACAACATCTTGGCGTCACACCCATTGCAGTGGCCAATACCCAACGCCTTCACTTTGCCAAGAAGCTCATCGATGAAACCCACATGCCCATGGCCGAAGTTTGCTATGCAGCTGGTTTTTCGAGTGTGCGCCGTTTCAATGCCGTCTTTCAACAAACCTACCAATGCCCGCCGCTTGCCTTGCGTAAACAGCGCGCTCTTGTGCAAACAAAGCACTCAGATGGAATACAAATACGGTTAAATTACCGCCCACCATTTAACTGGCGCGCGATGCTCGAATACCTAGCGGCTCGCTCGATACCCGGTGTAGAGAAGGTAGACGGTAACACCTATCACCGAACTATTGCCTTGGGTGAAGAAACCGGTGAGATCAAAGTCGAGTTTCTAGAAAACACCAATACTGCGCTTCTCACAATTTTTTGTGCACAAACTCGCGATCTCTATCAAATAGTCGAACGCGTACGAGTGATGTTTGATCTCAAGGCTGTCAGCACCGAGATCGAAGCGTATTTAAGCAAAGACCCATTGCTGCAAACACTGATAGAACAACATTCAGGTATTCGCGTGCCAGTAGCATGGGATGGTTTTGAAGTGGGCGTGCGTGCCATTGTAGGTCAACAAGTCTCTGTCAAAGGGGCGACGACGCTAGTCTCTCGCTTGGCGCAACGTTGCGGCAGTGTTTATAGCAATAAGCATTGCAGCGATTTGCAGGTCATCTTTCCAACCCCCAAACAAATACTGACAAGCTCTTTAGACGGTTTGGGGATTACCACGCGGCGAGTTGCCTCAATCAAAGCTATGGCGCAAGCCGTTGAAAATCAGGAATTGCGATTCGATGGCTCAATGAGCAGTGACGAGTTTGTGGAACGCAGCACACAAATCCCTGGCATCGGCCCATGGACTGCACAATATATTGCGTTACGGGCGCTCAACGATCCCGATGCTTTCCCTCACGCGGATCTTATTTTGTTGCGCGCGGCAGCGGGAAAAGAAGTGCCACTCACCCCAAAACAACTTTTAGAAATATCGCAACGTTGGCGACCATGGCGCGCCTATGCCGTAATGTTACTGTGGCGTGATTACGCGCTACGAATGAAAAAATAGTGGAGACAATAATGACAACATTCTACAGCTACTGCCCTTCGCCTGTTGGTGACTTATTATTAGCCGGCGATGGCTGCAATTTGCAGATCATTGGCTTCCCAGAGGGTAGGGCCCGCACCCGGCATGAAGACGACTGGATACGAGATGATGCAAAATTTATCGAGGTCAAGAAACAACTGGCAGCTTATTTCGCTGGCGAGTTAAAAACATTCGACCTTGCACTTGCCCCACAAGGCACTGATTTTCAACAATCGGTTTGGCAGGCATTGCGCAGTATCCCCTACGGTAAAACTTGTAGTTATGGGGAGATTGCGCAGCAGATTGGCAAACCCAAAGCCTCGCGCGCAGTGGGTGCCGCCAACGGGCAAAATCCAATTCCCATCATCATTCCTTGTCACCGCGTCATTGGCAGCACTGGAAAGTTAACTGGTTTTGGTGGTGGTTTAGCCGCGAAAGAAACGCTCTTGAGTTTAGAGCACAACGCTGACAATTTTCAGCTAGAAGCCTAAAGTTTTACGTATTTTGGGATCAGCATCAGGCCTATACCAATCGCAAGCAATGCATACACATTGTTGAAAAAATAGGGATAAAGCATAAGCGCTAAACCGCAGTAAAGGGCAACCTTGTTAGCTTGTCGCTTGCCATAAACAAAATACCCGAGCCCGATCAAACTAAAAAGCAATGCCCATAGCATTGCCGAAGGATCTGTAAGATTCATAAAACCCTTATGAACAATGAAACAAAGACAGCAAGTTTAGCATCAATGCCAAGCAGAGAGTGACTGCAATCACACCAGATTCTGTTCGCGCTAAAATAGTGCAAAAATCATAAGACAGCCAAAATCACTTACCCTATAATCCACAGCACTTGTTTGACTAATTCCAGTCAGGAGAAATGCCCAATGGATATAGCACGCCCTTAAGGACTTCGGGTTTTAGTCGCGCCTCTAATTCTTAGAGCCGCATCGCATTGCCCCTCGTTGAATCACTTGTTGCCTTGTGCGATCAACTTAATTCCAGAAGTCCTCTTACGCCAAACACTAAGTTCATGTGTGCCTCACACATTGCTTGGTTTGCTTAGACATTTAATTCTGGATATATCATGACTTTAAAAAAAATACGCGCAGGCATAGACCTGTTTCGCCAAGCCCTTTTGGGCAGCTCAAGCATTAACTACACAGAGGGCTCCATAGCACGGGCTACTTTTCTTCTTGCCGTCCCCATGATTCTTGAAATGTCGATGGAGTCGGTGTTCGCGATTGTGGACATCTTTTTCGTCGCCAGTTTAGGCGCCGAGGCTGTGGCCACCGTGGGGCTCACCGAATCGGTTATCTCTTTGCTCTATGCCATTGCGATTGGTTTATCTATGGGCGTCACCGCCATGGTCGCACGCCGCATTGGTGAAAACAGCCCAGAGGCTGCCGCCTTTGTCGCAGGGCAAGGTTTGTGGATTGGCGTCATCGTGTCATTGATAGTCGGGCTAACCGGTTTTTTCTATGCCGAAGACATACTGCGCATCATGGGCGCCGAAGATGATGTTCTGGCAGTGGGCACAGACTATACGCAAATCATGCTCAGCGGCAGTTTCACCATTGTCTTTTTGTTTTTAAACAACGCGATCTTTCGCGGCGCAGGGGATGCCAGCATCGCGATGCGTTCATTAGTGTTAGCAAACGGCATCAACATCGTATTGGACCCTTGTCTCATTTTCGGTGTTGGCCCATTCCCAGAGATGGGCGTCACAGGCGCGGCGGTCGCGACCAATATTGGTCGCGGTATCGGCTTGTTGTATCAGTTCTATTATCTGTGCTCGAGCAGCCGACGCATCCAATTAGTGCTGAAGGATTTCGTTATCAAGCTGTCAGTTATCCTGACGTTAGTGAAAATTTCGGTTGGCGGAATTGCGCAGTTTTTGATTGCCACGGCAAGTTGGGTGTTTTTAATGCGTTTAGTATCGGTCTATGGCAGCGACGCGATTGCTGGTTACACGATAGCAATTCGCATCATGATGTTTGTGATTCTGCCCGCCTGGGGATTGAGTAATGCAGTGGCAACACTCGTCGGGCAAAACTTAGGCGCCAAGAAGATTGACCGCGCTGTAAGCACTGTGTGGCAAGTGGCGAAATACAATGTGACTTATATGATGCTCGTTGCATTAGTGATTATCGTATTCCCTGAGGCAATAATGGGGTTCTTCACCACAGAAGCAAACGCCTTAGCCTATGGGATCGATGGTTTACGGATCATGAGTTATAGCTTTGGTTTCATGGCACTTGGGATGGTAGCAATCCAGGCGTTCAATGGGGCAGGCGATACTGTGACGCCAATGTGGATCAATGGTTTTTGTTATTGGTTAGTGCAAATCCCGGTGGCTTATTGGATGGCAACGATGTTGGCGATGGGGCCCTATGGGGTGTTTTGGTCAATCTTCATTGCGGAGATTTTGATGGGCGTAGTTGGGGTTATTTTCTTTATGCGGGGGCGGTGGAAGTATCAGGCGGTTTAGTTCTTCATGTTGCGTATTTGCACTAGCACTTCGTAGCTCGAGCCGAGCACTGGGTTTAGAGCCTCAGGACACGCCGTGTATACGTCCGTGTAGGCTCAGGCGCCGCATCCATGCGGCTTATGGTCCTGCTGCCCCAAACCCAGCGCTCGTCTCTAACATTAGCGCTGGCTGCAGGATGGCATTACACGTCAAAGCTCGGCTTTGAATCTCTGATCGGTCACATAAAGGCGCGGCATGGATGCCGCGTCGAGCCCCCAAGGATGGGTTCACGGCGAGTCACAGAGCAGGGAGTCGAAGCTGAGCGCCAACCACTAAAGTAGCCCGAGCCAACCACTGACTCTACTACAAGCAAGTTAAGCATTATTGTGCAGCGAAGCGCAGATGCTGTAAGCTCCTCACTCGCAAAAAAAAGCTTTATAGAGGCACGGCAATGCAGAGCGGACAGCAACATATCATCATCAAAGTTTCCGAAAGTTTACAAAGAGAGCAGCCCGTTTGGTTGTGTACCATTTTGAAGACTTGGGGCTCCTCGCCTCGTCCCATTGGCTCAATGATGGCCTGTACGCTAGACGGAGACATTGCCGGTTCCATCTCTGGTGGTTGTATCGAAGAGGATTTTCTCGAGCAACTGCGTGATGGCTCTTTGAAAACTCAATTCGATGAAGAACAAAAACCTTTTGTAGTGAAATATGGCATTACCGCCGAGCAGGCCGCCCGGTTGCGACTTCCCTGCGGTGGCCAACTCCATGTGCTCCTAGAATATCTTGCACCGACTAACGCCAATAAAGAAGTGTTCTCGCAACTAGCGCAGGCCTTAGAAAACCACCAACGTATCAGTCGCGAGCTGGACCTTAACACCGGTGCTATTAGTATTCGTCATAGTGTCGCTGACGAGGCCGTGGTGCTTAGCGATGACCGCTTGCTGCATGCCTTGAGCCCTAAATATAAACTCTTACTCCTAGGGGCAGGGGACGTTGCCCGTTATGTTGCCGAGATGGCTTTAGCGCTTGAGTATGACGTTACCCTTTGTGATCCACGCCCTGATTACCTTGCTAACTGGCATGTCGACGGCGTGCATGTCACACCTGAATTGCCTGATGATGTTGTGCGCGATGGTTTTAGCGATCCTTATAGCGGCATCATCGCACTGGCCCATGACCCACGTGTTGATGATATGGCATTGATGGAGGCGTTGAAGACGCCAGCGTTCTATGTGGGAGCGATGGGCTCTGAACGAACTTCTGCGAATCGTCGTGAGCGTTTACCTGAGCTAGGCTTGAGCGCCGAGGAGATAGAGCGACTTCACGCACCAATCGGGGTGCAGATCGGCAGTAAGACACCGGCAGAGATTGCAATTTCAGTGATGGCTGAGGTCACCATGGTGCGCCATAGAGATGATGTGCGCGGTACTACCGGTGAATGTGCTATTGCCAGTGATGCGCCTGTGTGCGGTTGATAACTCATTCATAAAAAAAGGGGCTTAAGTGTTAACACCTAAGCCCCTTTTTTTATGGCGCGGTAATTACACGTTGCCGTATTCGTCGTCGTAGTCGTCCATGGCCGCTTGAATCACTACTTTCGCGTGTTCAAAACCATAGGCAGCGCCGATCGAAACTTTGTTTTCCTGACCTGGGATTAGCTTATAAGTCATGAAGTAATGACGCATACGCTCAATCAATGCAGGAGGCAGTTCGCTAATGTCTTCGACATCGGCAAACAATGGGTCGTTCTCTAGAACCGCGATAATCTTATCGTCTGCTTCACCGCCGTCTAGCATCGGCAATCCACCAATGACTTTCGCATTGAGGATGATCTCAGTTTTCGAGATAGGGCGTTCGCTAACAACACAAATGTCTAGTGGATCACCATCGCCACGAACGGAGCCTTCCATTAGATCGCGTACTCGGTTGCCGCAGTACGTTCTAGGGATGAAACCATACAAGGTTGGATGCTGTGAAGAAGAGCGCTGTGGGCGGTCAACACGCAGGTAGCCAGTTGTCTTGTCTACTTCGTATTTGACGAGATCGAAAGGGCAGATCTCGATAAATGCGTGAACTAGACGAGGAGCGTCAGGTCCAACTTCTAAGCCATGCCACGGGTGCGGGCGCCAACGGTAAAAGGGGGGTGGAAACTTCTTCATTCAGGTACCTGTTGTGTCGTAACCCAGTGCTTTTATTGTAATCGGGCGGGTGGATGAAAGGCGCGCATTATAGCAGGGTCACTAGAAAACACACGAGCTAGAACGCTTTTTTGGACAAGAGTTTGTCAGTTTTAGAAGGCATCAAGGCCAAAGAGCATGAGATGTCGCTCTTTGGCCTTGGTGATTTTAACTGTTAAAACAGTGAGGTGGCTCTAGCTTAGCGCATATCGGCGGCACGGCGAACGAGTTCAACGCGTGCGCCTTCCGGCCCTTGCACATAGAAATAATTAATCATGCCGTTGGGAAGAGTCATGTCCACAGGCTCTGAGGTAAACTCGACGCCTTTGCTTTGCAGATCAGCGATCGTCTCATCCGAGTCTAGGGCTCTCCAACCGATGTGATCAATAGAGGCGCCACGGCTTGGGAAGTTCTCACCTTGAGTGATCAATAACCAGACATTGCCTGGGTAGAGAATGCCATCGAGGCGGCCGCGCAGGTTCGTGCGGATGCCACCAAAAGTATCTTCGTACCACTTAAAGGTTGCCTGTGGGTCAGTCGAACGCAAATGCACATGGTGGAAGCCAAGGTGCTGCTCATCTTGCAGAAGCTCTAAGCGTGAACCGAAGGGGTCGACGATAAACGCTAGTTTGAATAAGCCGGGAATATCGCGAATATCGCCTTGTACTGTTGCACCGGCAGCCCGTACTTTAGCGACGACAGCTTCTAAGTCAGTGACAGAAAATCCAAGGTGATCGACAACACCGCCTTCACTGGGCCGGGTCTCGGGTGTGCTAGGGAGGAACATGATACGTGTGGTGCCAAACAATAGGCGGTCAGTGCGGCCATCGATAAATTCGCCACCGATATTATCTTTGTACCACTGGGCAGCCACTAAGGGCTCAGGGACTGCCATGTGCACGTGATCGTAAAGATAGGTTTTACTTTGCGCCATGGCAAAGGCAGGCAAGCCGCAGAGTAGGCCTAGTAGTAAGGCCTTCTTAATAAGACTGGTCATAGTGATTCCCTCATTCCCCTGCTGGGGGGATTATCGTTTTTGTTATTCCTAGCAGTGCTTTGAGGCACTCAGTGGGGCGCCCAAGCGAAGCGCCAGAATAGTCCGGCACTCGCCTTGAGTCCAGTACCCTTAGCTTAATTGGACAAGTTTAAAGCCGTGCTCTTGGGCGACAATTTCACAATTGGCAAAACACTCTTGCGCAAGGCGCTCTATGGGAATGAATTGATTGACGACCACAAAGGCTTTGCCTTTAGGTTTGAGCAAGCGCCGCATTTGCTCGATAAACTTCACCGACATCGTGCTATTGGTTTGAAAACCTTGGTGAAACGGTGGGTTACAGAGTATCCAATCGACTTGGCTTTGCAGCTGTTGTCCACAGTCATCTAGGCTAATCGATACCTCTAAACCAGCCTTGGCAAAGCTGGCCGTGGCTGCGTCTATGGCGGCAGCGTTGTTATCTGTGGCAAAACGCTTGCTAAAAGGCAGGTCTGCACTGGCCAACAATAAATAGCCGTAGCCGCAGCCCATGTCTAATACACTGCCTAAGTCTTTGCGTTTAGGCAGGTGTTTGTGCACGTACTCATTGAGCAAGGCGCTTGCGCGGTCGACTTTGTTCCAACCAAAGACGCCAGGCTTGCTGAGAAAGTGAAAGTCACCAACAGTGCATGTGCGCAGTTTTGCATAGTCCTTGCAATCCAACCACTTGCTCGCGGTGCTCTCATCGGCGGCCTTTTTATGAAGTTGAATATGGTAGGCGTCACCGTGTTTTTTCGCCTGCTCGGCAGTGGCAAATACTTTCTCTGCATTGCGGCCGTGGGTGCGAATACCATCATCTTTGTTGCCAATAAGATGCAAACAGCCCCCTTCACTAAGATGTTTAAAACTCTCATTGATGCAGTGATGCACTAATGGGCGTTCTTTGGAGACACGATAGACAATGTGAGCAACGCCCGGCGGGCAGGCTTGACTCAAGTCAAAATCGCATAGCGTGACTTGATGGCCGATACCGCGTAGTTTTTCACATAAGTCGAAACGATTGCTGAGCACGTGTAGGTGTTCGTTGGGGCGCGCAGCGAGCAACTCTTCATTGCTAAGGCTTTCATCGGCAATCCATAGAATGGGGCCTTGTTGCGCGTGGTTATTGAGTAAATCGACAAGCAGGTGTTCGATATGGATACTCATAGTTGGAAACTCTCAATCTCCTCTTGGGTCAAAGAACGGTAAGCGCCAGGGGCTAGATTTTCATCTAGGGTGACGGCGCCAATTTTATGCCTGTGCAATGCCACAACATGATTGCCACAGGCGGCAAACATGCGTTTTACCTGATGATATCGGCCTTCGCTTAAGGTGACTCGTGCTTGTTTATCTGGCAGCGCCTCACATTGGGCGGGAGCTGTTTCTTTGTCTTCCCCGCGCAACATCATGCCGTTTTTAAACTGCGCAATAGTGGGCTCATCGACAGCATCTTGCAATGTGGCAATATATATTTTTGCAAATAAATGTCGAGGGGAAGTCACGCGATGCAGCCATTGCCCGTCATCGCTGATTAGAACTAAACCGGTGGTGTCAATGTCCAGTCGGCCGGCAATACTCAAACCGGTGACGTCGATATCGTGGAGAAGGTCTAAAACGATTGGGTGTTCGCTGTCTTGGGTTGCGCACACATAGTCGACAGGTTTGTTCAGCATGTAATAGCGCGGCTGTGGCAATTGTAGAGCTTTGCCGTCTAGACACACCGCATCGGTTTCAGCCACTTGGGCAGACGCGCTGCGGACCATGGTGCCGTTAACTGTAACGCGTTTATTGCGCACGACGCGCTTGCTCTGATCGCGCGGCATCGTCGTCGCATGGCTTACAAATTTATCGAGTCGCATAATGAGGCTCCTTAGGTTTCGGGGCGCGTTGCCACTCACGAGGGTCTACACGGTAATAGGATTTTAATTCTTCAAAAAGCTCGCCGTGGCGCGTGGCAAGTTCATGTGGGCGTTCATAGAATGTTTCGGTAACCACAGCGAAGAACTCTGCGGGATTACTAGCCCCATAGGCATCAATGAGAGTTTGCTCATGTGCGGCACTGGCATGTTGCAGATGGCGGAACTCTTCGGAGAATATTCGCGACCAATCACCATAGGCGCCTTTGTTATAAAGCAACGGGGCACCATTGGTGTTGCCCGTCTCGTGGTCCAATTGATGTGCAAATTCATGCAGCACGACGTTATGGCCGTCCGCAAAATTTTGCACACTTTGCTGTACGCTGTCCCAAGCAAGAATGACTTTGCCATTGCTCCAAGACTCGCCAACTAGAAAATGCTCCCCTGCAGTGACTAAACCAAATTCATCATGTTGGTCGTGTTTGACTTTGAAGGTCGAGGGGTACACTAAGATGGAGCGTAGATCCTGATATTCGTGGCTTGGCCGGTTCAATAGCAGTAAGCAAGCATGAGCGGCGATCGTCACTCTAATCTCGTCATCGATCTGTTGGCCTGCACAGCCAACGAAATCTTTGCTGTCGACAAATCGCTTGATGAGTTGACGAAGCTCGCGTTGTTGGTCTGGCCACATGGTCTTATAGATGGGCAAACTGCGGCGCAAGGTTTGCAACCAAGGAGCGGGAAATGGAGTCGTATCTACTTTTTTTCTACGATATCGCGGATAGACGAATAGCAGCAGCACGGCAGCCACGACGATTAGCCATAAAAAGAGCAGGGTCAATATGCTTTGAAGGTCCATTAGTGCGTGTGCTAATGCCCTCGAGCGTTATCGTCTTTGGGTTGTAAAGAAAGGCCGCCAAGTCCGGAATCGTCGTCTTCTTCCTCGCCCCCTTGCTTGCCTTCGGATAGCTGTATCCGTAGGCGAAGATTGTTCTTGGAGTCGGCATTTTTCAAGGCTTCTTCGAGGCTAATCTTGCCGGCTTTATAAAGATCAAATAGGGCGGAATCGAAAGTCTTCATCCCTTGGTTTTCGGACTTCGTCATCACTTCTTTGATTTCATCTACCTTGCCTTGTTTAATTAGGTCACAAACGCGTGGCGTACCTAATAAAATTTCGATGGCAGCAGCGCGCTTGCCATCGACGGTAGGAATCAAGCGCTGGGAAACAAAGCCTTGCAGGTTGAGCGATAAGTCCATAAACAATTGCTTATGTCGCTCTTCTGGGAAAAAGTTGATGATGCGGTCGAGCGCTTGGTTGGCGTTGTTGGCATGCAGCGTTGACAGGCAAAGGTGGCCAGTCTCGGCAAAGGCTAATGCGTGCTCCATTGTTTCTTGGCTACGAATCTCACCAATGAGGATGACATCTGGCGCCTGTCTCAAAGTGTTTTGTAAGGCGTCCTCGTAACTCTTGGTGTCCACACCGACCTCACGCTGGTTGATGATGGATTTTTTATGTTGATGCACAAACTCAACAGGGTCTTCGATGGTAATAATGTGGCCATCACTATTGGTATTGCGATGATCGATTAGGGCGGCAAGTGAGGTAGATTTACCTGAGCCGGTGCCGCCAACAAACAATACCAAACCGCGTTTTTGCATGATCAGGCTGGTGAGAACCTCTGGCAGCCCCAAATCTTTCCAGTTTGGGATTTCGGTTTTGATATTACGGGCAACGATTGCAATTTGTCCGCGTTGCTTGAAGATGTTGACGCGGAAACGGCCGATCTCTGGGTCGGAGATTGCCAAATTCATTTCAGGGCTAATTTCAAATTCTTTAATCTGCTCTGCAGACATAATCTGATAAGCGATTTGCTTTACCGCGCCAGGTGGTAGTGACTGCGTCGACATAGGCGTCAATTTGCCAAAGGCTTTCATACTGGGTGGTGCACCGGTGGTCAGAAATAGGTCGGAACCATCTTTCTGGATCATGATGCGCAGCAAATCTTTAAAACCCATAATTTTACCCTTTTGGTTTGAGGCTGTTCTTAGAAGCGACGCTCGGTGTACCAATTCACTTCACGTGCACTTTTATGCACTTGCTCGCAGACATCAAGCGATAGGGCGAATAATGCCATGCGCACCAATACTCCGTTATCTGTCTGTCTGAATATGGCGAGGTTTGGGTGCTGATTCAAGTCATTGTCTAATTCATTTGCATCAGCCCGAGAATCTCTCGGCAATGGATGCATAATGACCGTCTTAGGTTGGCAGTACCGAGTGTAGATGGCCTCGTTCAAGCGGAAACGTCCACGATAGATATCGGCTTCCATTTTACTGTTGAACCGCTCTTCCTGAATTCGGGTCAGATAGACCGTGTCATTGCCCACAAGACCTTGTTCCATGTCTTCGGTCTCGACCACTGTGTGACCATTGACTCGAAGCTCTTCGACAATCTCTTCAGGCATGCACAACTCTTTTGGAGAGATCATGGTGAAGTGTATGTTGTCATAAAGCTGAATTAGTTGAGATAGCGAGTGGACGGTGCGGCCATGTTTAAGGTCACCGACCATCGCGATATGCATGCCAGAAATAGCCTTGCCAGCACTGCCGAGCTCTTTGCGAATGGTATACAAGTCTAGTAGTGCCTGGCTTGGGTGCTCGTTGGGGCCGTCGCCAGCATTGATGACGGGAACGCGGCTTGCTTTGGCAAATTCGGCTACTGAGCCGCCTTGCGGATGGCGCATGACGATGATGTCGTTGTAGCCGCTGATAACCCGGGCGGTATCATATAGGGACTCGCCCTTAGAGATTGACGAGGTTTTCACATCGGTAGTTTCGCGAACCTCGCCGCCGAGCAAATTGAATGCGCAACCAAAGCTTAAACGAGTTCTTGTGCTAGGCTCAAAAAACATATTGCCCAGAATCGCGCCGTCAAGCACCTTGGTCATAAGTTCTCGGTGCGCAAACGGCACCATACTGTCTGCCACGTCAAAGATGCGTTCGACATCAGCGAGTTCGAATTGGTTAACACTAAGAATATGGGCGCCGGGGAAATGCATGATGAGTATCTACTGTCACAATTTTATGAATGGTCTTCGGAGGCAAATACTAAACTAATGGGCGCTGCTTAGGAATCTTGGGGTGCAAATATGCTATAAGATTTGCCCTGAAATGGCGTCATTCTCCCAATTACACTTTTGAGGTGGTTTTGAGCAACACAATTTACTGGCACGACTATGAAACATTTGGCGTAGACCCACGGCGCGACCGCGCTTCTCAATTTGCAGGGCTGCGCACCGATGAAGAGCTCAATATCATTGGTGAGCCACTGGTCATGTACTGTCGGCCAAGCCCCGATATGTTGCCGCATCCTGCCGCTTGCATGGTGACGGGAATAAGCCCGTATAAAGCCTTGGAAGAGGGGTTGCCCGAAGCTGAGTTTATCGCTCGCATTCACCAAGAGTTCGCTCAACCGCAAAGCTGTGTTGCGGGTTACAACAGTTTGCGTTTCGATGATGAGGTGACTAGGCAACTGTTATACCGCAATTTCTATGATCCTTATGAACGCGAATGGAAGAACGGTAATTCGCGTTGGGACATCATCGATATGGTGCGCTTGTGTTACGCCTTGAGGCCAGAAGGGATCGTGTGGCCAACAAAGGATGATGGCAGCCCGTCGTTTCGCTTAGAAGAGTTGACTGTTGCTAATGGTATCGCTCATGAAGCTGCGCACGATGCCTTGTCTGATGTCACGGCCACTATTGCGATGGCGAAACTTATTAAAGACAAGCAGCCCAAGCTTTATGCCTATGCCTATGGTCTGCGCAATAAGAAAAAAGTTCAAGAACAGATTGATATTATTAGCAAAAAACCGATTTTGCATGTGTCGTCTATGTACCCTGCCGCCTATGGGTGTCTCGCGCTAGTCGCGCCATTGACACAGCATCCAACTGATAAAAATGGCGTGATTGTCTATGATTTGCGCGAAGATCCACGAGCATGGATGGATCTATCGGTCGAGCAAATCCAACAACGGCTCTTCACCCGGCAGGATGAACTTCCTGAGGGTGTTAGTCGAATTAGCTTGAAAGTACTGCATATAAACCGTTGCCCGATAGTCGCCTCAAAAGCGTTGTTAACCCACGAGCTTGCTAAGCAATATCAGATTGATGAGACCAAGGCGCGCGAGTACTGGCAGTTATTATTGGATCATCCACAGGCCATAGCGAAGGTAGCATCGGCATTCGATAAAGCGCACGAAGATCGCCCCGGCGACAATGATCCTGACTATATGATTTACAGCGGCGGTTTCTTTGGAGGGCAAGACAAGCAAGCGATGGCGCAGATTCGCAGTGCGACAGGGGCGCAATTGAGTACTTGGCCGCAGGGTTTTGTCGATCAACGCCTAGAGACATTATTGTTTCGCTACCGTGCTCGCAATTTTCCGTCGACCTTGAGCGATAAAGAGCTGCTGCAGTGGCAGAGCTTTTGTCAGCAACGTCTGCACCGGCCTGATGAAGTGCGGGCGGCAGGGGCCACGGCAGAGTCGTATTTCGCCGAGATCGCTCAATTGCGACAGACCCATCAAGACGCTAAGACAATAGCGTTATTAGATGCTCTGGAAGCATACGGCCGCGAATTGACCTCAACTTAACGCGAATGTCAGAGAAAAAACCTTGTGATTCGCGTGCGCAGTCCCAACCTTTGCTGTTTGCCAAATACCCTTTGAGACCATTGATATGAGTGAGCCTGCCGCGAAACCGGATGTTTCAGCCTATTCTAGCCTTAGTAAAGCCTTCGTTTTCTTAAAACCCTATAAAAAACAAATCGCATTGGCGATGGTGGCGTTGGTCTTTACCGCGGCAGTCACACTTGGCCTTGTGCAATTTGTGCGGGTCATCGTCGATGTCGGTTTTGTGGCAGGCTCAAGTCAGTCGTTAGGGCTTGCGATTATAGGCTTCTTGATAGTGGCAGTTGTGCAAGCCTTGGGTACATTCGCACGTTTCTACTGGGTGTCTTGGCTCGGTGAGCGAGTTACAGCGGATATTCGCACAGCGGTGTTTTCCCACTTAATGACACTGCACCCTGGTTATTTTGAAGAAAACCTCAGCGGTGAGATTCAATCGCGTATCACCACCGATACGACCCTATTGCAGACCGTGATTGGGTCATCTGTCTCAATTGCCTTGCGTAATATTTTAATGATGTTGGGCGGCACCGTTTTTCTTTTCATCACTAATCCAAAGCTCACCAGTATTGTGATGATCTGTATACCCTTGGTTGTCGGGCCGATTATTATTTTTGGACGACGTGTGCGGCATTTGTCCCGCAGCTCCCAAGATGAGATTGCCAATGTTGGTGCCTATGTGGGCGAGAGCATTCAGCATATAAAAACTGTGCAGGCTTACAACCAACAGGGCGCCAACGAACAAGCCTTCGCCAACCATGTGGAGTCAGCTTTTAAGGTGGCCTGTAAACGCATTTGGTCGCGCTCCATTCTCACTACTGTGGTGATCACCCTAGTCTTTGGGGCTGTGGCAGCAATGATCTGGTCGGGTGGCCAAGATGTAATTAACGGGCGTTTATCGGCCGGCGAGCTGTCAGCCTTTGTTGTCTATGCGGTCATCGTGGCCTCCGCCGTTGGAGCTATCAGTCAGGTTATCGGCGATTTGCAACGTGCAGCAGGGGCAACAGAGCGTTTGATGGAGCTTTTGCATGCTAAGAGCGATATCACTTCACCTGTTGAGCCAATGGCTTTGGCTGCGCCATTCGAAGGTGCTATCAGTATTGAACGACTGCGCTTCTTTTACCCTTCGCGCCCCAACTCTGCGGCCATCGATGATTTATCCCTTGCGATCGAGGCGGGCACCAGCGTTGCCTTAGTGGGGCCTTCGGGCGCTGGGAAATCCACCCTGTTTGAGCTGTTGTTGCGCTTCTATGACCCGCAAGAAGGCTCTGTGAGCATTGGAGGAGTTGATATTCGGCAACTCGATCTCGAGACTTTGCGCAGCAAGGTTGCAATAGTTTCGCAACAGCCTGCGATGTTCACTGGTAACGTGCGGGACAATATCCGCTATGGGCGCCCTGATGCGAGTGATGAAGAGGTATTGGCGGCCGCGAAAGCGGCATTCGCCAGCGATTTCATCGAAGAGCTGCCCGAGGGCTATGATAGCTTTCTTGGGGAGTCGGGTATTCGATTGTCAGGCGGGCAGAAACAACGTATTGCTATCGCTAGGGCCATCCTCAAAGATGCACCGATCTTATTGTTAGACGAGGCCACCAGCGCGCTAGATGCTGAGAGTGAACGCAAAGTACAAATGGCCTTGGATGAGCTTATGAAGCAGCGGACAACGCTCATCATTGCCCATCGCTTGGCGACAGTTAAAAATGTGGACGCAATCGTGGTAATGGAGGCGGGTAAGGTCGTTGCAAAAGGCACTCATCAGGAGCTTTTACTGAGCAGCTCTCTATATGCCAACTTGGCGAAATTGCAGTTTGCTCCGGAAAAAACGGGCGCGAACACTGATATTTAAAGGCTATTTGCTGTGCGTGGCCAAAGTGAGTAGAATCGCGCCCGCACAGTCAATCAAAGTGAAAGTGCATTGGAAATGTCGCCAACACGGCATAGCAATTAACGAATCACGTGCCCTATATGGATCAGTTTCAGGATATTCGCCCCTATCACGACGACGAAGTGCGACCTGTCATTGACAGACTGCTTAGCAATTCTGAGTTTGTCAGCAGTATCGCAAGTTTCGCAATTCCGAAACTTTATCGGACGATCCCCGCAGTAGCCCGCTTTTTAACGCGGAAAAAGCTCGCTAAGCAATTGCAAGGCGTGAATGATGTGAAGTCTATGCAAAGCGTTATCGCTTTGTATATGGATCAGATGATTGAGAAGACTACTTCGCAACTGACCAACTCTGGTCTTGAGAATTTATCCAAAGATAAAAATTATTTGTTTGTTAGCAATCATCGCGACATCGCGATGGACCCTGCTTTCGTCAACTACATGCTCTATCACGCTGGGTTCAATACCGTCTATATCGCCATCGGTGATAATCTTCTCAAGCGTCCCTTTGTGACAGACCTGATGCGCTTGAATAAAAGCTTCATTGTAAAGCGTTCGCTCAAAGGGCGGGATCTTTTAAAGTCCTCCAAAGTGCTTTCCGAATATATTCATCACCTGATTAACTCGAAAGATAATGTATGGATAGCGCAGCGAGAAGGGCGCGCGAAAGACGGCATAGACTGCACCGATACCGCCTTGTTGAAAATGCTTTCCTTGGCTAAGCGCGGTGAGGGTTTTCAAGAAGCTCTGTCTTCATTGCACATCGTGCCGGTATCAATCTCGTATGAGTTTGACCCATGTGATGTCTTAAAGGCTGACGAGCTATATCAAAAAACTGAACTTGGCACCTATGCCAAAGATGAGAAGAGCGATATCAACAGTATCGTGACCGGAATGATAGGTTTTAAAGGACATGTTCACGTCGCGTTCGGAGAAGAAATAACAGTGAGTAGCGATGATGTTGACGCCGCTGCAAACGCCATTGATCAGCAAATTCTCAATAATTACTTGTTACAAGCTAATAACTATCTGGCATTAGAAGCACTGCAGAGCAGTGATGTCGCTGTTGCAGAGAGTGCGACGACGATCGATGCCACGAAAATCGATGATCAGACCAGAGCTAAATTCAAAGAGCGTCTTGCCGAAGTAGACCCGAAAATCCTTCCGTATTGGCTAAAAATGTATGCCAACCCTGTGCTCAGTCGCGAGCGCGCCTCTAAAAACGTCTAAATCCAATATTTGCGCGTAATCATCCATTATTACTTTGTGGGAAAATTGGGGTCGTTTGGCGAATTGCTGTTCGAAAACCCGTCATAAAGGTGGGATTAATGCGAATTAACCCCAAAAAACAGCTATTTGTCCTCAATTTGACCACTGATTAGGCTATATTTCGACCAAGAAATGTGAGTTAATTCGCTAAGTGAAAAGATGCTCCTAAGCCCTTAAGAAGGATGAAGATTTTCAAATGTATCTGGAATATTATTCCCTGGATCGACCGCCATTTCGAATTACGCCTGACCCCAGCCTCTTCTACACGGGCGGGGCCAATGGTCGTGGCGTGGTACTTGAGGCACTACTTTACGCTGTAACCTCGGGCGAAGGCATCCTAAAAGTGGTAGGGGAAGTGGGCAGTGGTAAAACCATGCTCTGCCGTATGCTTGAGCAGCGTTTGCCAGATTCGGTAGAGGTTGTTTATCTCGCAAACCCCAATCTTTCTCCTCACGATATCCTGTATGCCATTGCGTTCGAGTTGAAATTGCCAGTGGATCACTCCACGCAAAGGCTCGTCTTGATGCAGCATTTGCAGGAATACTTGTTAAGGCAGCACGCGATTAACCGCACTGTGCTCGTCATCATCGAAGAAGCGCAAAGTATGCCGATCGAGACGCTTGAAGAGGTGCGCCTGTTCAGCAATTTGGAGACTCATCAGCATAAACTCATGCAGATCCTGTTGTTTGGCCAACCAGAGCTCGACAAGAATTTACAAGACAAATCGATTCGGCAGCTGCGTGAACGTATTACTCATAGCTTCGATTTACGCCCGCTCAACGCCGATGAGGTGAGCGACTATATTCGGTTTCGTTTGCAAGCTGCAGGATGCCCAGCGCCACAGGTGTTCAGTAATGCTGCTGAAAAGATGATCGCCAAAGCCTCCGGGGGCTTAACCCGTCGCATCAATATTCTTGCCGATAAAGCAATGCTGGCCGCTTATGCAGAATCTGCCACAGGTCAGCGCCCACGCACTATCGATAACCTCTTACAACCAGCAGTACTGCCAAAACACGTCAAAGCAGCGATGAATGATAGTGGCTACCGCTCACGATTGATTACGTGGCCACGGGTTGCGTTCGCTGGTTTAGCCTTGCTGACTATCGCCGTATTTGGCGGCTGGTGGTATTTCGCCACTCAAAACGCCGCGTTGTCGGCACAGTTGCAAGAGGTGGCTGCCAGTGCACAGGCATTGGATAGTGTTGTCTCTGTAGCCCCGACTACGCCTGCGGCGATAGCGCCGACACAAACAGCAATTGCAGAGCCACCTGCGGATGAGGTGGTTGAAGTTGAGCCAATTGAAGAGGTGCTTGCAGAGGCTGAGGACGAGATTACGAGCGACGCAGTGCAAACGGCCTCAACAGCACAACTAGAACGGGAGCGCCTTGAACCTAGGGGTAGCGCAGCAGTTGCAACTGTTGCAGAGGCGGAAATGCCGCAAATCGAAACTGCGACAGAAACTGAAGTGGCAGAAGTGGAGCCGCCAGTTCCTGCACAAGTGGCCTCTTCTTTGCCCGCGCTTTTGCAGGAGCGTAGCCAAGCGATGCAAAACTGGCTTGCCGACGTGAATTCACAACACTATACGCTGCAGTTATTGTCTATCTCTTTAGACGAATCAGATTACGTTAACCGTGTTTTGCGTCGATTGCAGCAGGCAGGTCTCGCTGACAATACCTACACCTGTGTTTTCGGAAACTCTAGTCAAGAATATTGGAAAGTCGTATACGGCGATTTCGCATCAGCAGCGCAAGCGCGTGCCGTTATCAGCGACTTGCCCTCCAGTGTGCGTAGCAATGGCCCATTTGTGCAACGAATCGAACGTCTCGATTGCAATAGCGCGATGAGAACTAACTTATGATCAAGGGGAAAAAAATGAAGCCTAATTACTTGTTGAAGCTACTCATTGCGCTAAGCATCGGGTCGCTCGCAGGGTGTGGGACAACTCTTCCCGAAGAGAACCAAACTGTGCGGCATATCCTTCCAGGCGAAGCGATAGAAGCAGACGAGATTCCCGACATCGTCAGTGCACCTTCCATCCTTCCTGCTCCGACAGTGCAAGAAGGACCAGAGCTATTCTCTGTGGTCGTTCAAGATGTGTCGGTACGGGAATTATTGTTCGCCATTGCTCGCGATGCGGGGGTGAATATCGATGTACACCCAGGGGTGATCGGAACAGTTAGCATCAATGCCATCGATCAAACGTTTCCGCAATTGCTTGAGCGCATTGGTCGCCAAGTGGATATGCGATGGAGTATGAACGCGGTCAATGGCGTAATGGTCGAGCCGGACTCGCCTTATTTGCAGAGTTATCGCGTTGACTATGTGAACGTGAGTCGTGAGTCGAATACAGAGTTCAATGTGGCGAACGCAATTACAGCTATTGGTAATGCCTCTAGTAGCGGTAGTGGCACCAATAATTCTGTGGCGACTTTGGATCAAAGCAGCAATAACAATTTTTGGTCGACTTTAACCGCTAATCTTGCAGCGATTATGGGGGAAACCGGCGGTGAAGAAGGTGATGGCGTTTCTTCGATTATCAGCAGTCCTGAAAGTGGTTTGGTGACAGTAAGGGCGACCTCGAGGCAGCACCGAGAGATTCGTCAGTTTATCGATACGATTAGAACTCGATCTTTGTATCAGGTCATGATTGAGGCGACAGTGGTTGAGGTGACTCTAAGCGATCGTTATCAAGCTGGTGTCGATTGGGCGCTTATTAGCCGCAATAATGGCGAGGTTGATTATCTACAGTCTTTAACGGGGTTGAATCTCAATGATGCTCCCGCGACTATGTTGACCATCGATAAGAGCGCTGGTGCCGATGGTGTTGGCGCCACAATGAAGATGCTTTCGGAATTCGGAGATATTCGTGTTCTATCGAGTCCAAAAATTATGGCCTTGAATAATCAGGCTGCGATGCTGCGTGTTGTAGACAATAAAGTGTTTTTTACAATTGAGGTAACACCTGGCACACCAGCAACCGATACGACAGCAGCAACACCTGCGCTCTATACAAGCACTATCAACACAGTACCAGTTGGCTTCGTTTTAAGCGTTACTCCTCAAATAAGCGAGAATGATCAAGTTACTTTAAATGTCCGACCGACCATCTCGCGTATTCTTCGTTATGTAAATGACCCTAGCCCTGCTTTAACAGACGCCAATGTGGTGAACGCGATTCCGGAGATTCAAATTCGTGAGATCGAATCGATATTGAAAGTCTTTAGCGGGCAAACAGCCGTGCTTGGTGGCTTAATGCAGGACTCTTTAGATACTAATACATCGGGTTTGCCTGGTTTATCTAAGTTGCCTGGTCTAGGAAATCTATTTAGCTACCGAGACGACACAGCTAGTAAGACAGAGCTGATCGTGTTTATTCGTCCTGTTGTGATTAAACAGCCTTCCTTGGATGGGGACTTAGAACAATATAGAGAGTTCTTACCCAATCAAGGGCTTAGCAATGATGGTTTGTTAACCTCGCAATTTCGCCGTGGCGAGTTGAGATAAATCTAAGAGTAAAACATAAATGAGT
This sequence comes from uncultured Gammaproteobacteria bacterium, assembly GCA_913061515.1. Taxonomy (GTDB): domain Bacteria; phylum Pseudomonadota; class Gammaproteobacteria; order Pseudomonadales; family Pseudohongiellaceae; genus UBA5078. The sequence continues at coordinate 20,204 of CAJXSF010000005.1, read as the reverse complement.
TTATTGATGGAGGCATTGCGTAAAGCCGAAGAGGCGAAACGTCTTGCTGCACAGAAGCCCAAAGAAGAGGTAAACGTTGAGAGTCAATCGACTCTCTCTACGCCATCGCTTGCTCAAAATTCAACTGAACAACACAGAAAAACCGAAAACAAAGAATCCGAGGTCTCAAATACGCAGCCATTACAAAAAGCGACTGATGATGAGCTTCTTGGTGACTTCTCATTTTCTACAGAAGATTCTGATGAATCGAAAGTATCTGGAAGTGAAGATTCCAATTTAGATATTCCTTTTGATTTTCAAATTGATGAGTCTTTCGGATTAGACTCGGGCTTCTCAGAGCGCGTTAGCGACTCCACAACTGAAGGCGATGAAGTAAACGATGTTACTAGTAATGAAGAGCCCGCGGAAAATGTCATTGAGTTTGACCTTGCTCCACAAGCGGAAGAATCGGCGATTCTAACGCTTGATGATGCCAACGAAAGTGATAATACCAATCTGCTTGAGATGGATTGGGAACCTGAAACGGAAACAAAATCGGCACGCGTGCCAAAATCTGAGCCAGAGCCAGAGCCAGAGCCAGAGCCAGAGCCAGAGCCAGAGCCAGAGACTGCGAAGATACAACTCGAGCCGGAGATTTCCGCCGTTACTTCTGTTGTAGTTGAAAAGCCCATAACAGCAAGTAGAGATGAGCCTGAACAAACATCAGCACCTGCAGTTCAAGCTAAACCTGTACGAGTTGTCGAAAAAGTTGGCAATGAAAAAGTGGAGGAGGAATCTCGAAGAAGGGAGTCAGCACGTGCTGTTTTTAATGCGAAATCGCCACTAAAAAACTCGGCAAATAAGCGCAAACTTCTGTTGGCAGCATCCGTGTTAGCACTATTTCCGTTGGTCGGAGGATCTTATCTTTTGTTTAATGAGATGGGGTTCATTGGCACTGATAATCAATACAATATTCCAACGAGCTATACACCGGGTGAGACCAGTTTTACTGATGCGGTTGAATTAGCCGATACTCCTGTCGATACAGAAGTGTTGCCAGATGTCGGCGATGCGGGTGCAGTTGTTTTGATCGACCCTGCTGACATTGATACGGCTTTAGAGTCTGTTGTTTCAGCCCTTGCACCGGATATTGCCGCACCGGTGGCATCGATTGGTGAAGTCTCTGAAGTCGCGCCAGCAATAGTCGCTTCTGAAGTGTCTGCAAGTGAAGTAGTGCCAGAGGCAGTTGAACGCGTCGCAGAAGCGACAATAGCAAGTATTGAAGAGCCACCGCTTGACTTACCTATCGATGAAGATCTTGCAACTGAAGCTGTCGCCGAAGTTGATGCCGAAGAAACGCAAGCGAGTTCAAGCACTCCCTCTGCAAACCCAATTTCGATAGTGCGTAGTGACAATACTCCGCGTGTTAACCCACGCCTAGTGCAAGCGTACGATGCCTATAATTCGAATGATTTTATCGCTGCTCGTGCGCTTTACCAGCAAGCATTGCGAGAGACGCCCAACAGTCGAGACGCCATGTTAGGAATTGCTGCTGTGTCTTTGAAAGTGGGTGATACTGTTAGCGCGCGCGAGACCTACTTAAAGCTCTTGCAGTTGGACCCTAGAGATGTGCTCGCAAGAGTGGGTCTATTAGAGACAATGCCAGCTAGCGACCCCATCGCGTTAGAGTCGGAATTACAGTCTTTATTTATAGAACACCCTGATGTCGCGCATTTGCCTTTTTCATTGGGCAATCTTTATGCGTCGCAGCGTCGTTGGAACGAAGCGCAGCAGTCGTATTACGATGCCTTGCTTGCCGCTAAGTCCAGTAGCATAGGCCCGGTGAGTCCAGACTATGCATTCAATCTTGCGGTCAGCTTAGAGCGGCTCAATCAGATTCGCCCCGCCTACCAATTTTACCGAGAAGCCTTGGAGCAATCGCGTGCTGTGAACCCAACTTTCGACCCTCGGATTCTACGCGAACGCTTAGATGCATTAGAGAGGCAACTTCCATGAGTGATACTCCTGCCCCTAAACGCCGACTAGGTGCGATGCTCGTAGAGCGTGGTGTGTTGAGCGAAGACCAGTTACGCATCGGTTTGCTTGAGCTCAAAAGTTCGAATAAGCCTCTTGGGGCAGTGTTGATCGAGCTGGGTTTTGTCACGGATTCCATAATTCGTGACGTACTTAGTGAGAATACAGGACAGAAGAGTGTTGATCTTTCTAATGCAGTGCTCGATGCAAGCTCGATCAAAATCGTGCCGCAAGACCTGGCGCGTCGCTACACAATTCTTCCCCTGTCTTTTGACGATAGAAATAACCACCTTACTTTGGCGATGGCCGATACCTTCAATATCGTTGCCCTCGACCAAGTACGTGCACTCAACGGTGGTGATCTCAAAATTACCCCAGTACTCGGTAGTGAAGGGGAGATCGTTCGTGTTATCGAGCAGTTTTACGGCTTTGACCTTTCGATTGATGGCATTCTGCAAGAGATTGAAACTGGGCAATTGGATTTTGAAAGCTTGCAGATGGATGACGATGAATACAGTCATCCCATGGTTCGTTTGATCAATGCTTTGCTTGCCGATTCAGTTCAATTGGGTGCTTCGGATATTCACTTTGAACCTGAAGAGGCATTTCTAAGAATTCGTTACCGTATCGATGGCGTGCTGCGGCAGGTGCGTAGTTTGCATAAGAGCTATTGGCCGGCGATGGTGGTGCGCTTGAAAGTCATCAGTGGTATGAACATCGCCGAATCACGCTCACCTCAAGATGGCCGTATCTCGATGTCATTGGTCGGGCGTCAGATTGACTTTCGTGTTGCGGCGCAGCCAACCACTCACGGAGAGAACATCGTCTTGAGGGTTTTAGACCGCAAAAAAGGCATTGTGGCAATGGAGTCTTTGGGCCTAAGTGAAGAAAACCTCAACCTCTTGCGGTTAATGTTGGCAAGGCCGGAGGGGATTATTCTTGTCACCGGTCCAACTGGTAGCGGTAAAACAACTACGCTCTACTCAGTGTTAAATCATATTAATACTGAGCAAGTTAATATCATGACAATGGAAGACCCTGTGGAATATCCCATGTCGATGATTCGTCAGTCATCGGTCAATGAGTCTGCCAAAATGGGATTTGGTGAGGGTATCCGCTCAATGATGCGGCAAGACCCCGATGTAATTCTGGTCGGTGAGATTCGTGACCATATCACGGCAGAAATGGCTTTCAGAGCCGCGATGACAGGTCACCAGGTTTTCTCCACCTTGCACACTAACTCTGCTGTTGGTGCAATACCTCGATTATTAGATATTGGTATATTGCCCGATGTAATAGCGGGTAACTTGATTGGTGTAGTGGCTCAACGTCTAGTGAGAAAACTATGCAATGCATGTAAAGCGCAAAGTGTCGCGGCTGAATTTGAAAGAATGCTCCTTGGCGTAGCTGACGCAACGGAAGAGATTAAAATTTATACTCCAGTGGGTTGTCCTGATTGTGATCACCAAGGCTATAAAGGGCGAACATCAGTTATTGAGATATTGAAGATCACTGGTGAGATGGACGATTTGATTGGCCGTCGCGCTAGTATGCGCGAGATGTCCAACCAAGCCCAATCGCAAGGTTTTAACCCTATCGCCCATGATGCCTGTCGACGGGTGCTCGATGGCACCACTAGCCTTGAAGAAATCTCTCGAGTGGTTGACCTTACAGATCGTATAACGGGGTAGGTCACAATGGCACTTTATAAATATCGCGCAATGAACAGTGGCGGGAAAATTCGCAATGGCTCGCTAGATGCGGTGAATGAGGTCGATCTAGAGCAGCGGTTAGAGAGAATGGGCTTAGATCTGATTCGTTGTGATGTAACTGAAGAAAAGCGTGCAGCTATCGGGCAACGTAAAGTTGAGAAGTCAGACTTAATCAACTTCTGCTTCCATATGGAACAATTGACGCGAGCAGGTGTACCAATTCTCGAAGGTTTAGCGGACTTACGTGATAGCCTAGATCACCCACGCTTTCGCGAAATTATAGCCAACATTATTGATGAGATTGAAGGCGGTAAAAGCCTTTCTGAAGCATTGGCAGAACACCCTACGATCTTCGATACTTTATTTGTTAATTTGATCAAGGCAGGCGAGGCCAGTGGTCAGTTAGCCACTATTTTCGAATCTTTGTCTGATACGATTAAGTGGCAGGATGAGCTTAGTAAGTCGACTAAAAAACTACTCACATCGCCCTTGTTTGTGGGAACGGCTGTAATAGGTGTGACAATTTTTTTGATGGTGTATTTGGTGCCGCAATTAGTGGGGTTTATCGAAAGCATGGATCAAGCCTTGCCTCTACATACTAGAGCGTTGATCGCGACGTCTGATTTTATGGTGAGCTATTGGTACATTTGTCTTGGTTTGCCAATTGCTTTGTTTTTCGGCATTAAAACCCTAATAAAAATAAATCCGAAAGCGCGTTACGCTGCCGATGGGTACAAACTTAAAGCCTGGAAGATTGGACCAGTTTTACAAAAAATCCTTTTATCACGCTTTGCCAACTTCTTTGCCATGATGTATGCCGCCGGTATTCCTATCTTGCGATGTTTAGAAATCAGCGAGGGAATCATTGACAATACAGTGATTCGTGGGGCTCTCAAAAACGCAAGGGAGGATATTGGTGAGGGTAAACCTTTATCGCAGAGTTTCGAGAATACGGGTCTATTTCCACCGTTGGTCATTCGCATGCTTAAGGTAGGTGAAACTACAGGAGGGCTCGATAAAGCGCTTTTAAATATTAGTTATTTTTATGGCCGCGACATCAAAGACTCTATTGATAAAGTGCAAGCCATGATTCAACCAGTCATGACCGGGGTGCTTGGTCTTTTGCTAGGCTGGGTGATGATGTCGGTGCTTGGCCCTATCTATGACACTATTAGTAGCATTGAGATTTAGGGGGATACTGTAAATGTCTCTCTTATCGACGCCAAAGTTAAACATCATACTCATCGATTCCGATGAAGTGATTCACTTGATTTGGCGCAATGGGCGCCTGAATTTCCACGAAAACTACAGTGTTGATCAGCATGGTTTTGATCGGTTTCACGTATTCTTAGAGAACGATTCTAAGACACCGTTTGCGATAATCCTTGATGTGATTGAAGAAGACTTTCGTATCGAGACTGTGGCGCATGTTACTGGCTCTGATCGCGAAGCAATGTTGTCCAGAAAGCTCGCGCATATTTTTAGAACAACCCCTTATCGCACTGCGAGGGTTGTGGGCAGAGAAACCCACGGGCGTAAAGATGATCGCATTCTGCTGACCGGATTGACCAAACCAGAAATTGTATCGCCTTGGATTTCTAGGATACTTGATAACCAAGTGCCGCTGCAGTCGATAACTTCCGCCGCTTATATTATGGAGTTGTTTGCCCAACGCCTTAAATTTAGTAATGAATCGCACTTGTTAATGGTGAACCAAGAAGCCAATAGCGGCCTTCGCCAGACTTATTTGCAAAAAGGGCGAGTGGTTTTTAGCCGATTAACGCCAACAAGTGTCAGCCAAAGCGATGATTTTTCCGAATTAATTTTCGAACAATGCGACCAAACAAGAAAGTACCTAGAACGCATAAAGCAGTTACCCTATGACACCGATCTGAAGGTGCATGTTTTTACTTCCGAAAAATTCAACGATCAGCAAAGCATCGATCGTGAACATTTACACTACAAGTTCCATGCTATAAATGAGATGCCATTAAGCAGAAAAATTAATTTGGTGGAGTCCGCACCTTCTGCTATTGCTTATTCGCTTATTAGCATCCTGCGCAAGCGAAAAATTCCGAATATCTATGCCTCATCGAGAACTCGACGCTTTGCCATTATCAAACAGATAAAAAGTATATTGTATACGGGCAGTGTCATAGCCGTATTGAGTGCAATGATAGTAGTTGCTCCAACAATGCTTGATACAAATTCAAAATGGCAAATGGAAGCTGAGGTTGCACAACAGACTGCGCCATTGCTTGAGGAATATCAAAAGCTTACTGATCGCTTCCCTGAGACGCCAATTCCTTCCGGGCAAATGGAAATGGTCGTAGAAACGGTTGACGCGATCCTAGGGCAGGTATTCTACCCACAGGAGATTCTAGCGTATATTTCTCAAGGCCTTGAAGAAGCACCAGAACTACTTATATCTTCGATCGAGTGGGAGCTAGTGAGCAAACAAGCTCCAGCAATGAACCAAGATGTTATGCTTGGTGAAACGCTTACTGACGCTGAACAACTGCAAAACGCGATCGTCGCTGGCGAAACAGTGCTAGTGACGACTGTGCAGGGCCTAGTGCAATCGGAGGGAAGTATCCGTGATGCGACTGCACAGGTGAATCTCTTTGCCGATACAATTGCGCAGCACAGCAATTTGAACGTTACGGTATTGAGTCAGCCTATGGAAGTACGCTCAGATATTAACGTGGCAACCACTATAGACGGGTCTGGCGCGCGTGGAGAGTTCACTATTGAGATCCGTGAGGAGCTAGTCAATGCAGATTAAGCTACCTTTTGAAAAAGGGGATTTCAAACTATTAAGAACGGCGCTTATAGTTTTAGTCGTGTGTATCTCGATTTCCACAGCTTTGTTTTTTGGTGTCAATCAAATCAATGACTCTGCAAGTTCGGCGCTAAATTCTGCGCGTTCTCAATACGAACAAGTGTCGGCTTCTGTCCAACTGATTTCCGAAGAAGAAGCGACCATCATTCGCTATATCGATCGTTATCTTAGGTTTGTAGAGAACGGTTATGTTGAAGACGAAGATCGGTTAGCTCTTATTGAGGATATATCGCGAATTCGCGATACGCACAATTTATTTCCCGTGAGTATCGATATAGGCGAACAGGTTCATTATTCGCTAGTCTATGATCCAATGGACCTTAATCCTGGTGAACCGGTAGATCTCGATTATTCAGATATCGAGCTTAACTTTTCTCTTTTGCACGAGGAGGATCTTACTCGCCTTGTCAGTTCTCTCCTAGATATAGAGGGGTTGCTTCTGCCAACTCACTGTCAAATGATGCATGACAATATCAATGAAGCAAATTTCACATCGTTTTTTGAACATTTGTCATCCAGTTGCAGTTTTTATTGGTATACCTTCAACTTGAATCCACCGGAGCCAGTCTATGACGAGTATTGATGTGCGAGTCATTTTGGCTGGGACAATCCTATGTTGTGCGACCTACAGCACGGCTTTTGCACAGGAATTCGGCAAAGTGTTCAGTACGCCTCAAGAACGAGCATTTCTGGATAGACAGCGAGAAGAGATGTTGCAAGAGTTGGATGAGCAAGAACGACTTGCCGTGCTCTCACAACCCGTAGAAGCGCAAGGCGAATTGGAGTTAGCCCCAAGATTAGTACATATGGGGGGGGTCGTTCGTAAGCCGGATGGTAACCATACGGTATGGCTAAACGGTGTTGCCGTTGGCAGTCAGGATTTGCCATCCAATGTATCCTTAGTTTTCGAGCAAGGGATGGGGATGTTAAGAATTAATACGGCTGACGGAGTTCATACCGTCAGGCCCGGTCAAACGCTAGATGCCGATACTGGCGGGGTTCGTGAAGATTACGAACTTACTGATGCAGAGATCGAGACTGTTCGTGCCGCTGTAGCGCTGCGAGACGCACAAGCAGATGAAAGACGGAGTAATAGTCGCGCTAGCACAAATAATGCATCCACCAATGCTGCTACATCCATAGGTGAAACCGACGAGCAGGTCAACGATGCTGCTGAGATGATCAATAATGTAGTCGAGATATTGCAATTGATGCAAGAGGCGCGGGATGTTGAAGGGGCTTTGCAATGAGGGGTAGCAGTATCAAAAAGCAGAAAGGGGCGGCGCTTATCCTTTTCTTCACAACTATTGTGATTGCTGCCACTACGATAGTGTTGAGCGCGTTTAATAATCGCAGCCCCGAAGTGCAAGATCGCATTAACAAGCAAATAGAAATGGCGAAGATAAAGGAGCAGTTGCTTGGTTATGCCTTAAATTTTGCAGATTATAATGCTAGTGATGATGGCCCTGGTCGTTTGCCGTGTCCCGATACTAACAATGATGGCGCCGCAAACTGTTCTCCTCTTAGAACACTAGGCCGTTTGCCAGAATCGTTGGTGACACCGTCTAGTGGCCCGATCTATTTGAGCGATCGTTACGCAGGAGTCGACCAACAATTTTGGTATGCGGTGGCACCGAGATTTAGATCGAATAGTGCCACTTTGAACAGCACTGACAACGTGCCGGCAAATTTATTGAGTCTAGATGGGGCGACAGCAGAATATGCTGCCCTTATCATCGCTCCTGGCGCGGCGCTTGATAGTCAGAGCCGCAGCGCTGGAGTCCAATTTGCATCTTATCTTGAATCCGCAAGCTCCTTTACAGCGACGACATTCACTACTGAAGACGCTACAGATTCGAGCTTATTCAATGATAGCATTATCGGCATCACCGGTGATGAGGTGATGACGTTTGCAACCCTACGAGCCATGCTTGAGTTTAAGCGATTAATGTTGGCGCGCTTACCGTTTATTGCCAATACTCTGCCGGCAAATCTGACTGTTTTTCAGACCTTACTTGTTACTTTAGGGGCGTCTAATTGGTTTGTCAGCGATGATTGGATGGGGGCTATAGATTCCTATACTGCCGTTAGTGCTACCGTCGCGGATCTTAAATTTCAAAATTGCAATATTGTCTACACCATTGATTTCGTTGCGGACACCGTGACTAGGGCGCCTCTATCATGTTGAAACATTCTCATAAACTCTTTTCTCGCCAGTCGCTTAAGAACCAAAAGGGATTTAGCCTCATCGAGATGGCAGTTGTTATGTTAATTCTAGGGTTGCTCCTAAGCGGGCTATTCGTGGCAATAGGGGACTCCTCGTCTAATCGTCGGCAAAGTGAGGCAAGAAACCAAATCGAAGGCATTATTGAAGCACTATACGGTTTTGCGCAATTAGAGGGGCGGCTTCCTTGTCCTGCAACAGTGGCAAGCGTTGGGGCGGAAGCGCCAGTGAACGGTGTGAATTGCACCTCGCCTCATGGATTCGTTCCCGCGGTGACTCTAGGCTTACAAGGTGCGACTGATCAGAATAATTTACTGATGGACCCGTGGGGCAATCCCTATCGGTATTCCGTGTTTGGAAACAACTATGCAAGCGCGGCCAGTGTTGATGGCATCTTTGCTTCTGGCGCCGTCAACACAGGTTTATGCGTTGCTGGGGCTGTTTCCTGCGGCGCGCCGATTCTGACTTCGACTGCTCCAGCAGTAGTGTTCTCAATGGGAGCCGATTACGCACTTTCTAGCTCGGCTTTGCAGAACGAGAATGCAAACGGTGTTGTTACTGGGTATCGGATGCCGGGAGATAATAATTTTGTCGTGGCGGATTATGCTGAAGAAGGAGCGAACGCATTCGATGACGTTCTCATTTGGATTTCACCAAATACCTTATTTAGTCGCATGATTGCCGCTGGCCAACTTCCCTAAATTAAGAGCCAAGCATGCCTACGCAGTCAATCAACGGAGTTAGAGTGTTAATTGTCGACGATGACCCCGCCTTGCGTGGTGCATTGAACGGTGTGTTAGACATGAACGGCTTGGAAGTGCTTGAGGCGGATTCTCGCAAATCAGCATTAGCACTTTTAGAGGAAGAAACCGATATTGCGGTGATCATCCTTGACCTTGGAATGCCTCCAGCAGTTCACAGCACTGAAGAAGGTTTGGCGGTTATTAAAGCGTTAAGCGCGAAAATGTACCCTGCAAAAATTATTGTCCTCACTGGGCAAGATCACGAGCAATCTGCTTTCGAGGCAATACGTGAGGGTGCCTTCGATTTTCTCTCTAAACCCGCAAGCATCGAAGATATCCTACAGTCAGTGAAGCGTGCAGTGTTGTTCTATCGTAAAGAACAAGCTTTAGCCGAAGAGGGCACAACCCGATTGCAGTTTAACGCAAAAGTATCCGATGGTTTGAAGGCCGTGCGCGAAGAAGCGGAAGAAAAACTTGTGCGGCAAGTGTTAAAAGACACCGGCTTTAATATCTATGCCAGTGCTGCTCGCTTAGGGTTAAAAAGAGAAAGCCTGTATTATTTTCTGAAAAAATTTGAGATCAAACGTGACGACAGTTGATCTTTATCCGTATTTAATTTTAGTGGGTGCCACTATTATTGCGGCGACTGGGTGGCTGCTCTACCGTGCCCGGGCGCAAACTAAGAATGGTCAGGAACTCGTGCGCCTGAACGAAGAACTACAGTTTGATCTTCCTAATTTTCTAAAACAATGTTGGCCTGCATTAGAAGCTGGTGGTTTCGAGGGCTTAAGTTGGCGACTGCAATGGTTTGGAGTGTCGATCTCCGGTGAACAAGGGCGCGTCACCGATGGTGTGCTTTATCAACACTTTGAGGTGCAAGAAATTAATCTCGATATTCGTCTCTACCATAGCAAGCGAGGGTGGGAGCAACGATATTTTAGTCAAGTCATGGCAGACAATTTTTTCTTACTCGTACGCATGGATATTTGGATCAAGCTAGGCACCATCCGTGGCACTTTTGACCAAACGGCTAAGATGACGGTGTTTCTGCAGCACGATATGAAAAACCTTATGCAACTAGTAAGTCTCGCCGCCGGTCAGCTTGAGAATCAAGTGCCAGGGCAGGAAAAAAAGTTACTCCTTTCTTTGGAGAAATCGATTCCCAGTATACGCGACAGAGCTCAACATATGCTCAATGCCTTGCTCAACGCGCAAGCTAAGGGCAAAACCCTCTCGATTGATGTTGTAGCGATGCTAAAAGAGACGGCCTCTATGTTAGAACTGCCTATTGAGGTTACTGGAGAGGCGATGGCGACCGTATCGGATGAGGCGCTGCATAGTATTTTTGAGAACTTATTAGGCAACTATGCTTCATTGCGTTCTCGCAATGCTGACAAAACACAGAACTTACAAATAGAGGTTCGTGAGAGCTCTGAATCGATCATTGTGGAAATGGAGGACCGCAACGGTGATCCTTTCTTATACCCAGAACGCCTGTTTGAGCCATTTTGGAGTGAGCGCGGACAGGGGCGCGGTATTGGTCTGTATCAATCTCGTCAACTAGCGCTAGCCGAAGGCGGAAACCTCGATGCCATTGCTAGTCCAGACAAGCCTTTGCGATTTGTTTTGACCCTTCCTCGTGAATTGTGACACAGGTCTCGTTTTTTGGGGAAAATTCTTATAAATCAAGTGGGTGTAGAAAAAACCTACATATTGTCTAAGAGGTGAGCAAGTCATATTATAGCCATGTACAAAAAAGCACCGCACTGGGCGTAGGCTTTTTTAGAGTTTAATTATTGGAGTTCATTATGAACAAGAAGCAACAGTCAGGTTTTACATTGATCGAGATCGCCATCGTATTGGTAATCGTTGGTCTTCTATTGGGTGGCGTTCTACAAGGCCAGCAATTGATCGAAAACTCGCGTGTCCGTGCCGCAGTGAACGATTTTAACGGCGTACCAGCCGCAGCATTCTCTTATATGGACAGATACCGTCGTTTCCCTGGTGATGATGGTGACGTAAACGCATTGAAAGCGCGTGGCGGTGCTTGGGCTAATGTGACTGTTGGTGGTAACAATAACGGTACTCTAGCAGGTGGCTTGAACAATACATTTAACCCTACTGCTGAATTGTTGGGTTTTTGGCAACATTTGCGTGCCTCTGGCTTTATTGCAGGTGACCCAGCAACAATAGGAGCCGCTGCGTCGCCGCAGAATCCATTTGGCGGTTTGATCGGTGTTAACTCTTCGTTGATACAAGGGATGCCTGCCGGTGTGAACAAGTTGTGCATGAACAACGTAGGTGGTGCAGCGGCACTAGCACTTGATGGCCGTTTAGATGATGGCGATCCAGATACTGGTAACTTCCGTGCGAATGTAGGTGCTAACCCAACTGCTGGTTCTGTAGGGGGTGTTTATAATGTAGACACGGCTTACACAGTATGTAACCGCATGTAATCCCCCTAGCAATAGGAACAAAAAGCCCCGCTTGCGGGGCTTTTTTTATGCTTGAAATAAGAAACTTACTAGGAATACAGGGTGGATATAGACTATTATCCGCAGCGGTTAGAATGTTTACACCTTGCGGGTGTAGTTCAATGGTAGAACGAGAGCTTCCCAAGCTTTAGACGTGGGTCCGATTCCCATCACCCGCTCCACTTTCCCATTTGGCTTATTGCGCTGTTGTTAGTTTTTCAAACAAAGTGAAATAGCTAGGGAAGGTCTTGGCTGTGCAGCCAGGGTCATTGATAGTGATAGGGCTGTCTCCAAACGCTGCTAGCGAGAAACACATGGCCATGCGATGGTCATCATAGGTATCGATGGCGGCAGCTTGTATGCGCTGCGGTGGCTCGATCACAATGTAATCTTCGCCTTCCTCTACAATCGCCCCTAGTTTACGTAACTCCGTGCTCATGGCACTGAGGCGATCCGTTTCTTTGACGCGCCAATTATAGATGTTGCGAATTGCTGTTGGCCCTTGCGCAAAGAGCGCTGTAGTGGCAATGGTCATCGCGGCATCGGGGATGTGGTTCAAATCGACATCAACCCCTTTTAAGGTGCCACGAGTGACTTCTATCCAGGTGTCTCCCCATTGCACTTTGGCGCCCATTTGCTCTAGCACTTCCGCGAAACGGGCATCGCCTTGTACGCTGGCCTTGCCACTGCCATAGACGCGCACCGTGCCACCGGCGATAGCGGCAGCGGCTAGAAAATAAGACGCTGAAGAGGCATCACCTTCAACCATGATCTCACCGGGCGTTTCATAGCGTTGGCCGGCACGAATAATAAAGCGTTGGTAGTCATGGTTCTCGACTGTCACGCCAAAGCGCGCCATGACATCCAGTGTAATGAGGATATAGGGTTTTGAGACTAAGTCGCCGTCGACAATGATTTCAAGGTCTGAGCGACAAAACGGCGCGGCCATCAACATTGCGGTTAGAAACTGGCTAGAGATATTGCCTTTGATATGTACTGTGCCGCCGTTAAGCCCTGCGGCATTGATTGTCAGTGGTGGGTAGCCTTCATTTCCTAGATAGTCGATATCAGCTCCACAGGCGCGTAAACAGTCCACAAGATCGCCGATAGGGCGTTCCGCCATTCTAGGTTCGCCAGTAAGAGAAAACTGGCCTTGACCCGCGCAAAGCATGGCGCAAAGTGGTCGCATCGCGGTGCCAGCATTACCAAGAAAGAGTGTTAGAGCCTCTGGATGGTCGAGCGTGCCCGCGCGGCCCGTTACAACACATTCTGTGCGAGCAGCATTGAGCTGGATGTCAACGCCCAATTGTTGCAATGCCTTGAGCATATGCCTGACGTCGTCGCTATCGAGCAGGTTGCGGATGCGCGTCTGCCCGCTTGCCACGGCGGCAAGCAGTAAAATGCGATTTGAAAGGCTTTTGGATCCAGGCAGGGTTACTTCCCCTGCAATTGATCGCAGGGGAGGTAATATTAAGCTGTCCATATTGATTTAGATCCTATTACAGTGTCTTACGAGCTTTATCAATGCGTTGCGCGCAGCTTTTGCGCGTAGCCGACTCTAGTGGGCCAAGGCATAGCATTTGTATTTCTAGCTCACTGACTTGTTGCGCTGGGCTTTTACTGTCGCGGCTGCCGAAACTATTTTTTAGTTGCTTGAGTTGCACTTGCATGCGTAACGCCTTGTCGGTACTTGGCGTGTCGATCTCGGCAAGAATTTCAGCGCTTATGCAAAGCTCACGCGCTTTCTCTTCGTTGTCTTTGGCTTGGCGTTTAAGTAGCGCTTTATCGACACCACGGTAGAGTGCTTGGAAGCGTTGCTCTAGAGCCTGTTCTTGTTTGAGATCAGAGACTTTGCCTAAGGCCTGCCATTGTTCACTTAGGTAGTCAGCATCAGAGGAAACCACTTTACCCGCAAACACTTCGTTCTCAAGTGACTCAAGAAAATCTGCTTTGCTTTTTACTTGGCCAATCAATTGTAAGCTCTTCTTATCAGGCGCTGCCTTCAGCTTGCTCTCGTATTGACGTTGTAATTTATTAAACTGTTCTTGCAGCGCACGTTTCTCGTGTTTGAGGTCAGCGCTTAGGTGTTCGTAAAATGCAGCTTCTAAGGCTTTGAATTCGCCGCGCGAGTGCACAAGCTCTTCAGTGCTTGAGCGCAGAAGATCCGCAATTTTACTTAATACACCTTTAACGGCGGCAACGGCAGGTGAACTGCTACGCGGTGCGCCGCGCTCAGATTTGGCCGGTGCATCATTCTTGCGCTTGTTGAACAATTTATCGCAAGCGGCTCGGAACGCATTCCAATGATTGCGATCATCCTTAAAGGGAGAGGGGCCAATCGTTTTCCATTCAGCCTGCAAGCGTTTCGCTTCGCTCAAGGCTTCTGGAACGTTCTCTAATTGATCGAGTTTTTCCGCTTGAGCAATTAAATCTAGTTTGCGCGCGGCATTGTTTTGTAACACTTTGCGCTTAAATTGGCGGATGTCGCTCAATACTGTATTAAAACGTTTTTGCAGTTTTTTGATCTTAGCTTGCTCAACGGGGGCGTAAAGCTTCCAGTCTGCAATAGCCTTGTTCTCAATTTTATTGAGATTGCTGATATTGACGGTGTCTTCCTGCAGTGTAGGGACTAGCTCTTCTAAGGCTTCACAAATTTTATTGCGCTCGGCAAGATTGCTTTGCAGTTTTGCCTTGCGTTCTTTGAAGTATTCTTTGCAAGGTTCGAAAGCTTTGCGCGCGGCTTCGTTAAACTGCGCCCACAGGCTGTCATTGAGAACGGAATGGCCAAGGCTTTTCCATTCCTCTTGCAAGGCCTTAATGCGCTTTGCTTTGTCACCCGCGTGCATTTTGCTTTCGATCAATGCCTGCATTTGTGCAATTAATTCTTTTTTCTTTTCGGCTGCCGCAAAGTTTTTCCAATCGATCAGTTCGCTTATGCGTGGCTTATAGGGAACCAACAAATCATGTAGCGTTTTTTTCAATGATTCATCGGCATTTTTAATGGCGCCTTGTACTTTATCCCATAAACGTTGGGCTTCGTTTACTTGGCCTTGCTCGATGTGTTGTTCCATCGCTGCAATATTGGCCAGTGAATCGCTATGCAGTTTGTCCAAGTACAGACGGTTGCGCTCTTTTAGGCCTGTTAATAATTTTTCCATTTCTAAGCACTGCGCAAACAGTTCGCTAGGGGGAAGTGTTTCTGGCCATGCTTGCTTGTGGAATAGTTTTTCAAAGCGCGAGCTAAATTTTTGGATGCCGGCAGTATTCTTTGCTGTCAATTTTTTTAAAGCAACGAAAGCGTCGTTAAGATCGTCTTGTTTTGCTTCTAAGGCATTAAACGCACGGATGGCTTGTGAGAGCTCTTCTATCAGTGTTTTAGCCTGGGCAAGTAAGGCATCTGCCTCATCGGCACTTGCTTGATTTTCGGCACGTAAAGCCTTTAAAGAATGTTGTTGCATCTCAAGCTGCGTGATTTGTTCTGCATTAACTGGTGCTGTTAACGCCGACAATGCTGATTGTGATGCCTTGCATGCTGCGGCGAGGTCTTCAAAGTGTTTAGCTTGAAGTGCTTTGGCTTGTTCCTCTTGTGCATGAGCGAGTAACTTTTCTTCAAGGTTTTTGCTGGCATCGGCAAAACGTTGCTGCAAGGCCGGATCAGCTACCGCTTGCACATCTTCGAATTGGCTCGCTTTGTATTCAAACTGTGCCTGGCTTAGCGCACCAATCACTTTGTGAGCCAAAGATTCTATGTCTTCACAGATTTTCAGTGCTAGGGCTTTATCAGCCGCTAGTTTTGCTTCTTTATTGTGGATCGCTTGCAGCTTTTCTTTGCAGACCTTTAGAACGGTTTTGTCTTTTTGCCGCACAAGTGTACTGAGCTGTTCTAATTGCTCGGGTGATTCAATTTGCACCGCTGCGGCATGACGAACGACATGGTTATTAGAGTGTGCCGCAATTTCCAGCAAGGTGTCAGCTGCAAGGTCAAACTTGTCTTGTAGGCGCTTCAAACTCGCTAAACCTACTTCATCACAGCTGCAGTCGTGTACGACTGCCAGTAACATTTGTCGTTCGTCCATGGCTTCCATCAAGGAAATTCTGGCTGGGACGTCTAAATCGCTTGGCGCAGCACCTGAAACGATGCGGCAATATTGCATAAGTGCCCCATTGCGTATCTCTTCGTTGTCGTCTTTTTGCAAACGATCAAGTACATCGGTAGTGCGGACATGGGTGATGGCAGCGAGCCTAACGGCTTGATCTGTATCGTTTTGTGCCATGTCAGCGAGTATTTTGCTCGCCTCACTTGCCTCGGCCTCATGAGGGTCGAGTGCCTGATTCAGTTCAGTTACAGCTTCAAGGCGGACACTGGGATCTTTATGTTGCCATTTTTTACTTTGTAGAAACGTCTGAAAAATCATTGTGGTGCTGTTCTCTAGGGTGCTTGTGACAGATGTACCGCGAGTTAAGCGGATGAGTACTGTGTTTGCTTTGAGCCTTGGCCCCTGGCCGACAGAAGAGCCGCCATTCTAACAGATGTTTTTTCGGTCCCGATAGCAATCAGAGTGTTTATCGTCTTGTATTGCTTTCACAGTGCCAAAAGCGCCCAGAGTGCTATACTCGCAGGGCTCAGTTTCATCTTTAACCCTCCTAATGTAGTCGATTATTTCACTTATGCTTCCTGATGAAGTCAAAAAGACCATACAAAACGCCTATCGGCAGATTCTAGAGAGCAAATCCCTCACGCCGAGATATGGGCAACGCCTGATGATTGCAGAGATTGCCAAGAGTTTAGGGGAAATAGAAGCCCTAAGTTTAACGGGTGGCGATGAAGAGGGGGCAGAGCACAACGACGGGCCAATCTGCGTAATCGAAGCCGGAACCGGTACGGGTAAAACCATGGCCTATGTTCTAGGAACCTTGCCAGTGGCGCAACACTTGAAAAAAACAGTGGTGCTTGCAACTGCCACTGTGGCCCTGCAGGAGCAGGTAACCTTAAAAGACCTGCCAGACATCAAACGTCATAGTGACTTAGAGTTTAGCTTCACGCTTGCCAAGGGGCGTGGGCGGTATTTGTGTTTGTCTAAACTCGACATGTTGCTGCGAGGCAATGACAGTCTCAATGCGATGGCAGACCTTTATGGTGATGTGATCAACCCTCCTAACGCTCATTCGTTGGCGCTTTATGAGCAAATGTTTCGGAAAATCAATTCCGGTGATTGGCATGGAGATAGAGATGACTGGGATAGCTTGCTGACCGAGCAGGAGTGGCAACCTGTCACTGTTGATAATGGCCAGTGTGTTGGGCAGAAGTGTTCTAATTTCAGCAATTGTTGTTTCTATCAAGCCCGCGAAGAGGTGCAAAAAGCAGACTGTGTCGTGGCTAACCATGACTTGGTGTTGGCTGATCTAGCACTTGGTGGTGGCGTGATCCTGCCAGCCCCTGAAGACACCATTTATATCTTTGATGAAGCCCATCACTTGCCATTGAAGAGCAATAATCATTTTTCCAGTTTTACCCGGCTCAAAGCGAGCCTTACTGCGCTAGACCAATGGCGAAAAACACTTGGTAAATTGGGCAGTGACACGGTGTTAGAGGAGACTCGGGCACTTAAGCGCAATCTATCAGTCTTTGACGAATGCATCGACATGGCTGAGTTGCGCCTGAATGAGATATGGCCCCTTTGCGAGCAAATTATCGATCAGACTGAACCCGAATACGGCAGAGAGCAGGCGTTGCAGCACGCATTTGCCCTTGGGGTGGTGCCGGAGCCACTGCGGCAGATCGCCGATGCACTCAATGCGCAATACACGCGCATGGAGAGCCTTCTACAAGAGGTGAGCGATGAGCTTAAAAGCAATCTTGAAGAGGCCCGCTCACTGGAGTCCCGACAGCGGGCAGAGTTTTGGTATCCGCAGATTGGTAATATGCATGCGCGGGCAGGTGGTGCGCAGAAGTTGTGGCAAAACTTTGCAAGACAAGACCCTAAAGGCCAGGCCCCTTGGGCGCGGTGGATGAGTTTAAATGAGCAGGGCGGTAGCCCCGATATCAGTTTGTCATGCAGCCCCGTGCTCGCCGCAAGCACTCTACAAGAGAATCTATGGCGTCTGTGTGCTGGGGCTGTACTTACCTCTGCGACTTTATCTGCATTAGGTCAATTTGATGTGTTGAAAATGCGTGCGGGCCTTCCTGAGCGCACAGTTTACCACCGCATAGCGAGCCCTTTTGATTACGCCAATGCAGCAAAATTTATTGTTCCTAAACTGCCCTGTGATCCAAGTAAGAGCGCCGAGCATACCGAAGCGATTATCGACATTCTCCCAAAGGTGTTGAATAAAAACGAGGGCGCGTTGATGCTATTTAGCTCGCGGCGCCAGATGCAGGATGTATTAGACGGTTTAGACAGAGAGTGGCGAGAGATCATCTTGTGTCAGGATGATTATCAAAAAGCGCAGTTGTTAAAGTTTCACAAACAGCGCATCGATCGAGGTGATCCGAGTATTATCTTTGGCCTTGCCAGCTTTGCCGAAGGCGTCGATTTGCCGGGCAAATATTGCGAGCATGTGTTGATCGCGAAGATTCCCTTTGCCGTGCCCAATGACCCAATCGAGGCAACACTGGCACAGTGGATAGAAACCCAAGGGGGTAATCCCTTCATGACGCTGTCAGTGCCTGAGGCCGCTTTCAAATTAGTGCAAGCGGCCGGGCGTTTACTGCGTAATGAAAAGGATACGGGGCGAATAACCCTCTTTGACGAGCGCATTGTCAGCAAGTTTTACGGGGCATCGATCATGGCATCGCTGCCGCCGTATACTCGCGAGATTTTTCCAACCGAGCTTAGTGCGAGCGTCGCCCGTAAGTAATGCCATTTTTTTTGTCGATGCTATAACCGATAGCACAGCCAACGACAACACCAATGGCCATCGCCATCAGAGCATTGCCGGCCAGCGCGCCTAGCCCAAGGCCTATAAAAAATCCGCCTGTCGCTGCCATTGGTAGAAAACTGGTCGCCTTCACTTTTTTAGATTTTTTAGACATAAACTCTCCTCTTACACAGAGCTAATTGCTCATAGGTGTTGCGTTTACTTGGCGTACATCGAAGATAAGTGTGCTTGTGGTGGGCGTTGGCGCAGTAGTATCTCCACGCAGTACGGCACCTTGATCGATGCGATCGACAATCTCCATGCCCTCGACGATCTCGCCAATCACAGTCGTTTTGCCAGCCAACCACGGGGCGTCGACAAGCAAAAAGAAAAATTCGGCTTGGTTCATATTAGGCCCAGCACTGGCCATTGCAACACTACCGCGAATCGGGGGCCTTGGAATGAGGCGGTCGTTATAGCGGTAGCCCTGACTCTCATAGGCTTGGCGCAAGCTCATGCTCTGTAAGGCGCTATGAATCTCGAATTGGCGCACATCGACATCGGTTGCGCTATCGATGTTCAGGCGTTCGTATAAAGGCGCCAGAATCTGTTCTTCAAAGTCTTCGCGAGATTGCAGGTTTAGCCAGTCGTTCAGCTTACCGGTTTCATCAAACACTTTACTGTCATTGAGCCCAAGCGAGCGGGCATTGATCTCATCGTCGACAAAGTATTCGGGCCGTGGTGCGAATTCATTCACTGGGGCGCCGGCTTGGACTAGGTAGTTGCGCAGAATGCGGTTAAAGCCTTTGCCGTCATAGTAATGGGGCATGACTTCTTGATTGCTTGCTGCATCGAACAGGGTGACTTGTGCTTGTGCTAAGGCAATGAAATTGGCGACATTGCGGGGGGCGGACTCTGGAAAAAGTTCTATATAAATATCACCGCGGGAGGTGCGCATCAGGATGAGGGGATGTGATGGGTCATCCATGTTTTGTGTAGCGGTGTTCACATCAGCGTGGGCGAAAAGGCCGGTGCATAGTGTGATGAGGAACAGGCTATAGGTTAGCATTCGAGACATAAGGCGTTTGGTTTCTCTGTTGGTGTTTCTTTACAGGATTGTAGGGGGGTTGTTGTGGGGAATGCAATTAAAGTTGGTATCTGGGTTGTGTCTAGACTTGAAAAGTAGTTGGTGGCTTTGGTGACGATGAGAGCCTTGCCCCTTGCCGCATTCAGGGACCGTCGTAAACTCATTCTTGGGGTTTTTTGCCGATGTGAGCCAAGCTTGGGCGCATTCTGGGATCTGTCTCTTATACACATCTCCGAGCCCACGAGACCTCT
>CAJXSF010000004.1 GCA_913061515.1 uncultured Gammaproteobacteria bacterium | reverse complement strand
CTACACTAGATCGCTCGTCGGCAGCGTCAGATGTGTATAAGAGACAGATACTAATTCAGCCGTAGCGATTGTCAAAGCAATATACAGTGGACATTCGGGGTAGATTTCACTACTGGGACAATTGCACTATACTGCCTCCCCCTTGCCCT
The DNA here is from genome assembly GCA_913061515.1 of uncultured Gammaproteobacteria bacterium. GTDB lineage: Bacteria > Pseudomonadota > Gammaproteobacteria > Pseudomonadales > Pseudohongiellaceae > UBA5078. Next base: position 98,469 of record CAJXSF010000004.1, on the reverse strand, counting down.
AATAAGCGCTAACAATGACTGAACAGAAGAAGTTGGCAGAGGCTAGCTTAGACAGCCTCTACCGAATATTTACCGTCCCAGAAGCCCCAGACTCGACTCTTGGCAAGATCGACCAGTCGATCTCCCAAAACCTTACCGGCTTCCTTCAGGAGCATATCGTTGCTGCTGAGCGCGACCTTGCACAAATAGAAAAAGACTTCTCCAACCCGTTTATTCCGCAGGAGCCCAGTTTTGTATCAGACCAAATCGAGTTTTTACTCGACAAGGTCGTAGCGCAATCAGTGCATATCGCTTCGCCGAGCTTTGTCGGGCATATGGCCTCGGCTCTACCGTATTTCATGCTGCCGCTATCGCGCATCATGACCGCGTTGAACCAAAACCTAGTGAAGGTGGAGACCTCCAAGGCTTTTACGCCCCTGGAGCGACAAGTGCTGGGCATGATTCACCACTTAGTCTACCAACGCGACTCACAGTACTATGAGACGTGGATGCACAATTCTTCCCACGCCTTAGGCAGTTTCTGTTCGGGAGGCACCATCGCCAATCTCACAGCGCTCTGGGCGGCTCGCAACACTGTTCTGCGCCCTAGCGAAGGCTTTGCGGGTATTGCGCAAGAAGGGCTCGCTGCAGGCTTGAATCACTATGCTTACAAGTCCTTAGCCATCCTAGTTTCAGAGCGCGGCCATTACTCCCTTGCCAAAGCGGCTGATATTTTAGGAATTGGACGACGCAATCTCATCGCCATCGAAACTGATGGCAGAAACCGTATCCGCCCTGATGTCTTAGAGCAAAAATGCGCGCAACTGCACAAAGACGGCAGCCGTGTTATGGCGATTGTCGGAGTGGCGGGGTCTTCCGAGACCGGCAGCGTCGACCCGCTCGACGCGATTGCCGATATCGCACAAGCGCAAAACGTGCATTTTCATGTGGACTCAGCGTGGGGCGGCCCAACCCTATTCTCCCGTCAACACCGCCCTTTGTTAAAAGGCATCGAACGCGCAGATTCGGTGACGATCGACGCCCACAAGCAATTATATGTGCCGATGGGGGCCGGGCTTTGTGTATTCAAAAAACCCGAAACATTAGCCAGTGTTGAACACCATGCCGAATATATTATTCGCAAGGGCTCCAAAGACCTTGGCAGTCATAGCGTCGAGGGCTCGAGACCCGGCATGGCGATACTTGTTCATGCAGGGCTGCACATTATCGCCAAAGGCGGCTATGAGTTATTAATTGACGAGGGGATTGCGAAAGCGAAAGCATTTGCGCAGATGATCCGTGAGGCGGATGATTTTGAACTGATCTCAGAGCCAGAGCTGAATATTCTGACCTATCGATATCTGCCTGAACAGGCCAAGCTAGGACTTGCAAGTGCAGACATCGAGGTGCGCCAGCAAACCAATAAACAACTCAATCGCATCACCAAGCTTATTCAAAAAACCCAACGTGGACGCGGCCTTTCATTCGTGTCACGTACCCAGCTCAACCCAAAGCAATATGCTCGTGAACCGATTGTTGTTTTGCGTGTAGTTCTAGCGAATCCATTAACAAGTATGGAAATACTGGCTAATGTTTTAGAGGAGCAGCGCGCGATTGTCGCTACAGACCCAGCGGTGCAAGAAGCGCTTACGCTACTACCTTGCACCTAGGGCTCATTTTATTAAGGCATTGACTCTTCGACGTTTTCTTTGACAGGTACCATCAAATCTTCTTTTGTCACTTTGAGGTACAAGAGCAAGCTTGAGGCAATGTAAACCGACGAATAGGTTCCGATTACAATACCCAGTGTTAATGCGATCGCAAAGCCTTTGATCGATTCCCCGCCCATCACCAACATGGCACACACAACCAACTGCGTCGTCATCGCCGTAATGATCGTGCGGCTTAAGGTTTGGTTCAAGGAGAGGTTGATCAACTCGTAAGGCGTGCCCTTACGCATCACCCGGAAGTTTTCACGGATTCGGTCAAACACAACGATGGTGTCGTTGATGGAGTAACCGATGATTGCCAACAAAGCAGCCAATACAGTCAAGTCAAATTGCAGGCCGAAAAGCGAGAAGATCCCTAATGTGAGTATCACGTCATGAAACAAGGCCGCAACGGCTGCCAGTGCGAATTTCGATTGGAAGCGAATTGCAACATAGATCATTACAATGCCAAGTGCCACCAACAAGCCCATACCGCCGCTTTCGGCAAGCTCCTCCCCCACACGAGGACCAACAAATTCCAAACGGTTAATGCTCAACTCAGCGTTCGTGCCTTGGCTCAATGAGGCCAGAATATCGTCCCCGAGAGTCACGAGATTATTTGCCATCTCTTCCTGGCTTACAGTGTCATCGACCGGCAGACGAATAAGCACATCTTGATCGGAGCCGAACGCCACAACCTGTGCATCTGCATAGCCAGCGTTACGCAATTGCTCACTCACTTCACTGACAGCAACGGGCTCTGAGTAGCCAACCTCAACGAGGGTTCCCGCTGTGAAATCCAACCCAAATTCTAGGGAGTTAATCACTAACGAGCCTACGGATATAACAATAAACACGATTGAGGCAATCCCGAAAGGTTTCGCCAAGCTCATGAAATCAAATTGCCTTCCAAATATGGACATACTTTGCTCCAGCACCTACTTTTTACATGTTGTTTCGTAGACTAGCCGCCAAAAAGGCGCTTATGTCACGCATATTTACCAATAGACAATTCAGTCACTTTACGACCGCCATACATCAGATTTACGATGGCGCGCGTTACAATAATCGACGTGAACATCGAGGTTGCGATACCAATCATCAAAGTAACGGCAAAGCCTTTCACTGGCCCGGTGCCGATTGAGAACAGCACAACCCCGACTAACAATGTCGTCACATTAGCATCGACAATGGTGCTAAATGCGTGATTGAAACCCTGCGCGATGGCCCCTTGCGGCGACAGCCCTGCTGCGAGCTCTTCGCGTATCCGCGTAAAGATAAGCACATTGGCATCCACCGCCATCCCCACGATTAACACAATACCGAAGATGCCCGGCAAGGTCAGTGTCGCTGAGATAATCGACATGATGGCAATCAACAGCAATACGTTTACAGCCAACGCCAAATTGGCAGCCAATCCAAACAAGCGGTAATAGAACACCATGAAGATCAACACTAAACCAAAGCCTAAATAGACCGCCTGGGTGCCCTGTCTAATATTCTCTGCACCCAAGCTTGGGCCAAGCGTGCGTTCCTCAACAAAATACATCGGCGCGGCGAGCGCACCAGAGCGAATCAACAAGGAAAGCTCGTTGGCTTCAGTGGTGCTAAGACCAGTAATTACAAACTCTCGCCCTAAAGCAGCACGAATAACCGCATGACTGATTAGACGCTTTTCTTCATAGGTTTCTTGTTGCTCGATCATCTCACCGTTTTCACCGGGGATGAACTCACTACGAGTTTTGGTTTCGCTCAGTACGATATCCATGAGCGTTCCGATATTGTCACGTGTGACTCGGCTAAACTGCTCACCACCTTGCGCATCAAGGTTAATTACAACTTGTGGAAGGCCTTGCTGATCCAAAGCTGAGCGCACATTACTCACGCGATCGCCTTGTAAAATGACATCATTACTCACATCAACCAACTGACCTTGATACTCATAAGTCGTATAGGAAGTAGAAGGGGCACCTGGCGCCGCTTCTAAGTGAAACTGCAATGTCGCGATACGCTGTAAAATGCGCTTAGCTTGCGCGGTATCCTGAACGCCAGGAAGCTCAACAACGATGCGATTAGACCCTTGCTGCTGCACAACTGGCTCTGAAACCCCTAAGGAGTCGACACGATTGAGAATTGTCGTCTTGTTTGCTGCGATCGTGTCTCGTTGCAATTGCAAGATATCGGCGTCAGAAAGACTCATCTCCAAAATATACGTGTCGCCTTGCTCGCGATTAATTGTTTGCAAGTCAGCAAAATTTTCACGCACTAAAGAACGCGCTTGGGATCGAGACTCTTCGTCTTGGAAACGAGCAACGATAAGATTGGGGTTATCTAAAGATAAAGAACGTGAACGAATTCTCTCACTGCGCAGCAACTGACGAATGGTGCTGACATTGTTTTCCATGCGTCGCTCAAGCGCTGCATCCATGTCTACTTCCATCAAGAAATGCACACCACCTTGTAAATCCAGCCCCAAACTCATCTTGCCGGCATTGATCGCCTGCAACCAACCCGGAGTCGTAGGGGCAAGGTTCAAAGCAGTGAAATACCCCCCACCTAGCGTTTGCTCAATGACCGCCTTGCCGCGCAATTGATCCTCAAGATTATTAAACCGAACTAAACCTGTACGGCCATCGACAGTGTCGCCGAAATACTCGATTCCTTCAGCGCGCAAAGCATCGGTAATCATACCGATATCGAACTCTGAGATGTCCTGGTCTTCGTGGCTAATCTGAACCGCAGGGTCATCGGGGTATAGATTGGGAGCGGAATAGATCGCCGCCAATATCACCACAAAAACAACAAGCAGGTTTTTCCAAAGAGGGAATTTGTTCAGCATCGATCTCAACTCTTATTAGGAGGCGCCAAACTGCGCCTGAATGACGCGGTTACTGAATAGATTTAATAGTGCCTTTTGGAAGCGCAGCAGCCACTGATGCTTTTTGCATGCTTAGCTCTACACCTTCGGCCACTTGTAGCGTTACATAGTCATCAGTCACTTTCGTAACCTTGCCTAGCAAGCCACCACTAGTAAGCACCTCATCGCCTTTGGCCAATGCCGACACTAATTCTTTATGCTCTTTGGCACGCTTTGACTGCGGACGCCAAAGAATCAGATAGAACAGGACAAACATTCCACCTATGAATAAGATATTGAAAGTCACGCTTTGTTGTGGGGCTGCGTCTTGCGCGTATGCTGCGCTAATGAAAAAGTCCATGTTAATTCTCTTTAGTTGTGTGGTGATCTATTGTGGGGCCATTTGAGGGCAATTCAAGCGTCCCTCTGGCCATATTTCGCGATTTACTGGGCGTTATCAGTTGGCTCACTGGCCGTTTGATCGGCATAGTAGCCCTCAATAAAGGCGCTCAATCTACCCTGTTCTATAGCCTGACGCAAACCTTGCATCAGTTTTTGGTAGTAGCGCAGATTGTGAATTGTATTGAGCTGCGCCCCTAACATTTCCTTACATTTATCTAGGTGATGTAAGTAGGCAACACTGAAGTTCTTACAAGTATAACAATCACATTGCGCGTCTAACGGTCCCGTATCATCCTTGTAACGCGCATTGCGAAGACGCACCAAGCCCTTACTCGTAAAAAGGTGTGCATTCCGTGCATTTCGCGTTGGCATCACACAATCGAACATGTCGATGCCTCGCACAACGGCTTGGATGATATCGTCAGGCGTCCCGACCCCCATCAAATAACGCGGTTTGTCAGCGGGCATCTCATCCGCAATCAAATCCAAGACCTTGATCATCTCCTCTTTGGGCTCACCTACCGACAAGCCTCCAATGGCATAGCCGTCGAAATCCATCGCTGCCAAGGCTTTCAAAGATTGCACTCGCAGTGCGGGGTACATCCCCCCTTGCACAATTCCGAACAATGCCGATGGATGGTCACCATGGGCCTGCTTGCAGCGCAAAGCCCAGCGCAGAGACAAGTTCATCGAGTCTTCCGCCTCTTTCTCGCTTACCGGATACGGCGTGCACTCATCAAACTGCATAATAATGTCAGCGCCAAGCTCCTGCTGCACCTGTATGGCAGATTCAGGACCAAGAAACACTTGCGCGCCATCGACGGGCGAACGAAACCGCACCCCCTCTTCAGTGATTTTGCGCATATCGCCGAGGCTAAAGACTTGAAAGCCTCCCGAATCTGTCAGTATTGGCTTATCCCACCCAATGAACTCATGCAGGCCACCGTGTTGGCGAACAATCTTCGTGCCAGGGCGCAACATAAGGTGGAAAGTATTTCCTAGTAGAATTTCGGCGCCGGTATCTTTGACTTGCGCAGGAGTCATCCCTTTCACTGTGCCATAAGTCCCCACGGGCATAAAAGCAGGGGTCTGGACCTCGCCGCGAGGAAAACTTAGCGTCGCGCGCCTTGCAGCGCCATCTTTGTTATGTACTTTAAATTGCATGCTGACTCTCTAAAAATTCTGGATTAATGCTCACGAGTGGCGTGGAACTCAATATCTGGCCAACGCTCTTCCATTAAAGACAAGTTGACCCGGCTAGGAGCTAGATAAGTCAGATGCTCACCACCATCGATGGAGATGTTGTCATAGGCCTTCTTGCGAAACTCTTGTAACTTCGCTGGGTCCTTACTAGTGACCCACCGAGCACTGTAAACACTCACAGGCTCATAAATGCAATCGACCTTGTATTCGTCTTTGAGACGGAAGGCGACCACCTCAAACTGGAGCACCCCAACGGCGCCGACTATCAAGTCGTTATTTTTGAAAGGCATGAATACCTGCACAGAGCCTTCTTCTGACAGTTGCTTCAGCCCCTTTTGCAGTTGCTTCATTTTCAATGGGTCTTTTAGGCGGATACGCTTGAACAGTTCTGGCGCAAAATGCGGAATGCCTTTGAAGCGCAAGCTCTCCCCTTCTGTAAAGGTGTCCCCAATTTGGATAGTGCCATGGTTATGAAAACCAAGAATATCACCAGATACTGCCTCGATTGCCTGTTCACGCTCACCGGCCAAGAACGTCACCGCATCGCTGACGCGTACCTCTTTGTTCAGGCGCGTGTGCGACACTTTCATGCCACGGTTATAACTACCGGAACACACCCGCAGGAATGCGATGCGGTCACGGTGGTTAGGATCCATATTGGCTTGAATTTTAAAAACAAACGCTGTGAATTTCTCTTCAGTAGGGGCAACTGTGCGCGTTTGTGTATCGCGCGCCAGTGGTGCCGGCGCCCACTCGACGAACTCATCGAGCATCTCGCGCACCCCGAAATTCCCTAATGCCGTGCCAAAATACACTGGGGTCATGCGCCCAGCACGATACTCTTCAAGATCGAATTGATTGCTCGCACCTCGCACCAACTCAATCTCCATCTGCATATCTTCTGTGTAGGCGCCAAGCAGTTTGCGCGCCTCTGGGCTGTCTAAGCCTTTAATTTGCACATCATCGGGTAGGCGATCGGCCTGTCCGTGTTGATACACATGAATGGTATCGGTGTAGAGGTTATAAACCCCCTTGAACTCCTTGCCCATACCCAGTGGCCAGTTGATTGGCGCACAGCGAATTCCTAGGACGGTCTCAATCTCATCGAGCACTTCGATAGGGTCACGAGTATCACGGTCTAGTTTATTCACGAAGGTGAAGATAGGCGTATCGCGCAGACGGCAGACTTCCATCAATTTAATCGTACGGGCCTCAACACCCTTCGCGCCATCAACCACCATCAAAGCCGAATCAACAGCGGTGAGTACGCGGTAGGTATCCTCAGAGAAGTCTTCGTGCCCCGGGGTGTCGAGCAAATTCACCATGCGATCACGGTAGGGAAACTGCATCACCGAGGAGGTGACCGAGATCCCGCGCTGCTGTTCCATCGCCATCCAGTCGGATGTTGCATGTCGGTCCGATTTCTTGCCTTTTACTGTGCCTGCTTTTTGAATGAGCTTGCCCAGCAGCAATAGTTTCTCTGTGATCGTGGTTTTACCAGCATCGGGGTGCGAGATGATAGCAAAAGTCCTTCGCTTGTTGATTTCTTTGACTAAAGTGCTATTACTCATTCCGCTTAATTCCTGCTTCGTACCTAAAATTCGTACCCATTCGAAAGTTTCCCACCTCGGGACCGCAACCGCGCGCCATTCTACCGGAGAATGCTCGTGCTATAAAACGCTTCGATTGACAAGCGTCTAAATACATGCGATTTCTCACATATATTAAATTTCGCATATATGAATTATGAACCCCTGCAAATTCTATAAATGCTTGGCAGATGACACCCGTTTGAAGACCATTTTGTTGATCGCACAAGCCAAAGAAGCCTGTGTGTGTGATCTGATGACCGCGTTAGCACTGGACCAACCGAAGACCTCTCGGCATCTTGCCGAGCTGCGCAAAGCTGGCATCTTGCAAGACAAACGCCGTGGCCGATGGGTGTTCTACAAAATCCACCCCGATCTACCGGATTGGGCAATCGATGTCATTCACACTACTGCCCGCAACAATGCCACCTACTTTGCTGATGCTTTGGGCACTCTCAAATGCTGCCAGCTAGCAGACAATTGTTAACTTTCACATCTCTCGGAGCGCGATAAGTGAGCACACCACAAGCCCCCCTTCCTAACATCGATAACACGCAATTTGAGATTCCAGATCATTCGCGCTTTGCTAGCAATCGCTCGACGCATAAACCCAAAATTGTGTTGCTATATGGCTCTCTTAGACAACGCTCGTTCAGCCGCTTGGTAACAGAAGAGGCTGCACGCCTACTTGAGCAAATGGGCGCCGAAACTCGGATATTTAATCCTAGCGGCCTACCTCAGGCTGATACGGCCGATGACTTCCACCCCAAAGTCAAAGAGCTACGCGAGTTAATGATGTGGTCGGAGGCGCAAGTCTGGTGTTCTCCAGAGCGCCACGGCTCCATGACCAGCATTTTCAAAAGCCAGATTGATTGGGTCCCCTTGAACTTAGGAGGGGTGCGCCCAACCCAAGGCAAAGCGCTGGCGATCATGCAAGTATGCGGCGGCTCGCAATCCTTCAATACAGTGAATCAACTGCGTATTCTCGGTCGATGGATGCGAATGTTTACCATCCCTAATCAATCATCCGTCCCCAAAGCTTTTCTAGAGTTTGATGACAAAGACCGAATGCGCGCTTCGCCTTTTTACAATCGCATTGTCGATGTCATGGAAGAACTCATGAAATTCACCCTACTATTGCGTGACAATAAAGAATACTTAGTGGATCGCTACTCAGAAAGGGTAGAGACTGCCGAGCAAGTTAGCACCCGAGTCAATCAAGCAAAACTATAGAAGAGTCATTATGGGATTATTCGAACGCTTCCTATCTGTTTGGGTGGGTATTGCAATTATTGCAGGCATCACCTTGGGCAGTATTGCCCCCGGATTTTTCGCACTTATCGCCGAGCTTGAAATAGCCCACGTCAACCTAGTCATTGCAGTTCTTATTTGGCTGATGGTGTACCCAATGATGGTGCAGGTCGACTTTAGCTCAATTAAAGATGTTGGCAAAAGCCCCAAGGGATTAATACTGACACTCATAGTTAATTGGCTGATAAAGCCCTTCACCATGGCCTTGTTGGGTTGGTTATTTTTTAAGTTTGTATTCGTCGATTGGGTAGACCCAGACTCCGCTACGGAATATATCGCGGGGATGATTCTTCTAGGCGTTGCACCTTGCACCGCGATGGTGTTTGTGTGGAGCCAATTGACCAAAGGAGATCCGAACTACACCCTTGTTCAAGTCTCGATCAATGACGTGATCATGGTGTTCGCATTCGCCCCAATCTCGGGTTTTCTGCTGGGGATGGTGGATGTGGCAGTCCCCTGGAATACGCTATTAATTTCCGTTATTCTCTACGTCTTAGCGCCATTGCTCGCGGGTGCTTACACCCGACATAGACTCGCCCAAGGCGGTGACGAAAACAAACTCAACCGCTTTTTAGGCAATTTGAAGCCTTGGTCTGTCGTCGGCCTACTCATTACGGTGCTGCTATTATTTGCCCTGCAAGCGGAAACCATCATCGCGCAGCCTGAAACAATCGGGCTCATTGCAATTCCACTAGTGATTCAAAGTTACGGAATTTTTGCGCTGACCTACATTCTCGCCAAGCGCTTAGCACTGCCCTATGCCGTGGCGGCGCCAGCTTGCATGATAGGCACCTCGAACTTTTTTGAGTTAGCGGTCGCCGTTGCAATCTCACTCTTCGGACTACATTCGGGCGCAGCCCTAGCTACAGTGGTGGGAGTATTAGTAGAAGTGCCAGTGATGTTATCGCTAGTGTGGTTTGTAAATCGCTCGCGCAATAGCTTTAGCGCTTAGAGTGCCGACGGCGAGACTAGTGGACGGTTGCCGAAGCAGGCCGACCGGTAGTGATAGCGAAATCGGGGTGTAAAAGATCTGCCCGCTTAACTAGCAGCAGGTCATGCCGATTGAGTTTATCGAACTCGCCTATAGACTCAACGTCAATATCTTCGAGCAACACGCAGACGACTTCTTCGTTGTCAATATCGACCACTACACAGCGTTTAAAGCCGATGATCGTATTCAGGGAAGCGAAACTGCCGATATCACAATCATGCGCAGGGTATAGGCCAGCGGCTTGCTGCAACACTGCAGAGGAACCATACGCCATCCCGAAGCCTGCTGCCGCCACGACATGAATAATATCGATAATGGCAGGGTCAGTGAGATCAATGCGAACTGTATCATTGGCAATGATGCGGGTATCGTCTTGCTCGTGCGCTACTAGCTTCAAAAATAGGCTAATATCATCCTGGTTCCATTCAAGCATTTCTTCGGTCTCAGCACGGCTGCTATCTGACGCGAAGCTTACAACACTGGTCTCAATAGTAAGGTCTTTACGATCATCTTCGGATTCGTAAGGGACAACCATTGATACGGCACAGAGTCCGTCGCCGGTCTCTGGGCTGAGTCGCCACAAGAAAGGAATATTGCCAGTTAGTTCAACCATTGCCTGCTACTGATTGGAGGAGTGATGTTACGTCACTACGATAGCATCAATATGCCCAATAGATAAAGTGAAAGGCAACTTTTGGTAACAACTTAGGTGACTAATATGTGACTTTACTGCACAGCCAATAGCCTACTTGGTTAAGCAGCTCAAAAATCGATCATTTCACCTCTTTCGGGAGTTGACGCATAACAAGAACTATGAAGGGAAATACTTGAAATTGTTTTCCACAGATTCTGTGGATAAGTCAGTTGATAACTTGAAAATAAGCGGCGCAAACACTGAAAATCTAGCGCTTTAACTCAAGTTGGTTGTTTTTTGATCATTTAGAATATTCTATATATATCAACAAGATAACTAACTACCGGACGTTCCAAGAGCGAAAAACACTATTTTTATAGGAAATTAGTGACAAAACGGGAATGTGTGTGCATAAAAACGGGGCACAATTAAAATATTAGTTAAAAACACCTCCTTTGAGCGCTGTTTTCATTAGGTTTTTTTGATCTATAATCCGTCATTCATCGCCCATAGCGAGAACCACTGTTCCGAGGTAGTGCATTTTGAAATCAGTCAAATTTTCCATGATTGCGGGGATAGGTTTCTCGTTAGTGCTTGTAGGCATTGCTGTTGTCATCGATCGAATGAACATAGAACGCGCACTGGCGTCCTTACAAGAAACCCTCAATAGCGTCAGCCAACCCGTTTTGCGTTTGGGCAGCACCGAGGCACTTCAAGAACAGCTCGACGAAGGGGCAATCGTCATCATCCCAAGTTTTGCCGTCTATGATTCAATGCTACCGTTGATCACATTAGATGAATTCGAAGGAGAGATTACACCGCCTTCATGGTTTTCCTTCACACCTGCCATTGCGCGGGTGAGCGCACGGGCAAACTTCTCTAGAGGAACTAGTGACATCACTGCCACTGCCGTGTTCAAGAATGGACAGTGGCGGATACAGCGCTACGAAGTGGTGCGCGGTTTATTAGCACAGTAATAGGATTAGCGCAGCAAGAGCCGATGCACCAAGGGCAATAGGATAAGCCCTAGCAATAAAGCAACGATGAAGTCGGGGTCTATTTGCAGACTCGCCGTTGATTCTGGGGGTAAATTGAGAAACACACACAGCACCGCGACCAACCCGAGCAGCAAAACATTTCGCTTGATAAGTAATGTGCTGACCCCTAACGCAATTATCGCGACCACTAAATAATCACCTTGCAGGCCAAGACGCTCAACAGTTTCGTTGGCAATCGAAATTCCTATGGTCACAAACAGAAGAATTGCAAAGATCGCATATTTGAGCACGGCTAACCTCCTCAACAAGACAAATTAGCTTGTGTAGTGACTATAACGGCACAAATATCGGTTACTTAGGGAAATTAGACGAAACTTTGAACAGCGTCATGAAATTGCATCAAGACGCGCTTAAAACCCGCTATGCTCGTGGCACCTTTACTCTGCCACCACACGTAAAAGCTGCTTATAATCGCTCAAGCCCATGAAAATTTTATTAATCCCATCTTGCTTGAGCGTTCGCATACCGTCTCGCAAGGCTTGCTGACGCATGTCTTCTAAATCAGCCTTATCGTAAATCAGGCTGCGCATCTCATGGGTGCCCGTTAGCAACTCGTGAATACCAGTACGACCTTTGTAGCCAGTCCCACCACAATCATCACAGCCTACGGCGCGAAATAGTTTGACGTTATTAGTATCTACTCCTAACTCTGGGAACTGGTCGCGGCCATAACTATCAATCAAATGGTCGAGCTCTTGTTTGCTTGGCGAGTATTCTTCCTTACACGCGCCACACAGAGTGCGCATTAGGCGTTGAGCCAATACACCGAGCAATGCGTCGGAGAAATTGACCGGGTCAAGCCCTAAGTCTAGCAAACGAGTAATTGTCTCTGGTGCCGAGTTAGTATGCAGTGTCGACAAAACTAAATGGCCAGTAAGGGATGCCTCGATACCGATACTCGCGGTCTCATGGTCACGCATCTCACCTATAAGAATGACATCTGGGTCTGCTCGCAAAAAAGCGCGCATTGCCGTAGCGAAAGTGAAATTAATTTTCGGTAGCACCTGCACTTGTTGCAGGCCAGGCTGGGTAATTTCAACTGGGTCTTCAGCCGTCCAAATTTTTCGGTCAGGTGTATTTATATAGCCCAACACACCATGCAAAGTAGTAGTTTTACCTGACCCGGTTGGCCCAACCACTAACAACAATCCATGCGGGTGAGCCGATAATTCCACGATTTTATCGTAGTTTGGCTTGGACAAATTTAATTTCGCCAAAGGCATTGCACTGCCAGCTGCGAGCAAACGCAGCACGGCACTTTCCCCATTGACGGTTGGCACGGTTGCGACACGCAACTCCAATTTTTTGCCACGCACCTTTAATTTACATTTACCATCTTGGGGCAAACGTCGTTCGGCAATATTAAGGCGCGAAATCACTTTAATTCGTGCGATCAGTGCGGAGGTATGCTCCTTTGGCACTTTCAATAATTCTCGGCAAATACCATCCACACGAATGCGCACAGTGCCCGATGATTGGTCTTTGCCTGGCTCAACATGAATATCCGATGCGCCAAGGCGGTCGGCTTCCGTGATGATGCGATTCACCAACTGTATAATCGCAGAGGTTGCAGCAAGGTTCTCTTCCTCTGCCTCCTCTTCACTTTCGATTTCGACATTGCCTTGTTCTTCTAAACGCGAGAAAACATCATCGAACCCCGCCTCGGAATCGCCGCCGTCGTCATCACGCAAATACTGCAGAATATGTTCAGGTAAGCCTACGCGGAAAGCATAATTACGCGCATTTAAGACGCCTTGTATTTCCATAATGCGCTGATAATCGCTTGGATCATCTATGAGAATAACGGCCTCATTTTTGTCGCCAGCTATCGGCAACCAAAGGTTTTTGCGCAGATAACTAACCCCTATATTTTCGAATAATTCCGCTGGCAGGGTGACCCCTTGCTCATACTTCATATAGGGAACGCGATAATAAAATTCCAAGGAGGCGCCGATCGCATCGGCATCAATACTGAAGTCTTCCATCAAGATGCGCGAGACAGATCCACCGTACAGGCCCACTTTGTTTTGGACGTCTTCGAGTTCTTGGCTGGATATTTTATTCTTTTGAACTAGGTAGTCGTATGGCCCTTGTGTACTTTGCAATTCAGAACGAAATTGCTTGGCCAACATCTGTGACACCATCATGGCGTGCTTAAGATCGGTCTTGCTAAACTCCCGATCACCTTCAAAATTAATGAGCTGCAGCACCCCAAGCAATATTCCATCTTTAATAGGCACTACAATCATCGACTTCACGGCCCAGCCCTTCGCGTCACTGAAGCGACGATCGAATTTGAGACGAGGGTGAATATCAAGTAGTTCTTGTTGATCAAGAACATTGCGAATTACTAAAGCACGTTGACTAAGAGCGACATAGCCTGCAAGTGAGGTAGGGCTAAAGGGAACACGAATTTCGGAGGTGTTGGAATCGTCAGGGTCTCCACCTTTAAAGCTGGCGAGCACTTCTTTGCCGTTTTGAACACATTGATAAATCGTAAATAGGCGCACGCCGAGCAAATCTAGAAGCGATTGCTCGACCTCTTTCATAGCTTTCTTAAGATGCTTACTTTGCTTTAGACGCTGGTAAACAAGCGACAAGCCTCGAACGAATTCGTCTTGCGCCTCGGGCTCTTTAGCGTCCATCACTTCTGCTGTTTGGTTCAAATTGACTCGACCGTGCTAGTTTCATTGAGATTTTCTACAGCTATTATGTGCTCATAAACTGCCATACTGGCAATGTTGATCGAAAATGCTAAGATTGCTCGCTGCTTTTATGCAGCCGGTGTCTTTCGACCTACGGCAACATTAGCTCACGACTTTGACGAGACGGTTCACTACATTGCCAAAACACGCCTTCTATACAATCCTTTCACTATTTCTGCTTGCCAACTGTTCGCAAGCGCCGCATCAGCCGATGCCAACGCTTACCGCAGAGCAGACCCAGTGGGTCGGCGAACGCATATTTGCCAATGAGTGTAACCTGAAAATACCGTGTTTAACCAGTTGGAACGAGGGTGAGGACTTTCCCTCCCTGGGTATAGGGCACTTTATTTGGTACAGAGCAGGGCAACAAGAGGCCTTTGTTGAAAGCTTCCCCGCTCTTCTAACGTTCTACGACTCTCAAGGCGTAGCCCTTCCCGATTGGCTAAACAGGCTACCTAACCGTGCGGCGCCCTGGCAGACCAAGGCTCAGTTTGAAGCCGAGTTTGACTCCCAAAGGCTTCGCGAACTGCGCGATTTCCTCTATCAAACGCGCAATGTTCAAGTACAGTTCATCATTAATAGAATGCGCGACAGCCTGCCAAGCCTGATCGCCCACACCGAGCGCTCTGCCGAAATCGAAGCTTTGTTTTACGAGGTGGCCAACAGCGATGCACCGTTAGGGATGTATGCCTTAATCGATTATGTAAACTTTAAAGGCGAAGGTACAGCAAGCACGGAGCGCTATAACGGGCAAGGGTGGGGGCTGCTACAAGTTTTGGAACACCTAGCGCGCAATCGCCATGATGACAGCCCACTGATGCCTCAATTTGCCGAATCGGCCCGTGCGGTATTGGCGCAAAGAGTTGCGAACGCCCCGGCAGAACGGGTTGAACAACGTTGGATAGTAGGTTGGAATAATCGCACCTTGACCTATGAAACCCCTCCCAATGATGATGAATTATAAGGTTTTTGTGATTTTATTGATTCTTGGAGCATATCGGCCGATATTTACCCCCTCCACGTTGCGTGTGTGCTGTTTTTCTGGCGACACCCGAAGTGCTTAACGCCGTGATCACAAACCAGAAAAAATTACTCTTTATCAGCCTAGGCATAGCCGCAGTTGCCATACTGCGTGACAATTGAATAAGCGCGCATTAAGCAGTAATCTTGGCGGCTCTCAAAAGCTGCAAAATCGCTTCCACTTAATCCAGAGCATCGTCTTAATTTATGAGCTACGAAAGACCCAACATCCAACGCATGACCGGATACAGTTCTGGTGAACAACCACAACAAAGCAAGGTTATTAAACTCAACACAAATGAGAACCCCTACCCGGCGACTCCGGCCGTAGCCAAAGCGCTTGCGGAGTTTAAAGTCGAGGACTTGCGACGCTATCCGCAGCCCTTTGCGAATGCTTTCAGAGAGGTTGCAGCGCAATACCACCAAGTCGAAATCGACAATATCATTCCCACCAACGGTGGCGATGAACTGATTCGTTTGCTGATCACCACCTTTGTGGAACCGGGTCAAAGCATTGCCCTGGCAGAGCCAAGCTATTCCCTTTACCCGGTGTTGGCAGAGATTCAAGATTGCCCAATCAAGCGCATAGACCTTAATGATGACTGGACCATGGGTGCCGAATTCGCCGAACAACTTGACGCCACGGGCGCCAAGCTAGCGTTTATCGTTAACCCTCATGCTCCATCTGGTTTGCTTTGCAGCGTTGATGAGCTTCGCCGTATAGCTAGTACCTTTTCAGGCGTACTGGTCATTGATGAAGCCTACATCGATTTCGTTGATCCAGACATCGCCCACAACACTGTGGCACTGATCGCCGAGTTTGATAATGTCGTGATTTTACGCACGATGAGCAAAGGCTATTCATTGGCTGGTTTGCGTTTTGCTTATGGCATAGGCTCGAAAAACCTCATCGCGCCAATGCTATATAAAACACGAGACAGCTATAACACCGACGCCATATCTCAGGCCCTAGCCGCTGCAGCGTTGGCCGATAGAGCCACAGCAGCCATTGGATGGCAGAAAGTCCGCGAAGAGCGCAGCCGTGTGGCCTTAGCCTTAAGCGCTCTTGAATTTCAATGCGCACCAAGCCAAAGTAATTTCTTGTTGGCACAAGTGCCGAGCGATGACCCTCGTTTTGAGACCCCGGAATTACTCGCGCGCGAATGTTATCAGCGTCTTAAAGACGATGGCATTCTAGTGCGCTACTTCGATATGCCTCGATTGCGAGACAAGCTCCGAATCACCATTGGAACGGCTCAAGAGAACGCGGCCTTATTGCAACACCTTGAGTCTTATCTTCGTAAGAGTTAACGAGGCCCTGCATGGCCAATGACATGGAAGACGATCTATTCCCATTAGACTCAAGGCCACACCTGTGTCCAGAATGTCAAAAACCCATGCGCCGTATCATTGGCAAAAAAGGCCCGTTTTGGGGGTGCACAGCATTTCCTGAGTGCAAAGCAACGCTTTTTGATAAAGATGGCAAACCTTCGAAAACACCCGACGAGCGCTTTCGCTGCCCTGTGTGCACTCGCAGTTTAATCCGTGCTGAGAATAGCCAAGGCAATTATTGGTATTGCACAGGATTTGACAAGGGTTGCAAGACACGCCTCAACGACGATAATGGCATACCCGCAAAGGCATTTCGTTGCACCTCATGCGGACAATTACTAAAACGACGTAGCGGTAAAAATGGCCACTTCTGGGGCTGTTCTCAATACCCAGAATGCCGTCATACTTGGCCTGACAAAGACGGAGAGCCCGTGTTTAAAAAATAGACGCGGCACCAAAGATACTATTGTGAAACTACCACGCTTGAAAATTCGTAAAAATACTCGTGCCACTATCGCCGGCTTAATGATTGCTGTTGCCTCTCTTTGGGCACTCGCGATGTCTTATGATGAAGCACGCAATAATATGTTTAGCTTTTTCCTCAGCACCCTAGTGCTGATCGTTATTGTCGTGCTTTGTGCCGTCGCTGTGGTTGCGGCATTGTACGGGCTGAAACGTCTACTCAAACTCATTAGGCCCGGTGATGAGCAAGACGAATGAAACTTCATAATGGAAGCAAGCGAGATAGGATTAAGGCATCTTCTCGGTCGGTGCTACCAGGATTAGAAGGATAGTAGTTTCTCCGCTCCCCCACTTGCACAAACCCCATAGCCAAATACAAAGAAATTGCGACCTTATTGGAGGGACGCACCTCGAGAAAACACTCTTGTGCCCCCTTCTTAGCCCCTTTGTCGAGCAGATGACGAAGCATGCGCCTACCATAGCCCATGTGGCGAAAATCAGGGTGGACACAGATCGTCAGTACATGGGCTTCTCCTGCGCCTACTGACAACACCCCATGCGCGACAATCCTATCGCGACTAGCCAATACCCAACACTCATATCCTGCCCGTAGGCAGTCTGAAAATATACGTTTCGACCAAGGGTTTTGTAGCGAAAGGTTTTCACTTTGAACAATCAAATCTAAGTCGCTAGCTCGCATAGCCCGCGGAAACACATTCACCGAAGTGGAGCCATTAAAAGTCGGTAAACTCATACTATATCAGCCAGTTACGCACTTGGATCAGTGCCATTCAGTGATGCTTGTAACGGCTGCAACGTCTTCCAAGTTGAACCTTTCCGCTCTTTAATTGTTGCCGCCAATGCTGGGTCTTGCGCAGGTTCCATAGCATTCAAGCTATGGGTCATGATGACGCGTAACGCCAAACGAGGGTGTTGAAACACAACTCCTTTATCAGCAAGGAACCCTTCGGGAAACAACAGCGGGGCCGACTCTTGCGCCATCACTAACAAATTTTTAACCGCGCGCAAACGGATTCGCTTAGAGACAAATCCTTCGAGGGCTTTGCGCGCATTGTCGGCATCCAATTCGAGCCCTGCCCCTTCAAAGAGGGGCCAGGTGAACACCATTGGGTGTAAGTGCTGTGTTTCTACCTGTATGCCCAAGGCTTTAAGTATTCCAGATAACAACACGAGACTGGCAGAGGACAACGATGCCGACTTCGACCAAGGTAATTCTGTGATTACCGCTAGATGTTCACTTACAGGAATATAGGCGAACGCAAAACGTAATGCTGCCACCTCTTCCGTCGACTTCACTGCTTGTACTTGTGCCGACGCCTGTTCAGTGATTCTAGGCTCGGCTTGATCAGACATTGGAGAGGCTTTCGCTGACGGCGCCGCTAGGCTTTGCGCAAGCGCGCGCGCCTTCTCTGACACCGTGTTATCCGCCGTTTGTGGGCGTGACTGAGCTTCGGCTTTGGGCTGCGTGACTGGCGCTGATACGGGGTTCAAAAGCTGCAACACATCTTTCGCCGTCTTAGCTGCATTCACAGGGCCTGCCTCGGGCGTCACGCGCGCACGCAAGATATTGGCAGCATAGGCTAGAGAGGGCTTAGCACCAGGCAAAGGACGGCGTGGAAAATAGGCTTGAATGCCCATTTCCTGCAAATATAAACCCTTCTGTGCGTCAGTTAACGCCATTGAGAAAACTCGCGTGTGTATGAATGATCGCAATTATATGCCAAAGCCTTAAGAAAGGCTTCTGCTGGCTTGCGCCGAGATTGTAGAAAAACGCTAAAAGTGCTTGAATCAACCCTTCTATAAAGCCAAGGGGGATTTATGAAAGCGCTCGTATGCCATAGCTATGGCAACTCAGAAAACCTCGTTCTTGAGAACGTTGATGAGCTAATTGCAGAACCTGGAAAGGTAGTGATAGACGTATATGCGGCATCACTTAATTTTCCTGACACCTTACAAATTCAAGGTAAGTATCAGTTTCAACCGCCAATGCCCTTTACACCCGGTTCAGAGGTCGGCGGCATTATTCGCGCGATTGGCGAAGGCGTGACAGGGTTACAAGTCGGAGATCGAGTGATGGCCACTCCGTCTATTGGAGGCATGGCCGAGCAAGTAATAGCCGTCCCCAGTGCCGTTCGTAAAATCCCTGACAACATGGATTTCAAGACCGCGGCAGGGTTTGCCATGGTCTACACCACCTCCTACCACGCGCTCAAACAGCGTGCGCAGCTAAAAGCGGGCGAGACACTGTTGGTCCTAGGGGCTAGCGGAGGCGTAGGGATGGCGGCCGTCGAGCTGGGCAAGCTCATGGGGGCAAGGGTTATAGCTGCCGCGAGCAGCGATGAAAAACTGGCATTTGTAAAACATGCAGCCCCTGATGAGCTGCTCAATTACGGTGACGGAGAACTGAAAGAGAAGGTAAAAGCTTTGACGCACGAGAAAGGCGCCGACATCATTTATGACCCAGTCGGTGGCGACCTATTCGATCAAGCGACGCGTTGCATCAATTGGAATGGCCGCATTTTGATAGTCGGCTTCACTAGTGGGCGCATCCCAGAATACAAAGCCAATCTGGCATTGCTTAAGGGCGCCTCAATGGTCGGCGTTTTCCTTGGCCGCTTCCGCAAAGAAGAGCCTGAATTGTATGAGGAAAATTTTGCAGAACTATTAGATTTTTACCGTAATGGACGGCTTCGTCCAATCGTCACGCAAACCTTTGCCATGGAAGATTATGTGGCGGCATTCAGCGTGTTTACTGAACGCCGCGTGATGGGCAAAGTGGTTTTAGAGATCCGCAAAGAAGATTAAACTACTGTGACGCTCTGCTTCGGTAGATGGAGGGCGTCACGCCATGTAACTCTTTGAATGCCTTATTAAAGGAAGACAAAGACGCATAGCCCACATCCAAAGCAATCGTCGAGATGGCAACCTGCCCTTCGGCTGGATCTTGTAAGCGCTTTGCGGCTTCCGCAATTCGGTATTGGTTAAGGTATTGATTGAAGTTGCGGTAATGCAGCTTCTGATTAATCAGCCTTCGAAGCCGATACTCTTGCATTGACACCGCCGAGGCTAGCATTCCAATTGTAAATCCTGGCTGCGCATAGAGCCGCTGATCTTCCATGACATGGTGGATGCGATCTACCAAGGGTTTATCTTTATCCATTTCATTCATTCTGCTTTTCAGCGATGGCACTGTTTGTTCAGTATCGGGCTCTATTAATTGTGTTGAGTCCTTATGCAAGCGGAAGGTCGCTAGGTTGAAAATTAGGACGAGAAAGAAAATGGTCCCGATGAACATAATATTAAGTTGACTGCCCAAGGCCGCGAAGAAACCAGAGCCAACGATGATCGCCACGATCGTCCCCATAGTCGCGGTAAAGGGAACGCGAAACCTTCTTCGACTTTCAACTAAGTCGCCGCCTCGCCCTTTTACCGCCATCAACACCACATGGCAGGCAAAAAACAGCATGATTGTTTGCGTCGAGACGTAAACCACCCAAAACCCAATATCGCTATAGGGTCCGGTAAGATTGCCATAGGCACGCAGGGCAATATACCCCCCAATCACGGCCAAAATAGGTTTATGGATCTTGGGGTTATCGACAAAAAGGTAACGGGTGATCACCCAAAGAACAGCGGGCGCACTAATCGCTAGCATATTGAATGGAAACTCAACGAGCCTAGGAGCCGCGTCAATCTCAGGCAGCAAGGAGACGATATAAGAAATAAGACAAAACGCGTAGAAAGACATCAGTCTTCCTAAAAATAACCGGCGATAATAGGTCAAATAGAACAACGCCATTAACAGCAACTGAGAGATCGCCAGAAAGCTAGTGGCGTATTGGAACAACTGCATATCCGATTCACTTTTGATTGTTTATTAAAGCGCTGTGGAAGATAGAGTAGCTCCCAACGCATTGCAAGCAACGTCGCGACTTACAAAGACTTAGTGCTTTTATAGCAAAGATTCTCAATCAGTGGAAACACCTAGAAAAAAAGTCAATCTCACAATGCCGCCCCAACGATTATGACAATCGCTGAGGAAGGCAGAGCGACTCTATGGTGCGACGTTAACGGTAACGTACTGGTCGTGAAATAGACCGCCGTCGTCAGCCCTTGCCCAAAGAATATATGTCCCCGGCTCATCGAAAGTGACCTCCACAGAATGCATACCATCGACTGGCACCGGCGGGGGTGTCCATAGTGCCCCCCATGGAGAATTAGCGGAATTACGAGTGTCTTCCCATGGTTTTATTTGCGGCGGATCGAAGCTGACGCCTCCTTCCCCACGATAGACGTTCCATGACAAAAATAGACCATTGGTTTTTCCCACGGTGACTTGCCTTGGCGGTGTCATGACTCTTGTTAACATCGCCTCCTCACTAAAATCAGAGGCTGTGCGCTCTCTTGGCTTCGGTAGTCCGTCATCGGCCACGTGGGCCTGAAGCGTCAAGGCTTGCCCTACCCTAATATTACGCACAATCTCATCGCCTACGCGATCGCCTTGCACAGTGACTACAGGGGGAATGTTCGAACGAGACTCTGGGCTGCTGGTACCGGCACCAAGCGAACCAGTCTCTGAGGCAATTACGACATTATCGACGACATAATCACGATCTAGTGTGGCATAAGCCACGCGAGTAACACCGTTAACATTCACAGTCCATGCTAGTTCTTTATCGCCCCAGTCTGCTGGAACTTGCACTTTGAAAGTAAAACGATTTCGGCGCGGGAGAAAATGAGTTGGTTGGCCGCGGTCCTCAAGCCCTGGTGAGAAGAAGTTGTTCTCTCCCACTGGCACATCGAGCTCCTCTTCCCAGTTTTCGTTATGGTAGCCAAAAATGAATGAAAAAGTGCCATCTTCGTTTTCTTGCCAGCCTTCATAAGCCGGCTCAATATACTGCCCTTTGCGATAGCTATCTTGAGCCCAGACGTTTCCTAGCCCCACACACAATAGCACCAGCATCGATATTATTTTCAGCAAACTACTGCGAGTGGACCAATATCCCACCAACTGCATCTTCGGACTCCCTGAGGCGAGCTTGCGCCTCCCACTTATAATTATTGTTATATCGCCATGCATATCAGCACTGGCAAGACTCAGAGTCTCCCACATGACGGAAATTACTAGCGTAATCTGAATAAATGCGGCAGTTCACTATTCGTCAGCCCGTCAAAATCTAAAATCGATGGCGGAAAACAAGCGTGTTCTGACGCATCTGCATTAAAGCTATTTCTATCGCTGTGCAGCTCTCGACATCTGTCTCGAGCTCGTCCATATTTCGCACTAGAAGCCGTCTTGGCCACACACACACAGTAACCCGTAATTTGACGTTATGCGAAGAAAATCTATGAAGACCATGTTCTTACGAATGACTCTAGCCTTTGCTCTAGCCTTTGCTCTATCCTTTATCGGCATCCAATACGCTCAGGCGCAACATGTGATGACGATAAACAACAACAGCGATGTTGAGCTCGAATCCAGCCCTGAGGACGATGAGGTCTTAGAGTCAGCTCCCAAAGAGCTCATGATGCGATTTAGCACCTATGTTCGTCTGGTAAAGCTGACCATGACTGACCCTGAGGAACAATTCGTCAACATCGGCTTCATTTATAACCCAGACGTCAGCCGCGTCTTTTTCTTGGACTTACCAGAATTAGAGCAAAAGGACTATTACACCGTTGAGTGGGCTGCCATCGATCCGGAAAACCTCGTCGCACGGGGCACATTCAGATTCTCTTTTGGCCCAGGTGCGGCACCTGCCTCAACACTCTTGCCGGAAGAAGAAGAACTGCTACCTGTTATTGTTCCGGACTACCGATTGATCGATCAGGGGTTTTAGCAATTTAAACTCCAGTGGCTAGGACCGAGCCTTTATTTAGCGCAAACAATGCGCTATCTTCCGAACGCTTGCTCGAATTCTTGCGGGCACTTAGTCACACCATTTGAGTTGCACCTTCATGCTTAGCCACGACCAGATTATTCAAGATTTACAGGCGCTTAAGGAAATTGGCGGTCGCCTGAAAGCTCCGGATTCGCCCCTTGCAGTTTCAACAAGATCGATCAACGGCATCGATACACCGGTCTTTAGCAATGCCCCTGACAATCTTTACGAAGTCTACAAGCTCAGCTTAGAACAGCCGGAGCTTCCATTTCTAATCTATCAGGACGAGCGTTATAGCTTTGGCGAGAGTTTCGCATTAGCCACGCAGATGGCTGGCCTATTACTGCATCATTACGGCATCGAGAAAGGCGATCGGGTAGCGGTTTGCTCTCGCAATAATCCGCAATGGTGCATCGCCTATATGGCCATAACGATGCTAGGCGCCATCGTGGTACCTATGAACTCATGGTGGCAAAGCAAAGAACTATTGTTTGGTTTGCAGGACAGTGGCTGTAAAGTGCTTTTTGCCGATCCGGAGCGGATCGAC
Organism: uncultured Gammaproteobacteria bacterium; assembly: GCA_913061515.1. Classification (GTDB taxonomy): domain Bacteria; phylum Pseudomonadota; class Gammaproteobacteria; order Pseudomonadales; family Pseudohongiellaceae; genus UBA5078. Next base: position 74,767 of record CAJXSF010000004.1, on the reverse strand, counting down.
CGATTGCAAACTGTACTCGATCAATTACAAGCACTGCACATTATTGCCTTTGACCCAGAACACGTCACAGCTTACCCAGATTTCCTATCACTCCTTGAAAACAAGCAATATGCCGCAGATTTCGACCCCAGCACTCAAAACGTTGGGCCCGACGACGATGCTTCTATTATGTATACATCAGGCTCTACTGGGCACCCTAAAGGGGTCCTGTCGAGCCATCGTGCCATTATTAGCGCTCTTTACTCTTGGCTCTTCGCCAAAGAATTGAACGAAGAGCTTCGACCCGAGCTTAAGGCCCCAGAAGATGCTCCGCAGCCTGGAGTTCTCGCCAATGTGCCGTTGTTTCACGTTACGGGAAATCACGCACAGTTTTTGCTGAGCTTCCTCTATAAACGCAAGTTTGTGATGATGTACAAATGGAATGCCGAACATGCGCTTGCGCTGATTGAGAAGGAACAACTCTCCGTTCTACATGGCGTCCCAACCATGACCTGGGAAGTCATGAACTCTCCTGACTTTGACAAGACTGATCTTAGCACCCTGCGCAGCGTTCAGTCCGGAGGGGCAGCTCGGCCTCCCGAACATTTAGCCTTGATGCAAAAACGATTTCCAGAACAAGCACAACCGGGCCTTGGCTACGGCTTGACAGAAACCAATGCTATTGGCGCCACAATCACCGGCAAGTTCTATTATGCCAAGCCAGACAGCACAGGCAGACCAACGCCGCCAGTCACCAGCATCCGCATAGAGGACGAGCAAGGTCGAGTTCTTGAAAGCGGACAAATAGGAGAGATTTGCATCAAAGGTCCAAGCGTTATGAAGGGCTATTGGCAACGACCAGAGGACACTGCTGCGGTCATCAAAAATGGCTGGTTCCACACTGGCGACCTAGGCTTGCTCGATGCACATGGATTCTTAATTATTAAAGACCGAGCAAAAGACATCGTTATCCGAGGCGGCGAGAACATCGCCTGCGCAGAGGTCGAATATGCGCTGGCCGAACACCCAAAGGTCTGTGAAGCTGCCGTTTTTGGCATCCCTGATGCGAGGCTAGGAGAACGCGTTGCTGCGGCGATCATGCTCATGCCTGGCGCTACCATCACCGAGCAAGAACTTAAAGATTTCCTTAGCAGCCGTATCGCAGGGTTTAAGATCCCCGCCTATTATCACTTTCAACACAATCAGTTAGAACGCATCGCTAGCGGTAAAATTGCCAAGAAACTGATACGCGAATCGGTCATCAACTCGTTGTGATCAACTTGTCACTAACACTAGGTCTATTAAAAGCTCTTGCCTCTGATTGTCACCAACAGGGCCCCCGTATTACCGTTGTCGTGATCAAAATCCATTATTTCGGCATTATGTTTTAACCAGCTCAATTGACGAATGACCTCGTCCCTGATTTGCCCCCTCCCAACAATCACTCGTAAGGCTCGAGCATGGCCTAATCTAGCCTCGTCCAAAGCCTCGCTTAGCTTAGCCAATGACTGCGGGATAGTTTCGCGGTTATGAGCGATGTCAAATCGCAAAATCGACCCGTCAGTTTGCATGGCAATAACAGCATCGCACTTCGGGCAGTTCGCCGTGCTAAAGCCAACTTCCATGCCGCAATCCAAACACGTTTTCTGCATACTTCTCCTGCTTATAATCTTTTCTCTGACTTGAATACAAAAAATCAATGCAAGTGTCATAAGAAAGTCAATTTTGGCTGCTAACTTGCCCCCACGAATATCGCTACACGCTAGTCAATGTAAGGCATACAGCAAAATTGAAAAATATTTTTTCTAACTATTGCTTTCTACAATTTTATAACGATAATTCGCATCGTACACAGCCTGTTAATACCTTAAAAAGGCTAGTGTTACATATAAGGCAACTCCGACTAAACGCGATTAAACGAGAGATTAATCAAATGAAAAGTCATCAGTGGGATGATATCGCCGACAATGCCAAAGACTTCTTTGATTCGGGTGCTTTTATAGCAGATTCGGAAATAGAAGAGCCAAATGATAAGCGTATCCAAAAGCGCCGTTTGACCGAAATGCGTCGACGCACTGAGGAACGACTCGATTGGAAACGCATGTATGGCGAATTGCAATTCGACGACGACGGTAGCGAAATCAACGTAAAACACAGCGTTGATATCGATGACTACGATTTCGACGACGACTTCGACGACCGCTAAACACGCAGGCCGTCTTCTCTTAAAAGCCCCCACATTGCTGGGGGCTTGACCTCTTTACTTTCTAATTTCTGCCCTTCTAAGTAGGACTACCTTTTGAGTGATATGAATAAAACTCTATTAGTGCAAACACTTAGCGGCGAACCCACTAAGGAATTGAAATATCTGTTCACCTACCCGCAGAACTAGTGTACTGTTTCGCCCTTAAACACGAGTTAATTCTGTCACTTTTTTGTAATCCGGTTTTTTAAATCATGACGTATTGTGTCGCAATCGCCGTCGATGCAGGCATGGTCTTTTGCTCAGATTCCCGCACGAATGCAGGCATAGACCAAGTTAGCACTTATAGCAAAATGTACCGCTTTGGAGTCGACGGGCAGCGCCAGTTCGTAATCCTTTCGGCGGGCAATCTTGCCACGACGCAAGCGACTATTTCACAATTAAAGCGGGATATAAAAGAGCGCGCGAACACGAGCCTTTTAACAGTTGAATCCTTAGCGGAAGCTGCTGATTACCTAGGCGATGTGTCACTGGCGCAGCAAGAAAAACATGCTAAAACGGGCGTCTCTTTTGAGGCTAGCTTTATCATTGGCGGGCAGATTGCCAATAGTAAACACCGCATCATGTTGGTTTACCCGCAAGGCAACCACATCACCAGCTCTAAAGACACTCCCTATTTGCAAATCGGTGAGAGTAAATACGGCAAACCTATCCTTGACCGTATTCTGACCCCAGAACTTAATCTGGACACTTGCGCCCTTTGCGCCATGGTGTCGATGGACTCAACCATGCGCAGTAATTTGAGCGTTGGGCCTCCCATTGAGACACTGGTGTATCGAACGGACACCATGACTCTTAGTGAGCCATTGCGCTTTGATGAGGATAGTGAGTTTCTGCGGGAATTGAAACGTAGTTGGGATCAGCGCCTCAAGGATGCATTTAGACAAATGCCCCCTTTCGCATGGGCTTCTAGTTGGGATAAATCCGCTGATGAACAAAACGGAGTTTACTAAGCGTCGTTTCTGACAGCACAAACGGATAAGCATCCTGCAATCCCATACTGCGATTTAAGGCATTCATCGCCACCGAAACACTATCCCAACTGCGTAGACATAGCTCTATATCCGGCTCAGCATTCGGCTTTATGAGCTGGTCTTGTAATAAGCCCACCTGCCATGCCGTTTCTAGACAATCGATCATATGCAGATAATGCGCCCAGCATTCAGCCCAGTCTTCATGGGGGTGCATCTGGGCGTAAGCGCTGACTTTATCACTATCTTCTTGGCTCGAAGCCCCCTCGTAATGCCGCTTCATTGCCTCTTCATAATCGGCACGTTCATCGCCAAACAGCTCTCTAAAGCGCTCTATGGCCGCAGGTGAATTGACGACCTTTTCAAAGTAGTAATGCCCGCTTTCATGGCGAAAATGCCCTAGCAATGTGCGGTATGACTCCCCTAAGCTCTGGCGCGCTTGTTCACGATTTACACCATCAGCCTCTGCCAAATTCACGGTTATTAACCCTTCCAAATGTCCAGTGAGCACATGTTCTTCTTCGACATTTGGGTTGGAGCGTTGGTCTTCTAGAAACGAGAAAGCTATACCGTTTTCGTTCTCGGCCTTACTTTGCACAGGCAAACCCAATGCCAATAAGGTGTAAATCAAACGCCGCTTGGCTGCCTCCATTCGCCCCCACCACTTTCGCCTTTGCGATGCACGATAACTCGACCCAACTTTGGGTACCGTATCGTTGAGTGAACAGGCGAGGCAGAAAGCGTCATCGGAGTTGAGAACTAGCCAATTGCACACATGAAAATCTGTATCGTTACTGCAGCGTCGATACAAATTGCCATGACTGACACAGCGCCATTGACCCGAGGCATCATCTAAGTTTGGATCTAAGGGTTCTATGGCCAAAAGCTCGGCTCGGAAAGGGTCGTATCCCAAACGGCGTTGGCAGGCATTGCAAACCGTATTTTCGAAGTACAGGCTTTGCCCGCATGCACACTGAAAACCTCTCATGCACAATACTCGTTATTTAAGCAGATTGTTGTTGCTCACTTACAACGGGGAGGAACCATGTCTCAGTGATACAGGCATGGACATTAGCAAACTGCACTTGCAGCTCATCGATGTATTCGAGAAGACCACTGTCGAGCAATTCAGCGATATTAGCATCGTTTACTAATGCCACAGCCATAGATACTTGCTTCAGAGCTGCTTCATTGTTCGGAAGATACTTTAGGCAGGACTCAAGCTTTCCAAGACAATGCCCTACGGCTCTTGGAAACTGCGAGTCTTGTAAAAGGAAGGTGACAACATCTTCGCCGTTCACACGGTCGAGCACATGCTGACGATACATTTGATACGCACTTAGTGAGTGCAGCACGCTCATCCAAATCATATTAGCGAACGGACGGGTGGCCGGTTCAGCCTTTGCACCGCTGGGTTGCGTCAGACTTGGCAGCAGGGTGATAGACCCAACATCGACTATGCGAGTGGTCATATCCGCACGCTCTAGGCTACGCGCAAGCCGCAGGAAATTGTAGCCACTATTATGGCTCATAGCGCCGGCTAACAGCCCTGTGATTTGCTGGCAGTGTGCAATGATGTCTTGCAATAACTGATGTCGAGGGCCACGCGCAGTTGCCTTGCCCATATTTTCTTTGGTAAACAGATAGAGCTTGTTGATCTGCTCCCACGCCTCAGTTGGAATGATTTCACGCGTAGTACGGGCATTTTCACGCGCAAGGGCCAATGAGCTGATCACTGATGAGTAGTTGTTTTGATCGGACAATAAAAACCGGTTAACGGAGCGCTCATCGATATTCTGATAACTCTTGCTGAACTCGCCTTGGCTGCCGGTGATCTCTACCAAGGTATGCCAACCTACCTTCGCCCCGCGCGGCAAGTCCAAGAGTAAATTAGAGTACACAGTGAGTAAGCGTGCGGTGTTCTCCGTGCGCTCAAGATAACGACCTAACCAATATATACGCTCAGCAACTCGGGATAACATGACTCAGCGCTCCTCGTCCGAAACGATCCAAGTGTCTTTACTTCCACCGCCTTGCGAAGAGTTCACGATATAGGAGCCCTTCACCATTGCCACCCGAGTCAAACCACCGGGAGTCACGTATGTGTCACGCCCTTGCAAGACAAAAGGCCTTAAATCGATATGTCTAGGCTCTGCTCCGCGGTCGACCAACACCGGCGCCGTGGATAGTGAGATGAGCGGTTGCGCCATATAATTTCGGGGGTTAGCCTTAATCTTCTTAGCAAACTCGGCACGCTCTTTCTTGCTAGCCTGCGGCCCCATCAACATGCCGTAGCCCCCTGACTCGTTCGCTGGTTTCACCACTAGCTTGTCTAAATTTGCCAATACATGCTGACACTGTTTTTCATCAACGCAAAGGTAACTGGGGACATTCTCAAGCAAGGGGTCTTCGCCGAGATAGTATTTAATCATCGCAGGAACATAGGTGTAGATGACCTTATCATCGGCAACACCAGCCCCTGGCGCATTAGCCAATGCAACATTGCCCTTGAGCCAAGCACGCATCAACCCAGGAACGCCAAGCGCGGAGTCAGCATTAAACACTTCTGGGTCAAGGAATAAGTCATCAATACGTCGGTAGATCACATCAACTCGCGAAAGCCCGTTGATGGTCCGCATATAGACGCAGTCATCCTCGACAACGAGATCTCCCCCTTCTACCAATTCGGCCCCCATTCGCTGGGCAAGAAATGAGTGTTCAAAATAAGCAGAATTGTAGATACCGGGTGTTAGCACAACCACTTCGGGATAGTCCAAGGGACGAGGCGAAATCGCCGCCAAAGTATCGAATAGATGTGACGGATATTCTGTGATTGGAAGAATATTGTAGTTTTCGAAAAGCTCCGGAAATACTCGCTTGGTCACTTTGCGATTTTCCAGCATATAGGACACGCCAGAGGGAACACGCAAATTGTCCTCTAAGACATAAAACTGACCATTGGTGTCACGTATTAGGTCGGTGCCACAGATATGCGCCCATACCCCGTGGCGGGGTTTCATCCCTATACATTCTTTGCGAAAATTAACAGACTTAGCGATCAACTCGGCGGGAACTACTTTGTCTTTAAGGATCTTCTGATCGTTGTAAATATCATCGATAAAACAGTTTAAAGCGCGCAGTCGTTGTTCCAGTCCTTGACTTGTCTTCTGCCATTGTGTTTCTGTGATGATTCGAGGAATAATATCAAACGGCCACTCCCGATCGATGTTGCCCGCTTCACTATAAACGGTAAACGAAATACCCATCGCCTTAATGGCGAGTTCAGCAGCAGTTTTTCGTTGTTGCAGATCGTCACTTTTAAGCGAAGCAAGATAGCGAGCCAGAATTCTACCTGACTTTCGGGGGTGCCCAGGCGAACTAATGAGTTCGTCGTAGAAGGCGCCGGGGTTGTATGATTTCCAGTCAATTTGCATATACGAGCAACATTACCTTATGACAATTAAAGTAGCAATACACCACCAGACAACGTATCAATTTGATCGCTTGGTGGAAATTTTGCCCCATGTTGTTCGTTTGCGCCCTGCACCACATTGTCGCACTCCTATCGATTCTTATTCGTTAAAAATCACACCAGATGACCATTTTATCAATTGGCAGCAAGATCCTTTCTCGAACCATTTAGCGCGATTGGTCTTCCCCGAGAAAGCCAAAGAGCTTTCCATTACTGTTGAGCTCATTGCAGACATGACGGTCATCAACCCGTTCGACTTTTTTGTTGAAGACAGTGCGCAACATTTCCCTTTTAAATACGATGCGCAATTAGCCAAAGACTTAGCCCCCTATTTAGAAGTCAAAGAATCTGGCGCAGCCATGAAGAAATGGCTTAAAGGGGTGAATAAAAGCAAACAACCAATCGTGAACTTCTTGGTTGCAGAGAACAGCCGAACGCAACAGGCAATCAACTACGTGATCCGCATGGAGCCGGGAGTCCAAACTTGCGAAACGACTCTCACTAGCACTTATGGTTCATGTCGTGACAGCGCTTGGTTGTTTGTACAGACCTTACGCCACATGGGACTTGCCGCCCGCTTTGCATCTGGGTATTTAGTACAACTCACAGCGGATGTTCGCTCTCTTGATGGCCCAACCGGCCCCACAGAAGACTTTACCGACTTACATGCATGGACGGAGGTGTACATTCCAGGGGCGGGCTGGATAGGCTTAGACCCTACCTCCGGTTTGTTTGCAGCCGAAGGACATATTCCGCTGGCCTGCACTCCCGACCCAGTAAGCGCAGCGCCGATCACCGGCAGCACTGGCGTTTGTGAGGTGACCTTCCTGCATGAAAATTCCGTGACTCGTATTCATGAAGACCCGCGAGTCACCAAACCCTATAGTGCCCAACAATGGCAAGCTATCGATGCGCTTGGACACAAAGTCGATGCAGACCTAGAAGAACAGGATGTGCGCCTAACCGTTGGCGGTGAACCAACATTTATCTCCATCGATGACATGGAAAGTGCGCAATGGAACACCGCTGCACTTGGTAAAGATAAGCGCCGCCTAGCTGGCGAGCTGCTCTTGTCACTCAAACAACACTATGCACCAGAGGGCCTTTTGCATATTGGCCAAGGCAAGTGGTACCCCGGCGAGCCACTGCCGCGCTGGGCGCTGGGGTTATTCTGGCGCACCGACGGCAAGCCCCTTTGGCACAATGCCAATCTATTTGCCGATGAACGCACACACGGCTCAGCCAACACACGCATTGCTGCGAACTTCATTAGCACATTGGCTCATAAACTAGGCTTGAATCCGCGCTATGTACTTCCCGCATTCGAAGATAAAGCCTTCTATTTGAAACGTGAATCAGAGCTTCCGGCTAACGTCACTTTATGGGATAGCAAGGTCGTCGACCCTCTTGAGGCTGCGCGCATCAAGAAGATTTTTGCGCAAGGGTTAGACAAGGAAAGCGGCTTCGTTTTGCCATTGTCTTCGACTCGCAATGACGGTGAAATATCGTGGTTAAGTTGCCGCTGGTTTTTCCGTAAAGAGCGCCTTACGTTAATTCCTGGGGACTCACCGGTTGGCTATAGGCTTCCACTTGAAAGCTTGCCTTGGGAGAAACCCGATACAAATGATCAAGAGCATGGCACCGACCCCTTCGCTGCCCGCGAAGAGTTGGCCTACCCATTAGACTTAGGTGACGATGTAGAGTCCTTAGACGTCACGCAAGCAGAGGACGGCCGGATATTCCACACAGCCCTGTGCGTCGAGGTTCGTGACGGACGTTTGTATTTATTTTTACCGCCACAAACAGACCTAGAACGATACGTAGAGCTTATCGCTGCAATCGAAGAGACCGCCGAAAAACTCACTTGCCCAATTATTATTGAAGGCTATGAGCCGCCCAAAGACCCACGCATACAAAAACTAATGATTACCCCAGACCCAGGGGTGATTGAAGTGAATGTGCAGCCTTCGAAAAGTTGGCCGGAACTAAGCTCTTTGGCGAAAACACTCTATGAACAAGCAAGGCAGCAACGTTTGGGCACCGATAAATTTATGCTCGATGGCCAACACACAGGCACCGGCGGCGGCAATCACGTCACCCTCGGGGCAGCGAAGCCGGAGGACAGCCCTTTCTTACGGCGACCCGACGTCCTAGCAAGCCTTATACGCTATTGGCAGAACCACCCGAGCCTTTCCTATTTATTCTCGGGCCAATTTATTGGCCCAACAAGCCAAGCCCCTCGTGTCGATGAGGCGCGCGACGACAATCTTTACGAGCTAGAAATAGCACTGCAACAGCTTGACAGTGAAGACACCAAACAGGTGTGGTTAGTAGATCGCATACTACGCAATTTTCTAGTCGACCTTACTGGCAACACGCACCGCGCAGAATTCTGTATCGACAAACTGTACTCCCCCGACAGTGCTAGTGGCCGACTTGGTATATTGGAGTTTCGCAACTTCGAAATGCCGCCTCATTGGCAGATGAGCGCTTTGCAGGTCTTGTTGATTCGCTCACTTGTTGCGCATTTCTGGCAGACCCCTTACACGCGCCCACTAATAAATTGGGGCACAGAACTACATGACAGATTCATGTTGCCCCATTTTGTCTGGGAAGATTTGTCTTGGGTCGCGAAAGATTTGAATGATGCAGGCTACCCATTTGAGCTTGATTGGTTTGCTCCATTCCAGGAGTTTCGCTTCCCCTACTATGGCTCCATTCATGCCGCAGGGGTTCAGATCGATGTTCATAGAGCCATCGAACCATGGCACGTTTTGGGCGAAGAATCGAGCGGGCAAGGTACCGCACGATATGTAGACTCGTCGGTTGAGCGCTTACAGATTCGCGCCCGCAATATGACTGGCAATCGTTTCATCATCACCTGCAACGGCCGCAAAGTGCCTATGCGCAGCACTGGTACTGAGGGAGAGTTTGTTGGTGGCGTGCGTTACAAAGCATGGGCGCCTTGGTCTGCACTCCACCCCACCATCAATGTCCACTCACCTTTGGTGATCGACATCGTCGACACTCATCACAAGCGCTCCCTTGGCGGCTGCACCTATCATGTGTCCCACCCTGGCGGCAGAAACTATGACACTTTCCCAGTCAATGCGAATGAAGCCGAAGCCAGGCGTGTTGCGCGATTCTGGCAGCATGGCCACAGCCAAGGAGAAATGGATTTGGACCTAAGCGAGCCGCACAGCGCACACCCGTACACGCTCGATATGCGTTTTAATCACCGCCCCAAAAAATGAACCCCGTGAGGCTACGCGTACACCTTCGCTAGGAAAGTCGCTAAGCCCCAAATGTAGGCACCCGAAAGCAACACTGCGAGACCTTTTTCAAGCATAGTCGATTTGTAGATAGATTGCTCTTTGGCGAAGTAAAGGAACAAGCCCATGCAAAGCGCACCGGCAATAAAACCTCCTACATGACTATAGGAGTCGATGCCGTCGACGAAGTATTCGATAGCTACTTGCAGCGCAATGATTGCAAAGACCATTTTGTTGGATCGCTGACTCACTAAACCTGGCAGGTATTTCGTGAACTTGACGACGCAGTACGCGCCAAATAACCCAAATATTCCTCCTGACGCACCAATTACATATTCGTGAGGAGAAAGATAAAGACTTGTTATTGAGCCAATGAAGGCAGAAACTAGTAAAATGAAAAGAAAGCGGCAAGTATCGCAAAGACGCAAAAGAGATTCGGCAAGAAAAGTAAATCCAATCAAGTTACTGAACAAATGTATAGACCCGCTGTGTAGAAAAAATGCTGAAAAAAATCTATAGATTTCTTCTCCTCTCTCTACTAATTTAGTCAAAGCTCCAACTTCTAGTGCAGCAAAATACTCTTGTTCTGCAATACCTTTTAAAAGCACAAGTGGGAGGACAAGAAAAAATATAAGCACAACCTGAACCAAAAAACTGTTGAATTTGCTTTCATGGACATACAAAGTTTTCAAACGTTTATTTGGAGTTTTATTCTCATTTACCAACTTAGAAAGTAAAGTTTCTAGCTCCATAAAATCACTTTCTCGCGAAAATCTTTTTCTATCGAATACGGTCAAACCACCGTCAAGATTTCCGACAACCAAAGCTCGCACTGCCCCCCCGAATCCAATTCTTTCTAAGCTAAATACAACCTTAAAACTAAGTGTACGTTTCCAGAAGTAATAAACTGGATACTCCAGCCTATCTTTATAAACTTCTACATTTAACTGATATCGTGCCATTACCAGATATAGAACAACTAGCATTGCCAACACAATAACTATAGAAACATAGAAGCTAGAAACGATTAAACTCTGATCTTTAAGATCACTAATCCAGTTCAAATATAAAAGCAAATAGCCCAGAATCAGTACTAGTAGCATTGCTCGAAGGCATTGAAATTTATATGCTGCGCGTACTGGATAAAGCACTAAAACTTTTTCAGTATTTAGTACAAAATTCTTGCAAGATATCTCATCACAACCACCAATGTCAGAGTCGGTCATAAACATATCCCCCAAGGACGAGATAACGAAACATTAAGAGCGTTACCTCGCCTCTATACTTATCGCCTCATAACTGCGACATCTAGTCTCTCATCAGCGCTATGCCACCACCAACGGCAAGAACAGACATTACCCCAACAGCTGCTGGCGCAACAGCAATAGCCAAGCCGACACCAACAGCTCCCCAAGAGCTACCAAAAGTCGACATCCCAACTGCAATCATTGTTGTAAAATAAGGAACTGAATCTTCAAATCGTCCACCACTCACCTCATCAATCTCAACTACGCTTAGTTCACGCATATTGTTCTCCTTATATATTGCTCAAATTTATTCCTTTAAAGTTGCTTGCGAGCCCGTCAATGTATAGCTCAGCGATCAGACGTCTCAGATTGCTAAGCACAATTTAAATCTAGGACAGGAATGGGGATTGCGCCAATAAATGTGGGGAGTTTCGAGAAGACAATCAAGGAGATATGCTCCCGAATTCCGCGATAGCTCTGCGAAATTCGGGATAGGGAGTTTAAATATTATTTAGCTTTTATGCACCTCGTTGCAGGGCTGCGATGCGCTCACTCAACGGCGGGTGGGACATAAACAGTTTCGAGATGCCACTGGCGCCACGATTGCTAATGCCGAAGGCGACTAGTTCATCAGGCATTTGAGTGGCTTGCCCCTGCTGCAATCTCTGCAAGGCGGCAATCATATTCTGCTTGCCAGCAAGTGATGCACCGCCAGCATCGGCGCGGTATTCGCGCTGACGGCTGAACCACATCACGATTGTCGAGGCGAGAAACCCAAGGACTATCTCAGCAATGATGCTGGTGATCCAAAATGCGGGGCCGTGGCCTCTTTCAGTCTTGAACACGACTCTGTCGATAAAGTGGCCGATCACCCGTGAGAAGAAAATCACAAAGGTATTCACCACCCCTTGAATTAAGGTCAACGTTACCATGTCGCCATTTGCTACGTGTGTGACTTCGTGCGCTAGAACCGCCTCGGCTTCATTTCTGCTCATACTTTGCAATAGCCCAGAGCTAACCGCCACCAAAGACTTATTACGGCTAGCACCAGTGGCAAACGCATTGACCTGCGGCGAATTGAATATCGCCACCTCCGGCATGCCAATACCGGCCTTCTGAGCCTGCGCTCGAACTGTATCGACTAGCCACTGCTCTGTCGCGTTTCTAGGCTGGATAATCACCTGCGCACCCGTTGAGCGTTTGGCGATCCACTTCGACATCGCTAAAGAGATAAACGCGCCGCCAAAACCAAACACAGCGGAGAAAATCAACAAACTATTCAAGTCCAATCCCGCACCTTGTTCATCAAGAATGCGCTCTACCCCTAACAGGCGTAGGGTAATACTCAGCACCACAATAATGGCTAGGTTAGTCATTAAAAACAGGGCAACTCGTTTCATTTCACTGCATTCCTTTCATTGGTTATTCGATAGCTTGACCTTCGCTTGGGCCGCGAGGAATCGTCTCGGTGCTATAGACCGGATCAGCCTTGGGCATATTGCGGAACAGACCATCAAAATGCTTTTGTACTCGGCTGATATTAATCACGGCGATACCGCTGGAGAAGCCAAACCAAACATATAAGCCGTTCATATTTTTAAACATAGCAGGCATATGTTGGGGGCCCTCTATCGTTCCTTCAAGGTAATGCTGATACAAAACGGGAATATCATCCAAGGTCACTTTGCCGACAAACAGCATCGGAATCACTTCCGGCACACCCGAGTTGATCGCACTGCGAATAAAGTTCACGTTTTCGACAAAACCACGTAAATAAGAGAGATCTTTGGTGAAGATAGAGCCCCCATCCAGAGTGCCACCACGAAAGACTCTTTGGGTGATCTTATAGCTTTCATGTTCGCTCAAACCTCTTTCAACAAAGTATTGATAGACTTCGACGAAGTTTGCTCCGCGTTCCGCCATATCGATGGCAATTACGCGGTCACTAATCTTTAGTGCTCTTTTCGGGTATGAACTAAAGGTGAGCGTCTCCATTAACACAGCTAGCCCTTCTTGACAGGCGGTCACGCGAGGCGAGCCGACACTTAGCCAAGTGGCCCAAGGTTGATTGCGCCCATTCAAGGTCGTACCAACATGCACCCAGCCTTCATGGACCTCCAAAATTTGTAGATCAAACTCAGAGAACGCAGAGTCTTGGTTGATTTTGATGTAGTCGCCACCTGCGGCCGCATCAGACACGATCCCATCGCTCAACATCACGCGGATATCCCCGGGAGGAAAATACGGGTTGAGCTTTTGTTGAAGAATATCGACAGCTTGTGTTGCCGGAATATCTTTACCATATGGGCGACTAATATGTTCGGCCGATGGCAGTGAGAATAGCTGGCAAAGTTTTTCACCCAAAGTTCTTAGGGTTTTTCTATCTCCACGCATCTTGTCAGAAGCCGAACCATAGAGTTCTTTACTAAGCTTGCCAAACGCGGGAGTGCCACGACTCACTAGCAAATCAATTACCACTAGGTATTGATTGATCGTATCGCGTAGTATGCCACCTAAGCCGTCACGACGGCCCAAACTTCTTCGCACATCGTCGCGTAATTCTTTGAAACGGGCACGCAATAGATCGGGATCGAAATTGAGCGGCATACGCTCGTAATAATCACGATTAACGGCGGGCAACACTTTTCCGCCAGTGGCTAAAAAATCGTGTTCAAAATGGGCTGGCCATTTGATGGCATCCAGTATTCGAATCGGTTGCTGCAACTCCAACAAACGGTCAGAAAGTATTTTCACCTTGGCTTGGTATTCGGCTTGACTCATAAGTCCTCGGAGCACGTACAAGAGCGTAAATGGGGAGCTTAAAACAATTTTCTTCTAGCACCTAGAAGTTCCGCTGCGCCATCGAGACGAACTAGATCAGTTTGCTAGCGAGTTTGTTTGCAAATTAAGCAACAGTTCACATTGCAAGGTTTAATCTTTGCATAAAGGTGTACATCGACCCACCTTCTTGTCTACAGTAGTGTCGAGTTTAGCAATACAGGAGTATTGAAGATGACGGAAGGATTTAAACATAAACGCGCCGTAACCCTAATGGCCGCAGGCCTGCTACTGGCAAGTTGTACGACAATCAACCCCTATACCGGCGAACAACAGGTTAGCCGTGCCGCCCAATATGGCGCTATTGGCTCTGTTGTGTGTGGTCTAGTGGGCGCTATTGAGAACGGTCAGCATGCGCGCAATGCTGCCGCTGGCTGTGGTGCCATTGGCGCCGGAGTTGGTGCCTACATGGACGTACAAGAGGCTGAGTTACGACAGCAGCTACAAGGCACAGGCGTGCAAGTTCAGCGTAATGGCGATCGACTGGATCTCATCATGCCTGGCAACATCACCTTCAACACGAACGAATATTCGTTGCGCCCACAATTTCAACCAGTGTTGGATTCGGTGGCAACAGTGTTATACAAATACAAAGATACACGCCTGCAAGTCAACGGCCACACTGACTCTACGGGCAGTGCCGATTACAACTACAATTTGTCCAATCGCCGCGCGACGAGCGTCGCTAATTATTTGGCAGGGCAAGGTGTCGATCAAAGCCGAATCATCTCGCAGGGGATGGGTCCAGACCAACCGATTGCGTCTAACGCAACTGAGTCAGGGCGTGCGCAAAATCGCCGCGTAGAGCTGCAAGTGATCGCTGCTCCACAGTAGACCTATACTTCACAGGGCCTCTACTAACTGATGTAGAGGTCCTGCTGCAAAACCCGCATGATTTCCACTTCTGCTATGCGTTGCTCTTCCACTTGCTTTACCGTGAAGAGGAACCCGCGCAGCTCTAGGCGTGCGTTGACGTCGGGCAGTTGATCAAACTTACTCATCAAAAAGCCGGCTATAGTTGAGTAGTCCTCAATATCTTCGTCGAAAACGCTGGTTTCTAGCACTCGCGAGAGTTCGTGCAAATCCGCATGTCCGGCCACCAACCAAGTATTCTCATCGATAGACTCGATAGCAGGCGTTTCATCTTCATCTGGAAACTCACCAGCAATAGCCTCAAAGACGTCGATAGGCGTGATGAGCCCTTGAATGGTTCCGTATTCATCGACCACTAGCACGAGCTGCCCCTTAGATCGGCGCAGCGTTTCAATTAACGGTAAAACGGCAATGGAGTCCGGCACAAAAATCGGCTCGCGTAGATTTTCACCTAGGGTAATTTGTTCGTTAGTCGCCAAATCGTTGAGCAGATCTTTTGCCCTTGCTATGCCGACAATATCGTCGAGGCCGCCACGGCAAACGGGGAAGAAACTATGTGGCGTATCGATCAACATCGCTCGAATAACACTCACATCGTCATTTAGATTCACCCATGACATATCCGTTCGGGGCGTCATTAATGAACGCACCGAGCGCTCTGCCAAGGTCAAAACTCCCGTGACCATATTGCGCTCTGCCACATGGAAAGCCGACAAGTCTTCAGGCCCGGCGCTTTCAACATTAGACTCAGGTTGGTCGTAAGCACGCCCCCCTAATAAGCTCAAAACAGCAGCCGCTGTGCGCTCACGCAGCGGCAAGCGCTCTTCTTGCTTTTGTCGGTTTGCATAGGCCACTTGATTGAAAAATTCGATAGTAATCGAGAAGCCAATAGCCGCGTACAAATACCCTTTCGGAATATGAAAGCCAAACCCTTCAGCGACAAGACTGAGACCGATCATCAATAGAAAGCTCAAGCACAACACCACCACTGTGGGATGCGCATCGACAAATTGCGTTAAAGGCTTAGAAGCGGCGAGCATCAAGCTGACTGAGATCACAACTGCAGTCATCATGACGTAAAGGTTGTCTACCATGCCGACGGCGGTGATCACGGCATCTAAAGAGAACACAGCGTCCAGTACCACAATCTGCGACACCACCAGCCAGAAACCGGCATAGACGCGGTTCTCTATTTCGGTGCGCGTACTCCCTTCAAGGCGTTCATGCAGCTCGGTCGTGGCTTTAAATAGTAGGAATAGCCCGCCAAATAAGAGAATTAAATCACGACCAGAAAAGTCGTGTGCAAACACTGAAAATATCGGGGTGGTCAGTGTGACCAACCAAGACACGCCACTGAGCAAGCCCAAGCGCATGACTACAGCAAGCCCAAGCCCAGTTATACGGGCGTGATCGCGTTGATGAGGGGGCAGCTTATTGGCCAAAATGGCAATAAACACAAGGTTATCGATGCCAAGAACGACCTCGAGAATAATCAAGGTCAACAACGCCACCCATATAGTAGGGTCTAACAGGAATTCCATACTTACTCTATTTCAAGCTCTGGGAGGTGGAGTTTAGCGAGTTTTGTTATCGAACGGAAACAGCATCTTACGAGCATCGACCCTTGCGTCAAACTCTGCGTCACTTAGCAAACCTAGTGCCACTACAGCTTCGCGCAAACTCATATCGTTTTCATCGGCATGTTTAGCCGCTTTGGCTGCCTGATCATATCCGATAACAGGGCTGAGCGCTGTGACAAGCATTAATGAGCGCTCTACATAGCGCGCCAGATTGTCTGACTGAGGCGCAATGCCTGCCAAACAGTGTTCACCGAAACTAGTCATAG
Organism: uncultured Gammaproteobacteria bacterium; assembly: GCA_913061515.1. GTDB lineage: Bacteria > Pseudomonadota > Gammaproteobacteria > Pseudomonadales > Pseudohongiellaceae > UBA5078. Next base: position 58,006 of record CAJXSF010000004.1, on the reverse strand, counting down.
CGTCGCTAAGGAGGCGAATAGAGTCCAATATTGTATGAATTATCAGTGGCTTATAGACGTTAAGCTGGAATTGCCCCTGACTTCCAGCCATAGAAACTGTTGAGTTATTGCCCATTACACGCAAACACACCATGGTGAGCGCCTCGACCTGGGTAGGGTTTACTTTGCCTGGCATTATCGAACTTCCAGGCTCGTTTGCTGGAATTGTGATCTCAGCCAGGCCACAACGCGGGCCGCTATTCATTAAACGAATATCACTGGCCATTTTATACAAGGCAGTGCTGAGAAGATTTAAACGACCATGAAGGTCAACCAACGCTTCATGCCCTGCCAGGGCCATAAACTTATTGTCAGCTGAGACGAACTCATAAGAAGTCAACGCACTGATGTGAGAAGCTACCATTTCAGCCCATCGAGGATCCGTATTCAAACCTGTACCAACAGCACTGCCACCAATGGCAAGTTGGGCTACTGCACTCTGCGCCTCTTGCAACTGTTTGCGTGCATAGCCTATTTGCGCATGATAGGCAGCAAACTCCTGCCCTAAGGTGACAGGCGTAGCATCCATCATATGGGTACGCCCGCTCTTTATCTGCCCATCGAATTCCGCGCTTTTTTCGGCAAGGGTGCCCAGCAACACATCTAATGACGGCATTAACTGGACTTTGAGCGCCTGCATGGTGGCCACATGCATAACAGTTGGAAACACGTCATTGGAAGATTGGGCTTTGTTAACATGATCGTTGGGATGCAATGGCGTATTGCTGCCACGAGCATTACCGGCGAGCTCATTGCCCCGATTTGCGATGACTTCATTCACGTTCATATTGGTTTGCGTACCGCTGCCGGTTTGCCAAACAGACAGAGGAAACTGATCCTCGTGCTTGCCAGCACAGATCTCATCACAAGCTTGTACAATCAACGCAGCTTGCGTGTCGTCCAAGGCACCCAACTCTAAATTAGACAGAGCCGCTGCCTTTTTGACTAACGCAAAGGCGTGAATGAATGCCGAATTAAAGTGATCATCACCAATATTAAAATGCAGCAAGGAGCGCTGTGTCTGCGCACCCCACAGCGCTGCCTCCGGCACTTGGATCTCTCCCATGCTGTCTTTCTCGACACGGAACCGGGCTGACTCATTCATCGCAACGCCTTGTTAAGCAAGAAGTTTATCCAATACATACGGCATAATCCCACCACGCAAGTAGTAGGCTAAGTCATCCTCAGTATCGAGTCGACACAGCACTTCGCAGCGTTGCGGCTCGCCCCCGTCTTGAGTAAATTCAACGCTCAACATTTGCCCTGCTTGCAAGTTCTCCAAGCCTAAAATATTGACAGACTCTGTGCCTTTCAAACCTAGTGTCTTGCGTGAAACACCCTCCGGAAATTGCAGCGGCAAAACCCCCATACCAGCCAAATTTGAGCGATGAATGCGTTCAAAGCTCTCGGCAATGACAGCTTTAATGCCTAATAAGCGAGTGCCCTTTGCAGCCCAATCACGGCTTGAACCAGTACCGTATTCTTTGCCCGCAATAATTACTAAAGGCACCTGACGCTCTTGATATTTCATCGCCGCATCATAAATGCTCATTTGTTCTTTCTCAGGCAAGATTTTGGTATAGCCGCCTTCGACATCGGTGAGCATCTCGTTACGGATTCGCACATTGGCGAACGTTCCGCGCATCATTACCTCGTGGTTACCACGGCGCGCACCATAGGAGTTAAACTCCTTAGGCTCTATGCCATGTTGTTTCAAATATCGCCCTGCCGGCGTGCTTTTTCCTATGGCCCCTGCCGGAGAAATATGATCAGTAGTCACTGAATCACCCAGCAAAGCTAACACTCTAGCGCCGTGAATATCGCCCGATTTAACCGCCATCTCTTTACTAAAGAATGGCGGATTGCGGATATAAGTAGACTCGTCGTTCCATTTATAGGTTTTCGATTTATCAACCGGAATCGCATTCCAATCTGGATTACCATCGAACACTTGGCCGTAATCATGCACAAACATCTCACGGCTCACTTGTGCCATCGCCGCCGTAATATCGGCACTGCTTGGCCATATATCCTTCAGATAAACCGCCACACCATGTTTATCATGCCCTATAGGTTTACTGCTAATATCAATATTCATCGTGCCTGCAAGCGCATAGGCCACAACCAAGGGAGGCGATGCCAACCAATTGGCTCGCACCCGAGGATGAATGCGCCCTTCGAAGTTCCTATTGCCAGAGAGCACCGAACATACTGTCAGGCCTGCCACTTCAATCGCTTCTTCAATATTGTCGTTCAAGGGGCCGGAGTTGCCGATACATGTTGTACACCCATAACCGACCAGGTTAAAACCAAGGGTGTCTAATGAGTCCTGCAAACCCGCAGCCTCTAAGTAACTTGTTACCACTTTTGAACCCGGCGCTAAAGAAGTCTTCACCCAGGGTTTACGTTGCAAGCCTTTCGCAATGGCATTTTTGGCTAACAAGCCAGCTGCCATCATCACCGCTGGGTTCGAGGTATTTGTGCAGGAGGTAATGGCAGCAATCACAACATCCCCATCATGCAAGGAGTAGTGTTCCGAACTGACTTCAATGGACTTGCGGATATCCCCATCGAGCTGATCTTCGATCGCCTTAGGAATTTTGCCAAGCAATACCCTATCTTGTGGTCGCTTAGGACCAGCCAAACACGGCAACACCTCATCGAGATTTAATGTCACTGTGCTGCTGTACAACGTGGCTTCATTCCCAGTACGCCATAAACCTTGCGCTTTACAATAGGCCTCGACTAGAGCCACAGTGTTTTCGTCGCGCCCTGTTAACTCAAGATAACGTAGCGTTTCTGCATCAATAGCAAAAAAACTACAAGTGGCACCATATTCAGGCGACATATTGGCAATCGTCGCGCGGTCTGCCAACGACAAGCTATCCAAACCAGGCCCATAGAATTCAACGAACTTGCCCACCACCCCATGGGCTCGCAATTTTTCTGCCACTGTCAATACTAGATCAGTTGCCGTAATACCTTCACGAAGGCTGCCTTCGAAACAGAATCCAACCACCTCGGGAATGCGCATTGCCATGGGCTGGCCTAACATCGCCGCTTCGGCTTCGATACCACCCACTCCCCATCCTAATACACCGAGCCCATTGACCATCGTCGTATGACTGTCTGTTCCCACCAACGAGTCTGGGTAAGCAATCTGACGCCCATTTTGCGACGTAGACCATACTGCTTTAGCAAGAAACTCAAGGTTGACCTGATGGCAGATACCCGTACCGGGTGGCACGACTCGAAAATTAGTGAAGGCGTCCTGCCCCCAACGAAGAAACTCATAACGCTCTTTATTGCGCTCCATCTCAATGATGACGTTGTCTTTGTAGGCGCTTTGCTGCGCGTAGCGGTCGACCGTTACCGAGTGGTCGATGACCAAATCGACAGGGCTTAGAGGATTGACCACGGCGGGGTCTCCACCTTGCGCTTCGACGGCGGCTCTCATTGCAGCAAGGTCAACGACAGCGGGAACACCCGTGAAATCTTGCATAAGGACGCGCGCTGGCATGAAACTAATCTCATGTTTTGAGCTCTGAGTGTCACCCCACGCAAGCATCGCTTCTACGTCAGCGCGTGTGACGCTAATGCCATCAAGCCGCCTTAACTGGTTTTCGAGAAGAATTTTCAAAGTAAAGGGAAGACGTTCAACACCATGCAGACCCAGTTCGGACAACACTTCAAGGCTGTGGTAGTCATAATCTTGGTCATTGACACGAAGTGTGCGCAAAGTCGCAAGCTCGTCACTTTTCGCGGTAGTTTGAAGCGTTTGTGGTTCTTGTTCCGGTCTTTTAGTCATGTTTAGACACCTTGAGCAGAAAACTTTGATCGAATCGCATTCAACGAGTGTATACCGTAGCCTTGGCGAGGTGCGATAATCAAGTCGTGCAGCAATTTTTTCCTAGAAGTCTTATGTCAAAACCCATGTCGATGAAAACCACATCTAGAGCCCGAAGCCTAAAGGCTCTACTGGCACTCGCTTTCATCGCATCCATGCAACCTGCATTAGCGCAGGAAGCAAGACCGCTCATTGAGATTCGCGGGGCGGATGAGCGCTTGGAAGAAAACATTCGCGCTCTTCTCGCAGTCAGCAGTGAACGCTGCAGCACAGAGCTGCGTCGCCTAAACAGGTTGTTGCCACAAGTGGCCCTTAATGTTGAGCGTGCCGCACAAGCGCTAGGCTACTATCGCCTAGAGCAAAACAATCAATTCAGCAGAACCGCTAACTGTTGGCAACTCGACATTCAACTCACCCCCGGCGAAGCAGTTCGTTTTGGTGAAATCAATGTCAATATCGCCCCAGACCCAACAAGGCCACTAGAACAAAACGATCCATTCGCGACGCTTTTGGGCAGTTTACCAATTCAAACTGGCACTCAGCTCGACCATAGTGAATATGAAAACCTAAAGTCTTCGCTCAGCGCGATTGCAGTGGAGAATGGTTATTTTGCCGCGCGCTTCACCCGCTCGGAGTTACGCGTGGATGTCGATGAAAATCGGGCGGACGTCACAATCGCGTTTGATCCTGGCGAACGTTTTCGCTTTGGTGCTATTCGCATCACGCCAATCGAAGCCTTGTCACAACGTTTTATTAGCCGTTTTTTGCCCTTCGCCGCCGGAGAACCCTACTCTACGGAGATGTTGATCGAGCTACGTGAGAGCCTGAACAATAGCCAGTACTTTGATGAAGTCGCTGTCACCCCACAATTAAATGCGTCACAAGTGGCTAACGCCAATGGCGTGCGAGAAGTCCCCGTCAATATTGATTTGAGCATGCGCCCTCGACGCAGTTGGTCTACCGGTATTGGGGTTACTACAGACATTGGCCCGCGGGTGACACTCGAGCACGAAGATCGCTACTTAAATCGCTCTGGGCACCGCCTCAATAGCGACATTGCCTTATCACCGTTGGATCAACGAGGCAATCTGACCTATAACATCCCTTTGAGCGAACCGAGCACCGAAAGCCTCAGTTTTTCAACAGGTTATGTAGGTCAGAACAACGACACGTTTATCGCTGACACCTTTAAGCTCGGGGTTAGCTACCGCTCCAGTGTTGACCCTTGGCTGCTAGGGCAAGATTGGCTGCAGAATATTTTCATCAATTACCAAAATGAAACATCTGAGATCAACGACGTCAAAGAACAAAGCGACCTTACCATCACCGGTATAAACTGGACCAAGACGATTGCAGACGACCCAATCTATCCAACTAAGGGCTGGCGTTTATTCACGCAAGTCAGTGGCGCTTCTAGCGCGCTGTTTTCCGATCTGAGCTTTGTGCAGCTCTACGGTAGCGCCAAGTACATCCAAAGCCTTGGGGTAGGCCGCTTGCTTCTGCGTTCAGAGCTTGCGACCTCTATCGTCGGTGGTGTTGAAGAATTACCGGTTTCGATACGGTATTTTACCGGTGGCGACCAAAGTGTTCGTGGGTATAAATACGGAACTTTGGGAGCCAAAAACGATGACGGCGAAGTCATTGGCGGTAAACACTTACTAACCGCGAGCATTGAGTATGACTTTCCTGTCCGCCCAAGCTGGCGTGGCGCCGTGTTCTACGATGCCGGCAACTCGTTTGCGGATTACACACGCCTTTCTCTGAACACCGGTGTGGGTGTTGGGATCCGCTGGCAATCGCCAATCGGTCCGATTCGTGCCGATATCGCGCGTGGCTTAGATGACGGTGGCTTTCGCTTACACATCACAATGGGGCCGGACTTGTGAGCGAGATGACCCCACAACCACCAGACAGTGAAGTCGCCGTTTCAATGGGCACTAAATTGCTGCGCCTATTTTTCGTCGGCTCGGTTGTGCTGTTCATTGCGATTCTTCTTGTGCTTACGCTCTTAAGCACCCTGATAAGCACCAATATAGGCTCTCAATGGTTACTCAAGCAGGCGTTAACGCGTGCTCAAAGTGACAATTTCACCATGCATATTGAGAGTAGTTTGGGGACTCTTCTTTCTGGCCTCGACCTGCGCGGTGTCGTGATAGAGCAAGGCGAGAATGCTATTAGCATCGACACGCTGCAGGGACGTTGGAACCCCATGACTCTGCTCAATCGCGAATTCGCGCTCGACCTTTTGCACTTAGAAGGTGTCCAGGTGCAATGGCAAAATGCCACAACGGATAACGAGCCCACAAGCATAGGCAGCGATCCATTTTCCGCGTTCCTGCCCTTGCCTATCGACCTGCGCTTTTCACGGGTACTGATAGAAGACTTATTTATCGATATTGACGAGACACCTCTAGAGGTTCAATCCTTATCGTTCAACGGCTCTCTCGTTAATAAGCGCTTACAAATAAACCGCTTGCAGCTCGCTTCTGCGCCTTTACAGGTCAGCGCGCAAGCGGATCTCGACCTGGTTTCCACGCTGCCCTTAAACAGCCGCATTAGCTGGACTTATACCGGCCCGATTGCTCAAGACTTCGAGGATGCCAGCGGCGACCTACAGCTTAGTGGTAACCTCAATATTCTGCAGGTGAATCATCAATTACACCGCCCCCTTGAGTTAAGCAGTATCGGTGAACTACGCCTGCACCTGTTAAGCGATGAGCCCTCAACTGCAACGCCTAGCTTTAAGCTACGCCATAACATCGCGCCGCAGGTTTTAGCCGCAAATTCAGTTAGCGACAATCAACGCTTGCGCATCGAGTCAGCACAAATTACAACGCTCGGAGACTTCGCAGAATTGGATTTTCGCGGCACCGCAAGAGTCTCTGTGGAGGACTCTCAAGGGGTCAGTATTGCGCCAGAACTCGACATTGCCTGGGCAACCACAATCAACGATCAACAACTGCAAATTACCCAGGCGTCGATCACCACTACGACTGGCTCAGTCGCCGGCAGCGGCTCTGTGCAATGGGCCGACCCATTGCAACTTTCCATGCAACTAGACATTCAAGAGAGCGATGGCAGCGCTTACCAACCCTTCCTGCCTGAAGGCCTTGTTCTTGGTTCACTCAATGGGTCAGCGCTACTCACATTAGAACAACGCAACGAGCAGTACGAAGCGAGTCTCGCAATTGCTTCATTCACCGGAGAGCTCAATGGTTATCCATTATTAATGGATGGAGACATACACTATTCGGCCCAAGGGCTCACAGTGAACGAACTCAATGCGCAAAGCGGGAGCACACAACTGAGCGTTGATGGCAGTTGGGCAAACACGATCGATTTTAACTGGCAACTAGATGCTAGTGACTTAGGCACCTTGTCACCTTTGCTCGCAGGCAGCATCAATGCAACTGGTAGCGTGCAAGGGACACCCCAAACGCCCCAGATAGACCTTAGCGCAAACGCCGAGAATCTGAATATCGCAGGCACAAGAGTCGGCTCGTTCACTGCCGACGGAGAATACCTGAACAACAGCAATCGAGTGCAACTACGTGCCACTGCTATCGAATACAACGACAACGCCAATCAACGAATAAATTCGCTCGAGATTACAGCCAATGGTTTACCCGCCGCCCATAGCTTAGCGTTCACAGTAGCCTCACCCCTAGCCGCCGCGCAATGGACTCTCACAGGCTCATTATTGACTAACGAAGCAATACGCTGGGTAGGAAGCTTAGAAACTGGACAGATCGACAGCGAGCTTGGTATTTGGTCACTTGTACAAGCCGCGCCATTAACACTCAGCCAGAGTGCAGTATCACTCCCAGAGCAATGCTGGCAACAAGCGCCTAGCTCTCTATGCGTTACGGGGCAATGGGCTAGCAACGGTGAACTTTCGGCAAATCTGACTCTGAGCGAATACCCGTTGAACTTGTTCAATGCGCCTTCGCCACAGGCGGCTGACCAGAGACGGGATGCCCCTCTTTTGCCACCACTGCCAGTGGGAAGTCGCATTGATGGCATGCTCAATGCAAACGCTGAAATTGCCGGTCAACTTGGCTCCGACCTGAGCGCGTTAACTATGAATTTCGCTATTGATGCTGGGCAAGGTCAAATAGAAGTTGAACCAGCACCGCCGCCCATAGACGACACTGCGATTGCAGAACAAGAGCTACCTGAAACACAAACTTTCTATTGGCGAGCCGCGAATGTAACAGGCAGTCTTGCAGAGAATGCATGGACACTTAATAGCGAACTGGACTTTTACCAACCCAATCTTGTCAACTCCGGCATGTCAGTCCAAGGCAACGCTAACGCCCAGCTTTTGATCAGTGCTAACAGCAATCTCGACGGCCAGCTTAATCTTGCTTTCGACGATTTAAGTTGGATAGAGGCCTTTGTACCTTCGCTTCAGAATACCCAAGGGCGACTCACGGGCTTAAGTATTATATCAGGCACCATCGAGTCACCAAAATTCGGTGGCAACCTCGCGCTTGAGGATGCCGCGGTCGACATTCCTGAATTAGGGCTAGAACTGCGGGACATCGAAAGCACTATTACTAGCGATATTAGTCAAACGGTCTTTATTCAGGGGCGCGCAAGTTCTGGCGAGGGAAACCTGCGCTTTGAAAGTGAAATACAGGCACCTTTAACAGCACAACGCACATTCGATGTGAGCCTTAGCGGCCAAAACTTTACTTTGCTAAACGATCCAGAAATTTTGTTAACCGTAACACCAGAGCTGCGCCTAGAGGGTGACAGCGAAGCCATTCATATCAGCGGCAAGCTCACCCTCCCCATCGTCGATGTTCGCATCACATCTTTGCCGGAATCTGCCGTTGACGTGTCTGCCGATACGGTCGTTGTTGCGAGCACTTCTAGGCCAAACGTACACAATGCCGCCAATGGCAACCCCAGCCTCTTGGATGCGATGAGCATCACCTCAGAGCTGACGATTACCCTAGGTGACGAAGCACGATTCCGTGGCTTTGGTTTAGATACCGAATTAGCAGGCGCCCTAGAGATTACGCAGCGCGCTACTGGAGCGCCACTAACTTATGGTGAGCTCACCGTTGAGCAGGGCGTGTTCCAAACCTATGGCCGAACATTGACCATCGAGCATGGCAAGCTTTTATTCTTTGGCAGCATAAATAACCCCGCCTTGGACATTCGTGCCGTGCGTCAGGCCGAAAACGTCAAGGTTGGGGTGCAAATGAATGGCACACTGCGCAATATACGCAGCCAGCTTTTCTCTACTCCGACTCTGCCCGATGGCGACATTATTGCAGTGATGTTAACCGGGCGCCCCTTAGCGGAAGTTGGCACATCCCAGGACAGCAATGCCCTCATGGGCGCGATTACGAGCCTTGGCATCAATCAGGGACAATCGCTCACCAACCAAGTGCGCAATCAACTCGGCTTGGATACCTTGGCGATCACTAGCACCGGGGATACCTCGAACAGCAGCCTGACACTTGGCAAATATTTAACGCCAAAGCTGTTTATCCGCTATGGAGTCGGCTTGTTCGAAACTGAATCGACGCTCTCAGTCGACTACAGCATAAGTGAAAATATCAAGCTCGAAGCCAAGTCTGGTAGCTCTCAAAGCGTTGACATCAAATACACGATAGAGCGGTAAAAACCTCTCGTTTTTACTCTTGAATTTTATTTATATCACCCTTATTTTTACACGGTAAGCACGGCAACTGAGCAGCCGGCATCTGTTATTCATTTCAATTTTTATTTATGAGGTGATGTGATGCACACACGCAGGAAAACTCTACTCTTATCAGGCCTTGTTACTGTCTCTATCATCGGGAGCCTCCTCCTTGGCATCACCTTGGGAAGCTCCGATACCCTAAACAAAGTGTCCCTTTTCGGCCAAGAAAGCGAGAAAAGCACAAAAGACTCGCTATTGGAAAAGCTCGAACAAAGCGCGGCACAACAGGCGCAAACGCAATCTTCGCAAACGTTTTTAACTCCTCCTATGGCAGGTTTTACGAACTCCTTTTTCACAGATCCTTTTGCTCAAATGCAGCAGATGGAAGAAGAGATGGACAGGATTTTTTCAGAGTTTGCCAGCGCTGGCTTTGGCAGCAGGCCTAGCCTTTTTGGAAGCGGTTTTGCCACCATACAGCAACCACAAGTAGATGTTGAGGAGACCGACGAGGAGTTTCGAGTCGTAATCTCCGTAGCGCAAGGGAGCGAGTTAGAGTTACAAACTGACCTTGCCGACAATAAACTCTCGATCTCTGCACAAGTGCGCAATCAGACCCAAAACAATACCAATGGACGCCAGATGAGCAGCGCGTTTACGAGTCAATTTTCGCGCGAATTTATTCTAGACGAACCGGTGGATGCCACCGGCTTACAAACTGAAAGGTCTGACTCCTCTGTCACAATTAGGATTCCGAAACTGTCCTGAAAGTTTGGGCTAGCGTGTCAAGCTAGCCCAACTCTATCAAAACTTTGAACTAAGCAACCACACATCCGAGCGTGCCCATGCTTGTTCCAAGCGTGCGTCTATCTCAGGGTCTGACTCGCCCTTAGCGGCTAAGGCCTGCTTGATGCCAAACAAGGCCCAGCCATTGTGAGGATGCTCTGCCAAGTCTTCTTGGTACACGGCAATGGCTTTGTCGAACTCGCCAATCTCAATATACGCTGCGCCCAACCAATGTTTCGCAGAGAATGGATAAGGCTCAGGCTCATCGTACATAATATTATCGTAAGCCTCGGTAGCCATTTCGAAAGCTTCAACCGCACTAGCCATATCGCCGGTGCTCGACGCGATCTCGCCGCGCAGAATACCAACCAGGACATTGAGTAAGTTTTTGCCATCGTGAAAACGATAATTATCGGTGGTGTCTTGCGCTAGGCGTTCTAGCTGCTGCAAGTAGTCTCGGGCAGCCCCGCTATCGCCCATTTTCAAGGCCGCATACCCTTGAGCAAAATCCCAAGACCCACCATCGAAATCGCTATTCTCTGGCCGTTTGCTAACGGCAGCCACTTCATCGAAGCGCCCGAAACGCACAAGAGTTAATACGTGATACATGGAGCTGTTCATGATTTTTTCGTAATCTTTTCCGGCTTGAATCGCCAAAGCACCTTGGCCATCCATGCTCGCGGCAAACAACAACATTGCGAGATTATGCATTGGATAAATCGCAAAACCTTCGCCAATGGCCGCTTTTTGATCCGAGTGCCACGCCATAATATTAGCGCGCACAGAATCATTCCAACGGCCAATCTCATTCCAAGTGTGACTTGGCATGTGGTTGATGTGGCTCGCCCCAGGAATTGAGTTACCAATGAACTCAGCACACTCCTCGGCCAAGCCTGGATTAGTGGTTGATTCCGTAGCATGAATATAAAGGTGACATGCCCCTGTGTGTCTAATATCGCGCTCAAGAACGCTCGTTAACACACCATGCAGCTTTACGACATTGGGGTCATCTAACTCGCGGGTGCCGCGCCGGGGCTCCAATAAAAATAAAGAGTCACCATACAATGTCACGATATCCAAATCGTTTGGGTACTTGGCGGCCACTGCTTCCATTTCCTGCGCATAAGCACGCTCTTGGTCCATTCTTCCCTCTGGCCTGAAGTTTTCAACATATCGCACCGACATCGCTCGAATTAGATCGGCCTCTTTTGGGCTAGCATTGTCGATGCGCGCCAATGCGGCTTGAATTGCAGCATAGGCGCGAGGCGATTTCTCCGCGCTCATCGGGCCATTGAGATAAGAGCCCCATGCCCAAGCTTCCCCCCAGAAACAAATAGCGCAATCTGGGTCTAGTTTCTGCGCCTCTCTAAATGATCGTGCCGCATCCTCTGTCGTAAAGGAGTACATCATTTGAAAGCCTTGATCGAAAAACGCTTGCGCCTGCGGCACAGCCGTGGAGATCGGATAGCTGAAGTCGCCTAGGGCGACGCTATAGAGCTCAATTGGGCGGTCAAAGGATTCCGGATAGGCAATTTCCTGGGCCAAACTCGAATTTGCAAACGCTGACACCAGCAACAAAATGACTAAACTCGCCTTCCACTTCATTTCGATTTCTCCATCTTCAATTGTCTAAAAATTTTTGTTTAGCGCCGGGCCTGTAGCCACCAAAAAAGTGTTGATGACACAAGCTGTGCGCCATCTTGCTGAACGAAATGGCCAGCCTTGGGAACCGTCACAATCGTAGTGTCTGCATCGATCCAGTCCCATGTATTGTTCAAACCATCCGAATGCAAGGCGGCATCTGCCAAGCCATGAAAAATCAATACTGGCATCTGCAAGCGCGGCACGGGAGGAGGCGTGGGAACCTGACTACTTTGTTCCCTCAGCTCTGGGTAGTTCATTTTGTAATAGGCCAACATCGCATCGAAATCTGACAGCCTAAATGCCTCAACATAGCGCTGCTTCGCCTCTGGGTCTGTCACCCAACTCGCCAGTATCTCTGGTGTCATAGCTTGACCGAAGAAGATATCCGGATCGCTAGGAGAGCCTTGCTGAAATCGCTGTGCGTAAGCCGAGTTCGCGCGCTGTTCCGGATTGATAGTTAATTCTCGCAATTGGCCAACCGGGTGCGGCAGGTTAAGAATCACTAGCTTGTCGACCATTTGCGGGTAGTTGAAGGCAAACTGCCAAGACACCGCCCCACCCCAGTCATGCCCGACGATTATCGCCTTCTCTTGCCCCATGTGACGAATGACCGCTGCTACATCTGCAATTAATCGCGACATCGCATAGGGCTCATTTCCCGCTGGCTTATCGCTTAAATTGTAACCACGCTGATCGATTGCGACCACTTGATAGTCACCCTTGAGGGCGTTCATTTGATGCCGCCAGCTGTACCAAAAATCTGGAAAACCGTGAATCATCACCACTAAAGGCCCAGTGCCGACGCTCGCAAAGTGGATCTTAACGCCTTCATTGTCGGCATAGCCGTGCTCTACTTCATCCCAGATTTGTGCGCTTGCCATCGTAATTCCCCCCAGATTAAAAATGATCAACGCCACTAACAATCTCACCCATTTCAGTGATCTCACTGCACCTTTTCCCCGTATTTTTCCAGAGCTTTCATCATAAAGAGTTTGCTGGCTGCTGACCAATAATTGACGCCTCCACAAGCAATTTACGGTAAGCTAAGCAATCTCTCATTATTCCCAAGGGACGTATGATCAACGACGCACAAACCGCCATACAGAATTTCTTCCGTATGGAGTCCGCAAGCGGCATCTTACTCATGATCGCCGCATTACTCGCTTTAGTATTAGCCAACTCTCCGCTGTCGGTTTGGTACGATCTTCTGATCGACACACCTGTGCAAGTACGAATTGGGCAGCTTGACGTCGCGAAGCCGTTATTATTGTGGGTCAATGATGGTCTAATGGCCTTATTCTTCTTCCTAGTGGGTTTGGAGCTCAAGCGTGAATTAATTGAAGGTGAGCTCTCTGATAGACGAAAAATCATTCTTCCTGGCTTCGGCGCTATAGGTGGGATGTTTTTCCCAGCGGCTATTTACCTCGCAATCAATTATGGTGATGCCAATGCAACTGCAGGGTGGGCAATTCCTGCTGCCACCGATATCGCATTTGCCCTAGGTATACTTTCGCTGTTGGGGTCTCGCGTGCCCGTCACCGTAAAGATATTCCTGACTTCGCTGGCAATCTTTGATGACATCGGCGCGATAGTGATTATTGCGGCATTTTATACCGCGCAGATATCGCTGCTGTCATTGTTAATAGCCGGGCTTTGCATACCAGTGTTATTCATTTTGAACCGCAAGGGAGTGACATCTCGCAGCGTTTACAGAATGGTAGGCATCATTATGTGGGTTGCCATGCTCAAGTCTGGGGTTCACGCGACTCTCACTGGCGTTATCCTGGCATTGTTCGTTCCTATGCGCTGCAGTAGCGACCCAGAGGCAAGGCCATTACACGAATGGGAGCATGACTTGCACACCCTAGTGGCTTTTGTCGTGTTGCCTGTGTTTGCCTTTGCCAACGCAGGCATCAGCCTGAAAGGCGTTGGCTTAGAACAACTCCTGCACGGCGTGCCGCTGGGCATTACACTTGGCTTGTTTTTAGGCAAACAGTTGGGCGTCTTCGGCATGTGTTGGATTGCAATTAAATGTAAGTGGACAGACATGCCTGAAGGGATGAATTGGACGTCGCTGTACGCCACTGGCGTTCTCTGCGGCATAGGCTTCACTATGAGCCTGTTTATAGGGTCCTTAGCATTTGAATCGACCGGGGTGAATCTATTGTTTGATGAAAGACTGGGCATCCTATTAGGCTCGCTGCTCTCCGGTATCTTTGGCTACCTCCTATTACGCTACAGTCTCAATAGAACGAGCGCGGAACAGCATTAATGATTAATAAGTATCGCCTACACCGCGTTGTAGGCATCGCCCTACTATGCCCGTTAGCGGCTTGGTCGCTTACGGGCATGGTGTTTCTTATTCAACCGGGCTATGGGGCAGCTTACGAAGCATTAAGGGTAAAAACCTACCCTTTGGACACTGCCATCGAGATTCCAGCCGATCCCCAGTGGCAGGAACTGCGCGTGTTGCGCACAGTCCTTGGCACCCACCTTATTGCCAATACACACAATGGCAATATTCACTTGAACGCACTCACATCTGAGCCCTTCCCTGACCCAACTGATGCACAAAAGACTCAGCTAGTTCTTGATGCCATCGAAGAGAATAAAGATCGCTACGGCTCTCTCACAGCGGTAGACGGTGAGTTAATCACCACCAGTAGTGGCATCGAAATTCGATTACACTGGGACACGCTGTCTTTGCAGCAGTATGGAAACGACACTCGCTGGATTGATCGACTATACCGCGTGCACTACCTGCAATGGACCGGCATCAAAACACTCGACAAACTACTTGGGATCACCGGGCTCGTATTGCTTTTACTGATCAGCATTACTGGCATAAACCTGCTTAGAACACCTCGCCTGCCAGCCGCCTAGCCACTGGCTGCTTGTAACAAAACCCACCAAACTTGTAATTACCTACAAGAAATTGTCACAACTCATCTCATTTCCCTGTCTTTTTGGTAACTTTTTCTTTACAAATTGTGACTCGTTGTTATATTGCAATATTGTTTTTGAAGTCAATGAGGAGATAAAACGCTACATACCCACAACTAAACTAATAAAAATTATAGTCCTAGCACCATTCGAAAGAATATGAATAGGCAGTTGTTAGGCGACCACAAATACAATTAATAGAGGTCAAAATATGAAGCTAAACAAACAATTCCCTACGAAGAAACTACTCTGCGCAGCGATTTCTGTGTCCTTACTACAGATTAGCGGTGCTGCTCTGGCTCAAGAGGCAGAAGTAGAAGAAGTTGTCGTTACGGGCTCTTTTATTCGTCGAACTGAAGGATTTCGCGCAGCATCCCCCATTACTCAGCTCACTGCTGATGACTTAGCTGCAGAAGGCACACCTAACCTTGGTGATGTCGTCGCTAATTTGAGCTTTAACCAAGGCTCCACTGTTACCCAAAACTCCTTAACAGGTGCTCAAGTACCGCCACGTCTATCAACCTACGCGGTCTAGGTAGCGGCGCGACTCTGAATCTAGTGGACGGTATGCGCGTCCTTGGTACAAACGTCAACACATTCCTGCCCCAAATTGCGATTCAGCGCCTTGATATCGTGACTGACGGTGCTGCGGCTCTTTATGGCTCGCAAGCGGTGGCCGGTGTGGTGAACTTTGTACCTCGCACCTCCTACGATGGCGTTAAAGTTGAGTTATATCAACAAGGTGACAGCCGAGGCGATTATCGCGACACCACTCTTAGCGTACTAGGCGGCACGGAATGGAAAGGCATCAACATTGTGGCGGCCGCAGAATGGCGCACAAATGGCCGTTTGCGCATGATCGATCGCCCCGATCAAATGAACGCAGGTTTGACTTCATCCTCAACACCAAACCCAGGCCGTTACCTCGTCCCTACGCGTGACGAGAACGGGATGTTGACGGGCAGCACAAGAACCGTGTCCGACCCAAACTGTGGCGGCGTGCGCCAAGACCCAACCCAAGAAGGCAATAACCCAAATGGCTTCACATTCCTTGGTCAATGTTGGTACGACTTTGGTGAATTCTGGGACTACCGTGTTGCTCAAGACACTGGTACTGCGTTCTTGAATATGTCCTACGACGTATCACCTGATCTCAGCATCACATCGCAGACGAGTTATTACTCACGTCGTAACGAAAACCGTGGCTCACCATCTAACCCAGGTGGCCGAGTGTCAGAGCTTCCAACTATCCGTGGTGAGTTGCCTGGCAACCCATTCCCAGCGGTAGATGCCAATGGCAACCAGCTGTACGCACAAGATGCCAATGGCGACGGTGTACCAGATCGTAATGGCTCTGGCATGGTAATCCTTGACCCAGCCGGTATCGCCTTCAACGAAGACGTGAACTTCGCTGCCTGGCGCCCATGGGGCAAGCACGGCACATTACCTTCGCAGCTAGGCAGCGATGGTGCGACGCATGGCGATGCCTATATTCGTGGTGTGCGTCAGGCATTTAAAGCTGACTTCGCCTTGCCTTTCCTTGAAAACTGGCGCGGTAATGCCACTTACACCTTCGCTTATACGCAAGATAAGAGTCTAGCGAACAACTTCAGCCTGAATATGCTGACTCAGGGCTTGAACTGTGACGTAGTCAACGATCGCGAAGCGTGCTTCAATCCATTTGTCTCTACCGACTCATCAACGTTGAACACTCAAGCTGTGGCCGATTCTACCTATCTGCAAAACCGAGTGAACAACGAAGACAAGCAACAGACGATCGACATTGTATTCAATGGCGAAATCTTGCCTAGCTTCGAGCTGCCTGGTGGCACGATCGGTGCGGCTGTTGGTTATCAGCGTCGTATGAATCGTTTCAGCGACTCACCTTCCTACCACACGCAAAACGGTGACGTGTTCATTGGCTCGCAAGAGTTTCCAACAAGCGATGGGCGCTCGGTTGATGCCTATTTTGCAGAGGTCTCTCTCCCCTTGTTGGACAACTTAGAGTTGCAATTAGCTGTTCGTGATGAGTCTTACTCAACTGGCCAGAGCTCTACAGATCCTAAGTACGGTTTGGTATACGTTCCTTTCGATCGTTTGACTCTGCGTGCAAGTGCTGGCTCATCGTTCATCGCTCCATCACTTAACCAGCTAAATGCGCCTGAGTCATGTGGCTTAACGAATGTAGCTGACCCGTTCACAACATTTGCCGCTTTCACGGCGAACTGTTCACGCGGCAACCCAAATCTAGTGCCAGAGTCCGCCGACACAATGAGTATCGGCTTCGAGCTAGACTTGATCGAAGGCATGTCACTTTCTCTAGATTATAGTGAAACTGACTTCACTGACCGTATCGTAAGCTCCACAACTAACGATGTTTTGAGCGCAGACTTCTTCAACTTCCAGCAAGCTACTGGTTTCAGCGGCTCTGGAAAGCCTACGCTTGAGCAAGTGGCGGCTTGGAACGCTGATCCTCGCTCGGACAAACGCATTCAGCGTGACCCGAACAATATGGCGCAAATCGACCGCATCTTCTCTGGTAGCTCAAACGCTTCTAGCATGCTTGTGGAAGCTTTCGACGTCAAATTGAGCTATCGCTTCTCGATCGGTGACTTAGGCAGCTTTAGCACGAGCTTAAGCGGCACATATGTTGACTCTTACCAGTACCAATTGTCTCCAGACCGCCCAGTAGTAGAAGGCGTAGGATTGCAGAACTACAATACTGGTGCGGTTCCTCCAATGCCTGAGTGGAAAGGAAACTTGAACATTGGTTGGGTACGCGGACAGCATAGCGCCAATATAACAGCTCGTTATATCGACGACATGGTATTCGATGCCAACCCATTCTCCTTCCAGCGTCTGTTGCCTTTCAGCAACTACCGTGCAACTTCTGAACTGCACGCATCTACGATCGTAGATGCGTCATACAACTTCAGACAGTTTGAGGCATTAGGTGGAGAGTTCGACTTTACCGTAGGTGCGCGCAATCTGTTCGACAGAATGCCGCAAAAAGTCCCTATGCTAGGCGGGATGGAATCGGTGTTATATGACCCAACAGGCCGCATGGTCTATGCACGTGTGACTTATGAAATCATGCCATAAGCCCCACACACCAGTGTAAACCTGGTTCTTTAGAAAGGGTGTTCGCTTCATGCGGTCACCCTTTTTTATTGCCTATGCTTTGCCCACGTTAGCATTGCTAGGTAATTCTCAGGCATAAAAAAAGGCGAGCCCTTAAAGAGCTCGCCTTTTTATCTAGCGATGTTGTCAGCTAGGCTGACAACGGCGCGCAGTCCTTACAGTTCGTAAGAAACACGTGCGTAGACCATACGGCCAGTTGGATCATAAAGTACTGATTCCATACCGCCCAACATTGGTACCTTCTGAGGCATTCTGTCGAACAGATTGCGCGCACCTACCGTCAATGCAAACTCACCACCCAGCGCTTCATAGCCAGTGAAGTTGTACGCTGCGTCTACGATAGTAGAAGCGCGCAACTCATTGACTGTGCGATAGTTGCTGAAAGGCAAGAACCGCTGGAAAGAGAATGGGTTGGCATCAAATACCATGTCGTCGATATAACGAACAGTCATGTTGGCACTGTGCTGACCACGGATCCAGCTCAGATTCATGTTCGCTTTCCACTCTGGCATTGGAGGTACCGCACCAGTGTTGTCGTTCTGCAGGCCTACCGCTTCAACTACAGCGCGATCAGCAGACAATTGATACTGGTAAGACTCAACAAAAGTACCACTTAGGCCAACATTGAACATGCCTAGGTCACCGATTTCGAAACGGTAATCCCACTGGATGTCGAATGCTTCAACGTACATGCTAGACGCGTTCGAATCACCAGAGATGATGCGATCGATCTGTGCAAGGTTGTTTGCATTGCGCTGGATGCGCTTGTCAGAACGTGGATCTGCAACCCATGCAGCAACTTGCTCAAGTGTAGGCTTTTCAGTACCTGAACCAGAGCCAGTGAAGCCAGTGGCTTGCTGGAAGTTGTAGAAGTCAGTCGCCAACACGTCGTTAGTCGTAGACGTTACGATACGATCAGTGAAGTCAGTTTCGCTGTAGTCGATAGAAAGCGTCATGCCTTCGATCAAGTCTAGCTCAAAACCAACACTCAAAGTGTCTGCTGATTCTGGTACTAGATTTGGGTTACCACGTGAACAGTTCGCTGTGAAAGCGGCGAATGTTGTGAATGGGTCAGCGATGTTGCTCAAACCACAAGACTCAGGCTCGTTCAACTGCGTCAATGAAGGCGCGATGAAAGAAGAACCAGAGCTAGCACGTAGAGTCAAACGATCGAAAGGCACGTATACCAAACCGAACTTAGGATCTGTAGAGCTTTGGCCAGTGGAGTAAGACTCATCACGAACAGCCACTTGCAATTCTAGGTTGTCTAGTAGTGGCAATGATAGCTCTGCGAAGTATGCGTCAACTGAACGACCGTCGCTGAATGGACGCTCTTGCGTACCAATGAAAACGTCACCGTTTTGCGTCTGGTACGAAGGAGAGTTGCTCAGACGGTCCATACGACGCTGATAACCAACAGCCGCACCAATTGTGCCGCCTGGCAATTCGAAGCTAGGCATGATTTCGCCGTTCAATACAACGTCGATAGTCTGCAACTTGTCTTCGTCATTGATGCGGTTCTGTAGGTACGTAGAGTCCGCTACAGCTTGTGTGTTCAATGTTGAAGGATCAGTAGAAACGAATGGGTTGAAGCATGCTTCACGGTCATTGACCACGTCACAGTTCAAACCTTGCGCTAGAGCGTTGAAGCTAAAGTTGTTCGCTAGGCTCTTATCTTGCTGGTAAGAGAACGTGTAAGTCGCATTACCGCGCCAATCTTCTAGGAATGGTACAGCGAAGTCTGCTTTGAATGCTTGACGGATGCCGCGGATATACGCGTCACCAACAGTAGAGCCGTCGCTCGCTAGCTGTGTAGGTAATGTACCGTGCTTACCCCATGGACGCCATGCACCGAAGTTTACGTCTTCGTTGAACGCAATACCGGCTGGGTCAAGGATTACAACGCCAGAACCATTACGGTCTGGTACGCCGTCGCCATTCGCGTCTTGCGCGTACAGCTGGTTGCCATTCGCATCTACCGCTGGGAATGGGTTGCCTGGCAACTCACCACGGATAGTCGGAAGGTCTGATACGCGGCCACCTGGGTTAGAAGGTGATCCACGGTTGTAGTTACGACGCGAGAAGTAGTTAGTCTGTGAGCTGATGCTGAAATCAGGGCTAACGTCATAAGACAAGCTTAGGAACGCAGTACCTGTGTCTTGTGCAACACGGTAGTCCCAGAATTCACCGAAGTCATACCAGCACTGACCAGCAAAAGTGAAGCCATTTGGGTTGTTGCCAACTTGTGTTGGGTCTTGACGAGTACCGCCACAGCTTGGATCAGAGATTGTCTGAGTGTTGCCAGTCAATACGCCATTCTCATCACGAGTAGGCACTAGGTAACGGCCTGGGTTTGGCGTAGAAGATGACGTCAAACCAGCATTCATCTGGTCAGGACGGTCACGCATTTCTAGACGGTTGTTAGTACGGAAGTCAGCGGCGGCAACAACGTTGATGCCGTTCCACTCAGTACCAGCCAAGAAGCTGATAGTTGTATCGTGGTAGTCACCACGGCTATCGCCTTGTTGATAAAGTTCAACTTTAACGCCATCGTATGCAGTACGAGGTACGAAGTTTACAACGCCTGCTACCGCTTGTGAGCCGTATAGAGCCGCTGCGCCGTCAGTTACGATGTCAAGACGCTGAATCGCAATCTGTGGCAAATAAGTGTTCACGTTCGTGCCGATAACACGCATGCCGTCAACCAATGTCAACGTTGCGCCTTCGCCAAGACCGCGGAGGTTAATACCAGTAGCTGTACTAGAAGCACCAGTGAGAGAGTTCTGTGTTACCGTAGAACCTTGGTTGAAGCTAAGATTAGCGACAACGTCACCCATATTAGGTGTACCTTCCGCTGCTAGATCATCAGCAGATAGCTGCGTGATTGGCGATGCAGCACGGAAACCTTCTGTACGACGAATAAAAGAACCTGTAACAACAACTTCTTCTACTTCAGGAGCCTGCGCTAGCGCAGAGCCGCTGATTTGCAGCAAGGAAATGGAAATGGCTGCACACAACAGCTTTTTCTGTGGAATTGAACTGCTAAACTTCATATTTCGACCTCTAAAATTTTATTGTGGCCTACCCGACCTCGATCCCGCTTGATCAATCCCTTGGCGGTGTCGGGTGGTCGTTAGATCTGATGAAGAACAGGTGCCTATACGTTATAGCTACTAGAGTGTTATCCCTATACAACGCCACACGACCGTAAGATGTGAGACGTGCCTATTATTCTTCAAATCGATTTTTACTCTCTCCCTCGATATGTCCCACCCATGGGCAAGATATATCGGGCGATCAATATAACACTGCGGGAATTCATGTAAAGTATTAATTCAATATATTGAGGTTTGTTGAGGCTAAATAACTGTAATTTATAGTGACTATATTGCTATAAGATTTAAGGGGGACGAGTGCCCTCTTGTTAGGAAAGCGTGTTGCAATTTGCAATACTTAAGCTAAACCCCTGAGATACAAAGGTATTTAAGCTCCAAATATTCTTCGATACCGTATTTCGACCCCTCTCGACCCAAGCCCGAGGCCTTGATGCCCCCAAAAGGTGCCACTTCTGTCGAAATAAGACCGGTATTGATTCCAACCATTCCGTATTCCAAAGCTTCTGCGACTCGAAACACTTGTGCTAAGTCTTTGGAATACAAGTAAGAAGCCAGGCCGAACTCGGTGTCATTGGCCATATCAATCGCCTCATTGACTGTATCGAATCGCAGCAACGCTGCAACAGGGCCAAAAGTCTCTTCTTTTGTAATAATAGCGTCTTGTGACACATCTAAGAGAATACTGGGTTCAAAATAGTTTCCGCCCTTTTCGTGAGGCTTGCCACCAAGGGTCAGACGGCCCCCTTTATCTTGGGCATCTTGAAGATGCTCTTGCACCTTCTCCATCGCTTCAGCGTTAATTAGCGGACCAAGATCCACATCTGCCTCAAGCCCATTACCGACCTTTAAGCGCTTTACTGCTAAGGTAAGTTTTTCGGCAAATTCGTCGTAAACCCCTGATTGCACATAGAATCGGTTAGCGCAGACACAAGTTTGCCCGTTGTTGCGAAACTTGGAGACTATCGCCCCTTGAACGGCAGCATCGACATCTGCGTCATCAAACACAATGAAGGGCGCATTGCCCCCCAACTCCAAAGACATCCGCTTAACATCGTGAGCGCATTGCGCCATTAATTGCCGACCAATCTCAGTAGATCCTGTAAATGACAACTTACGCACAGTGGCATTACTCGTCAGCTCGTCGCCAATTTTCTTTGCGCTGCCTGTGACGACATTCAATACGCCTGGCTCGATGCCAGCACGCAATGCAAGCTCCGCCAAGGCTAATGCAGAATAAGGGGTCTGCGAGGCGGGTTTGATCACCATAGTGCAACCCGCTGCCAACGCAGGCGCTGCTTTGCGCGTCAACATTGCTGCAGGGAAGTTCCAAGGAGTAATGGCCGCTATGACTCCAACAGGCTGTTTTATCACAATAATTCGGGCATCTTCTTGGTGGCCGGGGATGGTGTCGCCATACACCCGTTTCGCTTCTTCAGAAAACCACTCGATAAAGGAAGCGGCATAAGCAATTTCACCACGGGCTTCGCTTAAAGGTTTACCTTGCTCAAGAGTCATCAACCGCGCTAAATCCTCTTGATTGTCCATGATCAGCTCAAACCAACGCCTCAGAATCGTGCTTCGCTCTTTTGCTGTTTTGCTACGCCACTTTGGCAAGGCTCTCTGGGCGGCCTCTATCGCGCGCCGGGCGCCCGTACCTCCCATGTTCGGGACAGTTCCAAGCAATTCCCCAGTGGCTGGATTGCCAACCTCTATTACGGCATCGTTGGTCGCGCGCTCCCATACCCCATCAATACAGCAGCGTTGACGAAAGAGCGTTGGATCTTTGAGCTTTGGTTCTGTAATGGGCATATCGTTTCCTATTGCATTTGGCTACGATCGACAAACCCGTTCCGATTGGGCATATCCACCGTTGACAGATTATTGTGAGTCAACTCATGTTCTTCGCCAATGATGTCATTGAGAAACAGTACGTAGGCCACCACTTGATAGACTTGCTCAGTGCTCAGGGATTTTGGCGCTGTCGGGGGCATTGCACGGCGCACATAATCGAACAAAGTCGTCGCCGAAGGCCAATAATTACCGACAGCTCGCACTACCGGCTCGCCAGCTGAATTGTTCTCTCCGACAAGTGCTGGAACGCCAGGCATGCCTTTGCCTGACGCACCATGACAACTGGCGCATTGCTGTTCATAAACAGCACTGCCTTGCACAGCGCTGCCCGCGCCTTCAGGCAAGCCGGAACCATCTGGCATGATTATCAAATCCCAGTCTCGTAGGTCTGCCTCTGAAACCGGTTGTCCTAATTGCACGATGTCATCCGCTGCGAAGACACCGGTCAAAGCCGACAAGATTAGCAATGCCATTGAGCCTTTAATAATTTTTGCACATTTACGCAAAGGCATTTGCAACGACTCCTTGCTCCGAAACGCTCCAGCTTTGAATGCCATTGAAGTGATAACGGTTAGCCGCATCGTATTGAGCTAACACTACAGCACGCGTTGGCTGCACATTACCAGCACTATCTGTGGCTCTGCTTTGTAGTACCGCTGGCCCCCCTTCCCACAACCAAGGCAGCCTGAAACGGCTCAACGCTAACGCTTGGTTTTCGCCCTCTAACAACGCTTCAGCCCATGTGCTACCTCCATCGGCTGAGATTTCGACACGCGAGATGGCACCGCTACCGGACCACGCCAAACCCGTCACCTCATGTACCCCGTGACGTCGAAGGGTCATCTGCCCAGAGGGAGACGTAATGACTGATTTCACCCCCATTGGGTAGGTAAACTGCAGGGCCTTCCCATCTGCTAAGAAGTCGGTATAACGCGAGGTTTCATCACGAAAATTTGCAGGGCCAGAGGTGAGCTTAATCTGGCCCAACCACTTAATGCTGACATTGCCTTCCCAACCTGGGACAAATAAACGCATGGGGTAGCCTTGCTCTGGACGAATCGGCTCCCCATTTTGATATAGCGCTATAAACACGTCATCAAGCGCTTTGTTTAGCGGAACGGAACGCCCCATGCTCGCGCCATCGACACCGGTCGCAGCAATCCAGCTAGCCTCTTCCTTGACACCAGCCTCTTCGAGCAGCGTCGATAAGCGCACTCCAGTCCACTGAGCGCCAGACAACAGACCATGCAAGCTTGCTGCTGTGCCATCGCTAGGCTGGGCGGCTGTATTGGCGCCACTATTTCCGGAACATTCGAGGAAATAGATTCGGCTTTCTTGAGGATAGGCGAGTAAATCTTCATAAGAAAAGGATAGGGCTTGGCGCACTAAACCGTGTATTAGCAAACGATGCTGCGCAGGGTCGACATTCGGAATGCCTGCGTGATGACGCTCAAAATGCAGGCCGTTCGGGGTAATCGAGCCCTGCAGCAAATGCAAGGGACTACGGGACGCCCCTCCACCTGGCAGCAAGGGGTTAGGCGAACCCGTAAGACGTTGTACCTCTTGGGTAAACGCGGAAGGATTCCCATATCCGGACAAATCTCTACCCGGCACCTTTGACCAAGATGGAGTCGAGATTGCAGCAGTATCGGCGGCTAAGAGGGGATTTGCGGCCAAACTCGCCGTACTCGCCAGACCTAAGCCCAACAAATGCCGGCGACTAAGTAGTCCATTGCTGGCGACATGATCCCAATTCATTGACGCATTATCTTTCTGTTTATCGCTCATAAATTCTGCACCCGCATTTGTTTTGTCGTTGCTTTTACTGCTGGTGTCATGGCTCGTTCCAACATTGGATAACGCAAAGACTAAATGATGAATCTAGCAAAAGCTATAGCACTAATCTTACTCCCTATAGCCGCGCTGCAAGCCATGGCACAGTCGCGCATACTAGCCCCCAATAATTGGGGCATCGCTTCATGGGAGCTACGCAGTTTTTTGGGGGAGACAGTCTATCGTGTCGTCACCCTCGACGACGAAGTAGTCTTACAGGCCGATTCCAATGCTAGCGCCAGCGCAATGTTCAGTGAACAGCGTGTTGATCTAAATGCCACGCCATTGCTGCAATGGCGTTGGCGTACCGACAGTGCCCTAGGCACCGAGGTCGATGAGACATTTAAGTCTGGCGATGACTATGCCGCGCGCATTTATGTCGTGCGCAAAGGGGGGCTGGCATTCTGGCGCACCAAGGCGCTGAACTATGTATGGGCGAGCAAGCAAGCGGTAGGTTCACGTTGGCCCAATCCATTCGCAGGCAATAATGTGCAAATGTTAGCAGTCGACTCTGGCAGCACTGAACTTGGACAGTGGCGTCATCATGTTCGGGATATTAAAGCCGACTGGCTTGCAGCCTTTGGGGAGACAATCGATAGCCTGGATGGCATCGCCATCATGACGGACACAGACAATTCAGGCTTAGCCATTAAGTCGTGGTATGCCGATGTGCGCTTCACGCCCCAACTATAAAGTCGCACCGCCCCTAGAGACAGTGCGACTCTATCGTCACTTATAGTAGGTACATTGTTGCCAACAAACCCGCGATCGACATCGTAATGGTGTAGGGCAATGCGAGTATCACCATGCGGCCGTATGAAAGGCGAATCAGTGGAGCCAAGGCGGAGGTTAATAAGAATAAAAACGCTGCCTGCCCATTAGGTGTGGCCACCGATGGGATATTCGTTCCCGTATTGATCGCTACCGCTAATAAATCAAACTGCTCCCGCCCTATGCGCCCCGCTTCGAATGCGGACTGCACCTCAGTGATATACACGGTTGCAACGAACACATTATCAGACACCATCGACAACACACCATTAGCGATATAGAACGCAGAGAGTTGCAGCGAACCTTCCATCGCCAAAACATAATCCACTACGGGGCTAAACAGATGCAGCTGATGTATTACCGCCACTACCGTGAAAAACACGACCAACAATGCGGTAAAGGGAAGCGCCTCTTGAAACGCATGGCCCAATCGATGTTCATCGGTAATCCCCGTAAAAGCAGTCGCTAACACAATCACGCCTAAGCCAATTATGCCGACCTCTGCTAAATGAAAAGCGAGACAGAACACCAGGAAGATGGCAACAGCCGCTTGAACCCACAGATTCAGAATATTGCTTTTTGTAAGTTTGGCAGTCTGTTCATCATCGTAGCGCTGCAAAATCTCCCGCACAGTTTCAGGCAGTTTGGCACCGTAGCCTGCAACACCAAACTTCTCTACCAAGAAGGTTGTTGCTAGCCCTGTGGCTAATACCACCATCGACACTGGGGCGACACGCAAGAAGAACTCTACGAATTCCCACTCCATAATATGGCCAATCAGTAAGTTTTGCGGCTCGCCCACTATCGTACACACGCCCCCTAGAGCTGTGCCGATAGCGGCATGCATCATGATGTTGCGCAAGAATGAGCGGAACTGCTCTAGATCCGCCCGGCTGTTTTCCTGAACACTGTCATCATCGCCGACATCGTGATTTTCCTTATCAAACTGAAAACCAGAGGCAACCTTGTGGTAGACAGAAAAGAACCCCGAAGCAACAGCAATCACCACAGCGGTGACAGTCAATGCATCTAGAAAGGCTGACAATACCGCGGCCATGATCGCAAACAGAAGCGACAGTCTAATTTTTGATCGCACTCGTAATAATATTTTAGTGAAGCTGAACAACAGCATTTCTTTGAGAAAGGAAATACCGGCCACCATAAAGATCAACAATAGGATAACAGGAAAATTAGTATGGGCCTCCTCATAGACAGCCTCGGTCGAACACATACCAATAACGACAGCTTCAAATGCTAAAAGCCCTCCCGGCTGCAAAGGGTAACATTTCAGGGCCATCGCCAGAGTGAAGATAAACTCTCCGATCAACATCCAACCCGCCAAAAACGGGTCCACCAAAAAGAATACGATGGGATTTAGAACTAAAAACCCGATAATCGTGCGTTTATACCAATCGGGCGAGGAGCCCAAAAAATTGCCTAAAAATGTTTGACCATAAGTTGTAGTTGTCATGGCTAATCCTCAGCACTACGTTCTAACACAGTAAAAACATCCCTAGCGCCCCTAGGTTTAAGAGGGGGAACTTGAGATTCCCAAAGTCCAACGCAAACGGAGCCACGCCGAACTTATTATCCTAAGTTCGACTGGCTCCGAAATTTTTCTACCGCACTAAAAAGGGCCTGTCAGTTACACTGTACAGGCCCTTGGCATAAACGCTTACATACCCTTAAATCAGAGGAAGTAGATAGTAGCCAATAGGCCAGCAATCGACATCGTGATTGTATATGGAAGTGCAAGTATCACCATTCGTCCATAGGATAGACGAATTAGCGGAGCAATTGCCGACGTCAGCAAGAACAAGAACGCTGCTTGACCATTTGGCGTTGCCACAGAAGGAATGTTAGTACCGGTGTTAATTGCCACCGCCAATAACTCGAACTGCTCGCGCGAAATACGGCCCGCTTCGAAAGCTTGCTGAACCTCAGAAATATAAACAGTTGCAACGAAAACGTTGTCTGACACCATCGAAAGCACACCGTTAGCAATGTAGAACGCAGAAAGCTGCGCATGACCTTCCATTGCCAATACAAAATTCACAACAGGTGTAAACAAGTGCAATTCATGGATAACCCCAACTATGGCAAAGAAAACCACCAATAGAGCGGTAAATGGCAGCGCCTCTTGGAACGCGTGGCCAATGCTGTGCTCGTCTGTAATGCCGTTAAAGGCCGTGGCCAATACGATTACGGCTAGACCGATGATACCCACCTCTGCAAGGTGAAGAGCAAGACATACGACTAGGAAAACAGCCACTGCGGCTTGCACCCACATTTTCATGACGTCGGTTTTAGTTAACTTAGCCGTTTGCTCATTGTCATAGTCTTCTAAGATGGAGCGCACGTTTGTAGGCAGCTCTGTGCCATAACCAACAATCTTAAACTTCTCGACTAAGACTGTTGTGGCCAAACCAACTACTAGAACAGGTAGAGAAACAGGCATAACGCGTAGATAGAACTCAACAAAGTCCCACCCCATTATCGTGCCAATCAATAGGTTTTGTGGCTCCCCAACAATTGTTGCAACACCACCTAAGGCAGTACCGATAGCCGCATGCATCATCAAATTACGCAGGAACGCTCTAAATTGCTCAAGATCGGCACGGCTGTGCTCTTTCACGCTGGCATCTTGTGTCACATCGTGATCACTGTGGTCATGCTTTAGCCCTGAGGCCACCTTGTGATAAACCCCGTAAAAACCGCCGGCTACAGCGATTACCACCGCCGTCACAGTAAGCGCGTCTAGGAAAGCGGAAAGAATTGCCGCCACAAGCGCAAACAACACGGACAAGGTGGTTTTTGACTTTACCCGCAAAAGGATCTTAGTAAAGGTGAATAACAACATCTCTTTAAGGAAAGAAATACCGGCCACCATGAAGATCAACAGCAAGATCACAGGCAGGTTCATTTCTGCTTCGTGATAAACCGTCTCGGGACTCGCCATACCAATGGCGATCGCCTCAATCGCTAACAAACCACCAGGTTGCAATGGGTAACACTTCAAAGCCATTGCGAGTGTAAAAATAAACTCAGCAATCAGCACCCAACCGGCAACGAATGGATCGATTAGAAAAAACAGGACGGGGTTAATTAATAAGAAACCGACAATAGTCAGTTTGTACCAATCGGGCGAAGCACCCAAAAAATTCTTCAAAAAAGCCTGACCGTAAGTAGAAGTCATAAATGTTTTCCTTAAAACCTTGTTCTATGGGGGTATATTGCAACCCTTGCTGATTTCGAACTGAATCTCTTATCTTTCAAAAGCTTATTGGCATTTGTGCTAAATAATTACACATCCGTTAAGCGATAAGCGTTTGATAACTTTGTTGTATTTTTAGTGACTCAGATCATATCCGAGGAAACTTCTCCGGCCGCATCATAGTAGAAACACCAATAAAATTGCCAATATTTTCGACATCTGTCGCAAATTCTTACAACTCTATCTTAGTTAAACTATGTTGCACGAGCACTTTCTTCCAAACTAACAAGCACCTTAGCTGATAAGGGCAAATTTTATCATAGTTTCGTACATAGAATTCTTGCGAGGAATCCCCTAGAATCAATGGTTACATCCTATTTCAAGTACAGCATACCCATAAGAATACAAAATGCTAAATATACCTCCGCAAGAACGCAGACAAGAGTTGCTACTGAATTACTCCAACAGTAGGGTATTGCTTATTAGTGCAATCGGCTACTGCTTACTTGCCCAATTAGCGATGCTCTTAAACTCGCCTGATACTAATGGCGGCACATTTTGGCCTGGGGCGGGGTTTAGTTTAGCCCTTTTACTAATGCTTCCTACGCGACAGTGGGGGTTTGTAGTTCTAGGGGTTGCTTTAGGGGAGTTCGGAGGTAATGCATTACTAGGCTTCTCCTTGGCCGGCAACCTACTCTGGACTACCGGTAACTGTTTAGAACCACTGCTTGGCGCATTCTTGATCAGACGCGCCGGCAATATTGACGGCACTCTCACGCCAACCAAGAACATGCTCTTATTTATCGCCTTTGGCGCGATAATAGCACCGATGCTTGGGGCCAGCATCGGCGCTATTGGGACCGCACAAGCTCTAAACGTCCCCTATATGCAGTCTTGGTCGAAATTTTATGTCGGAGATGCACTCGGTGTATTAGTGGTCGCCCCCGTCTGTCTTGCCCGGGTTAGGCTAGTGCCACTTGGACAGTGGAGCCGCGAACAGCAAATCTTCGCAGTCTGCCTATTGATTAGCAGCCCAGTGATCCTGAATAACTGGGGGCCACTATTAGATCTCATGCTGCCCTATTGCTTCCTTCCCTTCATGCTTTGGGCTGCATTGCGTTTTGGCTTACAGGGCACCTCCCTAACAGTGCTCACAATTGCCTACTTGGTGACATTCGCTGTCCTGCTTGGTTACATCCCTTACAAATCTGCATTCCTCCCAGACACCCATGGGGTCACCATGATGCAGATACGTTTGTTAATTGGAAGCTTTACCGCCTTCGTCGTTGCATCGCTGACCAACGAGCTTTTACGAGGCATTAACACTCAAAAACGCTTGATACACCAAGCCCAACGCGATGAACTCACGGGGCTACTTAATCGGGGAGGGTTGAATTTTCGCCTAGAGAACTCCTCGCAACGTCGTGAAACAGATCGCACGCCACATCTATTAATCTGCGACTTGGATTCTTTCAAACCTATCAACGATCAGTATGGCCATTTGGCAGGTGACGAAGTCTTAATCGAAGTCGCCAACCGTCTGCGATCCTGCATTCGCGACGGCGACGCCGCAGCACGTATTGGTGGCGATGAGTTTGTCGTACTACTAGATAACAGTGATCGCCAAACTGTCGAGGCGATATCTAGCCGTATTCTCGAACAGATGTCCGCGCCGTTTATTGGCAGTTTTGGTACCGCCGCGCTGTCTGTCTCAATCGGCATCACTGACTGGGATGGCAGTATGTCGATAGAAGCGGCCATGCGCGCCGCAGACAAGGCATTGTACAAAGCGAAACACGCAGGCAAGAACCAAAGTATGTGGGCACCTTCTGCGGCGATCAACACCCCCGCTTAAGGCAGCAGCTCAAGCACGCGCTCTGGCGGACGGCAGATACAAGCACCTTTATCGCTCACTACAATCGGCCTATTCATCAAAATAGGATGCGCGACCATGGCGTCAAAGATTGCCTCGTCACTCGTGCTCGCATCAGCCAAATTTAAGGTCTTATAAGCCTCTTCTGTGCTTCTAAGCAAATCTCGCACAGGAACCCCCATACGCAGAACTAAGGCTTTCAATGCGTTTTTGCCTAAGGGGCTTTTCAAATACTCGACCACTTGGGGCTCGCAACCAGCCGCTTCGATTAACTTGAGAGTTTCGCGCGACTTACTGCATCGAGGGTTATGGTAAATCGTAATACTAGTCTGGCTCATAAAATTCCTTTAACGTCTAAAACTATGTTGCACAGCGCGTGCAGGATATTGCGCTCAAAATTAAAAGTAAATGCGGTGTCGCGACTGGCGAATAAATTCCGAGTCAGTTTCACTACATACATTCTATGGCTCACCTTAGCTTAGTCATTTACTCCGCTGCTAAAGGAGGCGCTGGCACACTAGAATGTTGCTAACGCATTGAATGGGCTTGCCGTGCCACCGGGAATCGGGTTGATTTGTATCGACGTTAAAAACTCCCAACGCCCTAAGCGGGCAGCCGTCTTTGACACTTCTTCCAAATAACCATTATCGACAATTGGCAAGCCAAGATTCACCTGCGTGAGTTGGTGGATCGGCCTACCAATTCCGGCCACACCAGAGGGCTGAACATCATTCACGGCATCGCCTACCAGTATCGCCACATCACGCTCTTTCAACCACGGCAACACAGAAGCATGCAAACCTGCCCATTATTAAGGGCGTTAGGTGCTCAGAGGCGTCGGGAAAGTACTTATGCAAAAGCGCAACAAACTAAGCTATGAAACATCTAAGCTTCTTTTTGATTCTGAAGCTGAAGGTGAGATCGGCAACGCGTACATTGAAATTCTCGGCAACCTTCAGTCTGTACGAGTTGAAGTTCCATTGTCAGTCATGCATCGCTTATTTCGGCTCGGACAGGCATATGGTCTTAGACAACTTCGCTATTTCAGTGCGAATACGAAGCTCATAATCGGGCAGACCGAAATTCGTGAGTTTAATAGGGATCTAAAAAAGCTAACAGACTTACTAAATGATGATGTGCTAAATCTGTATATCAGTCAGGTCGTCATAGCGATTGAAACGCCACCTGGGCCAGAATTTAAGCACATTGCTGTTTCAACTGGAGATTATTTTGAAGAACGCACCTAACAAACTGTTACTGAACGATATAAAGAAAGGTCATGCGACTGAGTGCCAAGTTGTGTTCGATCTGCGCCAGCAATGTCTTGTGTCATTGCTGTGAGGTCCTCGCCGTCGAGTTTGACGACAGGGTTAAGCCTCGACAAGCTGTACCGATGCTAGAATAAGGACGTCAATCCGCACAGAGGAGCACCGGAGTTGATTGAAGCAGTCTTTGAAACCGAACGATTGATTGTGCGTCAGTGGCGCGATTCGGATCTTCCTGATCTGATGGCGGTCTACGGAGACGCGGACGCAGTGCAATGGGTCGGCGACGGCCAGCCCATCACAGAAAAGGAGTGCAATGATTGGCTTGGCGTCACTCGCCGAAACTACAAGAAACGAGGGTACGGTATGTTCGCGGTCGAGTTGAAGGCGGAGCCTGGAGTCATTGGCTTCTGTGGTATCGTTCACCCCGGAGGACAACAAGAAGCCGAGGTCAAGTACGCCTATCTGCGTCGTTTCTGGGGGCAAGGCCTAGCAACGGAAGCTCTGCTCGGCCTCATTCGCTACGGCTTCAGGGAACATGGCTTGACACACATGATTGCGACCACTGCACCAGAGAACTTCGCCTCTCATGCAGTGCTTAGCAAAGCGGGAATGATTAGGGGCGCACTCCGTGCAGACGAAGATGGTGGCTTTACCCAGCTCTTCGTATATGAAGCGCCGCAAAATGCGGTGTAAGCATTCGCTCAAGGGTTAGACTTCCAGGACAAATGATGAAGTATTTGCAAGTTGTTTTAGCTATCTCAATATTTTTTGCAGGCGCTTTGAATGCAGAAGATATACAGGATAAAAGTAGAAATAGATCAATTCCTGTCGAAATATCTTATCCAAGTGACGTCACCAATTGCACAGTTGAAAATAAATGTCCCGTTGCATTCCTAAGTGCGGGATATGGGGTTGCTCATACCAACTATACTTTCTTAACTGAGCAGTTTACATATCTAGGATATATGGTGGTTGCGATACGTCATGAGTTACCCGAAGATCCTGCGCTTTCAGTTGAAGGTGATCTCTTTGAAAGCAGAAGTGAGAACTGGATTAGAGGGGCTAGAACACTTAGCTTTCTCAAAGATGAACTTGAATCTCATTATCCTAACTATGCATTCAACGATTTGCTTCTAGTCGGACACTCAAACGGTGGGGATATTTCTGCGTGGCTTGGCAACGAAAGAAAACCTTATGTGAAATCTATCATCTCGCTTGACCACAGACGCGTACCGTTACCACGAACGAAAGAAATTAGTATCTTGTCTATACGAGGCAGCGATTTTCCCGCAGACGAAGGAGTGCTCCCGACAGCTCAGGAAAATACTGATTACGATATCTGCATAATTAAAATTCCAGAGTCAAAGCACAACGATATGTCAGATGATGGGCCAGATTGGTTGAAAAGAAAGATTTCAGAATTAGTTAGAAATTATATAATTGGCGTGGACTGCAGCGAACAAAGCAAAGCCTAACCGAGTGGAATTATCATAAGGAACATTTAATGAAGGTACATTATCTTGAGATCGTAACCCCAGATGTTGAATCTGTGTGTAAGGCTTACGAATTGGCTCAAAATGCTAGCTTTGGTGAACCCGATGAAATGCTTGGTGGTGCAAGAACTAGCGTACTGCCCGACGGCAGCATTGTCGGTGTTCGTGCTCCTTTAAGAGAAAATGAAGCTCCAGTTGTTCGTCCCTATTGGCTAGTCGATGACATTGAAAGCGCGGTTGCAAATGTTGAAGCCAAAGGTGCAGAAATAGCTATCGGGCCATTAGAAATCCCAACGAAAGGTAAGTTTGCTATCTATATTTTGGGCTCAATCGAACATGGCTTTTGGCAACTGTAAGTCAAGGTAACGATGCCATTCTCGATCAATCCACGCTGGAGGCCGTGCGTCAGCCGCACGGCAGAACGTTAGGCGCCGACATTTGGGGTTCTTATGAAATTACTGGTTTTTTTGGGCACTGTGCGTGAAAGCACGCCTCCGGTACCAGCCCGTCTGGGCGTTCGTGTAGCGGAAGCAGTTCTCGCATGTTTGAAAAGTCGATATGAAGGTCATGAAATAGAGCTCATTGATGCTAAGAACTATCCGCCTGAGGCTGTATTCAAACCGCACTTCGCTTATCCAAAAAGCAAGGCTCCTGCACACCTTGCCGAGTTGGCCGGAAAGATAGAAAGCGCCGATGGATATATTATGGTCAGCCCAGAATACAATCACTCAATGAGTCCAGCGCTTGCAAATCTTTTAAATCATTTTGGTAGTTCGTTATTCTCCTATAAACCAAGTGCCATCGTTACATACTCGGCAGGCCAATGGGGCGGGATGCGTGCAGCAATTGGAATGCGTACATTTCTTTCAGAGCTAGGCTGTCTGCCAGTCTCTTCGATGATACATGTGCCAAAAGCGCAAAAAGTTTTTGCCGCAGATGGATCAACGCAGGCTGGGGAAGAAAAGGACGCTTGGTTCGATTATTTCGCAAGAACACTCAATCAATTAATTTGGTGGGCTCAGGCGACACAGGAATATCGAGCATTAGTCGATCCGCACAAGTTGGTAGAAGACTTCAAAAGGAGCCCCTCTGAGAGAAATGCACCTTAGGGGATGAGCTGCATAACAATCGGCTTTTCGGCTCCAAATCGGCGCTTGAGCCGAGCGTTATGAATTTTAAAAAAGGTTAATCATTATGGCAGGAAAATACCCTGAAAGAATCAAAGCCCTTCCTTTGTATGATGGGCGCTTTGATGCCTATAAATTAGAAGCGAAGGATAGTGATGTTTTATTTGCCTCTTATCCTGCAGGCACATCAATTCCGCCACATGTTCATGATACCGACAACCACGGTGTGATAACTCGTGGGGAGTTGATTTTAACGATGAATGGAGAAACAACTAAAGTCAGAACAGGTGATTGGTATCATGTTCCTGCAAACGTTGAGCATTCTGCACGTTTTGAGGTTGATACTGACGAAGTTGAATTTTGGTTTAAAGTAAACGCCTAGTAAGTATTTCAAACCCCTGCCCAATACGCTTCCCCACCCTTTGCAAGCGAGCATGCATGCACGCAAATAAAATGCTATGTTCGCGTATTAAAGCTCCACCAAAAACGAAAAGAATAATTCTAACTAGACCCGAGAATATTATGCGACAACTATCATTACTTACCGCACTGTTCCTATTAAGTTCATCAGGAGCTGTGCTCGCGCAGGAATCCGGCCCTTCCTCTAACCGAGCTAACCCCCTAATAGAAAAGCATGAAGATGGCCAAGCCATTTTTGGGCTTTATGCCCCAGCCAACCGACCTGCGAACAGAAACCCGCAGAACCTGCCGAATAAATCACAGCCTGAACTCGCCAGTGAGACTCTTGGGGTTAAAAATAGTGATTTTCTCTTCAACGGCAGCATGGAGTCCTCAATCGAACAAGCGCTTCCGGTTTGGTCTGAGTATGTGGAAGCAATGGTAGAGGCAGGTGCCACTATCCGCACCCATCCGACTATCGTCAAAGCGCCTAAGATTGCGGATGACTACGAGGCAGCAACCCATAACATCGCACGGCAGCTTGATACTGGCGTTGCAGAGATTATGTTTGTAACTGTTGAGAGTGCGCAAGAGGTAGAGCACGGACTGCGTGCCATGCGCTATCAGTCCAACGGTGGCCTACGGCCTGATGATTCAGTTGGCAACGCCCCCGTATATTGGGGCATGTCCGATGAGGAATACATTGAGAAAGCCGATTTGTGGCCAATTAACCCAGAGGGTGAACTAATCAATTGGACCGTCGTTGAGAGCCCCAAAGGTTTAGAGAATGTTCGCGAAATCGCAGCGGTTGATGGGATCGGCGTGCTATGGCCTGGTGCCGGCACACTTCGCCAGCTCTTCTCCACGCAGAACGCGCAAGGGGAGCGAGTCACTGACGAGGCAGCGTGGGAGAATGCCATCCAACAAGTTCTTGCAGCTTGCAAAGAGTTTGATGTGCCATGCGGCTTCCCAGCGACCACTAACGATATTGAAATGCGCATGGAACAGGGCTTCTCGGTTTTCGTCATGGCATGGGGCGAGAATGGTTTCGCCACAATCGATATGGGCAAGCGCGCTGCACGCGATTGAGACAAGATCAAGGGGTCAGATTACTTGATTTTTTCAGCGAGCTACAAGGTGAGGCGCTCTATTAAGACTTCTAGTGATACAGACGTGAATCGTCGCCCTCGCCATGTGCCTCTAAGCCCTAAATCTAATAATGCGCACAATTCGCAAAGATCACTTTCTATGGCCTTATTCAATCGCGTTATAGCGCTGCTCCTACTTTTCACTCTAACCGGTTGTGCTTACGTTTCAGGGATTGATCTGCCCGAGCTTGCAGAGATTGACCACATCCGAGTCCGATATAGTGAACATCCAAACAATGTAGAGCACAATATAGACGATCAGAGCACTATTGCGCGCGTACTATTACTTCTAGCAGAGGTTAACAACGGTTGGAGACAGCCACTTTTGACACCTATGCCGGGCTACACTGGCTCAGCAGGTTTGGTTAACCACTCAGGAGAAACCGTTTTTGTTTTGTGGTTTAGTGAGAACAGGAAAGGAGAGTGGTGGTTAGGTTCTGCTGACAGAACTAAAGAAGGCGGTATAACTTATATCCGAAATCGTCGTGATGACATTACCAAAGAGTTATCCCAATTGTTGATCTCTGAGGAAAAGTAAATTTCTAAAAAGCAGAGACACGCGATAGGAGAGCTGAGGAGCTAACAGACTGTTACGGAATCGATATTGTGTTAGATCGCTTTGTTGGCCCTTCAAACAACATACCGGTAGTGGCAGCCTCAATGTATAAGGATGACTTATGGGTACTCGTCACACAGGCAGGAACTGATTCCGATTTTAATCTTTGGAAGAAACTTCTATCTCGATTTGTCGATAAGTCTGGCGATAATGGACAATGCCTAGATTCTATCAATTCCTTCAACATCTAAACTCACTAATTGGCATTACACACGAGCAAGGGAGTCGCAGCTGGTACACAGATGAATCAAAGAAATTGCTCTTGTGCGTACCGTATCCTGAATTTTCTAGAGACAATTTCTATCGAGGAACACTAGGCAGTTGTTTTACTCAGCAATTCATATTCGCTAAAGATTCCGCCCATGCTTATAAACTAGAGGAACATACTGATCTTATTTGTACCGGATGAAGCGGCCATTTAGTGGCGCTTTTCCAGCGAAGAGGCGGCGACTGGGGACGTCATCAAGGGATCTGACCCCTTGATTTGAACAGGAGTTGATCTTGACGAGTAAGACAAATTAAAAAGCCCACTTATAGTGGGCTTTTTAATTTGGCGCACCCGGAGAGATTCGAACTCCCGACCAAGTGGTTCGAAGATTGAACCTTTCAGAGATATATTTATATAAATATCAATTGCTTGCGATCTTGGTCAGATTTCAAATTGAGTCTACTTTAGCCATACGAATTACTGATTAGGTCTCTATCGGGACATTCCACCGCAGTAAGGTTCGCTCAATGTTGGAATTCCATGAATTCGATGGGATACTCCTACTCAACCTTTAGAAACGTGCAGGCACTGTTTTGACTCAACAACACGGATGCACACTATACAAATAGTATGGCGGAGAAAATTTTTAGCATGAACAGAAAACGATTCTGGAAAATCGTGACCTTGGCAGTTGTATTTCTTCTGATGATCTCAGTGTCATACGAAATACGATTATTGGGTATATTCATCGAAACAATCGGACTGGACATGTTCATACTACTTTTCGAAGTCCAGATACTCGCTATCTTTATATCTTTCTACAACCAGCTAGTTAGACCAGTTCTTGTTCGTGTGAATTGGGCACTCAATCGAATCGACCCTTACTACTTCGTTCCTTCAATAGATACAATCAAGAAATGCCCAGCAATATTAGTGCATTCTGTTCCACTCCTTGTTCCCTGCTACCTAATACTTTTTTTAGGGCTAACGGTGTACTCGTGAAAGCCACTGACATTTCTCCCAAAACTTGAACCACAATCAACCGTAATTTCCGGCACACTCTTTCGTCTCGCTGATAAACTCACTACACCTATCTAGGCTATCCTCCCCTGCGACTTATTGTATATATCTGATATTCAATGAGTATTTCCAAGCAATAAGCTTTTCGTCCAAGGAATTGTTGCGCGGTTCGAAGATGGAACCTTTTAGAAACTTATTTACATAAATATCAATTACTTGCGATCTTGGTCAGATTTCAGCTTGAGTCTATCTTAGCCTTGCGAATAGCTAGTTAGCTCGCTTGCGGAGCACACCGCTATAGGAACACTCACACGCTATTGGCATTCCACGAGTTCGATGGGATACACTGCTATCAGTCTTTAACCGCGTGCACGCATGGTTTTCACTTGATAATGCGCAAACACACTATATTGATAGTTATGCACTAATCCTCAGTCTCGATCACACAGGAGAGAAAAATGGATTTTGAAAAGCTCGCATACCCAGAAAAGTTGACTATCGCAGGCGCGGAATACAATGGACAACGCAACATGTCCACAGGTAAAGTTCTGGTGCCCTATACAGATGAACCAGATGTGGGTATTGGCGATGTTATTACTCAAAAATCAGGTAAGCGCGCAATACATCTCAAAGTTATAGATGCTTCATTCTTAGAGGGCGGCACTCTAGGGGTAGGTTCTAAGCATCCTCACATGTTGACTCTTAAAGTCGAAAATACAACTGCACAGCCTCATGTTACTAAGCATGGTGATTCAACTTTTAATATTGGCTCGATAAATGGAGAAAATATCCAAGTAGGTAACAGTAATACATTAACTACAAATGTAACCATTCAAGAGTTAGCGGAAAAAATCTCTAAAAGTGATGACCCTGACGCCAAATCAAAATTGAAAGAGTTTTTACAAAACAGCACTGTTGGAAGCCTTATAGGTGCAGGGGCATCAGCGTTAATAGGGATGCTGTAAGTGCAAAACAAAGCCTTCATACTCGCTCACAAGCTCGCGCGGTTTGTGGCGGTGTCACGTTTTACTCGGTAGCATAGGCGTAATATGCTTTCTTAGAGGCAGGCTCGAATTCTGGCAAGGCTCCAGTGATATTTAGACCGTACATTCACATTTCTTATGAGATAGCACGCTTGCACATTGTAGGTAACTAAGATGGATAGTACTGAGCTAGAATGGAATTACTTCAACATGCAGGTTGACCTGCATAACTCTTACTTAGATTTAGCCCTCAAACTGAATTTATTCTATTACGCCATCACCGGAGCTATTCTTTCATTTTACTTTACCAACACAGAAATCGAGGACGCTAAGTATGCCTTGTGGCTTCCAATTTCACTAAGTGTAGGACTAAGTGTTGTTTTCCTCTGGGGCGCAAAACAAGCTTTAAACCTTAGAGAACTAATCAAAGCGTCTGCTCTTAACCTTGGATTCCAAGGATACCCTGAAGGTATGGTTTTGGTGCTTGTATGTGCTGTTTTCGGCCTAATACTTGCCGTAGTTTCAACTGCTTTGCTCTGGTACTTGATATGCTATTTGTGACCTCTGATCAATCGGCCATTGTCGTCTTTGACGCCACAAACAACCTCGCCGGCATTTCAGCTCCGAGTCGTTGCTAAAAGCAATATTATTCTAATCATCTGTGATATAAGACGTAACTAAATATCCGAGACACTGCGGAAATAACAGACATGATTGAAAGAGATAGAGACAATATATCCGATGTCAACCACGAGCTTGACGTGATAAATGAGAAAATTAGTCATATACAGGAAATCACCTCAACAATTGAGAATCTGGCTGCATCAGGGCTTGAGGCGTTTAACCAGCATCTAACCTCTCAAGATCAAAACAAGAGATTGGAAATTGAGTTTAGAGACAAGAAGAACAAACGCGCGCTTATTTTGTTAGGCGTGATTGTAAGTGCTGTTTTAGTTCTAGTGCTTACCGCCATGCTGCACGAACAGTTTCAACTTGTAAGCACTATACTGAACTCCAGCTTAGCACTTGGCGCTGGAGCCGGATTAGCTAAATTCATAAGCAGTGGTCATGACTAATGCTATGCGAATTCACGCAGGTACATAAACGCGTAATTTTTCCGATTTTTTTAATCTGACGTATTGCCGTGACTCAAAATCAGTACTGGACTGAAATCTATCAACTAAAAATGCATATTGCATTTATCGAGCTATTGCTAGAAAGATCTGAGAAAGTCGACCGAGGTCTAAGAATCGTGGTAGCCGTAGCCTCTAGTTCAAGCATTGGGGCATGGGCAATATGGAATACGCTGTCTTGGTTGTGGGCAAGTGTTATCGCCTTGTCTCAGGTAGTGACTGCTATAAACCAGTATTTACCCTACAGAAGCAGGATGAAAGCATACTCATCTCTTTTAGTTGACCTCGAAGAACTAATGATACAAGCAGAATTAAAATGGCATTCCATTTCCGACGGGCAGCTCACTACAGCCGAAATAAACAAAGCGCGATTTGAAATTAGGAGCTCGAAACAAAAGTCACTTAACAAGCATATTCAGACCACCATACCAACTGATAAGAAGCTGCAAGAAATTGCTGAAATGCAAGCATCAAACTATTTTCTTACCTTTTATAAGTAGGAGGCTTTATGCCCGATAATCAGAATTCTCAGCCCAGCCCGCCACAAACTACTAACAGGCCTGTTAGAATAAATGAAGAAAAAGGCTTGCAGCCTCCGGCAAGCCCGCCCCCTCCAATGCCGACAGTTCAGCCACCTAAGGAATAGATGGCAAACAGTACTATCAATATTGGAGACAATCGTGAAGGGTTCAATCGCACGAGAGGACACGCTAAAGTAGAGTCCATTTAGTATTCTTATGAAGGAATAGAACTATGCGGAACTCACACAACAATCCGCAACAATTGCTTCCGCCCGCCGCTGGCACAGCGCTAGGCTTTTACGACCGCCCTTGCGCGGGTGTTAGCAGGTAAGCTACATGCCTATTCTTTCAAATTCTCTTTCCGTTTGGGATATATCCCATCGCTGGGCAGGTTGCGATCCAGACACTTTCCGCCTTCGATTGCCCTTACTTGTAAAGGACTACGCAAGACTTTTATTCAATGAGATTCTTGAAGGTAATCTTTTTTGCGAAACACTGATTCAGGCAAAACGCCCCTCGGATTCGAAAGCTGACCCCCAGTACTACATTCGCAGTCATCTCAATGACATTGATATGTGCATATGGGGAAAGCGGTATAAGCGCAGCCTCATGAGGTGGGCTCAGATCCCTCGGTATGAGTTTGAGGATTGGTGTGGACGTTATTCTATTCCTCTTCCTGAGTTTTGGTTTCCTACTGGTTGGAATCAACATTACGAAGGCCCTGAGTATGGCGCACGCGCACTATGGGTTTATCACATTGAGCCAGACGAATCCGGAGGAGTTAGCTTTGGATTCGATATCCCAAACTCAGACGAAAACGAGTCGGTTACTGCTGAATCCTCGCAAAATGATCCTGATAAACTCGGCGCTAATCAGCAAGCCAAGTTCATTGCGCAACGCATGGCAACACAACTTTGGAAGGAATACCCACAGAGAACTATTACGGAGATGGCACGCGATGCAGACATCCTCAAGTATTCTGGTGCAGCTCATTATCTGACTGTTTTGCCTCGGTGGCTGAGTGAAGTAGCGCCTAAACATATTAAGGGAAAACGAGGCAGACCTAGGAAAAAACCTAATACAGACTCAGATTAACCTCCAAACCTATAGCTATACAACTCGTTGATTCCACTGCATATATAATTCGCATGTCCCATTTTTCACACTATTAGATTATTCTCCGTCCGTTTTTCTTGTTCAATTTGACGAACATTGTAAGTGCTCTTAACCAAAAGGAGCTTTTACGATGAACTCGAAAACTAACGATGATTTAAAAACGAGCCGACGGGATGGACATGCACACGCCCCGCGGGTGCTTGCCAGCTCGTTGGCAGGTTGTGAAAAGGGTACGCAGTCTAGTAACACAGTACCCTCTAATAGCAATAACAACATATCAACCACCGTTCTACGTTCGGCAATTGATAGTTTGTATCTAAGCTATCACGGCGAATTGTCAGAACTCTCCGCTACACGATTAAGCCATCTAAAATCCTTGGCGCAGTCTCCTAGGGAACATTCGGCTACGCTTGCTCAGATAACTCTAGGCGGTCATTTGTTTGAAGTGAGCGGCAATGGTAGACACCCTTTCGCATTTGTTCTATCTAGTCCCTTCTATCGACTTGAGATAGCTAAGCGAGGGGCAAAACACACGCCTATGGTTCACTGTAAGATTGCGAGTGAACTATTAAGCATGATGCCTACTGACAAGATTATTAAAAATCTGCACTCCATTGTTGGGGAGCTGGGAACAGCCGTTGGTGCTGCCCATGTTAGTCGCTGTGATCTTTGTGTGGATTTCGTCACGAACTATTCAATCGAGTCTATCCGCAATGATGAATGGGTCACTAAGGCGAGAAACTTTTCTTCGCACGTTACTGATCGCGTTTTTTCGGGAGTATCCATTGGGGCAGGCTCGCCTTTGTCCGCTCGCCTTTATAACAAGACCATAGAAATGAAGAAAAACCCCCGCCCTTATCTAGAAGATATTTGGCGGCAGTGTGGTTGGGATGGCGTATCTGAAGTCTGGCGCTTAGAGTTTCAATTTCGACGACAACCCCTGCGCGATGTGTTGATCGTGACATACGCTGACCTTATGACTTCACTTAGTGGCCTATGGGGTTATAGCGCGACCAAATGGCTTCGCCATACTAGCCCGAGTGATTCAGATAAAACTCAATCTCGATGGCCTCTGTCCTCTTTATGGCACACATTGAGTGAGGCAGGCTGGCAAGGAGAGAAGCATTTAGCCCGTACCAATCTACAGCCCTCTAAGGCGCCTTCAGATCAATTCCTGTTTGTGAACAGCCTGAGTTTCCTCTCTTCCTACATGGCTCGCGAGGGCTACGTCGATGCGGGTGAGGCCATCCTGCAATACTTCCAAGATGCTCAGGACTTCCACAACGAGGATTCAGTCTCCACTGGCGAGGACTTTGACACCTATATCAATTTGAAGGTGGCTCAGAAATGTAAAGCCTATGGCACGACTCGCAACTCTCCTCTTGGTGGAGGTTCGCACCCCGATGACAGTATTAAGGCAAGGGCTTACAGGAGATTGAGTGATGGAGAATGACCATGAAACCCTCGACCTTCAAACGGCTGCTGACTTCCTCTTGGTTCACTGGCAAACCTTACGGGGCATGGCCTCAAGGGGTGAAGTCCCTGCCGCTAAGCTGGGGCGTCGATGGGTATTCCTTAAGGATGATCTTGTCACGCATCTGCGTTCCCAGTACTCTCGTGGGCGACCAAGGTCGCAAGTTCAACATATAGGAGAATCACTATGTTGCACAAACGACCCAATTCGCAGTACTGGTGGTGCGACTTTACAGCACCGGACGGAAAGCGAATACAACGCTCTACTAAGACAGTAGAACGTAAATTGGCGCAGGAGTATGAAGATACTTTGCGCTACCAAATGTGGCGAGTTATCCAATTGGGTGAGAAGCCGCGAAGAACTTGGAAAGATGCAGCAACACGGTGGTATCGGGAGACTAACCGAAAATCAAAAGAACCTATTTTGGCTGCTTTTAAGTGGCTCGATAGGTATCTAGGGGATTTGTACCTAGATCAGATTACGCGGGAAGTCATCGACAAGATTACCGACGATAAACTCAAGACAGGCGTCAAACCGGCAACGGTGAATCGCTTACTAGAGATTATCAGGGTGATTTTAAATACTGCTGTAAAGCATTGGGAATGGATAGATCGTGCACCCCATGTGCGGTTGTTAAGGCAACCCACACGGCGTATTCGATGGCTAACACGGGAGGAGGCTGACACCCTCCTCTCTCACTTGCCAGAACACACGCGCACAATGGCTAAATTTTCACTGGCAACCGGATTACGGGAAACCAATGTCACGAGGCTACAGTGGGCGCAAGTCGATCTAGAAAGGCGTTCGGCCTGGATTCACGCCGATCAATCTAAGACAGGCCGACCGATAGGAATACCACTTAATCGGGAAGCTGTCGTACTGCTGCGGGGCGAATTGGGTAAGCACAAGAAATATGTGTTCACTTACAACAAAAAGCCTGTTTTACGTTGCAATACGAAGGTGTGGCGCAAGGCGTTACAACTGTCTGGCATAGAGGATTTTCGCTGGCACGATCTGCGGCATACGTGGGCGAGTTGGCATGTCCAAAACGGCACTCCAATGCATGTCTTACAAGAGTTAGGAGGATGGTCGGATATTCGAATGGTGCAACGATACGCGCACCTTTCTCCGGAGCATTTAGCGCCGTATGCGGAAACTTTGTGCAGGCTTCAACCTGTCACTACGTTATCCACTACACACGCTTACCAGAGATAAAAAAAGCACCTACCTGTAATACAGATAAGTGCTTGTTTTTAAGTCTTTTATAACTGGCGCACCCGGAGAGATTCGAACTCCCGACCAAGTGGTTCGAAGCCACCTACTCTATCCAGCTGAGCTACGGGTGCGTGCGGAGCGTGATTATATAGAAGTGAAATACAATGGTCACTTGATTATTGACCAGCCCCACCAATCTACCCACTTCCGTGGGCTGGCATGCC
Organism: uncultured Gammaproteobacteria bacterium; assembly: GCA_913061515.1. GTDB lineage: Bacteria > Pseudomonadota > Gammaproteobacteria > Pseudomonadales > Pseudohongiellaceae > UBA5078. The sequence goes on along the minus strand of CAJXSF010000004.1, from coordinate 13,347 downwards.
TTGGACTAAAAACCTCTAGCCAATATCGCCACAGGCAAGTAGACTTCTGCTCCTTGTAAAAGTAACAGAATGTGTTTTTGACGCCACAAGCGTCTTTTCACCCCTCTAGCTCCATCAATCAATGAACGGAAACCCAACACCGTGTTAATACGTCAAATTTCGATCGTCTCCATTTTAGCCACATCATCACCACTACTATTTGCCGCCGAGCCTAGCTCTCAGTTAACCGAGATCCTGGTGAGCCCCACTCGTGTCGCCAATACTGAGCCAGCAGGGACCTTTGCATCCGTCACCACCCTGCTGCGTTTTGATCCACAAACCGAGATTCAATCCCGGGGCCTACCCGAAGGTCAGGCTGACATCGCCGTGCGCGGTGGTCTGTTTGAAAACACTGGCTTCAAGCTTGGGGCTGCGACGATTGTCGACCCGCAAACGGGGCACTACGCCGCTGAGATGCCCATTGATCCTGCGCTCTTGTCCACCCCCACAATCTTGACCGGGGGCGATAATGCATTGGCAGGCTTTAACTCCAATGTCGCCACAATTGAGTACAGCATTCCCGTTTTAAAGCAAAGTGCTGAGGTCAACCTAGGGGTCGGGACTGACTCCTTGCTGTTCTCTTCCGCGCGCTATGCCGATACTGCTAACTACAACGGTGCGCAATATGGCTTGCAAATTTCCGGCGCTGCCTCTGAGGGCGAAGGCTCGGTGAGCAATGGCGACCACGAGTACAAGCGCTATAACTTGCAGCTTCAGCGCATTGCCGGCAACACGCAGTCGGACCTAATCATTGCCTACCAAGACAAGTTCTTCGCTTGGCCTGGCGCTTACACTGGCTTTGCAACACTGCCAGAAACCGATGACACCCAAACCACTTTGCTGCTTGCTAATCACCGCAGAACCTTAAGCCGTGGTTGGGTTCAAATGTCAGGCTTCTTCCGCCAGCTCGATGACAACTACGATTTTGATCGGCGCAATAAAGAATCAGGGGCGCCTGGCGCTTTTGAACACAAAACAGAAAACTATGGGCTTGCGGTAGAAGGCTCGGTGGATTTCGCAAGACTCAGCTGGGAGTTTAGCGGGCAAGTATCCAAAGATAAGTTGCTTCGTTCAACAGACTTAGACACATCGAACTTAGATGGTCGTTACTATGGTAGCTTCCGCATCGCGCCTTCCTATGTGTTCGCAGTGCCCAATGATCAAACGGTCACTGTGCGTTTCGGCGCGGTGGTTGATGCCTCAAGCGAAGACAGCAATGCCACGTCTCCCGTTTTTGATATCACACTGACTACCCCAACCACTGGTGGGCAACGCACACTCAAAGCTGAGTATGCCGGCACTAGTCAGTTGCCCGGCTACACGGCGCTAAACTCTAGCCCTAATGGTTTATTTGGCGGCAACGCTAACCTTAGCCGTGAAAAGGCCCGTCAGTTTATTGTGACCTTGGCGCAAGAGGGGCCCGACTGGATAGCCTCTGCAGCGGCCTTTTACCGTGAAGATGAGAATTTAGTGGATTGGACGTACTCGCTCAGCTCTAGTTCTGCACGGCAAGCCAATGCGGTCAATATGGATGTTAGCGGGGTTGAGTTATTGCTGCGCAAGCAGTGGGAACGTGTCGACTTAAGCCTAGGCTACACCTTCTTAGAGAAAGAGTCTGATTACGGCACGGCCAATGTCGATGCTAGCTTCTATGCACTGAACTACGCGCGCGACCGCGCTACGGTGTCTGTCAGTTATCAGCTCAATGAGCGCTATGAATTGCGTTTAGATAATGAGTATCGCAAGCAGGTTGCCAACCCACTGCGCACTAGCAACGACAGTGCCTTATTGACTGCCGCGTCGCTAGGCTGGACATCGCCGCAGTTCGATGAAATTACTGCAGACCTGCGCATCGACAATCTAACCGACGATGACTACCAGCCCTTCCCTGGGACGCCCGCGGTAGGCCGTCAAATTAGCTTTAACGTTCGCTACCGCTTCTAAGCTTAATCGACGCTGGCACTAGTGACTTGCACGCTCACTTGGCCAGCGCTCGGCGCGACTCCTTCGGGGTAGCTTAAGCCAGAATCCACGTCGCCGCTCTGCCCTGGGTTTAATAGTGGCAGCACGGCGGCGCGGCCCACTTCCTGCCCATTGATGATGGCGCGAAACTCCACACGCACACTGCGCACAGGCATTGGCGAGGTATTCTGCGCTCTTGCCACTAAGCGCCCCTGCGCCGTGACATAGGCTTGCACACTAATGTACTGCCCAGGGTTGTCCGCTATATCTAATTGCATAAATGCTGAGCGTGATCGCTCACCAATCGCCCCCTGCGCTTCGGCCGCTATCTGGTAATACTGTTTGGCCACTGCACGGTCATTGCTCTGTAGTGACAGGTCACCCAGTTCAGTCATTGCCAAGGCCGTGGGCAATAATTTGATACTCGCTTGCAGGTCTCTGGTGGCGCGTTGCTCCTGACCCTGACGTGAATAAGCGACCCCGCGACCTAGGTAGTAATCGAAATAATTAGGGTCCTGCGCAATCGCACGATCATATTCAGCCACCGCTGCTTCATAGCGGCGCTGATAGACCAAGATGTCTGCTTGCAGGCCAAGAAAACGTGCCTCATTGGGCACTAGGCTTAACGCCGTGTCCAAACGCCGTGATGCTTCTTCTAAACGGTCTTGTGCAATGAGCTGCTCTGCTTCATCAAACGCATCGTAGGCGGGTTTTGATTCACGTAGAAACTGCGTGGCCTCTTGATAGCGTTCAACCCCAAGCTCGCCGCCAGTAATACCCTCTGCACGCAGTTCGGCCACTAGCAGTCGATTGTTCTGTACACGCTCTTGCGAAGGCGGGTGCGAGGCGAACAAGCCATCGAGCCAGTTACTGCTGCCTTGGCCTTGTGAGAGCCGCACAAAAGTCTCCTGCAGACTAATCGCCGCGGCAGGGTCATAGCCAGCTTTGGTCATATAGCGAATGCCATAGGCATCGGACTCGCGCTCGGCCTCACGGCCATAGCGTTGGGTGAGCAATTGCGCGCCAAGCTGTGCACCACCGACCGCGTAGTCAGCATACTCACTGCCCTGCACCGCTATTGCCCCGACCACCATGGCCCCTTGCAATAACATGCCCCGCTCCATCGCCTGTGCGCCATGGCGTGCCGCCGCATGCACAATCTCGTGCCCCAAAACGGCGGCAAGCTCGGCCTCACTGTTTAACTCCACCAACAAGCCTCTATTGACGGCAATCTTGCCCCCTGGCAATGCCCAGGCATTGGGTACGGAGTTATTGAGCACGACAAATTCATAGGGCAATTGCCTATCACTAACCGCGGCCAAACGATTACCAACCTCTTGCACATAGGCCGAAAGCTGCGGGTCGACACTAAGCTCACCGCCCTGCCCTTGTTGTGAGGGCAAATACTGCTGCTGCCCTATCGTCAGTTCGCGCTGCTCTGAAATAAAGCTGATTTCACGTTGCCCAGTCACGGGGTTAACGGCGCACGCGCCCAACGCGGCGAGCAATAGACCGCCTATAAAGGCTTGCACCGCTTTGCTTGGAAATACTGTCATTATGGAGCGTCCTTTCTTCAACATAGAGCTTTCAGTGTAAAACGAGCGCAACCCTGCTGACTAGTCGGCGATTTGCTCGATTTAGGCTATGCTTGTGACAGGATCAACAAAAGGAAGATGTTTATGAGCGATCGCTGCAGTTGGGCCGGTTCAGACCCTTTATACGTGGCCTACCATGACACGGAATGGGGCGTTCCCGTCCATGATGAACGAACATTGTTTGAGTTTCTCAGTTTAGAGTGCCAACAAGCTGGCCTGAGCTGGATTACAGTCTTGCGCAAACGCGAGCACTACCGCAAACGCTTTTATAATTTTGACCCCAAAAAAGTCGCTAAGATGAGTGATGCCGAGATCGAGGAACGCCTTTTAGATACAGGGCTCATTCGCAATCGCTTGAAGCTTTACTCCTTGCGCAGCAATGCTGTGGCGTTTCTTGCGGTGCAAAAAGAGTTTGGTAGCTTTGACCAATATATGTGGTCATTCGTTGGCGGCAAAGTTGTCGATGGCAAACGCCAAACCATGGCCGATGTGCCTGCTACCTCGCCGATCAGCGATGCCTTATCGAAAGATCTGAAAAAGCGCGGCTTCAAATTCGTGGGCTCGACTATTTGCTACGCCCATATGCAAGCCACCGGCATGGTCAATGACCACGTGAGCACCTGCTTTCGCTATCAAGAGGTCAAAAAACTGCGCAATTCCTAAAAACAATTCCCTGCGCCCTATAGCGCAGGGCTCGATCGGTCCAGGCTACCAACATCCAAAAGTGGTGAGGCATCAATGTCGCCAGCGTCCATCATCTCGGCAACGCGCTGCAATGACGCTAAGATCATGCTGCGCTCCCAATCCTTTAGCGCCGCAAACTGACGTACGAATGTATCTTGCAAAGGCTCTGGTGCCATCTCCAACACTGAAACACCCTCATCAGTAAGGCGCACACTGACTTTTCGCTTATCAAGCTCCGAGCGTTCACGCTTCACTAGCCCCGATTTTTCCAATCGATCCAAAATAGAGGTCAATGTCGCTTGGCTTAAGCTGATATTGTTCGCTAACTCACTAATAGTCGATAGTTTATTGTCCCGCACGACCTTCAAAAGAATGAGCTGTGATGAGGTTAGCCCTGACATTCTAGTGACCTGCCGCGAATGCAAATCTGTGGCGCGAATCACCCGCCTAATCGCTTTTAACACTTGTTCAAATTCAACTTCATTTTGGCGTTTTTCCGTGCCCGTCAAATTCGGTTCAGGCCGCATTATTGCTTGTGTTACAGCGGATTGCTGATTGCTTTTCAACTTACACCTCGAGTGATTACACCTAATTATATTTAGACATCAAAGTATTTTTTTGTTAGGATGCGTTCCGATATTGGAATCGTATCACATTAATTTCGTTATTATTTTTGAAATATAACCTTATTAATATAGATCAACACATACCAAGGAGATGGCGAGAAAGTTTAGATAGCCAAATATTTATTATGAATAGTTTTCAAGAGGGCATCAGCTCTCAAGAAAGACCAAGACAAAAACTTACCATCCGCAATCCCAAACCCACTGACGCAATTTCTGTGCACAATTTAATTCGTGCCAGTGCTTTCGTGGATGACAACTCCCCTTATCTTTACCTTCTTGTGTGTTCGCATTTTGCGAAAACTAGCGCGATCGCTGAGCGCAATGGTGAAACCGTGGGCGTTATATCGGGATACATTCCCCCAGAACAGCCTGACACGCTATTTGTTTGGCAAGTTGCCGTTGACCCTATGATGCGCCGCCAAGGTTTGGCTCGCACCATGTTGAAATCAATGCTGCTTGGCGAAGCGTGCAAGAATGTTCGATTCATAGACACTACCGTCACAGCAGACAACAGTGCCTCGCGCAGACTCTTCACAAGTTTTGCCAATAAGCTCGACTGTCCTCTCAACGAATCCGTGCTGTTCGATCGCAAAGAACACTTCTTAAACCTGCACGATTCAGAGCACTTATTGCGCATTGGACCATTCTCAATTGCGCCACTCGCAAACGAAGAAACTAATAATCCTACAAAAGAGCTGGAGACATCGTAATGACTGACATATTTGACGAACTTGAATCAGAAGTACAGAGCTATGCACGAGCCTTTCCGGTGACATTCAATCGCGCGAAAGGCAGCTGGCTATACGACCAAGAAGGCAAGGCCTATCTAGACTTTCTAGCTGGTGCTGGAACACTGAACTACGGCCACAACAACGACAATATTAAACAAGCGTTGCTGGATTACATCCAAGCCGACGGCATTACTCATGGCCTCGACATGCACACCGATGCCAAAGAGAACTTCCTTAACACCTTCAATGATTTGATTCTAAAACCGCGCAAGTTGCAATATAAAATGCAGTTCACGGGGCCAACAGGCACCAATGCGGTAGAAGCGGCACTTAAAGTAGTGCGTAACGTCACTGGGCGCTCAAACATTGTTGCCTTTACCAATGGCTTTCACGGCGTATCACTTGGTGCCATGGCAGCAACAGGGAACTCACACCACCGCGACGCCGCCGGCATCAGCCTACCGGGTGTTACCCACATTCCTTTTGACGGTTACGGCGGTCAAGATATCGACTCAATTGCGTTGCTTGATGCCTTGGTTTCAGACAATTCAAGCGGAATGGACAAGCCGGCAGCGGTCATCGTTGAGACTATTCAGGGCGAAGGCGGCTTGAATGTCGCACGCAAAGAATGGCTGCAAAACCTAGAGAAGGTCTGCCGCAAGCACGAAATTCTGTTGATCGTTGACGATATTCAAGCAGGTTGTGGCCGTTCAGGTCGTTTCTTCAGCTTCGAAGAAGCCGGCATCAAGCCAGACATTGTCACTTTATCGAAATCGTTGAGTGGCTATGGTTTGCCATTCGCTGTGACTTTGATTAAGCCTGAGCTCGACACATGGAAGCCAGGTGAGCACAACGGCACATTCCGCGGCAACAACCACGCCTTCGTCACTGCAGCAAAAGCACTTGAGCACTATTGGGCAGATGACAAGTTCCAAACAGAAGTGCAGTTGAAGGTTCGTCAGCTAGCCACGCGTTTGCAGCGCATTGCCAAGGCTTATGATCCGTCATTGATCACAGCCAAAGGGCGCGGCTTCATGCAGGGGCTTGAGTTCAACAGCGGCGATCTTGCTGGCCGAGTTTGTCGTGAAGCGTTCTCGCGCGGATTGATTATCGAAACTAGCGGCTCAGAAAGCCAAGTAGTGAAATGCCTATGCCCACTCACTATTACGCAGGAAGAACTTGAGAAGGGGCTAACCATTCTTGAGCAATCAGTTGCTGCCGTTCTACTTGTAGAGCTAAGCATTGCGTCATAAGCAAAGGATAGGAACGAATGATTGTTAGAAATTTAAAAGACTGCGAAAACTCCGAGCGCTGCGTGCGCTCGGAGACGTGGCAGAGTGTGCGCATGTTGTTGGCTAACGACAAGATGGGCTTCTCTTTCCACATCACCACCATCTTTGCCGGCACAGAAACCCATATGCATTATCAACAGCATTTGGAATCGGTGTACTGCATGTCTGGTAAAGGGCGCATCAAGAATCTTGCGGACGATAGCGTTCATGAGATTAGCCCTGGCACTCTGTATATTCTCGATCAGCATGACAAGCACATCTTGTATGCCGAAGAAGAGCTGAGCTTAGCGTGTGTGTTCAACCCGCCGATTACAGGCCAAGAAACGCACAATGAAGATGGCTCATACCCCTTAATAACGGAGTAATTTCAAGCGCCAATATCGCTCAGTAACAATAGCCCGGAGTCACCATGCTTGTAAGTTTTATCATCTGCCTTCTTGCGTTTGTTCTGATCGGTATTAGCGCTGCTCGTAAAAGTCGCGGCACCAGTCGCGACTATTACCTCGCTGATCAAAGCGTCCCCCCTTCCCTCGTCGGCTTGTCTGCCGTTGCCACCAACAACAGTGGTTATATGTTCATCGGAGCCATTGGCTACACCTATGCCACCGGGCTTGCCTCAATTTGGCTCATGGTCGGGTGGATCGCTGGTGACTTTATGGCCTCGCTCTATGTGCATCATAAACTGCGTGAAGCCGCCGCCAAATCAGGGGAATCTAGCTATGCAGGCATGCTGAGCAACTGGGGTTTTGGGCGGCATTACACGACTTTGCGCCGCGTCGCGGCAGTCATCACCTTGATGTTTCTTTTAGCCTATGCGAGTGCGCAATTAATCGCAGGCAGCAAAGCCTTGAGCGTGCTGCTCGACTGGCCTATTTGGGCAGGCGCTGTTTTAGGGTCCATCATCGTCGTTGCTTACTGCTTCTCAGGCGGCATCAGAGCGTCAATTTGGACGGATGCAGCACAATCGGTGGTCATGGTATGCGCCATGGCCTTATTGCTAACCGTGGGGCTTAACGCAAGCGGCGGCTTTGCCGGTGCTAGCGAACAAATGGGCGCTATTGAACATTTTCTCGATTGGTATCCGCAAGACCTCCCATTCCCCGGCATAGGGGGCGGCATCTTATTCGCGGCCAGCTGGATGTTCGCAGGCCTTTCAGTGATCGGCCAACCGCATATCATGATTCGTTTTGCCGCACTGGGTAATGCCGACCAGATGCGCCGTGCACGTGTGTATTACTATGTTTGGTTTACGGTGTTCTATTGCATGGCAATCGGCGTTGGCTTATTGGCGCGCATTCTACTGAACAACCCCGCGGAATTTGATGCCGAACTGGCACTGCCTACTATGGCATTGGAATTGCTGCCGGGGCCGTTGGTGGGCTTAGTGTTAGCTGGCATCTTCGCCGCCACGATCTCCACCGCCGACTCCCTCATATTGAGTTGCTCGTCAGCGCTGAGTAACGACTTATTGAAAAACAAGATTGAATCGAGCCTCTTGATCCGGCTATCGACTCTGGGGATGACCGCAATTGCCTTGGCACTCACGTTTAGCGAAGAACAGAGCGTGTTCGCACTGGTGATTATGGCTTGGTCTGCGTTAGCCAGCGCCTTTGCCCCACTATTGCTCGTGTTGTGCTTTGGGCAACGCCCTAGTGAAAAGCTCGCGTTGACCATGATGATCGGCGGCTTATTAGTAGCGATTATTTGGCGCTGGGCTGGGTTGGCAGGCGCGGTTTATGAAGGTATGCCAGGCATTCTATTCGGCTTGCTAATCTATGCAGTAGGTAGCCGCGTAAGCAAGCCTGCCGAGCCCCTCAGGGCCGGCAGCGAAGCTTAGTCGTACTGACTAGCCCCGTTGAGCTCTTCCAAGGCGAGCCGGTTTAGCTCCACCTCGCCTTTTTGAAACACCACTTTGTGCAGCATCTCGGTCAGTGACTGCCTAAAGGTATCAGGGTGCAAATAGCCACACGCGGCGCCATCACTCCTATCCAAGGCCCGCTTCTTGAGATCCTCGCGGTGATCTTCGGTCACGATGATCACCGGTGTAGCAGCACGCAAGGGGCTGCTCTTTTCTATTGCGCGCAGGCGATAAAGAAATTGATCGCGAGGTTTTTTGTAGTTGTTCCAACCGGTAATCACGCATGAGAGTTTATTGGTTAAAAAACCAAACCCTCGATCATATTGCTTAATCGCATCCATGGCGTTGGACTCATTATAAGTATTGATACTGGTATACAACCCAGTGGCACCAATCTCTGCAGCGATTTCATCTACCAGTTTATTGTCTAGGTCATAGACCAAGATCACGGGCTTAAAACTCATTCTCTAACCTCTTATTATTCTTAACGCAGCAGCTGTCCGCCGTCCACGTCTACCGTAGTGCCCGTAGCATAGCCATTATTCATTAGGTAGATCAATGCGCTTGCCACTTCCTCTGGTCGCCCGACACGCTCAATAAGCTGACCTTTGACCATCCCAGCAACTGCCATATCACGCTTATCACCAAGCCCGTCAAACAGCGCCGTGTCAATGATGCCTGGGGAGACGACGTTGACCCGGATCGGGGCTAGCTCGATCGCAAGGCACCGAACTAAATTCTCAACTGCAGCACCAACACAGCTCAACACTGAGCTATTGGCCTTGAGTTTGCGCGCAGGCGCGCCGCTCACCAGAGTGATCGACCCGGCTTCGGCCATGAAAGGGACGCCACAACGGACAACCTTTGAATACCCCCAAAGTTTGCCAAAGGCTTCTTGGAATTGCTCATCGGTTTGTTCCACAAAGGGCTTGAGGGTGCGGCTGGCCCCAGTGGCAGCTGAGACCAAATGATCGATCGTTCCGACCTCTTTAAAAAGCGCTTTCAGCGCCTCTTGGTCATGGGTATCGGCAGAGACAATTTTAACGGCCTCACCCAATTGCGCCCGAGCTTTTTCGATATGCGCCGCTGACCGGCCAACTGCCCACACATTCGCCCCTAGTTGCGAAGCGGCTACCGCCGTGGCCAGCCCGATGCCAGACGTCCCGCCGATGACAACGACATTCTTACTCTCTAAGCTCTTTGCTGCTGTGCTACTCATGCTCACTCCCCCATCAATTCAATAGTTTGGTTTGCCGCGCCCCACAAATTTCATGATTCTCACAAAATTAGCGGTACGCCAAAGGCTGCGAATGGTACCATAGTTCCACATTCACTCTTGCCAAGCTCCGCCTTATTAATGGGTTTTCTTCTGCAAACGCTTTACCGCAGATCACATTACTGGCATGGTTAGCGGGCATTCGTTCGATATTGGAGATCTAAATGCTAAGACCTGTTTTATTGATAAGCCTTTGTTCTGCTATTAGCGCATGCGGCACTTGGGTCAATGTGACAGCCGCCGGTCAACTCGTTTCCGTTGCAACACCGGCGCAGGTAGCCAACTGCACACGCATTGGCAGCAGCACAACGAATGCATTAAGCGAAATAGTGTTTGTTGAACGAGGCACTGCGAAACTACAACAAGAGCTCATCGATCTTGCACGCAATGAGGCGGGCGATATGGGTGGCAACCGAATCGTAGTTGAAACACCAATTACCGACGGCAGACAAAGTTTTGGGGTTTATACCTGCCCTTAAAAAAACAGCAATGTTTTAGCACAACCAAAGCGTCACAATAAAAAAATTAAAGCCTGTAGATCACTACAGGGCGTTAGGAAGTTTAGGACAGATGGACAAAAAACTTTTGGCCTTGAGCCGCTGGTTTGCGACTATCCCTACTCTGGTCTTGAAAGCACGCTGGCTAGTATTAACGTTTTTACTAGCTTCCACCGCATTCATGATCTATGGGGCATATACCCACACCTCGCTCGACATGACAATTGATAGCTTCATCGATCAGGACGACCCTGCTATTGAAGCGCTCAATGAATTTCGTGAACAGTTTGGCAGCGACGACTCCGTCTTCCTGGTCTACCGTGCACAAGATGGTGATGTATTCTCTAGAGAATCGCTCAACGCGATTGCACAATTAACCGATGATCTAGAAAACTGGCAAACCTTAGACTCGGATACCCTTCCTGCGCAAGTCAATGGCGTCACGGTCGATGTCGCCGAGCTTGGCAAAATCCGCCGCGTCCAATCCTTAAGCAATATTCGGATTCAACGCAGTGATGCCGACACACTTCGCTCCGAACGCCTCATTCCCAATCCGCTGCCTAGTACGTCGGCAGAAATGCAAACCGTGCGCGACAAGGCCATGAAAGAGGATGACTTTCGCTTATTGTTCTATTCAGAAGACGGGCAATATGCGGGCATTGTCATTCAAACTATTTTTGGTGCAGAACCCGTCGAGGGTTTCACTCCCCAGATCGATTCCGCATCGATCTCTTTGGATAGCAGCTTCAGCGCTTTCGATGACCCAGACAATTTCACCTTGAGTTTTGATGAAGACGCCCAGGTGCAAGACATCCCCTTTCAAGTTGTCGACATGTTTGCCTACAGCCGGTTTTTCAACGCCTTGAAAGCGGCCTACACGCCTTATGAGACTGCACTCGAGTTCTATCCGGTTGGCAATCCTCCGTTGATGGAATTTGTTAACCGCACGATGATGCAACTTGCATTGCTCGGCGGGGTAATGATCTGCATTTTCGTGGCCCTACTTTGGGCGTTATTTCGTTCGCTAAGCGCAGTGATTTGGCCGATTCTTACTATCGCACTTAGCCTTGCCTGGACATGGGGAGCCACCTCATGGATGGGGGTCGCACTGTCGACCATGGTGGCTTTAACCTGCTTGCTAATCTTTGCTGTGGGTATCGCCGATTGCGTGCATGTGATGAGTGCTTACTTCTCTTTTCGACGGGAAGGAAAAAACCATGAAGATGCGCTCTATAGTGCTTATGAAAAAACTGGTCTGGCGATTTTCATTACCACCATTACGACCATGGCAGGCGTGTTAGCGCTGAGCTATTCAGACCTTCTCCCCATTCGCGTTTTTGGCGTAATGTCGGCGCTGGGGGTGTTTATGGCACTGTTCTTCACGATGGTGCTATTGCCGATTCTGTTGAGTGTCTGGCACCCGGGAAGTGAACAGAAGAAACCCTCAGGTTTTGGCCGTCTCGCGCACTATTGGCAGTCGCTTGCACTGCCTATGAAGGGCGTGGTGTGGCTAGTGTACGCCGCTTTCATTTTTAGCCTATTAGGCCCCGTTATCGGCGGCTATGTTGCATTGGTCTCCGTCCTCACAGTCATCGTAATCTCTTGGCAGCAAGCCATACTTGAGAGCGTGCCGCGCATTGTGGCGAGACGGCCAGCGGCAATCTTAGCCATCTTTGGCGCGCTGCTGGCAATTTGCTTATACGGCACCTCACTCGTGCGCATCGACACCAATGTCGCAGAACTAACGCGCGAGGGCAGCGACATGCGCGTCGCCTACACCGTTGTCGATGAGAATATGGCTGGTGCGCAAAGCATGGAAATCATGATCGACACCGGGGTTGCCGACGGCTTGTTGAACCCCGACCTTCTAAAGGCAGTAGACACACTGCAAACGCGCATCATCCAGCGCTACCCAGAGCAAATTTCGCGCACCCATTCTTTGGCGAACATAGTCAAAGACACGAATCAGATCATGAACAACGATGACCCCAGTTTCTATCAAGTGCCTGACACTCAAGCCATGGTGTCGCAGTTACTTTATCTGTTCAATAGTGCCAACCCCGATGACCGCCGCGCGCTAGTCTCCGATGACTATAGCCGCTCACACATCACTATCAATGCCTACAATGCTGGCTCGTACCAATATCAGCAGTTCTTCGATGAACTTGCCGTAGAGATCGACGCAAGCTTCGCTGACTTAGAGGCACAGTTTCCAGCGCTTAACATCGAAGTCACAGGCTCCATTCCTCTCATGATGCGCGCCACAGACGAGATCGCCCAATCCCAATACAGCAGCTTTTTGCTCGCGCTTGGTGTCATCTGCGTCATCATGATGCTAACCCTTGGCTCGATACAGGGTGGGCTTTTATCTATCATTCCTAATATTCTGCCTGCCTTGTTAAGTTTTGGTTTGATGGGGCTGCTCGACATTCCGCTAGACACAGACACATTGATGATTGCGCCAGTCATAATCGGCATCGCCGTTGATGATACTATTCATTTCATGACTCATTATCGGCTTGAATTGATTCACACGCGCAGCATGGCGCAAGCCCTTGAAAGCACGATTACCAATGTTGGCAAAGCGGTGATGTACACGACCATGGTATTAGGCTTAGGTTTTGCAATTCTGAGTTTTTCTGATTACCTAGGCATGGCAAAAATTGGCTTTTTTGGATCATTGGCTATTTTCGTTGCCCTACTAAGTGATTTATTCTTAATTCCAGCATTGCTACAGATCTGTCTCTTATACACATCTGACGCTGCCGACGAGCGATCTAGTGTAGA
>CAJXSF010000003.1 GCA_913061515.1 uncultured Gammaproteobacteria bacterium | reverse complement strand
ACGAGATGTAGAGAGGTCTCGTGGGCTCGGAGATGTGTATAAGAGACAGAGGCAGAACACGCTTACGAAACGAGCTTGAGGACACTGACTATATAGGTGGTTGGGGTTTGTTCGATGATTCTCTTTTTTCACTCGCGTTAGAGCAATTTCATGACTTGGCTGACAACGGGCAACCCTTCAACCTAACACTGCTAACGGTAGACACGCATCACCCCATTGGTGAGCCCTCTGCCTCTTGCAGCCCTTACCCAATTATCGACAACTCGATTCTTCATGCCGTGCACTGCACAGACTATTTGCTAGGCAATTTTATCGAACAAATAGAACAACACCCAGCGTACGACGACACCTTGGTAGTGCTTGTCTCAGACCATCTTGCCATGCGCAATAATGCCTTTTCTTTATTCCCGCGAAATTATGAGCGCAGACTTTATTTCAATGTTTTGAACACTGGAGAAGCTGCAGAGGTTAAAAAGTTTGCGACGCCTATGGATCTGCCGCCTACCTTGCTAAGCTTTTTAGACATAGAGCATGATGCTAGTTTTCTTGCCGGCATCAATCTTTTAGATACGCCGGCGGCACAGGCGCAAAGAGATGTTCGCGATAACCGTCGCCTAGACGCCATTCGTTATCTCAATAGCAATCATCTCTCTACGGTTAAAAGCCAGATCGTCTACTCGCTGAAAAGTTTTCCGACAGACTCTATTGAGTTTTCACCAGGGGTTGAGAACATCAGTTTTTCTGAACAAGGGTTGAGTTTCGACTCCACAACAGATGATCCCTATTTTATGCTCCCCGCTTTGCCAGGAGTTGATTACGATAGATCCTCACTCCTTTTAAGCCTTCAGAACGATGAATATCTAGAAACCAAAATTTATTTTAAGCGCCAAGCAGATGAAGACTACTCTGAAGAAAACATCATCAAACGCAACATCAACGCAGGTTTGAATCAGTTGATTTTTGATTTAAGCGGAATTGCCAACGAAAGCCGCGTTCGAATCGATCCTGGCCATATCCCAGGCGGCTACTCAATTAAGGAAATAGAAATTAGATCTGAATAACAGAGCCCTCTGGCCTATAGAAACCTGCGCTGATGAGATCACCTAGGCGCAGTTGTTCTGACTTGCGGCGTAATTCCTCAAGGACGAAAAGCACGCTATTGAGAGGATAAAGACGGAAAAGTGTGAAGTGGCGCAACCATAGAGCTATGACTCTTGTTTGAAGGTTTTGGTATTATTCGGTGTTTTACGCAATTTAGGCTTCAGCGTAATAATAAAGACGGCTAGCAAGGTTAATTCCAAAGCAGTAATGCTTTGTAAGTATTTGTTATTAGTAATAAATAAATATTTACGAAAAGTGTGGACAAACGCTTAAATAAGCTCGACACTGCGCGCCGCTATTGCTTCACCCACAATGTAGCTAGACGAGACTTTGGTCTCACGGAGAATTGAATGAAGAATGTAAGAAACACCGTTCCTAAACAACTATGCTTGCTCGCATGTTTGCTAAGCCCAGTTGCAGCTTTTGCGGCTGAACCAGGGATTTATGGTGGTCTGAACCTAGGTCTAACCTCTTCGCGCATCGACAAGACTCACGTCACTGATGCCTTGATTAAGCCAGGCTTTACTTACGTTAACCGTCGCGCTGATACTCGCGACACAGGTTTCAAGGTTTATGGTGGCTATCAGTTTACTTCTAACTTTGCTTTAGAAGTTGGCTACTATGATCTTGGCAGCTACAACAATGATGTTGGCGTTTTACCATCTGGCACTTTGTTGAGCGACACTGCTGTAAAAGGCTTCAACTTAGACGCAGTGGTTACATTGCCAATCACTGACGCATTTGACGTATTCGCTCGTGCAGGTCTTAACAATGCACGCGTTGAAAGTGACTATTTCGGTACAGGTTATGCCGCTGCTGGGACTTACCCATCAGGACACCGCCGCGATACTCATGAAAAATTCGGTGTGGGTGTTGCCTACGAGTTCAATGACAAGGTTAGCGTACGCGTAGAAGCGGAGCGTTATAACTTTTTAGACGCCACTAAGCGCGACGCTAACATTAATATGTTGTCTGTCGGCCTAGTTTATCGTCTTGGTCAAAAGAAGCCTGCTCCTGCACCTGTAGTAGCAGCACCTGCTCCTGCACCAGCGCCAGTGGCACCAGCTCCTGCGCCTGCACCAGAGCCAACAATCACTACTTTGTCAGCTGACTCTTTCTTCGAGTTTGATAAAGCTGAGTTATTGCCAGAAGGTAAGCGTGAGCTAGACCTACTCGTGACTAACTTACGTGGCGCCGAGTTTGAAACGATTAAAGTCGTAGGCTATACAGACCGTCTTGGTCGTGCCGCTTACAACTTAGATCTATCACGTCGTCGTGCTGAGTCAGTAAAAGCGTACTTGGTTGAGACAGCGCGCATTCCTGCTAGCAAAATCAGCACTGAAGGTCGCAATGGCTCAAACCCAGTGACGACAATGACACAATGCCCAGGCACTGTGGCAACTGCACAACTAAAAGCCTGTTTGCAGCCAGATCGTCGCGTAGAAGTTGAAGTCACTGCAAAGCGATAAGCTAAACAGTTAAGCAAAAAAAAGGGGGCTTCGTGCCCCCTTTTTCGTTCCTATTGATCCCGCGCCGGTGGGGTCCAATCACATTCCGCACACTCATTGGAGATATTGTGCTCTGCGAGTACGTCAAATATAAAATCTCTCCATACCTCATTCGGTTGCCATACAGTGTTCATATCGGCTTTCGCCTGCGCCAACGGTACACCTTGATACACCACTCGATATAAAAGGCTAAACGCTGTTGCTCGTGCATTAACTTGGCAATGTAGGATCGTTTTGCTGTTCGGCTCACGCTGCATGGCGTCAGCAAACGCATTGAAATCACGCACTGTTGGATTATTGAAATCCACAGGAATATGCAAATAGTCCATACCAAGATCTTTCACTATTTGATCTTCGTCAGGAATAGCCGTGCGACCATTGTTAAAAGCTATATAGATCACGCGTTCATAACCCTGCTCTTTCAACAACGGAAATTGCTCACGGCTTGGCTGCCCCGCGCTAGAGAACAGTGGTGTGTATTGACGATAATTCAGAATCGCGTCTAGGGTATCACCTTGCTCTTGTGCATGGACACTGGCAACGCCAAGCGCTGATATAACCCCCACCGCACTTATTAGTGCTAGACCTTTTAGTTTTCTTTTCATGTGACTTAGAGAAACGTTCATACGGGTACTACCTCCAGTTGTACGCCAGAGTCCTTCCAGCGCGAATTAGCTTCGAAGAATACCCTAGAAAAATAGTGCCCGCCAACTTTACAAATGACCGCCTAGGCCCCATAAAGGTTGACTATGAACAAACCAAAACAACCTAGCGCCCTGTTCGATACGCTTGAAGAGATGCCCAACCCCTTTAAGCACCCAGTTCGAACATTAGACGCCTTAGTGGCGAACAGCCCAGAAAACGCCTTAGCTGACTATCAATACGCTAGCGAGTTTCTCTACAGCTATAGGGGTAGCCCCGACACGTTCTCAACTTATCGACGCGAGATCGAGCATTTCCTGCAATGGAGCTGGTTAATTGCTGACAAATCATTAGTGGATATTAAGCGTGAAGATATAGAAAGCTATGTCGCTTTTGCCAAAGAACCACCCAAACATTGGATTGGCGATAAAAATGTGGCCCGGTTTATCTCACAGGCGGGCCTGCGCGTGCCTAATCCCCAGTGGCGGCCTTATGTTAGCACTCAAGGCGAGTACGCCATTTCGCAGTCAGCGTTGCAGTCACTGTTTAGTGTCTTGAGCAGTTTTTTTAACTTTCTTATACAAGAGAGCTATTTGGCGGCCAATCCAGTGTCGCAGATCCGCCAGAAGAGTAAATTCTTACGCAAACAGCAATCCAAGAAGCAGGTACGCCGCTTATCACCCCAGCAGTGGCATTATGTCCTCGCTGGCGCTGAAGAGTTAGCAGAGAAAGATCCAGCGAATCATGAACGGACACTTTTCATAATGAATGCTCTATTTGCTATGTATTTAAGGGTCTCAGAGCTTGTTGAAACCCCGCGCTGGGCTCCTCAAATGGGGCATTTCCAACGTGATTCGGATGGCAATTGGTGGTTTTTGACTGTCGGCAAAGGCAATAAGGAGCGTGAGATCTCAGTCAGCGACAATATGCTCGACGCCCTGCGACGTTATCGCGACTCCCGCGGAATGACGGCACTGCCATTACCCGGGGAAGCCACCCCACTGATTCATAAGACTCGCGGTAAAGGCGGAATCACCAGCACTAGGCAAATACGGGCCATTGTGCAAAAAACTTTCGATTTTGCGGAAGAAAAACTGCGGGCAGCCCATCTGATAGAAGAAGCGGACAGACTAGCGGCAGCCACGGTGCACTGGTTACGTCATACAGGGATCTCAGAGGACGTCAAAAGCAGGCCTAGAGAACATGTCCGTGACGATGCTGGGCACGGCTCTAGCGCCATCACAGACCGCTATATCGACATAGAACGCGCAGAGAGGCACGCGAGTGCGAAAGAAAAGCCGATAAAAAGCTAAGTTTTCGCTTCAAACCCCTCAATCATGGGTTTGCGCATGTTTTAGATTCCGTTAGACTGATTTTCAAACTAATGGATTGCAAACTGGGACACTTAAGGGCTAGCAATTGCTTAGCCCCATGGTTTATAAGTAGTCATCGATTCAACGAAATACAAAGACTAAACGGTGTGATGCAATATGAGAAAAGCTGAATTCTCGCTTATGCGACAAAAAGGCCGCCAGGGCTTCAAAGCTGTGAAAACCCTATCACCCATTATCGCCCTACTGATCTCCTTTGGAGCCAGTTCTGTGCAGGCACAGGAAGAGCTAATCCTCAATCCTGTCTTAGATGTAGACTCTTTATATACTGAGTTGAGCTCTGAGCCTATCTATGGGCGAACAGCAGCCGAATTACTACAGGAGCTAGAAGATAAACACTACTCGCGCGTGTTGTTCGATGACCAGTATTCCAGCCAGCTTTTTGATGCTTATCTTGAGGCCTTAGACGGCTCCAAGCTGTATTTCTTGCAATCAGACATCGATGCATTAGAGGAATACCGCAATGCCCTAGATGACACGCTCAAAAGTGGCAGCATTGACCCTGCCTTCGAGATCTACAATCTATACCACCGCCGTTTGCTCGAACGCCTTGTATTCGCGATTAATCAAGTTGAAGAATCCCTGGCCTCATTCGATTACACGCTCGATGAAACTATTGAAATTGACCGTGAGGACGCCCCTTACGCTACGACAAGTGCAGAGCTTGACGAGCTATGGCGTCAACGCGTCAAAAATAGTGCGTTGAGCCTCAAGCTTGCTAATCTCGATACCGAGACGATCAAGGAACGACTGAGCAAGCGCTATCGCAATCAGCTAAATCAAGTGCTCAAAACCAATAACCGGGATGTGTTCCAGTCTTATCTCGCAACGGTTGCTAGCACGATTGACCCTCATACGAGCTACTTCTCACCAAGAGACTCTGAGAACTTCAATATGAGCCTCCGCCTGTCCCTTCAAGGCATTGGAGCTCAGTTGACCACAGATGAGGAGTACACAAAAGTCGTTGAGCTCATCAAGGGCGGCCCTGCTGAGCGTGGCAAAGAACTAAAAGCTGGCGACCGTATTATATCGATAGCCCAAGGCGTTGATGGCGAGCCTAAAGACGTCGTCGGCCTTCGCTTAGATGACGTTGTAGATCAAATACGCGGTGAAAAAGGCACAGTCGTACGCCTTACCGTCATCCCTGCCGATGCCACCGGTGAGGCCCAAGCACACGAGGTCACCATTACGCGCGACACGGTTAAACTTGAGGATCAATCAGCGAAAAAAGAGGTAATAGAAGTAAGCTACAACGGCAATGACTACAAAATCGGTGTCATTCAATTACCAACCTTCTATTTCGACTTTGAAGCAGCCGCCGCTGGCCAGCCTGATTTCAAAAGCTCAACTCGTGACGTCAAAGTGTTGCTTGAAGAGCTTAAAGCCGAGGGTGTTGAGGCTATCGTGATGGACCTTCGCGACAATGGCGGTGGCTCACTCACAGAGGCCAATGATCTTGTTGGCTTGTTTATCGATACTGGCAATACCGTACAGATTCGCTATTCAGGCCTACGCAACGGCTTTGTGCGCGCCTATGGTGACGGCAACCCAGAGGTGACCTATTCGGGGCCGTTGGGTGTCTTAGTCAATCGTGCCAGCGCCTCCGCTTCGGAGATCTTTGCCGGTGCGATTCAAGACTACCAGCGCGGCATCATCATGGGGGGGCAAACCTTCGGTAAAGGCACTGTGCAAGAGATTATTCCGATGAACTATGGGCAAGTGAAACTTACCCGTTCTAAGTTCTATCGCATCTCTGGTGCAAGTACTCAGCATCGAGGCGTTATGCCTGACATCCTTTTCCCTGATCGCTACACAGCTATCGAAGAGATGGGTGAAAGTAATCTTGATGGCGCGCTACCTTGGGATACTGTGCGCCCAGTGGAGTACAATACTTACTTCCCAATCAAAGACATACTAACCGATCTTCAAGTTAAACATGACGAGCGTGTATCAAGCGACCCAGACTTTATCTACCTTGCAGAGCAGATCGAACGCTCACGCGAGTTACGTGAACGCACTACTCTCTCACTCAATGAAGAGAAGGTTCGTCAGGAGCGCGATGAAAATCGCCGTGCCGAGTTCAACGCCAATAATATGCGTCTTATGCTCAAAGGTTTGCCAATCGAAGAATGGGAAGAGCCTTCTGAGGAAGACTTAGACCCTGAAAGCGTTGCGATCGTTGAAACCGAAGAAGAGGAAGCCGAAGACGAAGTGCAAGAAGAGGATCCATTGCTTGTAGAGAGCAGCTATATCCTAATCGATATGGCGCACCTGCTAGGCAACCCAATGACTGCCAATGCCGATAAAGGCAATATGAAAGCAGCCTCACGTTAATGCAGACAAAAAAAAGCCCTCAATAGTGAGGGCTTTTTTTTTAGCTTCCTAGACGATAACGCAGCTTAACCACTAACTGGCTGCCAAGCGGGTCATCCCAAGAGTTTTCGAACATCTCGTCAAAGCCTAGCAAGGCAGTACGACGGTTATCCCCTTTCGTGTACACCACAAACAGATCGGACAATGGCGCGATCTGCCAGCGATAGCGCAGCTGGAAATTCAATTGCGATAGACCGAAACTGTCCGTTGGGCCAGCAGGCTTAGCCACTTTTATCAAATCCCTGTTCTTGGTCAACGCATTAGCAGGCAAGTTATAAAATTCGTCTTCTTCTGCTTCGATCCCTACCCATTGCAGTGCGACGCTCAGCTGCTGGCGTGAAGTGAGGTAATACTCAAAACTCGCATCAAAACGCCACTGCTCGGCCTGGAAGGTCGTGAAGTTTTGGTTTTCTTGGTGCAACAACCATCCATCACGATCGTCGTAGTTTAGCTTAGTCGTTAGTGCAATATTATCGCGAGGGCGCCAAGTAATGCCGGCATCAGCGCCGACACTATCGCCTCCTACGAACTCACCAGAGGTGCTAAGGCCAAAGCTATAGCTGACAGGACGCGCCGTGTTAGTTTGATAGCTGAAACTAGAGTTGGTTCGCTCTGCAGTTGCAAACGTGCCATTACCAAAGCTGTTAAGATCGTCATAGCGTTTTGGGAAGTGCTGTAGCGCTACGTTCACACGGTCGAGATTATTCAATGTAATCGCTGCGCTTAGCACCGGAATCGCATTGTTTGTACGGTCACCGTTACTGTTCTCCTCATAGCGCAGGAACGGCGTGAAACGGAAATTACGCACAATCTCTAAATCCGACTTCACCCACTCAAAGCGATACCAAAGCTCTCGTGAATCGTTGCGTTCCTGAAAACCGAAATCATTCACGTAGAACGTATCGTCCAGGTAGGTCATCTGGAAGTTGTGCTTAATGCCCTGCCGAGGCGTGTAGACGACATCGGCAAACATACCGGCACCATCGCCAACAAGATCAGTCTCAGAACGAATTAGCTGACCGTCAATATTCCATTTGCCGCCGTTAGTAAGGTAATGGAAATCCACTGCATGGACTTGCGCATCTGAATCTGGGTGCTGAACCACCGAACCGATATAGCCCAAACCGCGGTAGGCGGCACCTTGGCTATCTTCATAGATCATTCTGAACGCGGCAAAGTCGCGGCCATCTTGGAAGTAGCGCTGGCCACCGGCTAAGAATTCACTCTCGTCTTCAAAGGCTGTCATCAAACCATAACGCACAGCGCCAAGCTGCCCTGTGGCCTTCACAGCGCCAAGTAAGTCTGCAGGGCGAATACGCTCACGCGTGGGCAAGCTAACCCCTGCAGGAAGCTTTGGCGGCCTTGGTCGTGCCCCAATGCGGCGGGTATTCACAATCGAGAGCCGTTTACCATTGCTGCCGGTCGAGCGTGGAGTGGTATTGAACACTTCTTGCCCTTCTTGGAAGAACAAACGCTTTTCCGGGAAAAACACTTCATTCGCGGTCAAATTGACCACCACGTTATCCGATTCTGTCGATCCAAAGTCTGGGTTAGCAGCCGCGGTGAGTTGGAAGTTGCTCGAAGGGCGCCAAAACACATCGAAACCAGCTTTGTAGTCCACATCACTGTCGATCTCATCGAAGGTAGAAGACACATAAGGGAAGACGCTCCATTGTTGGCGCACATCAACCCCTTCAAGCTCGAGCTTCGGCAGGCTGCTCATAAAGATCGAGCTCGACTCAGGAATCGCCGGCCAGGCCCAAGTTTGGTTTAAGTAGGCAACTTTGCGCTCTGTGTAAACGCCTATTTGGCGCACGCCATCTTCACGAGGCATTGCCATCTGCCCCCAAGGTACATAGAACTCAGCGCTCCAACCTGAATCGGTTTGCTGTGTTGCCCCATACCAAGCGCCATCCCACTGCTTCGCGTAATTACGCTCCGGCAGTACCGTTCCATCAGCCTGGTTATCCCCGAGCGCTAAGGTCATCCAATAGCCGAACAGGCCTTCGCCAGAAGTATCCAGAGTAATAGAGACTGAGTCGCGGTCGATATCAATATTATCGCGGGCGGAAATACGCTGAACGATACTGTCAGTGGCTTGCTCTAAGTCAAAAGAGATATAAATGCCGCGGTCTGTATAGAAAATTCGAACATCGCTATCAAAAGGCACACTCTCTAAGGTATCCGGGTCGATCACGCGCATTTGATTGATCGGCGCCACTTGTCCCCACGCACCCTCATTGATGAAACCATCTACCTCTATGTCAGCCGTTCCATGATCGAAACGTTGCAAGGGCAAAGCGACGCCATCGTTAAGGGTCAGCTCTACCGCTGAAGCATTAGAGTTTTGAGCAAAACTGGGGGCACAAACGCAGGCACTAAGCATTAGTGCGGGAACAACGGCACGGAAATTCAATCGGGTCACCATTAATTATTGTGATTTTTAAGGCATAACTGCCTGAAAGGGACGAAAAAAGACGCGTAGAATAAACGCTGCACCAAAATGAGTCCAGACTAGAGCCCCAGATTGACTGAGCCTAGGCGTTCAATTAATCCGGGGGTTCATATTTAGTCGCGCAGAAACCTGTATTAGAGCGGGGCGCACTCCTCGCCTAGGTAACCACCGCCACCGCAGTAGTCCAAGTGTTGGACCTGAATGTGAATCCCATCTGGGTCTGAGAAATACACCTCTGGCGTGCCACCCTCAGCACCGCCTCGATTAGGCATCCGCAAGCTGACCCAATGCACTAAAGGAGGAGTATTGGCTGGATCGTTGCGTGGTGTGATCCCTATACTTTCAAGCTTTGTCTGGATCCCTTCGACGGTGAAATCTTCGACACTTAAACTAACGTGGTCGATTCTAGCAGGCCGAGTTGGCCGCCCTTCGGCAGCACCGCCTACGTACATCAAGAACTGCTTGCCGTCACCTACCCCAACCGTTGGCATTGTCGGGCCTTGGTAGGACTGATACTGCAAGCCAAACAAATCTAGATAAAACTGGTTGGTATTGGGCGCATGGCTCATGAAATTGGTGAAGTGATTGATGTCATCTAGCGCCATAAGCCCACCGTCTAAAGGACTGACGTTTTCACACTGGCCACTTGGATCGCCGCAGTAAGAAGGCGCGCATAGCTGCAGGTTTAGCCCTTCAGAGTCAGCAAATGCAATGACTTGGTCGTTGACTTGCCAAAATTGCATGGCTCGCTCTAAGGGGTTGTTCTGCGTCGCAGCCGCAGGGTTCTCGCGAAACCCATTGGCGCGTAATTGTGCCGCAATGTCGGCTGCATTGAAGTTACGCACACTCAAACCGATATGCGTAATGCCAGGCTGCTCACCCGCTTGCGTGGGTCGCAACGATAAGAACCGCGGGCCATCGCCGATCTGTAAACAAACGGTGTCGCCCACACGTGCTTGCACAGGCATGCCGAATACTCTCTGATAAAAGGCCACTGAGCGCTCTACATCACTAACGCGCAATCCAAACGTGTGCAGTTTTTGGACATCGATTGCATCACTGGCGCTTTGCGCAAACAACGCGGATGAAAAAGGTGCAAGGCTCGCGAATTGCAATAGTCTGCGACGCATAGGGTTTGCTGTCTCCTGCCCATTGCCCTTCTTTGACGTGTAATCTTGTCTAGTTTTCATTATTATCTCCGCTACATTTTAAACAAAAATGGCCCTGAAGCATTGGAATTGGACTATAACGCGCGCAAGCGAATTCACAAAATGAATCCTCGTTAATAGTCGCAATCCCGATTGCACAATTCATCTTGGAAACTGTCGCTTATGCTTATCAAATCTCTAAAAACCTTTAGTGCGCTATTAGGTGCAACGGCACTGGCTGGTGCTGCAACACTTAGCAATGCGCAAACCACACTTATTAGTGATGTGCATGGCTATACGATCAATGAAGACCATCAAATGCTTGAGTTTAGTGCATTACAGTTCACCGACGGCAAGATCGACCGCATATATAGCGCAGGCGAAGCACTCCCACAGGACTCTGATATTATTCGCATCGATGGCAATGGCCGCACATTACTGCCAGGTTTGGTCGATGCCCACGGGCATGTATTAAGCTACGGCTTGAGTCTGCTGCGAGTCGACTTAACCGGCACAAGCTCGGAAGAAGAAGCGGTAGCCAGAATTCGTGAATTCCAAGCACAAAACGGCAATCTAGAGTGGATACAGGGCCGAGGCTGGAATCAGGTTCTATGGTCTAGCAATGAATTCCCTAGCGCCTCTACCCTAGATGAATTCTTTGGCGATACCCCGGTTTGGCTTACGCGTGTGGATGGCCACGCCGGTTGGGCCAATAGTGCCGCCATGGATCTAGCCGGTGTTAATGCCGCAACACAAGACCCCGAAGGTGGGCAGATCATTCGCGATGCTGAGGGACGACCAACCGGCACATTTGTCGATAATGCGATGGACCTTGTGACTGCAAACATTCCTCAATTAAGTATCGAGGAGCAGGCATTCGCTTTGCGCCGATCAATGCAAGCGCTAGCAGCACAAGGGTTGACCAGTGTGCACGATGCCGGCATCTCGGCTAGCACTTTGCAAGCCTATCAACTGTTATTGGAAGAAGGCCCCTTGCCTATTCGTGTCAATGCAATGCTTGCCGCAGGCGATCCGCAATTGCCCGAGCTACTAGCGGCGGGACATATTGCTAGCGCTGATGGCACCTTTACCGTGAACAGCATCAAGATATCGGCTGATGGCGCGCTCGGCAGCCGCGGCGCGGCCTTGATTGAAGACTATAGCGATATGCCCGGCCACCGTGGTCTATTATTGCTAGACCCGCAGCGTATGCACGAGATCATGAGAATGGCGATGGAAGCGAACTTTCAAGTCAATATCCACGCAATCGGCGACAATGCTAACAAGATTGTTTTGGATAATTTTGCCGTGTTGATTCCTGAGACTGGCACACGAGATTTACGCCACCGTATCGAGCATGCGCAAATATTGCGTTACGAAGATATTTTGCGTTTCGCCGAGTTAGGGGTAATCCCCTCCATGCAGTCAACCCATGCGACGAGTGATAAAAACATGGCACAAGACCGAATCGGAGAAATCCGTATTCAAGGCGCTTATGCGTGGCGAAAACTCATTGATGCAGGCGCCATCATTGCCAATGGCTCTGATTTTCCGGTGGAGTCCCCTAATCCGTTCTATGGCTTGCATGCGGCGATCACCCGCCAAGATCATGACAATATTCCTGAAGGTGGTTGGTTCCCAGAAGAGAAAATGACAGCCACAGAAGCCTTTGCAAGCTTTACTGTAGATGCCGCTTATGCAGGCCATCAAGAAGATGAGCTGGGCACTTTGACGCCAGGCAAAGCAGCGGACTTTATCTTGGTAGATCAAGATATTTTTGCCGACTCTCCCACTCAGATTTGGCGAGCAACGGTCTCTGAGACTTGGGTCAATGGCACACAGGTTGTTGCTAATTAGTATGCTGCATTGCCAGAGGGTAGCCCCCTCTGGCAATGCCAGTGATCATTCCTTCGTATAGCCGGTAAGCAATTGCCGCATTTCTTTACGCAATAAGACAATGCCGAACAGGTTGGGCAAGGTCATCACTACTACCGAAACCGCAGCAAAATTCCATACGATTGTCGTGTCGGTGAACGACGCCACAAAAAACGCTAAGCAATACACAACTCGATAAGGCATCACTAGTTTTGGGCCAAACAAATAGGTGATTGCTCTATCGCCATAGTAAGACCATGCAATGGCCGTAGAGAATGCAAACAAGATAAGCGCTATCGAAACGATGTATTGGCCGCCAGAGCCAAACAGCCCCTGATTAAACGCAATCGAAGTCAACGCAGCTGAATGCACCAAAGACTTTCCGGTAAGCTCGACGCCCTCATCAGTAAGCACACCATCTTGTACGTTTAATTGCCCAGTAAAGGGTTCGCCGTCGACGCTATAATGTACGTCTTCGGCAATCGAGCGAGAGTGCATCACAGTGAAGTCTTGCATGTTTTGCGCCTGCCCTGCGTCGATGCTGACAATGCCGGTATAAGGGCTAATGGCTTCATCGTTATTCAATGCAAGGTATTGATATAAACGCTCTCGCCCAGCCTCATCTTGATCGCTAATCTCCCCTTGTAAATACATGAGGTCGGCGCCTTGAAAACGGTTCTCGTATTTTTCTGACCATGCCCCAGAGGACAAAATCACTAAACCAGTGATAGTACATATGACGATCGTATCGATGAACGGCTCTAATAATGACACCATTCCTTCGGAAACAGGATCTTCGCATCGTGCCGAAGCGTGCGCGATAGGCGCAGAACCTTGCCCCGCCTCATTGGAGAATAGCCCCCTATTCACCCCTCGATTGAAGGCATAAGCAAAGGTTGCACCGAGAAAACCACCCACAGCTGCGGACCCAGTAAATGCATCACTAAACACAGAAATAAACGAAGGGATAACATTACCAATATTGGGAATGATCACGGCGGCTGCCCCGACCAAATACACAAAGGCCATACTAGGCACCAAGGTGGATGACACAATCGATATACGGTGAATCCCACCGACGATCACTAAACCAAGCAGCACACTCAACACAGCCCCTGTGGCGATTGGTGCGAATCCAAAGCTAGTTTCGACGCTGACTGCAATATTATTAATTTGCGGAAGATTGCCGGTTCCAAAAGAGCTGATGACTGTGGCCACTGCAAAGAAGATAGCTAACCAGCGCATATTGAGCCGATTTTCCATGTAATACATTGGGCCACCGGCCACAGTGCCGTCTTTAGTGACTTGCCGGTATTTATGGGAAAGCGTGACCTCGACAAGCTTGGTAGCCATGCCGAAAAATGCCGTCATCCACATCCAAAACAATGCCGCTGGCCCGCCAAGGAAGATCGCCAAGCCGACACCGCCAATATTCCCTGTACCGACTGTGCCCGAAAGCGCAGTACTTAGCGCTTGGAAATGCGAGGTTTCCCCTAGCTCATTCTTTTCAGACTTCTTTCCTTTTAAAACCTTCCAGGCGTGGCCAAAGAAACGTATCTGCGGAAACCCAAGATAGGCGGTAAAGAAGAAACCAACGCCGAGCAGCACAAACGGGAACCAAGGTGAGGAACCCAATAAACCATCGATCGTCAGCAGGAATGCATTAAAACTGTCCACGTCTATCTCCTAATTTTTTTTATCATACATAATCTTCCAAGGGGGGGCACGAACATATCAAATTGCGATCCCCATAGACATTATCAACTCGATTGACAGTGGGCCAGTATTTTGCCTCTAGCAACCAGGGAGCTGGAAATACAGCAAGTTGTTTTGAGTACGGTCTTTGCCATTGATCATCGACTAAGTCAGCCAAGGTATGTGGAGCATACTTTAGCGGATTCACACTTGCATCCATAGCGCCTGTGCGCACTTGCTGAATCTCGTTATGGATAGACAGCATAGCGGCAATAAAGCGATCAATCTCCTCTTTTGATTCACTTTCTGTTGGCTCTATCATTAAGGTACCCGCTACTGGAAACGACATTGTTGGGGCGTGATAACCATAATCCATTAGTCGTTTCGCTAGATCTT
The DNA here is from genome assembly GCA_913061515.1 of uncultured Gammaproteobacteria bacterium. GTDB lineage: Bacteria > Pseudomonadota > Gammaproteobacteria > Pseudomonadales > Pseudohongiellaceae > UBA5078. The sequence continues at coordinate 104,327 of CAJXSF010000003.1, read as the reverse complement.
CTTCCGAAATCCCTGTTGCTGCCTTGATGCCGCGAATATCGATAATGCACTCGTGTGCCACCATGCCATTACGACCTTGATACAAAACCTCGTATGCCGAAGAAAGTTTTTTGGCAATATAATTCGCGTTAAGAATTGCCACTTGAGTCGCCTCTAACAAACCTTGCGGCCCCATCATCGCAATATACATCCATGAGATGGGTAAAATGCTCGCACTCCCCCAAGGTGCAGCTGACACAGCGGAATTCCCCTCAAGCTCGTCAGACATCTTCACAAGTGAATGACCTGGCAAATAGGGTGCCAAATGCGCCTTTACCCCGATGGGGCCCATGCCTGGCCCCCCACCACCATGGGGAATACAGAAGGTCTTGTGTAAGTTAACGTGCGAAACATCTGCACCTATATCTCCAGGACGAGCAACTCCGACCATCGCGTTGAGATTCGCCCCATCTAAGTAAACCTGGCCACCGCAGTCGTGGACTATTTCGCAGACACGCCGTACACCCTCTTCAAATACCCCATGTGTCGAAGGATAGGTAATCATTAACGCGGCCAAATTATCTTTGTGTTGAATGGCTTTCGTTTCTAGATCTCCTTGGTCTATATTGCCATTTTCATCACAAGCAACAACCACAACTTTCATACCAATCATTAATGCACTAGCTGGGTTGGTTCCATGCGCTGAAGAAGGAATTAGGCAAATATCGCGATGGCCTTGTCCGATGGCTTCTAAATAATTGCTGATAGCCAACAGGCCTGCATACTCACCTTGAGCACCCGAGTTAGGCTGCATACTCACAGCATCATAGCCTGTGATCTCAATCAGCATTTTCTCTAGATCTTCTATCACCTCTTTGTACCCCAAGTTCTGCGACGCAGGCGCAAAAGGGTGTGGGTCACTGATTTTCGACCAGCTTAATGGGATCATCTCAGCACTTGCATTCAATTTCATAGTGCAGGACCCAAGAGGAATCATTGATTGGCATAGGGAGATGTCTTTGTTCTCGAGTCGTTTAAGTAATCGCAACATTTCCGTTTCGCTGTGATAGCGATTGAAATGAGGGTGGCTCAAAAAATCGGATTGACGTTCAAGACCCTGTGAAAATCCTATACTACCCTCGGCCATCGACAATGCATCTAAACTATCAATATCTAAAGGCGTACTCTGTGCACCAAATAAAACAGAGTTTATAAGCTCTAGGTCTGTGGCATCAGTGGCTTCGTCCAAACTAATCCCAATTTGAAGTAGACTTTCATTCACTCGAAAATTAATACCTAACTGACTACTACGTTTGACCACTGCAGCAAAGGTTTGAACATCAAGCTGAATCGTAAATGTATCGAAATACGATGAGTTCAAAACATTTAGTCCATTTTCAATGCAATGCTTCACCAGAATTTGCGTCATTCTATGAACGCGTTTTGCAATGTTCTGTAATCCCCTAGGTCCATGATACATTGCATAGAGCGCGGAAATAATCGCAAGCAATACTTGTGCTGTACATATGTTGCTATTTGCTTTGTCGCGGCGAATGTGTTGTTCGCGGGTTTGCATTGCCATTCTTAAAGATCGCTTTCCACGCGAGTCTTTTGTTACTCCGATGATTCGACCCGGCACTGCGCGTTTGTATTCATCTTTTGTTGCAAAATATGCAGCATGGGGTCCGCCAAATCCAATAGGAACACCAAAGCGTTGACAACTACCAACCACCACATCAGCTCCCATCTCACCTGGGGGCTTTAAAACAGTCAGAGCCAACAAATCAGCCGCAAATATTGCAATCGAATCGCGAGCATGTAATGACGCGATAACGCGCGTAAAATCACTTACTTCCCCTTTACTATCGGGGTATTGGAATATAGCCCCAAATACGTCAAGGTTTTCTAACTGCTCAATTTTCCCAATGTGCAGCTCGTAACCAAAACACTTCGCGCGTGTTTTCAATACATCAATGGTCTGCGGGAAACAGCTCTCCTCGACGAAAAATAGATTTGACTGTTTATTTTTTGAAACTCTTCTAGCTAGAGCCATGGCTTCTGCCGCAGCAGTTGCCTCATCTAATAAAGAGGCATTTGCCAACTCCATAGAAGTGAGATCAAGTACCATCTGTTGAAAGTTCAGCAGACATTCAAGTCGACCTTGTGAAATTTCAGACTGATATGGCGTATATGCTGTGTACCAGCCTGGATTTTCAAGAACATTTCGAAGGATCACATTTGGAGTACGAGTTTTGTAATAACCTAGCCCAATATAAGACCTAAAACTCTGATTTTGATCCATGATAGTGTGTAATTTTCTGAGCGACTGCTCCTCAGTCAATGCAGGCGATAACGCCAACGGTACACCGTATAAGATTGATGCTGGAACCGTCTTTTCGACTAGTTCTTGCAAAGATTCAACTTCAAGAAAATCCAACATCTCTCGAATCTCAGATGAGTTCGGGCCTATATGTCGTCGAGAGAACAGCTCACTTTGTTGCAGTATTGATAGCGATTCAGACGTAAAGGTAGCAGCGCTGAACTTTGAGTCAGGGATGGTTCGTGAATTCATTAAACACCTTTATGAAATATGGTTGACACGACGTCCTTTATTTATACAGATTCTGATATGTTTCAAAGTTCAATAGTTCTTCTAATTGAGCGACATCGTTAATCGCAATTTTGAAAAGCCATCCGTCTTCGTAGGGAGATTCATTGAGTGTTTCGGGAGCATCACCTAGAACTGAATTAATTTCCAATACCTCTCCGTCTAATGGGCTGTAGATATCAGAAGCGGCCTTGACAGACTCCACAATGGCGACCGATTCGTTGGCTTTCACCTCACTTCCAACCTCTGGGAGTTCTGCGAATACAATGTCACCGAGTGCCGATTGGGCAAAATCACTTATCCCAATAGTGGCCGTGTTGTCTTCATTAACTCGAACCCATTCGTGACTACGTGTAAATTTGTATTGATCAATTTTCGACATGAAAACCTCACTTTGAATGCCTTATCTGATTAAGATTGAAATACTTTTTTGCCAAAACGGACGAACCCTGGTTTGCCAAGCAGAACAGGTAGCAATTTTCCACGCAACTCAACATGGCATTGTGTACAGCCTTGAGGAACACGGGCAAGAGCAATAGATTGATTTAAGGTTGGTGAGAAACTACCGCTGGTTATGACTCCCTCCCCTTTGTCTGTAATAACTTTGAGACCAGCTCTGAGAACCCCACGATCCTCTAATACTAGTCCGACCATAATAGGAAGATTGCCGTCTGCTTGCTTTTGCTTTAATTCTGTTAGTGCACTTCGACCGATAAAATCACGGCTTGTCGGTTCCCATGCAACTGCAAATTCCATGTTGGCAGAAAGTGGACTAATGCTTTCATCCATATCTTGTCCGTAAAGATTCATTCCTGCTTCTAGCCGTAAGGTATCTCGGGCACCCAAACCTACCGGTTTGATGCCAGCTGCCATGAGCTTTTCCCAAAACATTGGCGCAAAGGTTTCTGGAAAAATGAGCTCTAATCCTTTTTCACCGGTATATCCAGTTCTTGCGATAAACCAGTCACCACATAAAACGCCCTTAAAATTTACTAGCGACTTGACTTTTGCAGCATCTTCTTCAGCTAAGATTGCGCACACTTTATCAATCGAGTTAGGGCCATGAATTGCCAATATACTCATTTCGGGGCGCTCAAGAACCACTACTGAAAATGAATCTGCTATATCTCTTATCCACTCAAGATCTTTCTCCCGCGTCGCACAGTTCACTACCATGCGATACCCCTCCTCCATCTTATAAACTATAAGATCATCGATAACACCACCCTCGTGATTAAGCATTCCAGAGTAAAGTGCCCTACCAAGTTCAGTCAGTTTAGCTACATCGTTACAAAGGAGTTTTTGAAGAAATATCTGACTGTCCTGCCCACGAATATCGACAACGGTCATATGGGAGACATCAAACACGCCACAATCTTCGCGGACTACGCGATGTTCCATTAGTTGAGAGCCATAATGGATTGGCATATCCCAGCCAGAAAAATCGACCATTTTGGCGTTGGCGTTAATGTGATTTTCATACAATGCAGTGCGTTTGTTCATAACTAGTCTGGCTTCCTATAATATTCCAACATCTCAAACGTAAATCCCCAACCATAGGGCTGGGGAACAATTCACACTATCTTTCAGAAATTTACTTATAAAGGAGGGCCTGGTGGCAGCGGGAATCGCGATCTTGGTCGCCCCCCCCAACCTCCAGCAGATGACTCTAGTCCAAAATCCTCAGGAGCAGCTAGATAACGATTAATATCTCTCACTGCTTGTCGATAATGGGCACCCGCGAGAGGCTCAGAAGGAACATCCATATTACGTAAATTCGATTCCAAGAAGTGGAGTAGATCAAGAATGTAGGCACGTACTTCAGGACTTGCGTCATCATCTGCACCTAGCATCATCAAAGAATGCAAAGTAACCGATTGGGTCACTCTGCGCAGGCTAGCCAGTTGAGGGTCGATATCGTTCTGCGCAAACCAAGTATTTTCTAATAACACAGAGGTCAATTCAGGAAGCGTTAAAGTACTCGGATCTCTGTCTGCTAGAGACACCATTCTGCTGCTCTTCTGCGCTGTGAGCAAAGGCTCAATAATCATTGCCGACAGAATTCTTGCGGCGCCTATTTGATCAAAAGCATAGTTTGACGACAAATCCTCAAGATTCGTCCCAGGCGTGACCGTCAATTGGCGTAGCAATGATTCTGATATTTGCAAGCTCTCAGGTTGAATGGCCTCCATTAGAAGTTCTAGAACATCTCTTTGTAAACTGGCAGGTACCATTTCGGTCGCGGGTAAGCTTTCTCCTTTTACAACAAAGTTGTGATACATCCCTCCGATATAGCGTTGCCCTGCTTCGATTGCGTAACGATGATGCAAATAATTCATCCACATTCTTATATCTCTAAGCTCACCAATCGGCTCACCCATATCTAGATTATTGACACCATATTGAGCCATCATAATTTGGCGAGCAGCCATCGTCTCCTGAAGGTATTCAGTTGGCGTTGCTCTATCGTCGTACCAAGACCAACGCGGATCTGACGATGGTACATAAAGAATATTTGCTTCACGCATTTCTTTGATTATCTGATCTAGCTCTACAGCTTCATTTTTAGGGCTCAACTGTGTGTAGGCATACCGTGCCATGAACTTGTCATATAAACCGATGCCGTATTCGAAGGATTCGCTAAGGTCTAGCTTTCCATCAACGACTTTAACTCTTGGTGTTGGGTATTCCATGACTGAAGCACGATCATTGATACTGGAGGCCCAGTTATGGCCAAAGCCCAGAACGTGACCAAGCTCGTGTGCTGTTAAGAGGGCTTGTCGTAACAAAACCATCTCGGCTTGTGCTTGTGGCATATCGCCCAGAAAATCTTCAGGCGATAGCGACTCTTGCATCTCACCCGATTCGAAGGACTCTGGCACTGGTGTATACGCTTCATAGTAATTCGCAATCGTTCTAATTCGATGTGAATCCATACGAGTTTTTGAGCCTAAGATTTCACCTGTACGTGGATCTCGAAAGGTGCCACCACTGGAAAACCCACGTTCATCTCTATCTATCCAAAGAACCCAAGCATAGCGAATATCCATTGGGTCCATTTCGGGAGTAGGATCTCGAACTTGCACGGCATTGGAAAAACCTGCAGCTGCAAATGCTTCGTTCCACCATAATGTCCCTTCTTTCATCGCGCTGCGTACTGGTTCCGGAATGGCAGGATCCATATAAAAAACAATTGGTTTTATAGGGTCACTCATAGGAGCACTAGGGTCTTTTTTCTCTAATCTCCAACGCGTAACCCACTCTGTTTGGGTACTATTATTAACGCTCTCAGCATAGTTGCGAAAATCTATCGTGCTAACACCAATACGCGAATCGGCAAGTCTTGGAATATAACCCTCTGGTGCTCTTAAGAACGAGTGATGGATACGCACACTCAGGGTATTATTGTTGGCCGTTACATTATTCGAAGCCATCCCTGGATTATCAACACTGAACGTTGAGATGGTTTCTATCTCGGTATTATCGGGAAAAGCTTTCATGCGCAGTGGATAAAAACTACTACGGCCGCCATCAAAGCGAAAGCTCCCTTGATTGGCTCGACGTAAACGGGTCTCTAAAGCGCCAGCGTCCCGCAAGAATAGCGAGTTTGCCGACACTAAAACAGTGCCGTTTTCCTCAGCAATAATTGGCAATTTTGCCAGTACGGAAACTGGAAATGAAAGTTCAACATTAGCAGCGGCTGCAGAATCACCACCCAAACTACGATATTCAAGATTCTGTTGTACTACTAGAACTTCATCGGCGATTCTTTCAAAGTGAATGACGACACTACTAAGAATGCCTCTGTCTAGACCAAGTTCAACCGAACCAGCGCCAGTGGCAGCAGATACGTAATATAGAACATCTTGATTGAACTGCGAGATTTCTAACAGAACCTCACCTGTGTCTTCATTCCAATAAAAAGGAATAAAACCGGAATTTTTGTCAAACTCACGGCTAGCGTCAGCTAGACTTGACTGTGCAAGACTGGCAGTGGGTGATAGAAAACCGAAAAGATAAAGAGCAAGTAGTATGAAAAAACGCTTAGAAAAAACAAGAAAAACAGCTTTAACCTTTTCAAACTCTAACAGCGTTTGCAACATACTACCTACCCCATGTAAATAAAAAGGGTGCGCCTAGCGCACCCTGTTGAGATTAAAAATCTACGCGAACACCCAAGCGATATGTTCTTCCCATCACATCATAAAGACTGCGATTTGTTGGTAGGTATCCAGGGCGGTTTTCCGACCCTTGGTTAGCCGGATAACCAATCAACACTGGATCTGTGTTCATTAGATTCTTCACAGATAAGAACAGCTGGGCATCTGTATCCCCGACAGTGAAAGAGTTCGACACATATGCGTCATAATAAACTTCACCAGGAATACTATTGTCGTTGATTGTAAAGTTAGGCGAAGTGCTAACAGGACAATCTGTCTGACATTCAATATAGGCGTTGCTAATGACACCGTCGCTAACTCCTCGCGCAGTCAAGTTAAAACTCCATGTATCGTAAGAGTAACCAGCGGTGAGTCGATAAGCCCAATCAGGTGTATTGCCTGCGTTTGATCCAGCAGCATCGATTGCAGTTACACCATTGTCAGTAACATATTCACTATAGTTAGTGGCAAGAGCACGCAAACTAACATCACCACCGGCCAGCGGGAATCGATAAGAAGCTTCGTAGTCGACCCCTTTAACAGTTCGGCTGTTTAAGTTCTCATAAAGCAAGTTAATGCGACTCAAGGTGCCGTTCTCAAAAATTATGTTATCGCAGTAGCGTTGTATACCGTCGAAGTAACAGAAATCTGCGACGCTCTGGGCACCAACAAAGCTAATCAAGCCCTCTACTTGAATATCAAAGTAGTCTATAGCTGCAGAGAACCCGTCTAAGATGCTCGATTGATATACTAACCCTAGGCCTAACGTGTCGGCCTCTTCTGGACCTACGGCTGTGCTACCTTGTAAGTTTTGTACAAATGCCATTGATGTTCCATTGATACTTACAGCATTTGTACGCGCTGTGCCTTTGTCAAAAAGCTCACTGAGATTAGGCGCACGAATATCACGCGACTGGGTCGCACGGAATGTAATATCGTCGATAGGAGTGTAAGTTAGACCTGTTTTCCAAGTTGTAACACCACCGGACTCACTGTAGTCGGTATAACGCACTGCACCGTTAAACTCTAAGCCTTCAAAGATTGGAAAAACGGTTTCGATGTAGGCCTCAGCCACATCAACCTCACCGGTTGTAACTTTATAGTTACCGTACTTCCAACCACTATCGTAGATTGGATCAACTTTTCCATCGATAGTGTCTTTACGCCACTCAGCTCCAAAAGCCAGTGAGATTGGACCTGCCCACCCAGTAATTTCACTAGTGCTGAAATTAAAGGCAGCAACATCTTGCGTGAACTCTTGTTCACGACGCGGACGACCCATCACATAATCTAGCCCCGCTTCACTGGCAACTCCTACACCAAATCGATTCAGCGGTACACAACCGTTACTAGGGTCACTAAGCGTTGATCGACAAACAATTTCGCCACTTGCAGGATCTACAACCGCATCGGTAGCAAGTGTTAGTTTAGCGAAGTTATAAGTCGGAAATTGGTGCTCGTCTGTCTCCGTTATTCCTCGTTGATAATAGACATCCCAATCCCATCCTAGATTCATTGCATCAAAGCTACCATTGGCACCAACAACAAATCGTGTCGTATCCCGCTTATTGTTACTACCCGAAGCAGGCATGTCCTCGTTGCTAGTACCTAGTAGAAACGAGTCTTCGCCCGCAGCAGCTAAAGCTTGCGATATAGACGTTGGTAAATACGCATTGTCTGCATAGATAACGCGATTTCGATCGGTTGGATTAATATAATAACTTTCCCCTTCATAGCCGGCAGTAGAGGCTTGAAAGAACACTTCAGTTTCTGGCGTTAACATATAGCTAACTCGGCCAAACAAACTGTCGCGTGCGTTGTCAGCGGCTAAGGAGTTAGTTCCTCGTATTCCCGAAGTGGCGTAATCCCAGTCACCGCCTAACATCCAGTTACCCGCAGCCACACCGTAATCAAGTTGACTGACCGCACCATTAGTCCCAAAGTAGGTCCCTTTCAAGGATCCGGAAGTAATTAGGCCACCTGGGGTGTATACCGAAATACCTACATTTTCTGACACAACAAAATAAGGCTGACCGGCTTGACCGCGATAAGGGTTTAACATGCCCTGGTAACCTTTTAGATTCCAATCTCGAGAAGTGTAATGCACTCCTTCTGATCTAAATATATCGCCACTTAACAACACATGGCCATCACCATCGGCAAAAGGAAAACCTGCAGTAATTTCTACTTTCTCGTTTGGGTTATCTCCATAAGTTGATTCACCATACTGCACACTAGATTTAACACCGGTATAGTCTCTATCGAGGATAAAGTTAACGACACCACCGACTGCATCAGAACCGTATGCCGCAGATGCACCACCAGAAACAACTTCAACTCGTGATATCAGTGATTGTGGAAAGGTATTCGTATCTACTTGGCCACTTGAGCCTGAGGTTACAGACCGTTGTCCATCAAAAAGTACAAGGGTTCTACCTGTGCCTAGATTACGCAAATTCAATGCAGCGATTCCCGCTGAACCACTGCTTAAGCCACCAGATGAAGATGATGCTGTAGTACTACCTTTTACTGAAGGAAGTGTGTTAACAAAATCCGCGATGCTACCAGGAGCGTCTGCTTGTATATCTTCGGTGCTTAGCACTGATACAGGTGTTGGCGCGTTATACCCGTCACGAGCAATACGCGACCCGGTAATAACAATTGATTCAACTTCTGCAGATGGTTCTTGTGCACTTGTAACGGTTGAAACCATCAATGTGCTAATAAGCACTGACAGCGAACTGCAAGCTTTCAATTTAAATTTTGAAGTTGCGTGCATTTTGTAACCTCCGGGCTTTTAGTGGGCTTAATTCATAACAAAGGATTCTGAACTTGTTCTCCTTGTGATCTGGAAACAGCAGAAACCATGCCAGTTATAGAATCAACGTTTGTTTCTCCGAAGGTGATTACAAAAATAGACGTGACAATCGTCACATTTAGAACGAAGTTTCCTACCACAACAATGATGTAACAAATATATCTATAACAAATACTTACACAAAATACGTCGAGCAAAATCTGCCAACGAAATCTTTACAGATATTCGACAGTCACACTATTGACATTATTCATTCATTTTAAAGTCCCATTCTTAATCTGTGCAGCGTTATAAGACGCAGCGCAATATCCATGCACGATAACTAATCAGATATCTAAGTATTCGCCCAATTCTGGAGCAACAAACCAGAGGTTTTTTAAATCATTCAAGTGTAAGTAATACAACGAGTATGCCTAGTACAAGCAAGCCTTATGAACCCGACTTAGAATTCACAAGGCTTGATAGATCGCTAGAAGTCTATACGTAACCCTAATCGATAAGTACGGCCCATTACATCATACAAGCCTCGATTTGTTGGCAGATATCCAGGACGATTCTCGGACCCTTGGTTTGCTGGAAAAGCTATTAGCACCGGGTCAGTGTTAAGGACGTTTTTTACTGACAAGAATACTTCCGCTGATGTATCTCCAATCGAGAATGTATTCGCGAGATATGCATCGTAGTAGATTTCACCTGGAATAGTATTATCATTAATGGTGAAGTACGGAGAGCTGCTCACCGGACAATTACTTTGACATTCGATATACGCGTTACTGATGACCCCATCGCTCACACCACGCCCAGTCAAGCTAAAGTTCCATGTATCATAGTTAAACGCTGCAGATAATCGATAAGCCCAGTCAGGAGTATTGCCAGCATTGGAGCCAGCTGCATTGATCGCAGTAACTCCATTATCTGTAATATCTTCTTTGTAATTAGTGGCCAATGCACGCAGTGTCATATCTCCCCCTAACACAGGAAAGCGATACGACGCCTCATAATCTACCCCTTTCGTGCTGGAGCTGTTTAGATTTTCGTAATACAAGAAAATTTTACTCAGCACTCCATTTTCGAAAATGATATTGTCACAATAGCGTTGCACGCCATTGAGATAACAAAAATCTGCGGTATTCTCAGCGCTGACAGATCCGATGACTCCTTCTATCTGAATATCGAAATAATCGATCGCAGCCGAAAAACCAGGCAGATAGCTAGACTGGTAAACAATGCCTAGTCCTAAGCTATCAGCCTCTTCAGGTCCCAGATTAGTATTGCCCAATAGGCTCTGAACAAACTGCCTAGAAACTCCTCCAATATTGACCGAATTGGTACGACCAGTGCCCGTGTCGTATAGTTCACTCAAGTTGGGAGCACGAATATCGCGTGATTTGGTGGCACGTAATGTGATGTCGTTCAACGGCGTATAGGTTAAGCCGGTTTTCCATGTCGTCACACCGCCCGCTTCACTATATTCGGCATACCGTGCGGCACCATTGAACTCCAGACCATCAAATATTGAGAACACAGTTTCTATATAGGCTTCAGCAACACTAGTTTCGGCAGTAGTTACTTTATAGTTTCCGTATTTCCAACCGTCAGCGTAGACAGGATCGACCTTTCCGTCGATAGAATCAGAATGCCACTCTGCCCCAAATGCTAAGGCAATCGGTCCTGCCCAGCCTTCAATGTCACTGGTGCTCATATTGAAAGCAACAACATTTTGCTCAAACTGTTGATCACGACGGGGCTCGCCCATGACATAGTCGATACCCGCTTGGCTGGCCACACCTACGCCGAATCTATTCAATGGCACACACCCATTGCTCGGGTCGGCAATTGACGAGCGACAAACAATCTCACCGGTATCTGGATGAAAAACAGCGTCTGAGGCAAGTGTAAGTTTTGCAAAATTATAGGTAGGATTTTGATGCTCTTTCGTATTAGTAGTACCAAGCTGATAGTAGGCATCCCAATCCCAGCCTAAACTCAAAGCATCAAATGTACCGTCTATCCCTAGTACATAACGCTCAGTTTCTCGTACATTTTGACTACCCGATGCTGAGAAATCCGCATTGCTCGTACCAAATAAAAAGGAATTCTGGTTTGCGGCATTTAGTGTGTCTCGCAAAGACTCTGGTAAAAATGCATTGTCAGAATACATTGTCCTTCGCGTATCTGTTGGATTGATATAGAAGCTGTAACCTTCATATTTTGCATAGGACGCTTGAACAAATGCTTCAATTGAGTCAGTTAGTTTGTAGCTTGCTCGAGCAAATAAGCTTTCCCGGTCGTCGTCAGCCGCCAACGAGTTAGTCCCACGCATGCCAGAGGTTGCATATTCCCAATCGCCACCAATCATCCAGTTTCCAGCAACTGGCCCGTAGCTCAATTGATTGGCGGTACCGTTGACGCCGAAGTATGTCCCTTGCAGTACTCCGCTGGTTATGAGTCCACCAGGGGTGTACTGAGAAATGCCAATACCTTCTGAAACGATAAAATAGGGCTGTCCTGACTCTGCTCTATAGGGGTTCAGTATTCCTTGATAGCCATTTAGGTTCCAATCTCTAGATGTATAGTGGACACCTTCTGAACGAAAGACTTCACCACTGAAAAGTATATGTCCGTCCCCTTGAGCAAAAGGAAAACCAGCAGTTAACTCGACTTTCTCACTAGGATTATCTCCATAGGTCGTTTCGCCATATTGAATACTTGACTTCACACCCGTGTAATCTCGATCAAGAATAAAATTGACCACTCCTCCCACTGCGTCGGAACCATAGGCAGCTGAAGCTCCTCCTGTCACGACTTCAACTCGTTCTACAAGGGATTGAGGAAACGTATTGGTGTCCACTTGTCCCGTGGAGGCAGAGGAAACCGAACGCTGCCCATCAAATAATACTAATGTCCGGCCAGTGCCTAGAGAGCGAAGATTAAGCGCTGCAATACCTGCAGCTCCGTTACTCAAAGCGCCAGAGGAAGATGACGCAGTAGAACTCCCTTTCACCGAGGGCAATGTATTAACAAAATCTGCGATACTTGCGGGCGCATCTGTTTGGATATCCTCAAGTGCGAGAACGGTCACAGGTGTAGGCGCATTGTATCCGTCACGTGCAATCCTAGACCCAGTCACAACTATCGATTCAACTTCCGCTGTAGGGGTTTGGGCCTCAGTCATCGCTGACAACATTGATGAAGCAATGAGTACTGACAAGGTTGAGCAAGATCTCAACTTGAATGTTGATTTGGGATGCATTGTTAATAACTCCGAATTCATAAGTAGGATAATTTGTAGCAAGGGCTTGCGTACAAGTCCCGAAGTTCAGCAGAGCAGAAAACGTGCCAGAACATTAGGTATCGTTACTAATCCTTTGATATCTTATGTTTTTCTCTATTTTTTTCGAATTACCTAACTAACAAATTAAATGGCGTGCGCCACCCAAGCACCACGAATTACCTGTAGTAATTTCAACACGATTTTTCATAATATTTTTAGCCACAAGTAAATTGTTACGATGTCATAGAGAAAGGCGCACTGCGGTGATCAAAGGCAAGTTTTGAAAGTGCTCATTGAACGTACATAAAGAATGAACATGGGCACTTTTAGCGCACCATTATTGGAGTTTTAAACTTAATAGTCGGATATTTATAATTAACGAATGTCCATTTTTTTCCTCTGCAGGCCCGACTCTTACCGTTGTAGAGAGATGTCATTGCTAGTTGCTCAAAGAAATCTTGTAACTAAAAATGTTGGCACATACGCTGCTTAGTCAACTAGCTTATAGCGATGCAAAGCATGGCTCTTTAATTTGAAATCCTAGAGGACACATAGAATGTCGATCAGCGTTTTTGATCTATTAAAAATTGGGATAGGCCCCTCTTCTTCCCACACAGTTGGTCCAATGAGAGCAGCCCTTACTTTTGCCGAAGACCTGAAGAAAAACGGCAAACTTAAGGCGAGTCATCGATTAAAAGTAGAGTTATTTGGATCACTTGGCGCAACAGGAGCAGGACACGGATCACCAAAAGCAGTAATTTTAGGTTTAGAGGGCGAATCGCCTGAATGTGTCAATGTCGAGTCTATCCAACAGCGCATCAGCTATGCGCGCGAGAACAGCATTCTTAATCTCTTAGGAGAACAAGAAATTAAATTCAATTACAAAGATGACTTGGTGATGCATAGGCGCAAGTCTTTGCCCTTTCATCCTAACGGTATGCAATTTACTGCCTACGATAGAAATAAAGAAATACTGCTGAAAAAGGTATTTTTCTCAGTAGGCGGAGGATTCATTGTCGATGAATCTGCCGGGGCTGACAACATCTTAATTGAGGATCCTATCGCACTACCGCACCCGTTCACTAGTGCCAAGGAACTACTCGCTCAATGTCGTAAAACCGGTCAATGCATTAGCAGTCTCATGATGGCAAATGAAAAGGCGTGGCGTAGTGAGGATGAAATTCGCAATGGCCTGCAAGAAATATGGAGTGTCATGAATGCGAGCATCGAAAAAGGCTGTCGTACAGAGGGGATCATGCCTGGTGGCCTGAAAGTCAGGCGGCGCGCTGCACCACTTTACCGTCAACTTAAAAATCAAACTGAAAAATTTGGAAGTGACCCCCTTAAGACACTTGATTGGGTAACATTGTATGCCTTGGCAGTAAATGAAGAAAACGCAGTTGGCGGGCGCATTGTCACGGCGCCAACCAACGGTGCGGCTGGTATTATCCCTGCGGTTCTTCGATATTATCTAGAATTCTCAGGGAACAAAGACGAACAAGATGTAGAGCGATTTCTATTAACCGCAGGCGCTATCGGCATTCTTTACAAAATAAATGCATCCATCAGCGGTGCAGAAGTTGGTTGTCAAGGCGAGGTTGGCTCAGCATGCTCAATGGCAGCAGGAGCACTGGCTGAAGTAATGGGAGCCACACCAGAACAAGTAGAAAATGCCGCAGAAATCGCGATGGAGCATAATCTTGGATTGACCTGTGACCCAATAGGAGGACTCGTTCAAGTACCTTGTATTGAACGCAATGCTATGGCTGCAATAAAAGCCATTAGCGCTGCAAGGATGGCACTTCGTGGCAACGGCGAACACTTCGTCTCTCTTGATCAAGTAATCAAAACGATGCGTGATACGGGGCGAGATATGCAATCAAAATACAAGGAAACTGCACGTGGGGGGCTTGCCATCAACGTAGTAGAAGTGCCGGTATCAATAATTGAGTGCTAAATTACTTGCTGTATAACTTAACGTTCTTGGCGGTCATTGAATAGGCTGATATCCCAATCTCTTTATGGGTCATAGCAATTTCCATTGTTCCTTCGACATAATATGGCTCGTAGATGGATTTAAGCTCAAAACCACCAGGTACTTTCACATAGATGATTTGATTCGGTGGCGGTGGCGGCGTATGAATACAGGCTCCAAAATAAGGCACTAAGAAAAATTCTGTGACATTTTGTGCCCCATCGAATTCTAATGGGACAACAAACCCAGGAAGACGAACATTTTTCTTGTCAAACTCGGGAACAATATTTGTTGATTGCCATGCTTGAGAAACTTGCGAGTCACTGATCGGCTTGGCTCCTAGGTTTCCCCCCAGTTTGGGCCGAGAGTCTTCACTTTGCTCAGAGCCATGTTGAATTGCAGGTTGACTAAGCAAAGCATTTTTATCGCTTTCAGGAAGAAGCTCCAACCAATTTAATTCTCTAAACTCTTGGGCTTGCACCAAAGATGTGCAAATCATAAAAAGCAAAAAAGAATTAGTAAAAAAGGATTTCATTTAGTCACCTGTTCCTATTAAATAAATAGATCAGTCAGTTTCAAACTTATAATGCAATAGCTTTTTTTGTAAATCAACGGAATCTGAATATGACATATGCGATTGAGTGCCAGGAAATTACTTACACTTGGCCCCAAGCGAAAAGCACAACAATCAACATAGAGTCATTCTATGTAGAGAAAAGCGACCGCCTATTCATATATGGAACATCAGGCTCTGGAAAATCGACATTTCTAAACCTCATTGCTGGTTTGTTATCTGCAGACTCTGGGCAAATCCGAATATTAGATCAGTCAATTATCAAAATGAGCGATCGGCAAAAAGACCGATTTCGATCTAAACATATTGGCTTTGTATTTCAACAATTTAACCTAATCCCCTATCTAAGTGTTGAAGATAATATTGTCCTTCCTGCCAAAATAGCCGGCATCAATAATGTGACATCAACAAACCGCGCTCGCTTTCTTGTGGAGGCTTTATTACTTGATGCTAATCTACTTAGTCAGCGGGCTGACCAACTCAGTATAGGCCAACAACAACGAGTAGCCGTTGCCCGCGCGCTGATTAACGAACCAGAGATACTCATCGCTGACGAACCTACGTCTGCGTTAGATGAAGAAAGTAAAGATGAGTTCATGGATTTACTACTGAAGACTCAGCAACGCACAGGTACTACAATTATTTTTGTTAGCCACGACAAAGGGCTAATGAAACACTTTGACAAAACTCTGAGTATGACTGAGCTAAACACAGCACTGAGTAAACGAGGCAACCATGTTCTTTAAGATTGCATTCAAAAGTTTGATGAATCGGAAACTAAGCGTCGCGTTAACTCTCGCATCACTCACTGTTAGCATCATGATCGTGGTAAGCGTTGAGCATATTCGAAGCCAAGCAAGAGAAGGCTTTGACCGCACGGTTTCTGGCGTGGACCTTATCGTAGGGGCACGTACTAGCCAAGTAAATCTATTATTGTATTCAGTTTTCAGAATAGGTAACGCAAGCAATAATATCAGTAGCGAAAGTTACGAGTTGATTGCAGGCGACCCTCGCGTTGCATGGACGATCCCAATGTCGCTTGGAGATTCACATCGCGGCTTTCGTGTGGTTGGTACCAATAGTAATTTTTTCGAGCACTTCCAATACGGAAAACAACAAAACCTAATGTTTGCAGCAGGAAGCCCGTTTGAAAGCGCTTATGATGCCGTCATTGGAGCTCAAGTAGCTGAACAATTGCAGTACCAAGTTGGAGATAGCATTACCCTTTCCCATGGCATAGGAGAGGTTAGTTTTAGCAATCATGAAAGTACTCCCTTTCGAATTTCTGGGATACTTGCTGCTACGGGGACTCCAGTGGATCAGGCATTGCACGTGCCACTTGAAGGCCTTGACAACGCTCACGGGATACAACACGACGATCACCACGAACACGGTGAAGATGAACAGCACCATCATATATCTAGTTCAGAATTAACGACATTTATGTTAGGGCTGAACTCAAGAATGAGTGTGTTTGAACTGCAAAGAGCCATAAATGAGTATGGTGAAGAAGCGTTATCCGCTATTCTACCAGGTGTAGCTTTAGCTGAACTATGGCAAGTTATGGGCACTGTAGAGAATATTCTTACTGTTATTTCAGCTTTAGTAATGTTCGCCTCATTGCTGGGTATCGCAACTATGCTGCTATCTTCCATGCGCGAACGACAAAGAGAGATTTTTCTGTTTCGCTCGGTTGGTATGCATTCAAGTTCAGTATTTTTACTAATCGAAATCGAAGCCTTATTGATTACCGCTGTTGCAAGCTTTCTAGCACTATCACTAATTACACTCATACTCTTTGTAAACCAGTCTTGGTTAAGTCAAGAGTTTGGTTTATCAGTTCAAATCTTTCCTCTAAGTTACAATATCGCATTTTATATTGGCATCATTTTCGTTGCCTGTTCTGTGCTGTCTCTACTTCCTGGACTAGCGGCATATCGCAGTTCTCTAGGAACACAACTTAAACTTTAAGCGCAACTAAATGGTGCTAATACAATGCAATAGCCCATTTTTCGTGCACTCCTTGCAAGTTCATTCTAAAAGATATATCTCGTGCGGTATTTCAAAATAGCGCCTATATCAACAACGAAAATATTTTCCCTTATAAAACAATACGTCAAATATCTCATTTTAAGTATATCTTCAAATAGTATATCGCCGTTTTGAAACTATAAATGTGGCATACATCCTGCTCTGAATTATTGTGTTTAACCTAAATCCACTAGCGCACCCACACCCCTCAATAGCACTTAACGGTATTTATTTGGGATGGCTTTCATATGAGGCTTATAAAGACAATGAAATGCTCAAATTTGTTCAAACGCACTTTGCTTACAACTGCACTACTTTCAACTTTAACTCAGGCACCAATATCATTTGGACAAGACCTTGCAATGTTGAAAGAAGAGTTAGCCGCTAACATTGACGGCCGCGCAAAACTTGTACAAGAAATGGTAGATTCAATTTTTAGTTTCGCAGAGCCCGGATTTCAAGAATTTGAAACTTCAGCCTATATCACAAATATTCTCGAAGAAAATGGTTTTGAAATTGAGATGGGCATTGCCGGAATACCAACTGCCTGGACCGCAGTTTGGGCCAATGGTGATGGGCCTACCATCGCTCTTGGGAGTGATATAGATGCCCTTCTCGGTCTATCACAAGTGCCCGGATCTCCAGAGATTCAACCTCTGATTCCCGGTGCCCCTGGTCACGGTGAAGGCCACAACTCAGGTATGCCAGCAATGGTCGCCGCAGCATTGGCAGTACAAGAGCTAATGTTGGAGCATGGTATTGAGGGGCGCTTGAAAGTTTGGCCAGGCGTAGCAGAAGAGCTACTAGCAACGAAAGCATTCTTTGTTCGAGATGGAATTTTTGATGATGTTGATGCCAATATCTTCTCTCACGTCGGGCGAGATCTCAATACATCTTGGGGCACTACTGGTGGGAATGGAATGGTCTCTGTTGAATATACCTTCCACGGTAAAACCGCTCATGGAGCCGGCGCACCTTGGGCTGGACGGAGCGCACTGGATGCAGTTGAGGTCATGAACTACGCTTGGAATATGCGCCGCGAACATTTACCACTAACCCAACGCTCGCACTATATTATTAGCAATGGCGGTGGGCAACCAAATATCGTCCCCGACGTAGCATCAGTTTGGTATTACTTTCGAGAACAAACCTTCGAGTCTGTCCGGGCGCTATTCGAAACCGGGAATACAATTTCAGAAGCGGCGGCGATGGCTACCGAAACAACAGTTAGCCGTCGAATTCTAGGTTACGCCGCACCTCAACATGGCAATAAACCAATGGCTGAAGCAGCTTACGAGAACATCGAACTAGTAGGTCTGCCAAGTTGGAGTGAGGAAGATATTCAGTTTGCGCGTTCTGTTCAACAACGCAACACAACCTCGTTCGTAGACTATATGGGCGGAGAGATTTCACCCTTGGTAACCGAGCTTGGCGAACTATCAACGCCAGAGACTCGTGGGCCTGCGATGGGGGGTGGCTCGGACGATATTGGCGATATCATGTGGACCGTTCCTACTATCACTGTACGCTATCCTTCTAACGTACCTAATACAACTGGCCACCACGTAACTGCGGCAATGGCAATGGCAACACCTATTGCACACAAAGGTGCTGTTACTGGTGCCAAAGTTGTTGGCATGACAGTACTTGACCTGCTGCTAGACCCAACTCTTTTACCTGCGGCAAAAGACTATTTTAACAATGTTCAACTTAACGGCACTTCTTATGCCCCTGTACTCTCAGCAGAGGACATGCCTGCAATTCACTTAAATACAGAAATTATGGATCAGATGCGCCCGCAAATGCGTGAGTACTACTATGACCCTTCGCGCTATGACAACTATTTAGAGCAACTAGGCATCGACTATCCACCACAGTAATCATTTTGCTTATACCCAAAATAATCAAATAGAGCTTACGGAGTTTCTCTGTAAGCTCTTTTTACTAGGTCTATAGGAAGGAATTATGTCGACAAATCCACTAAAACATCCTTTGCATATTTTTAACAAGCACCCTTTTATTTCCAGTTTTGCACTTAGCACATTCCTTTGCAGCCCATTGGCATTTGCGCAATCAATTGATGAACTCAAATCCGAAGTTCAAATCAACATAGATGGCCGTGCGAAATTGGTACAAGAGATGGTTGACTCTATTTTTAGTTTCGCAGAGCCTGGGTTTCAAGAATATGAAACCTCCGGCTATATTACTGGCATACTCGAAGACAACGGTTTCGAGATTGAGACTGGTATCGCAGGTATTCCGACGGCGTGGACTGCTGTGTGGGCTAATGGCGATGGCCCCACGATTGCTCTTGGCAGCGATATTGATGCCCTTCTCGGGCTCTCACAACTTCCAGGTTCTGCTGAGATTCAGCCACTCGTGCCAGGGGCCCCGGGGCATGGCGAAGGGCATAACTCAGGAATGCCAGCGATGGTAGTTGCAGCTCTAGCAGTGAAAGAACTAATGATCAAGCATGATATTAAAGGCCGACTTAAGATTTGGCCGGGTGTTGCTGAGGAGTTACTCGCAACTAAAGCCTATTATGTACGCGATGGTGTATTCGATGACGTGGACGCAAATATTTTCAGTCACGTTGGCCGCGACCTTCAAACATCTTGGGGGGCAACGGGCGGAAATGGCATGGTATCAGTCGAATATACATTCCATGGAAAAACGGCTCATGGTGCCGGTGCCCCTTGGGCGGGCCGAAGCGCACTCGATGCAGTTGAACTAATGAATTACGCCTGGAATATGCGTCGCGAACATTTGCCACTCTCCCAGCGTTCTCACTACATCATCAGCAATGGTGGTGGCCAACCCAATATCGTGCCCGATGTTGCCTCTGTTTGGTATTACTTCCGCGATCTCACTTTTGAATCAGTGAGAACATTATTTGAAACAGGCAACACCATTTCTGAAGCAGCGGCCCTCGCTACTGAGACAACGGTGTCACGTCGAATTCTTGGATATGCAGCGCCAATGCATGGCAATAAAGCAATGGCAGAAGCTGCCTATGAAAACATCAAAATGGTAGGAATGCCGAAATGGAGTGAAGACGACATTATTTTTGCTCGCGCTGTGCAACAAAATAACACGACCTCATTCGTTAGCTATATGAACGAAGGTAGTTCACCACTAGTAACAGAAGTTCGTCAGTTATCGACTCCCGAAACACGTGGCCCAGCAATGGGGGGACCTTCAGATGATATTGGTGATGTTATGTGGACAGTGCCGACTATCACCATAGGCTACCCTTCAAACATTCCTAATACAACAACACATCATGTGACTGCAGCAATGGCAATGGCAACACCTATTGCACATAAAGGGGCATCTGCTGGAGCAAAAGTAGTCGCTATGACTGTTTTAGATCTATTAAGAGATCCAACATTGTTACCGAAAGCGAAAGATTATTTTGAGAATGTACAGCTCAATGGCACTTCTTATGCTCCTGTGCTTACAGATCAAGATAAACCTGCGATAGATCGTAATACCGAGATTATGGAGCAAATTCGTCCACAGATGCGCGAGTACTACTACGATCCAACGCGCTATGACACATATCTAGAACAGCTAGGGATTGAATATCCGCCGCAGTAACTATGTTAAAACTAAGGTCCACTTGTTACTAAACGAGTGGACCTTTTTAATAAGCAAAGCGTTTCAATATTCAGTGCTATTGTAATTTAATACTGAGGTTTGATTCTCTTCAACAATTGTTTTTAGCACCTGCCATGGGCTCTTCCCCGTTCGCTCAACCTGCCATTGGATATACTCAGAAATTCTCTCTCTGGCTATTGTATAAGCTGCTGAATAAGCACCAAATCGATCTGTGAAGGCTAACAATTGATTAGGGCTGGAAACGAGTGCGTCACGTTCCAAGCGGAAGGTCGCTGTAGCAGAGGGAATAGTTCTATCACTATAGTCTCTAAGAATTGCGACTGTTGCTAATGAGATTTCATCGAGCAATTCTCGTACTCGGTTATACTTATCGAAATCTAGATGCTCTAAGCCCGCAATCGGGGCAAGTACGTTCTTTTCAAACTCAATACGTAGTTCCGTTGGGAACGCCAAACTGACAGCATAATTGGCAGCGCCCTCTCGTAATGCTGATTCTGGCGACCGGAGTAACACGAGTGACGCTTCAGGCCATAATTCCTCACTATTGTTTTGCTCAATAAATACATACTGAGCATGATGCCCGACATATCCTTCATGGCATGCCACATCGATGGCTGAAGAAAGATAGCCCATCCCCATAGGATTGATGCGCAATAGACTTTCTCCATTGCCCTTGAAATCATGCCAAGGTTCAGCAATATCCCTGCTCCACTCTACAACTAATGTTTCTTGTTCGGGAAAATCCCAATGCGCTTGTGCTAGCTTTTTACATTGCTCAAGTGCACGTGTAACAACGGCTTCTCGTTTATCCGCCGGAACTATATATTGGTTTCTAAACTGTGCTAGGCGATAGGCAATTGCCCCACTACCTGGTAATAGTGTTTCTAGCTCTTCTCGATAAATACCCACATCAATGCTGTCTATGTTAATAAGATCTATTCCGAAGAGATTTTTGGCTTGTTCAGTAAATGTCAGATTTTTTTCATCTAGCAACGATTCCATTACGGCTTTTAATGCTGAGACTTTAGTCGCTAATCCTGTTTGTCTATCGGACACTGGTTCTAGATCAAGATTAGAAATATCAATAAGCAACTGTTCACTTTCGTTGATGAGATTCTCTAAGTTTTTGTTCGTGCCTTGCGTTCGATAATCCAATGACTCTGGCCCGTAATAGATATCGATCTCTCCTTCATGGAGAGTATCTAGTGCCATCGCGATAGCAATATATTGCGCTGCATAGCCCTCGAGAGCGTGTTGCGGGCTAGATCTAGAGACTAATAAATAACTAAGCGCTACTGTAGTAAAGAGCGCGGCAGTAAATATTGACTTACTTCGATAAGACATTTTCTTTGTGTTAGGAGTAGGCATAAGACTGAGAATCCAATTTCAGAGGTTACTCCGTACGAAGTGCGTCTATAGGATCTAAAAGGGATGCGCGCCTTGCTGGATAGATTCCAAATACCAATCCTACAAGCGCTGCAATACCTATCGCGATTACTGTTGAAAAGACTGAGATAGTTGCAGGCCATCCTAGCGACCAAGCAACAATCTGTGCAGAGAATAGTCCTAACATTAAACCGATAAACCCGCCTACAACGCTTAACGTTACAGATTCAATTAGGAACAACATCGCGACATCTCCAGAGCGAGCGCCAGTGGCCATCCTTAAGCCTATCTCTCTAGTTCTCTCAGTAATTGCAACGAGCATAATATTCATTATGCCAATGCCTCCTACAATCAGAGATACCGCAGCAATGCTAGCAAGCAATGCGGTCATCGTATTACTAGCCCTATCGAGGGTATCGGACATCTCATCAAGAGTGACTTCGTCAAGTTTAGGCAAGTTTGCCAAAGCGAACGCAGCTGCAGGCGTATATAACCCTTTCGTTAAAGCTTGAGCTGCTTGAGTTTCAACGACGAAATCATCAGGCTCTAACAAGCCGTCTGCTTGTTCAATATTGCTAATACCATGACGGGCTCTAAGTAGTCCCTTAATCTGGTCGGCAATTATAGAAGTTTCTCCTGCCTTCTCTGCCGCAATTGTGAAAGAGTCAACGTGGGAATTCCCCATACTAGATTGTAACGTTTCCCAAGGAACAAACAGAACGTCGGCATGGTCATCTGCTGCCCCATCAGTCACACCAACTACGCTATAGAGTATTTCTCGTACTTGTATGAATTGACCAAGTGGGTTGCGATCACCATAGAGTTTTGTTGCTAAATTCTGGCCCAACACCGCTTGCGGAGTCCCCGTATCTTCAAGCATTTCTCCACGCAACATTGACCAAGTGTAGATTTCAGAAAAATTACTTGCCACCCCTTGAACTCTAACAAATTCACGTGTGTCTCCCGCCGTAATAAAAGTGCGTAGAGAAATTCCAGGGCTTAATGAACTAATACCAGAGATACTTTCGACAATGGCCTCGGCATCAGCATAGACTAAGGTAGTGGCCGCACCATTGCCTGAAGCAATGCCTACACTTCGACCACCTCGTGTGTAATTACCAGAGCGAACAAACACTATATTAGTTCCTGCTGAGCTCACTTCATTTTCTACCGAGCCGCGAGCCCCAGTGCCAAGCGCTACCATAGTGAGTACCGCGGCGACACCAATAATAATACCTAACATAGTCAATACAGTACGAAGTGGGTTTCGAGCCAAGGAGCGAATCGCTAGTTTTATACTAACTGGCAGCATTACAAACATTCAAAACTCCTGAAAGTTACTCAAATTTAAGGGCGACGACCGGATCCAATCTTGCGGCGCTTCGCGCTGGGCCATAACCAAAAATGATGCCCGTGAAGGCTGCCATAGTGACAGCGATCAGCAGCATTGAAGTCGAAATAGAGGTGGCCCAGTGCATAGCGTTGCTTGCAATATACAAGCCGACAGTACCAAGCATAAGCCCAAGCACCCCTCCGAGAGCAGCAAGCGTCACCGCCTCAACAATGAATTGTAGTAATACATCGTTCATTCGTGCTCCCATTGCCATTCGAAGGCCAATCTCTCTACGTCGAGAGGCTACAGACACCAACATAATATTCATGACCCCTATTCCACCAACCAACAGTGACACGGCTGCAGCAGCGCTAAGAAGTAACGTAAATGTACGACCTGCCTGGCGAAGACTTTTCGCCATCTCTTCCCATGACGCGAGTTCGAATTCGACCACATTAGAATGAACAGCACGCGCTAGACGCGGATCGGAACCCATACCTGGCATAGCACTAACACTTTGTGTTTCCACTCTGAAATCATCTAATGTGTCATCTGGCAAATTGCGTAGTTCACGCATTGCTTCTCGAATATTCTCTGCAACGACTGTTGTTGTAGCAACTGAGCGCGTACGAACACTGATTTCATCAAAGTGGCGAGTATCTAATAGCTCCATGGCAAGGGCTAACGGAACATACACAGTCGGCACAATGATCGCACTGCTTGAGTCATTCCCATCATCGATTATTCCCACCACAGTTACTTGTTTTCCACCCAACGGGAGGTGCTGGCCGATCGCCTCAGTGTTGGGCCAAAGTTTTTGCGCTATTGCGCTGTTAACTAACATAACCGCTGCGCCACTATCCTGCTCAACTTCGCTGATCGTGCGCCCTTTCAAAATTCGCCAGGCTTGCATGTCTTGCCAGGCACTATGAAAACCGTATATGCGTGCGATTCGCACGGGAGGATTATTCTCTGCATCTGTTGATAGGTTTCCAGTCACAATTGCAGCAACAGCACGAACATCGTTGATATCATTGCTCAGCATCGATAGCTCGTCATGCCCTAGTGGGTAGGCCGGGCTTCGAACTTTGGTAATCTTTATAGGTCTTTCAGTGCCATTGACCATGCCACTGCCCTGTGTACTGCCTATGGCTAGCATTTCCGAATCTATTAATCGAGACTCTGAAACCTCACCGCCAGAGCTGTCCTGGCCACCGTTAGCCTGAGCAAGTAATTGAAAATTCCCAGCTCTAATTCGAATCATCGTCGGCCCAGCACTTTCTATCTGAGTTTCTATTTGCTCCTGCGCTCCTTTGCCTAAACCTGACACGAGCACCACCATTGCAATTCCAATACTCATACCACTTAAAGTCAGCATCGCTTGTAGTCTATTTTGCGACAATGCTTTTAACGCCATTCTGAAACTAGTGTCCAGCATGAGGGGACTCCGCAACTATTGGCATAGGCGCATCCATAAACTGTGGCAATACCATTGCGGGTATATCAAGCACAAATGGTTCTCCTTGAAACAAGAAACCTACTCGAACTATGTCATTTTCACTATTGAGTGCTCGACTATCTCCTTGCCATAAGTCCCCACTTGAACTAATGCTCATAGACACCGGCTCAATTTCATTATTCTCTCTCTCAATCTCGATGCTAACATCAGCAACTACTGAGGCAGGAAGATCGTTTCGCATAGGATCGCTATAATAGAGCTTAACGCCTCCCTCCTCTCCGACAACTAGTTCGAAATGCATCTCTAAAAACATCATTACGAATCCGCCGTGTTTTGCATCATGATTCCCATGACTCTCTTCGCCATGGCCAAACGCTAACGCTGGGATTAGTGTTACAAGTACGAGAATAGATTTCCAAATTTTTTGTGTACTCATATTTTCCTCATTACTCATGGTTTAAAGCACCGATAGGGTTTAGTTGAGCTGCTCGATGGGCTGGATAAACACTTGCAACAGTACCTAATAACGCTGCTACAACGATAGCGATCACCATTGACAACAATGACACGTCGGTAGACCACGCAAAAAGTTGTTCGAGACTTTCTGAAATCAATGCCCCCACTGTTATCCCTACTAAGCCACCAACAACACTAAGAACAATCGCTTCAATTACAAACTGACTGGCGATATCTCGACTACGAGCGCCCATCGCCATACGCAATCCAACTTCGCGAGTGCGCTGCGTTACAGATAACAGTAAAAGATTCATTACTCCAATCCCTCCAACGAGTAGGGATACTGCTGCAACACCAGCTAATAACGCTAACATTGTGCGGTTGGCTCGCTGCAGTGACGCCGCGAGTTGTTCAATTGTTAGGGCTTCGATACTTTCCAGATTGCCAGCCACTATTCGCGCTACATCTGGCGCTAATCCTTTCCCTAACAGCTGCGCAGATTGCGTCCGAACCATAAAATCATCAGGCATTTGCTCTGTAATACCATGGCGCACCCTAAGTAGGTCTTCTATTTGCTTGGCGATGATAGTGGTTTCACCTGCAGAGGCTGTCGTTACCGTAATGGTATTGAGTTTACTTAGGTTCAGTAGACTATGGACCGTCGTAACAGGAATATAAACCGCATCGAATTGGTCATCGCCTGCAGCCGGTTGAGAGGCCCAGCTACGACTAGCCACAACTCCCACCACTGTAAATTCTTGATTCCAAAGCGTAAGGACCTCTCCTACTGGATTGACGTTTTCTCCGAATAGACGATCAGCTACAACCTTCCCTAGCACCATTACTTGTTCGGCGCTGCGAACTTGGCTTTGAGTAAGAAATCGCCCATAGGGAAAGACCCAACCGCTACGAATGACGGGCAATTGCGATTCGGTGCCGTGTAGTCTAGTAAACCATTGTTTTTCGGGGGTCTTAGCAATTGCAACTCGTGCGTTCTCATGTACACCGGAAGCCACAAATTCGATTCCATCTAGCTGCTCGCGTATGGCTCGAGCATCATCCAGAGATAGCGTTGCAGCAGCTCCCAGCCCAGCCATCGCGTCACCTAATCTTTCACTCGCTATAGGATGATCATGTTCAGCCATTGGGTCGTCTTCGAAATGGGTTCTATAAAGCTTAATACCTGAATGATTGCTGATAGGATTGGGAAGCCATTGTGCAGTGCGCAAGCGAGGAGAAAGAGGTTTGATAATTGACGCGTGATCAGCAGGAGACCCTCCTGCCCCAGCGCGCTCGACCTGGTAGTTCCCAGAATTAATGATGATCATATTGGCACCAGCGGCCAAAAGCTGATCTTTTATGGCTTCTTGTGCACCTTTTCCTAGAGCCATACTGGTTACCAATGCACCTACGCCAACCATTACACCCAGCATCGCTAAAAGAGTTTGTACCTTGTTTCTCATTAAGGCATTCCATGCCATTAGGACTACTTGCACCATGGCACTCATTTAGCCTCCTTAGTAACCACTTGCGGCTGCTATTGGTGGCAGGTCTTCCAGTATGTCTACACTGCGAGGGATATTTTTTTCATCACTGATAATCACACCATCGCGAACAGAGATTATTCGTGTCCCATAAGCTGCTATCTCAGGTTCGTGTGTAATGAGTACAATCGTGATTCCTTGCTTCTCGCGAAGTTCTTGCAATAAGCGCATCACTTCGATACTCGTCTTGGAATCTAGATTTCCTGTAGGTTCATCCGCTAGAATCAAACTCGGATGATTAACGAGCGCTCTTGCTATCGCTACGCGCTGTTGTTGCCCACCTGACAACTGGCTAGGATGGTGATCTAAACGATCCGCAAGCCCCATCGAAGTAAGTGCTGCAACTGCTCGATTATGCCGTTCTCCGTTTGGCATTACTGGGCGAGAATACAAAAGTGGCAATTCGACATTCTCCACTGCGCTCGTTCTGGGCAATAAGTTGAACCCCTGAAAAACAAAGCCAATCTGTCGATTGCGAATATCGGCTAACTCTTGCGGAGGAAGATTTGAGACATCTTTACCATTGAGTAAATATTCCCCTTCACTTGGGCTATCTAAACACCCTAAGATGTGCATCATGGTCGATTTTCCAGACCCTGATGGACCAGTGATGGCCACAAACTCACCCTCTTCAATATCGAGTGAGACACCGCGCAATGCATGCACAGTATTATCACCAAGTTGATATATCTTTTTGATGCCTTTTAAACTAATTACTGACATGGTTGGCCTCATCAATTGCTAAATCAATGTAACTTTCTCAACTGATTAGGCTCCACAAGCGCAATGGAGCCCTAGCAGTAAAACGAAGTTGCTCGCATTAATCGGAAGCGGCCTCTGGCTCATTCAAACCAGCATAGTTGTACAACACAGTTGCAACTGATTTTTCTCCACTTGCCATGCCGTAAGTTTTGCCTGCACCTTCTATCACAAAATATTCATTTGCCGCGTGAGCGTTTCCACCTGACCCGACTTGCCCGCTTACAATAGGAATATCCATTACATCGCCAGCGAAGAGATAAGCTGGCCAATACCCACCCAGCATAGATTCCATCTCTTTAACGGGATCGTTATACGCAACGCCAAAGGCGTCAAACATATCCATTGCTGCTTGAGCAATATCGTTGTCGTAAGTCATCTTTGCCCAAGGCACATCACCAACAATGTTAATTTCAACGTCTTCAAAACCGTGCTTGTCCAAGTGGACACGCAATTTATCAACGATATCAAGCCCGTTTTGGTACGGGACATATCGGAAGTTATGTTTAGAGACAATACGGTTCGGTAGAATCGCACCCGACCCACCCTCGAACATATTGCCTCCCCAGATGCCATCGAGGTTCATCGACTGCCCGTAACGCGCCATGGTGATATACTCGAGAGGATCATCGGCAATAAATCTTTCCACCCCTAGATTGCGTGCAGCAATTTCCAGATCAATGTTCTCGGCCATCGCTTTCAGTTTTTCTAGCTCTGGTTCGGATAGCTCTTCGATGTTGTCGTAAAAACCATCAAACATGACCCTATTACCAGTGTCGTCAACTAGCGTGGTCAGCATTTTAATATGACGCCACGCTGGCGCATCAACAGAGCGCTTATTGCCACCGTGAATATTGCTGTAATTCGGCCCGCGCCCCCAACTCTCACCACTAGTGATTAGCTCAACAAACACGCTACCTTCAGAACCACCCCCAAAGCCACCTTGGCTCCCAAAGCGATACATTGCATCTGCATCAGCAAACAATTCAGGGTTATCACGTACAAACTTTCGGTAGCCAATCGACATTCTCTCTTCGTCGCCTTCTGCCACAAAAATCAGATTCACTGGAAGTTTGCCAGTAACAGCTTTGATCGCCATCAAAGCATTTAATTGAACCATCTGAGGACCTTTGGAGTTGCTGGCACCGCGACCTAATAAAACTTTAGCGTAAGGTGCTTGTTCGATAAGGCGTGCCTCAAAAGGAGGAGATTTCCAAAGGTCGGGTTGAGTTATGGGCATAGTGTCATACATCCAATACAAGACAAGAGTCTTCTCAGCGCCTTCATCGCAGTGGGCGTATACAACAGGATTGCCTTGTTGTCCCCACTCTGTAATGCCAACATCATTGACACTGGTTTGTTGACATCCCAGTTGATCAAAAAAACCTTTTACCATATAGGCTGATTCTTGGATGCCTTCGCCCGTATTTGACACACTAGGTTGCCTAATCCACTCCTGTAAATTCATTACGTGTTCGTCGATATGATCATCGATATAGGTAAAGATTTCTCGCAGTTCTGGGCTATGAATCTGGCTCATATCGATGGCGACTTCTTCATCACCATTAGGGCGAATCCCTAGAGCGGGAGCAGTCGCTGCAGGCGTTGCTACGTTGCTAGTGGCCGTTGAAGCTGCACTCACTGGCGCACTAGTCGAAGTGGAGTCACCGCAGCCTGAAAGTGCCAAGATAGAACTAACTAAAATAGGAAATGTTAGTGGTCGAATTGCAATATTTTTTATACTAGCCACGCTTTGCTCCTGAGACATGTGCCTTTTAGAATGTCTGATTGCAATACTTTGAATGCAAATTTATTTGAATTTAACAAACAATGCCTTGCCCTGTTTATTTGACCTACCAAAACAAATCTGCAGCTGCATTTTGCATACCAAAACAGAATGAACAGTAAAAGAGATCTAAAAATAGGATTGTTTTTACGGTGGCTTATCGAATACAAGCTTATGAATACTTTATGATATTTTCTCTAGTTACAAGAAAAACAGCTATTCATAATTCCTATAAAAAATGACAAAATCCGATAAATGTTCACATAGGGAATTGTTCCAACATTGAACATGTCTAGGCTTTAACGCACATTAAAAGCGCAAAAATTTGTCTATATAGAAAAATCTCACCCGCTTTCAATTGATGCACCAAAATTGGCCGCTCAGGTTTTTCTTGTAATCATTTCTGCCAGCAATATATGAATGTTGACAGCAATATTTCTTTTGAGGATGATGATTCTTTCCTAAAAGCTAGAAGTTCACGGAGTGTTTTATGTTTAGCAAAGATCTCAGTTTGGCAGAATTTGACAAAGCGCTTTACGAAAACATTGAACTTGAAACACAGCGTCAGGAAGCCCATATTGAATTGATCGCTTCAGAGAATTACACAAGCCCTCTAGTTATGGCAGCCCAAGGGTCTTCATTAACAAATAAGTATGCTGAAGGTTACCCAGGTAAACGATATTACGGCGGTTGTGAATTTGTCGATAATGTAGAGCAGTTAGCCATAGATCGCGCTAAAGAGTTGTTCGCAGCAGATTATGCCAATGTTCAACCTCACTCTGGCTCTCAGGCTAATGCTGCCGTTTTTATGGCATTGATGAAACCCGGCGAGACAATATTGGGAATGAGCCTAGCCCACGGAGGTCATCTTACCCATGGGGCATCTGTCAGTTTTTCAGGAAGAATTTATAATTCCGTGCAATATGGATTAAATGAAACCACAGGTGAAATAGATTACGAGCAAGTCGAATCTTTGGCAAAAGAACACAAGCCGAAAGTGATTGTTGCCGGTTTCTCCGCCTATTCTAAAATTGTCGACTGGCAACGTTTTCGTGAAATAGCTGATGAAGTTGGCGCTTGGTTTGTCGTTGATATGGCACACGTTGCAGGGCTAGTTGCCGCTGGAGTTTACCCCAGCCCAGTTAATATTGCAGACATTACCACCTCAACTACCCATAAAACTCTACGTGGGCCCCGTGGCGGACTTATTCTCGCCCGCGCCAACCCAGATTTAGAGAAAAAGTTAAACTTTGCCGTTTTTCCTGAAAGCCAAGGTGGCCCTTTAATGCATGTCATCGCAGCCAAAGCGGTGTGTTTTAAAGAAGCGATGTCGGATGAGTTTAAGCAATATCAAATGCAAGTGATAAAGAATGCCCAAGCAATGGCTACTACGTTTATCAATAATGGCTTTGAGGTAGTTTCAGGCGGAACCGACAATCATCTATTCTTACTGAGCCTAGTTAAACAGGAGATTACGGGTAAAGAGGCAGATGCGGCGCTGGGCCGAGCATGTATTACAGTCAATAAGAATGCGGTACCCAATGACCCGCGCCCACCTTTTGTCACGAGTGGTCTACGTATTGGCACACCAGCGGTCACCACACGAGGAATGCAAGAGGCCGACGTCATAAAATTAAGTGAGTGGATCTGCGAAATTTTAGCAGATATCAATAATGAAACGCTTATTGCACAGGTGCGTGATCGTATTGCAACACTGTGCAACGAGTTTCCGGTGTATGGCTAGATCATTCGCCAGCAGTTTTATGCTCAAATTGCATGCCGACTGCAGAGCCTCTAGTGAACCCTTTCCAATAGGTATGTTGGGAACGTGGCTCA
This sequence comes from uncultured Gammaproteobacteria bacterium, assembly GCA_913061515.1. GTDB lineage: Bacteria > Pseudomonadota > Gammaproteobacteria > Pseudomonadales > Pseudohongiellaceae > UBA5078. The sequence goes on along the minus strand of CAJXSF010000003.1, from coordinate 72,728 downwards.
CCATCTTGCATTGAATACACGCCGTCATTGCCGTTCGGAATTAGATCGAGATACTCTTGTTTTGCACTATCGCCTTTCAAATGCAGGTCCATAAAGGCTGTCGCAAAGTGATCGAGCACATTATTGCTGCGCGTGCTGTCCCACACCGCGTCGCTATAATGCCCTGCCCCTTTGCGCTCAGGGTCTTCAAGAATTTCAACAGGCATTGGTATAGGCGCCGCAACACTATGACCGCCATTGATAAATGTCAGCAAATAACGATCGGCGTTGACTGTATTATCAAAGATCGCTCGCGTCCCATTTTCATACCCTGCTGTCACGTCGACACTCCCTGCCACGAACAAGGTGGGCGTCTTGACACCATTTAAAGTATCGGCGGTAAAGAAATTGGAGTTCATTCCCCAAGGGGCGATGGCCACCGCTGCCTTAATGCGTGAATCAAGGTTACGCGCATAACGACGATTACGTGTTGTATGGTCTTCCAATAATTCATTGGGTGGTGATATCGCCGAATCGACCATCGCCGGGTTAATACCCGCGCCAATATTGTTGAGCAAACCATAACCGCCCATAGAGAAGCCGATCAAACCAGTATTCTCAACATCAACAAGGTTTTGTAAGAAACTATTACTATCATTATTGAGCTGAGCCATTGTTTCTATGACGAAACGTTGGTCGATCGGGCGGTTGTACAGCGTACTGGCGATAGGCGTTTGATATTGATACGTACTGTCTGTGTGATCTATGGAGGCCACGACATAGCCTTTGCTTGCAAGGTTTTCCCCTAGATGACTCATCAGAAAACGATTGCCTGGATAGCCGTGTGAGATCACCACTAATGGGTAGGAGGCCGAATTATTCGGTTCGGCATCACGCACAGCACGCCCATGCAACGTTGCGGTGACATCGAGGTTACGGGTTTCGGCTGTGTACTGCCCGCCAGGGCTTTGACCTGTTGCCAAAGCAGCGGGATACCAAACTTCAACAGTCAATGGACGATCATAATAATTGGTGACCTCACCGGCGACCGAATTCACCACATCCACTCGTTCGCTATCTACAAGCTCTAAGGTTCTAACACCGATGTCAAAACTGCCAAAATGAGCAAGCTCAGGGGCGTCATGACGGATGATGTCGATTCGATTAGTTTGTGCAAAGGCACTAGTCGATACACTCATTATGATTAAAACCGTATTCAGAAGTTTCATATCCCACACTCTTTTGGTTTATTTTTGCTCGTAATGCCCCATGAGCATCCCTGTTCCAAGGATATGGCCATCGATAGCTTCAAGCAACGACTCTTTATTGAGCCCTTCTGGTAAATTCAGTGCTGCATCCAGTGCATACACGCGGAAATGGTAAGCATGCAATTTGCCATCCACGGGAGGACGTGGACCAAAATAGCCTGGTTGTCTAATGCCGTTCAAGCCATTGATCATACCTTCCAAGCCTGCAACCCCCGTCACAACTGGTTCTTTCGTTAACGCCCCAGGGATCTCGCTAGCTTCAGCTGGAATATTATAGGCCACCCAATGCACAAAAGGCTGGGGCATTGGCACAACAGGGTCGTCCATTACCAAGGCAAGTTGCACAGTACCCGCAGGCAAGTTGCTCCACGAAAGCTGTGGCGAGACATTGTCACCATAGGCAGAGTTTGCCAAGGGCACCATGTCGTGGTTTGCAAAAGCCGTACTACTCACCGTGATGGTGTCTTCCATTTCAGCGGCCATGCTCATCTGGCCTGTAAACGCTACGCATAGGGCAACCGCACTTAGGGATTTTTTGATCAAACTCATTTGAGACTCCGATTAGGCATAGTAATGATAAGGGAAGTCCATGGCACCTTTATGACACCATAGCTTGACAGCACTATAACGCTGTCGCATTGAAAGCAGAAGTATACTTGCGCTTACCTAAGAGGCATTCCATCGTATAAGCATGAGATAGCGAAGTGGTATTTCAATCTCTCTGAATTTGTCCCGGCTATCGGGTAGAGCTTCAAATTTACGGGGGGCTAAGCGGGCAAAAACAGCGCGACGCAACTACGATTTAGCCATACAGGCCTGGGCTCATTTCCAAAGGATGAAGCAAACCTAGCAGCTGAGAATTTTAAGATTGGCTAGGATGGGATTATTAATAACTTGTTAAAAGAGCGTGTTGAAATTATATGAGTAGGTGCAGCCTATGTGCTTTAGTAATTAGCTCATTATGCTCATACTCAACTCCGGCTTGTTCTGCAAAATCAGGCCAAAGTGCGACACTATTAATCACCCGTTTAATTATCTGCTTGGCTTTTGCTGCTTTGATCCCAGCAGCGGCTGCCAATATCAGCAAGTCCTCCAGAACGAACTTATCACGCTTACCATTAATACTCATTTGATGAGCGCCGGTATAGGCACCATTGGGATTCCAAGCATAAACAACATCAAATGCCGGCGAAAGAACCCACTCACCCTTTGGATTCATCAAAAAGGCAATGTTTTTAACATGGTCATCTTGATTACGAGCCACCACATTGAACACGGCTCGAGCAAATTGTTGCTGGCAGTCTTTCGCGACTTGCACACTAATTTGGCGAATCGTTAACATCGCTTGCTCATAACTATAGCTTGCAGGATCGTTGTAATCGTAATGGCAAAGCGCTGCGAGGGATTGCATATGCAATTTTTTACCAGACTTCGTTCGTTCAAAACGTTGAGTCATAAAATGACTCCGCCCGCCTTCGTGGTGAAGACGACAAGGAGTCATTTCTATGCCGGCATCCTTGGCCATCAAGTGATAGGCATATTCAATTCGGCCATAGCCTTGCGGGTCAGCTAGCTCTTTATCACTGTTATTACCCACCCCGTCAAATTTTAGCAACCACTGCTCAAACCCATCTTCGCAATCCAGCTGTCCAGACCGAAACTCCCCTGTGTTGGGGTTCCAAGCTAATAATGCTTTTGCTCTTGCCCCGCCAGCAGAGGTGCCCACACGCAAAATATCTTGCAAGGCATGGGCGTCTTGCTTATTGCCCAATTGGCCGGCTAGCTCCCCGCGCTGCGAAAGCACTTTATTTGCTAAGGTGGTTAATGCCGCTATATCTACCGATCGGTCAACTGCTTTGCTAACCCCTGAAGTAGGTTCAAACTCCAAGGCGCCCATTGCACGCTGGCCGATATAGCACAAGCGCTCGACTGGATTCATACTGCCAGGCAAACGCCCTTGCGTCGCTAGCCACGCATCGATCACCCGATGCCCAAATTTGTCAGGTAAACAGTCTGCTAGTAAACCTGGTAAGCCTTTAAAGGACTCAGCAATTGCTGGGAATGAATACGGCACATTACTGGGAGGCATAGTGATCGGCGAAATTTTAATGCCAGAGTCGGCAAAATCATCGGTGTATTGGAAAACACCTAGCTCTCGGTCGGAGTCCCAATACACCGCCCCGATTTGACGCCCCCATAGGTTAACCCTCGCTATGGTCATGGCGTCGTCCCATCATCCCAGTGCCATGTCTTTTTCTTATCATTACTTGCAGTGCGCGATCGCACACGCTTGCGCTCAAGCCCTTTACCCTCAAGCAATTGCACGGGTTGAATACCTGGGTCTGGTAATAAAGTGGCCAAATGCTCTTGTAACCCTAAGGCCTGCATTAGGCGCACGAATGTATCCATCGAGGCTTTTTCGCCAGTCTCTAACCTGCTTAGGGTGCGTGGAGAAATACCGGCATTCGCGGCTAATTCATCTTGAGTGATGTTTCGCGAAAGTCGGATTTGCGCCAGAGTTTCCCCCATCGATTTAATGATTTGCTCAGGGGTCGCTATTTTAAAATCAATTTTATTAGCCATATTTGACTCTTTAAGTGGTATTTCAGCCATTAAGAGACAGATATTGGTAGTTAGCGCTCAATAAGTCAACAAGCAATAATTGTCTTATAAAACCGCTTAACTGATTTTATACGCCATTTTTGTCATGTTAACGTGATTCTGAAGGAACGGTGAGGCTTTCGTTGGAGAGTAGTTTGGGCATCAGGGGGAGTTTTGCTTGAAAGAGTGGCCCAAGGAGATTACTTAAAACAGCTTTTGGCTGTTTCAACCCTTCGGGCTGAGCACTGCGTGCTTGGTGCCGAATGCTTTGCATTCGGTCGAACTCTAACGTTCGATCTCTCTCCCGCCATGAACGGTAAAGCTTTCGTTGGAGAATAGTTTGGGCATCAGGGGGAGTTTTGCTTGAAAGAGTGGCGGAGGGAGAGAGATTCGAACTCTCGGAGGACTTTCATCCTCGCTGGTTTTCAAGACCAGTGCATTCAACCGCTCTGCCATCCCTCCGCAACGGGGCGTAATCTTACTGGAAAATCATTTTCAGTCAACCAGATATTCACACCAATTATGACTTCTTTTGGGAATAGGTTACTTTCATTTGCGCGCAGGTTACAATCAGCCCCAATGCATAAAGGTCGCTTTGCTATTGAAATTATTACGATAAGCCCCAAAATAGGCATTAGATGCCTATAAGTGAAACACAAGGGCATTTCAGGCGGTCTATAGTCTGCACAGTATTACTACGGAGATAAATATGAGTCAGATAGATGTTCTAAACGCTTCACAAACCCGTGGATCGGTTGTTGCTGTTAATAAAGTATTGAAGAACACCTATTTACTGCTAAGCATGACGCTAGGCTTTAGTGCTGTCATGGCTGCAGTAAGCACAAATGCTGCCCCAATGAATATGTGGGTCTACATTATCGGGCTTTACGGCCTTTTGTTTGCCACACAAGCTCTTGCACGTAGCGCATGGGGTTTGGTGACAATCTTCGCCTTTGCCGGTTTTATAGGCTATGGCACAGGGCCTCTTATTGGCATGCTTATGTCCACCTCGGGCGGTAGCCAGATCGTGACTACGGCGCTTGGCGGCACCGCCTTTATCTTCTTCGGCTTGTCCGGGTATGCCTTGGTGTCGCGCAAGGATTTCTCTTTCCTAAGTGGCTTCATCACTGCGGGCTGTTTTGTCCTTATTGCGGCGATGGTTCTAGGGATTTTCGTGCAGATCCCAGCACTGCAACTAGCCATCTCAGTTGGCTTCATGCTTTTTGCTAGCGCGATCATTCTTTATCAGACTGGCGAAATTGTGAATGGCGGCGAGCAAAACTACATCCTCGCCACGATCACTTTGTTTGTATCAATCTACAACTTGTTCATGAGCTTGATTCACTTGCTCACGGCGTTCTCTGGCGACGAGTAATCGCGTTAGAGATTTACTACAAAGCCTCGGTCTTTACCGGGGCTTTTTTAATTTAGCGAGCTCATGTTGTGAAATTAACTGTCCTTGTGCACTCAGCCCCCTACTCCTCTCAAGCGGCCTATTCGGCATATCGCTTTAGCGCGAGTGCGTTAGCGGCTGGCCACGAGATCTATCGTTTATTCTTTTACTACGATGGCGTTCACAACAGCTCTTTGCTCAGCACACAGGCTCAGGATGAGTTCGACTTAATCGCTGCCTGGCGCACGCTGATTGAAAGTCATCAGATCGATGCCATCTCTTGCGTCTCTTCAGCGCTCAAACGAGGGATACTCGACGCTCAAGAAGCGGCACGATATGAGAAGCCAGCCTCTAATCTGGCCGAACAATTCACACTTTCAGGCCTAGGCCAATTGGTTGATGCCAGCATCGAATCCGACCGCGTCGTGAGTTTTGGAGGCTAAGATGAGCACAAACACCGCTAAAACCATCACCTTTATCACGCGTTCTACGCCCTATGGTCATGGGCAGGCAAAAGCCTGCTTAGACATGGTCTTGTCTGCAGCGGTGTTCGAGCAAAAAATTAACTTCATCTTCATGGATGATGGCGTCTGGCAACTGAAAAAAGGCCAAGCGCCTAGTCATATCGATGCAAAAGACTTAAGTGCCGCGTTTACTGCTTTACCGCTGTATGAGGTTAATGATTTGTACGTCAACGCCAACGACTTGCAGGAGCGTGGCCTAAACTGTGAAGAACTTGTTGTTCCCGTGCATAGCGTGCAAGCTAATACAATCGCCGAACTTATTCGCGAATCTGACGTAGTATTCACACTATGAGCACTCTCCATACCATCAATAAAACTTCAACGCACTCTGCCTTAAGCAGCTGCTTAAAGGTCGCGCGCAATGGCGATAGCATCCTTCTCATCGAAGATGGCGTCTATGCCAGCTCCCAGCTCTGCCAAAGCCCTTTAGAAGGAGTGGCTCTTTATGCTCTGCATGAAGACTTGCTTGCTCGCGGCCTAGATGCTTCCACTCTCTCTGGCACTATAAAGACTGTAGACTATAATGGCTTTGTCGACTTGGTGTGCCAGCACCAGCGCTGTGTCAGCTGGTCCTAAGCCCGATGAGATCCTTGCAGCTGCCAAACAAAGCGTCGATCCCACTGGACAAAGACGGCTACCTGCGAGATATGTCTAACTGGAGCCCAGAGGTTGCTGAACAGTTAGCAGCCGCTATACCCATCACATTGACCCCAGCACATTGGGAAGTGCTTGAAGTGTTGCGGGCATTTTATCAAACACACGGTATTTCCCCTGCCACGCGCCCCTTCGTAAAGCTAGTGGCAAGAGATCTCGGCAGCGATAAGGGCCGTAGCATCTATCTAATGAAATTATTCCCTGGAAACCCTGCACTGACAGCCAGCAAACTAGCGGGGCTACCTCGCCCAAGCAATTGTTTTTAGTGCCTTTTAGTCTATACGAGCGATGCATATCTGCTATAATTCGCGATCTTTTTTAAACCGCCCATTTTAGATTCAGGACATAAGCTTATGAGCCCTGTAAAGCGCCTTGCCGACACCGTACTCGCGGTGAACAACGACCTACCCATTCGCACGAATCAAGCTGTGCATAATGGAAAAGTTCGCTCTGTCTATTGGCTCACTCCTGAAGATAGCGCTCGTTTAATCAAAGAACGCCATTACGATGTGGCCGCCGATGCGCCATTGGCCATCATGGTCATCAGTGACCGTATTTCTGCCTTTGACTGCATCTGGCATGGTGAAGATGGTTTAAACGGGGTTCCCGGCAAAGGCGCGGCACTTAATGCCATTTCTAATCATTGGTTCCGTTTATTTCGCGAACAAGGTCTCGCCGACAGTCATATTTTAGAGATCCCCCACCCGTTCGTTTGGATCGTGCAGAAAGCAAACCCAGTGATGATTGAGGCGATTTGTCGTCAATACATAACAGGCTCTATGTGGCGCGCTTACTCCAAAGGCGAGCGTGAGTTCTGTGGCATCAAGATCACTGACGGCTTGAAAAAAGATCAAAAACTACCTGAGCTGCTGATTACTCCATCGACCAAAGGAATCCTAAAAGGCATTCCTGGCGTGCCAGAGGCCGACGACGTCAACATCAAGCGTCAAGACATTGAACACAACTATGCGGCATTTAACTTCCGTAAAGTTGAGGATATCGATTTATACGAAAAGCTATTGCGCGAAGGGTTTGACGTTATCAGCAATGAACTAGGGAAAATCGACCAAGTATTTGTCGATACTAAGTTCGAGTTTGGATATGTCACTGACGCACAAGGCCAAGAAAAACTCATCTATATGGACGAAGTCGGCACGCCGGATTCATCACGCATATGGGATGGGCCGTCCTACCGTGAAGGCAAGGTAATTGAAAAATCCAAAGAGGAGTTCCGACAGCAATTGTTAAACTACTTCCCAGACCCAGACATTTTGTTGAACAAGGATCGGATGCCAGAGCGTGAAGCACTCGCACGCGACAATGCATTGCCAGAAGCGATGCTAATGCAAATCTCGCGAACCTACCTAGGTATTGCTGAAAAAATTATCGGTGAACCTGTGACGCTTTCAGAAAATCCTAAACAAGAAATTCTGGATATACTAAGCAAGGAATTCGACTTAATCGACTAAAGGTCTTTAGTCGGCGCTATCTTCTAATAGCGCCTCTTTTCGAAACCACGCATACTTCGACTGCAAGGCCACAACCCTTCCTACGATGATGATCGTTGGCGCTTTGACTTCATTGGCAAGCACTAGCGCCGGCATCGTAGCGAGTGTCCCTCTTAATACTAGCTGCGTCTCCGTAGTGCCCTGCTGCACTAGCGCGATTGGTAGATCAGGCTCGGCTCCGTGGCTGATAAGCGATTCACAGATTTTCTCTAAGCCCACCAACCCCATATAGAACACTATCGTCTGATGCTCCTTGGCTAAACTGTCCCAATCCAGATCGATACTGCCATCTTTCAAATGCCCGGTCACGAAGCGCACAGACTGCGAACAGTCTCGATGGGTCAATGGAATACCCGCATAGGCGGCGCAGCCTGAGGCAGCGGTGATTCCTGGCACTACTTGAAAGGGGATTTTTTCCTGCGCTAAGCGGTCGATCTCTTCACCGCCACGGCCGAAGATAAAGGGGTCACCGCCTTTTAAACGTAGTACTTTTTTCCCTTCTTTAGCCAGTCGCACTAACATCTCATTGATTTGCTCTTGTGGCACAGAATGATTCGCCCGGGCTTTGCCAACATGAATCTTTTCCGCATCAGGGCGCACTTTCAACATAATTTCTTTGGAGACCAGACGATCGTACAATACGACATCGGCCTCATACATCAAACGTAAGGCTTTAATAGTCAGCAAATCTGGGTCACCAGGCCCCGCCCCTACCAAAAACACTTCGCCTTGTACGGCTAATTGATCGGACTCACCCAGTTGTTTTTCGATATAGCGCCAGGCAGCCACCTCATCACCGGCCAATACCATACCCGGCATTGGCCCTGACAAGAGTTTTTCCCAAAAACGTGTACGGCTAGTAAAGTCGGTAACCACGGATTTCACGCGCCCACGAAATTTGCCTAGCAGCATCGCGAGACGACCATAGGTGGCCGGAATGAGTGCTTCAATCTTTTCTTTGAGTTGTCGCGTCAATATGGGGGACGTGCCACCACTAGAAATAGCGATCACAACTGGTGAGCGGTCGACAATAGATGGCACGATAAAACTGCACAACTCTGGCTTGTCCACGACATTAACAGGCAGGCCTCGATTTTTGGCCAATTCGGACACTTGTTGGTTCACAGTTTCATCATCTGTTGCAGCCACAACGAGAAACACACCGTCCAGATCACTTTCTTTGAACGCTCGGATGTGCATTTCGCCTGCGCCTGCTAGCACTAGCTTTTCGAGGGGCTCGCAGATTTTCGGTGCGACGACCCTAAGCCTAGCGCCAGCCCTGTCCAGTAATACGGCTTTGCGATATGCAACTTCGCCGCCCCCAACTACTACGCAGTTTTGCGAACGAACATTGAGGAATATAGGAAGAAATTCCATTCACTAATTACCTTTTACGCTAGGCGTTCTAGACCGCCCATATAAGGACGTAAGACTTCTGGCACAGTGACCGAGCCATCGGCATTTTGATAATTTTCAAGGATCGCCACAAGCGTACGACCAATGGCAAGACCAGAACCATTGAGAGTATGCAGAAGCTCAGGTTTGCCGGTTTCAGGGTTGCGCCAGCGCGCTTGCATACGACGTGCTTGGTAGTCGCCAAACGTGCTGCAAGAAGATATCTCGCGGTAACAATTCTGCGAAGGGAGCCAAACTTCAAGATCGATAGTGCGCGCAGCGCTAAAGCCCATGTCACCGCCGCAAAGTAGCATGGAGCGATAGGGCAAATTCAATAACTGTAGAATTTTCTCGGCATGGCCAGTTAATTCTGCCAGTGCCGCATCGGACTGCTCAGGTTTTACCATCTGCACGAGTTCAACTTTCTCGAATTGATGCTGACGAATCATGCCACGAGTATCCCGGCCATAGCTGCCCGCCTCACTTCTGAAACATGGCGTGTGACACGCAAATTTCATCGGTAGCTGTTCGGCTGCCACAATCGTATCGCGAACGATATTCGTAACAGGCACCTCGGCAGTTGGGATCAGATAGTATTCGTCATCGCCTTCTAAACGGAATAAATCTTCGGCAAATTTAGGCAACTGGCCAGTGCCAAGCAAAGACTCACGGTTCACGATATAGGGCACATAGACCTCGGTGTAACCGTGCGCCTGCGTGTGTTGATCCAACATAAATTGAATTAACGCACGGTGCATTCTCGCCATCGATGCTTGCATGACCACAAAACGAGACCCAGTCAACTTAGTCGCAGTTGGAAAGTCCATCGTCGCCATTGCCTCACCAAGCGCAACATGATCTTGCACTTCAAAGTCGAACTCTCGTGGTGTTCCCCAACGATGCATTTCGACATTGTCATTCTCGTCTTTTCCTTCTGGCACGATTTCCTGCGGCACATTAGGAATGCCCATGAGAATGTCATTGAACTGTTCTTGCACTACTGCCAATGCGTTTTTATTCTCTTCTAGGGAATCTCCCAAACTCGCGACATCTGCCAATAACGGCGCAATATCTTGCCCTGATGCTTTTGCCTGACCAATAGACTTGGAGCGCACATTGCGCTCGTTCTGCAGTTTTTCGGTCTCTTGCTGTAACTCGCGGCGGCGTGAATCCAAGGTATTGATATTCTCAATGTCTAAAACGAAGTGTTTTTTCTTCAACAGTGCCGCTAAATTCTGTGGGTCTGCACGTAGGGTTTTGGGATCCAGCATGGACTTAAAATTTCCTTAATCGTTGTGTGTGAATTAAAGGACTCGCATAAATGCGATACCGAGCCAAGCGCACGCTAAACAAAGCACAACGCTAGCTAAAATATAACTGAAGGCCTGCACGAAAAAACCTTCTTGCATTAACATCAGAGCATCCAATGAGAACGTCGAAAAAGTCGTAAACGCTCCTAAATAGCCAACAATCAAAATAGCGCGCCATTGCTCTGACAACAGCATTCTTTCGCTAATGACAATGTACAGCATTCCAATAAGAAACGAACCAATGACATTAACGGCAAGGGTTGCCCAAGGAAAACGATGAGAGGCAAGCGAGCTCACTAACGTCATTAACCAATAGCGCGACACTGCACCGAACGCACCACCGAAGGCTACCGCTAATGAAACCATCATGTTCGCCCCTGCCCTTGTCTTTTAATCATTGGCATATCGCTGTTGATCGCTTTGTGCATCACGCTCGCGCAAATAGTCGAGTTTTTCACGAATTTTCGCCTCTAGGCCGTATTCACTCGGATAGTAAAATCGCTCATCCTGTAACGGTTCAGGCAAATAATTTTCACCGGCGGCATAAGCCCCGGGCTCGTCGTGCGCATAACGATACTGCGTTCCGTAATCGAGCGACTTCATTAGCGTCGTTGGTGCATTGCGCAAATGAATTGGCACATCGTGAGACTGGTCTTTGACGACAAGTGCGCGCGCGGCATTAAATGCCTTATACACTGCATTACTCTTCGGCGCGCTAGCTAAATAAAGCACGGCATGAGCAATCGCCAGTTCACCCTCGGGGCTACCGAGGCGTTCTTGCGCATCCCAAGCTGACATCGCCATTTGCAAAGCCCTTGGATCAGCATTGCCGATATCTTCGCTGGCCATGCGGACTAATCGGCGGGCAATATATAACGGATCACAGCCTCCGTCCAACATCCGCACAAACCAATACAGCGCGCCATCTGGGCTAGAGCCACGCACAGCCTTATGCAGCGCAGAGATTTGTTCATAAAAAGCATCACCGCCTTTGTCAAAACGGCGGCTCCCGCCAAGCAAGACTTGCTCGATGACTTCCAGATCGATGTGCTGCTTACCGTCTTTGATCTCAGACAAGTCGACCGCGATCTCAAGCAGATTTAACGCCCGTCGAGCGTCGCCATCAGCGGCATTAGCGATTTTACGCCTAACCGCTTCGTCCATCTCTATAGCTTGCTTGCCTAGCCCACGCTCAGAGTCGCTCACCGCCAGTTCAATCAGTTCTAATAAGGCTTGCTCATCGAGGGATTTAAGTAGGTACACACGGGCGCGAGATAATAAGGCGTTATTGAGTTCAAAAGAGGGGTTTTCCGTACTGGCTCCAATGAAGATCAGCGTGCCGTCTTCGACATGGGGCAAAAACGCATCCTGTTGACTCTTATTAAACCGGTGGACCTCGTCGACAAACAGCACTGTTGGTGTGCCTTTGGTCCGGCGCAGCATCTGGGCGCGCTCAACCGCAGCTCGAATCTCTTTAACCCCACTTAGCACTGCCGAGATGCTCTCGAAATGACCACCGCTGGTATGCGCAAGCATCCGTGCTAGCGTTGTTTTCCCTACCCCAGGCGGCCCCCAAAGAATCATCGAATGCGGCAGTCCACGGCGAATGGCTTCGCCAAGCGGTTTGCCTGGCCCTAGCAGATGTTGTTGGCCAATGAAGTCACTGAGTTGTTGCGGGCGCATGCGTGCGGCCAACGGCTGAAATGCCGCCGTATCACTTACTGGGCTGTGATCGTCGAGGTCGTCAAAAAGTGACTCAGACATGGGGCCTCTGTGTGGCAAATTTACGGTGCACTGCGATTGTCGAGCACGTCGATATCCGCAGGAATCTCGAAAACAAACTCGCTGTCATCGATTCCTTCGTTGATCTGATGATCGAAAAATTCCCAAAACGTTCGTTGCCCGTTGCCGTTATCGATGTGAATCGAATTAAGAGTACGCTCACGGAAATACAAGGTCACCCGCTCGTACAAACTTGTAGGGTCCAGGGGTTCTAGGATAAATTCATAGGCTTCGCCATTACCGACATCACCGCCGTTAATAAAGTAATCCGCCTCGATCTGCGCAATTTGCCCATTTAGTAACTGCGCCGCTAGTTCGGATTGCTCGGAATCCCAATCTTCGATGCTCACCTGCAATAGATCTGGCTGGTAGTTCCACAGGGACTGACCGTCAGTGACGATGAGTTCAGGATAAGGCTCTATGGTCTCCCAATAAAAGCCATGGGGCCGTTTCATTTTAAAACGAATGACACTCTCTTCGAGAATACCCCCGGTTGACTCGACGATGAGTTGCCGGACATCGGCCTCGAAAGTATTGATTGAGGCCAGTAAGTCTGACAACTCCTGCGTTGCGCTGTCTTGTGCATAAGGTTTACTGATTCCGGCCACGCACAGGCCAAGAAATACAAAACAACGAAGAGTAAATGCACTACGCATAATGATCATCCAAATTAACGAGGTGGTGGCGGCGCGATGACTTCACGTGCCCCGTTGGTTCCCATAGCAGTAACCACTCCAGCCGCTTCCATCGCATCGATCATGCGTGCCGCACGGTTATACCCGATGCGCAATTTGCGCTGTACAGCCGAAATAGAGGCCTTGCGCGTTTCAGTGACAAAGGCCACGGCTTCATCATAAAGCGCATCTGATTCTTCGCCACCGCCCTCTTCATCACCATAACCGCCAGAGTCGCGCTCATCGGCGCCTTGGGTGATCTCTTCGATGTAGACTGGCTCGCCGCGCGACTTCCAATCTGCTACCACACGGTGAACTTCATCATCGCTCACAAAAGCCCCATGCACACGCGTCGCGACACCACCGCCTGGCGGCATAAACAGCATGTCACCATTACCCAGTAGTTGTTCTGCACCGCCCTCGCCTAAGATGGTGCGAGAGTCGATTTTAGACTGCACCATGAAAGACAGACGTGTAGGAATATTAGCTTTGATCAAACCTGTTAAGACATCGACAGATGGCCGTTGTGTTGCAAGAATCAAGTGGATACCCGCCGCTCGCGCTTTTTGTGCAATACGGGCAATCAGCTCCTCTACCTTCTTGCCGACTACCATCATCATATCGGCCAACTCATCGACGATCACGACGATCATCGGCAAAGATTCAAGAATCGGGGCTTCTTGGTCTTCTAGCAATTGCATTGGGTCGGGGCGCCACAATGGGTCCACGATAGGCTGACCGGCCTTTTGCGCGTCGGTAACCTTCTTGTTGTAACCAGCCAAATTACGCACACCAAGCGCTGACATCAGCTTATAACGACGCTCCATCTCGGCCACACTCCAACGCAGGCCATTGGCCGCATCTTTCATGTCGGTGATGACTGGGGTCAATAGGTGGGGAATACCATCGTAAACCGACAGCTCCAACATTTTTGGGTCGATCATGATCATCCGCACCTGTTCGGGTGTGGATTTAAACAAGATACTGAGGATCATGGCGTTGATCCCCACCGACTTACCAGAACCGGTGGTTCCCGCAACCAAAAGATGCGGCATCTTCGCCAAATCCACAATCATCGATTTGCCAACGATATCGTGCCCAAGCGCCATACTGATTGGGGAGGAGGATTTGTCGAAATCCGGTGATGCTAGCACTTGGCTAAGCATGATCATTTCTCGGTGCTCGTTCGGAATCTCGATACCAATTACCGTCTTACCGGGAATGACCTCTACCACCCGCACGCTCACTAATGCCAAAGAGCGTGCTAGGTCTTTGCCTAGGCTCGTGATACGGCTGGCTTTAATACCAGGGGCCGGCTGTACTTCAAAACGAGTAATCACCGGGCCTGGATTCACTTCGGTGACTTGAATCTCGATACCGAAATCGCCAAGCTTGATCTCTAACAGGCGCGACATTGCCTCAAGGGATTCTTTTGAATAGCCAGGTTTAGACTCGCCTTTGTACTCGTCTAACAAAGCAATCGCTGGCAGATCCCCGGGGTTGGGAGCAGTGAATAAACGTCCTTGCCGCTCTTTTTCAACCCGCGCGCTTTTAACAGCGGGCTTTTTAACCACTGGCGCAATGGTGGGAGGAATGCGCTTTTTCTCTTTCTCGATATAGGTATCCAAGGCCTTCTTGCGCGTCTGCTTGATTTGCCTTGTATCGGATTCTTCTTTCTTGCTAGTGAGCCAGCTAGACCATGCCTGCATTAGCCATGAAGCCGAGCGCAGTGTATAAGCGCCAATTTGATCGACAAGCTTGACCCAAGAGATCTCCACACTAATGGTTAAACCCAACAGGAAAAGCGCGAAATACAATAAAGTGCTGCCCAATACTGCAAAGATCGGCACGGTAACATTGACCATCATCGAGCCAATCACCCCACCGGCCAGCCAAGGCACGTTCTGATCGATCTCAAAATGCATCGTAGCCAATGCACAAGCGCCAACGGCCAGCAGCACCACCCCGGTGGCTTTCAGGCTAAACATAGGCCATGAGAAGGGCTCTTCGGTAGATTCGGACTGGCGCAAGAACCCAATTGCCTTCAAACCCAACGCTAGAGGGAATAAATACGCGAAGTAACCAAACAGGTGAAACAATAAGTCGGCGATCCATGCGCCCGACTGCCCTACCGCGTTGTCGACATCCTGGCCACTGCCCGTAGTGGTAAAGCCTGGGTCGCTAGGCGAATAGCTAATCAATGCAATAAGCAGAAACAGCCCCACGAGGAAACTGAGTATGAGTGACGCTTCTCTAAGAATTCGTTGAGTCACGGTTTTAAGCTGCTGTTCTTTATTGACTTTCTTTTGGGGTTTATTTTTCAAACTTTTCAGGCACCTGCAATTAAATTTTCTATCTGATTCTAGATTCTATGCGGGGCTATCATAATCAATTTTGAGCCCCTCGAAAACAAGCAAAGCCGTGCAATGTCTCTTATTGCGCAGAAAAAGACATGAGGAAGACAAAGGGATCATCTAGAATAGGCGCAAATTTTGTCAACGCCCTTTAAATATTGAGTAATAGCACCCACCTTTGAGCCTATCTTAGCGCTTAAACGAATGCGACTCGAGCTAGCCGATCAACAGGAAATCGAACTTTATGAGCGACACTATTCATCACAAACTTATTATTCTTGGCTCAGGCCCTGCCGGTTACAGCGCAGCAATCTATGCGGCACGCGCCAATCTTAACCCAGTCGTGATTACCGGTATGGAACAAGGCGGGCAATTAACAACTACCACTGATGTTGATAACTGGCCTGGCGACGTCGAAGGCTTGCAAGGCCCGGCGCTTATGGAGCGCATGCAAAGACATGCCGAGCGTTTCAATACCCAGATCGTCTTTGATCATATCAATGCCACTGATCTGTCCAAGCGTCCTTTTACACTGAAAGGCGA
Source organism: uncultured Gammaproteobacteria bacterium (assembly GCA_913061515.1). GTDB lineage: Bacteria > Pseudomonadota > Gammaproteobacteria > Pseudomonadales > Pseudohongiellaceae > UBA5078. The sequence continues at coordinate 56,743 of CAJXSF010000003.1, read as the reverse complement.
TTCGGCCGTTTACACCTGTGACGCTCTGATTATCGCCACAGGCGCATCTGCCCAGTACCTAGGTCTGCCTTCAGAGGAAGCTTTCATGGGCAAAGGCGTCAGTGCCTGCGCAACCTGCGATGGTTTCTTCTATCGCGACAAACCTGTGGCAGTGATTGGCGGCGGCAATACGGCCGTTGAGGAAGCCCTGTATCTTTCCAACATCGCCTCACACGTGACGCTGGTTCACCGTCGTCAAACCTTGCGCGCCGAGAGGATTCTGCAAGACAAGCTTTTCGATAAAGTGAAAGCTGGCAAGATCACTATAGAATGGGATCACACCCTTGAAGAAGTATTGGGTGACGATATGGGCGTGACAGGGCTGCGAATCGCCCACACCGAAACCAAAGCACCGCGTGAAATCACGGTAGACGGTGTTTTCATTGCAATTGGGCACAAGCCTAACTCAGACATTTTTGCAGGCCAATTGACCTTGCATGACGGCTATGTGGTTATTAACAGCGGCATCTCAGGCAACGCCACACAGACTAGCGTTGAAGGCGTCTTCGCCGCAGGCGACATCGCCGATCATGTCTATCGTCAAGCCATTACTTCGGCTGGGTTTGGCTGTATGGCGGCGCTGGACGCCGAGAAGTTTCTCGATCAATAGTCCCAACGGATTAGCACAATGATCAACCCACCATGGTTGAGCGACACCTATTTGGACTTTCCTCCGGTGGAGCAAGCATTGAAAGACCCTGACGGCCTTTTGGCCGTTGGGGGCGATTTGCGCACCGAACGCCTTATTCACGCCTATCGTTCTGGCATATTCCCTTGGTATCAAGACGATCAACCGATACTTTGGTGGTCTCCCGAACAACGCATGGCCTTAGAGCCTGCTCAATTGAAAATCTCTCGCAGCATGCGCAAGCTACTGCGCAAACAAGCGTTCAAAGTTACACTCGATACCGCCTTTGCCGAAGTGATAGAACACTGTGCACAAGTGCGGGAAGAATCTGGCACCTGGATTACGCCAGAGATGCAGGAGGCGTATTGTGAATTGCATGCGCTAGGAATCGCCCATTCGGTTGAGGTTTGGGAAGGCGACGCGCTAGTCGGTGGCCTTTATGGAATCGCCATGGGGCAACTCTTCTTTGGCGAGTCGATGTTTAGTTTGCGCGACAATGCGTCTAAGATTGCTTTCATCTACTTTGTGAAACAGTTGCAAGCTTGGCATTATCAACTGATTGATTGCCAAGTTCCCAGCGAGCATCTACGCAGCCTAGGGGCAGTTGATATGTCACGGCGCGAGTTCATCAAGCAGCTTGAGCATTGCAGAGATCTCAAAGGCCGTGACGGTCATTGGCAAATGGAGCTCGAACACCTTGCAATCTGAAGAGATTCAAAAGCTACAGTTCTATCAAACTAGCCCGCATGAATGCAGCTATTTACCCGAACGGCAAGCCCGCACTATCTTTTTAGACCCTGAAGTCCCGATCTCAAAACCTCTCTATAGTCGCATGTTGAGTGCGGGATTTCGTCGTAGTGGCACCCACCTGTATCGCCCAGGCTGCGAGTCGTGCCAGGCTTGTATCTCTTGTCGCATACAAGTGCGCAATTTCAGCCAGAGCCGTCGCTTTAAACGAGTGTGGAAACGCAACCAAGATCTTCTCGTTAAACCCCTTAAACAACTCGATGACCCAGCGATCTTCGATTTATATTGTCGCTATATTGAAACCCGTCATGCTGATGGCGATATGTACCCGCCCTCACAAGAACAATACGACAATTTTATCGAGGCTAAGACTGAAACAACGCAGTTTTTTGGCTTTTACGATGGGCCGCAATTAGTAGCGGTAAGTGTCATGGATGAGCTCGATCATGCACTTTCGGCGATGTACACGTTTTTCGATCCAGACTTAAAGCAGCGCTCGCTTGGCACGTATATAATTCTATGGCAAATCGAAAAAGCCGTGCGCATGCACCTGCCGTATTTGTATCTTGGTTACTGGGTAAAAGATTGCGATAAGATGCGTTATAAGACCGATTTTAGACCACTCGAGTTATTCATCGATCACCGTTGGATTCTGCTCACACAACAGCCAACAAGCCCCATAAAGTGATTCTTTTACAAGGAATTTTGCTAATTCTTGCTAAATGAGGCAAAATGCGCGCACGTTTTTGTCCGCTGGGCACAATAAGTGCTCGATAATACAACTCAGGATTGAATAGTTAATGGCAAAAGAAGATCAAATTGAAATGGATGGCGAAGTTGTCGACACACTTCCCAACACCATGTTCCGCGTAAAACTAGAGAACGGCCACATCGTGACCGCCCACATCTCTGGAAAAATGAGAAAAAACTACATTCGTATTCTTACGGGTGACCAAGTCAAAGTCGAATTAACGCCTTATGACTTGAGCAAAGGCCGCATCACTTACCGCGCTCGGTAAGATTCCAGCGAGAGCATTTCAGCCCTCGCTTTCGCTTAGCTCCCTGCCTTGTGCACTTTTACGTCCAGTGATTGCGAGTTTGACTTCGTCTTTCTCAATTGAGACAACGACTTCACCACCATTGGACAACTCGCCAAACAAGATCGCTTCAGCTAAGGCTTTCTTGAGCTTGTCTTGAATCAAGCGGGCCATCGGGCGAGCGCCCATGGTTTCGCTATAACCATGCTCAACAAACCAATCCCTAGCACTATCATCGACATGCAGCGTGACCTTCTTGTCATCGAGCTGCACTTGTAGCTCAACAAGGAACTTGTCTACAACAGTCCGAATAGTCTCGGCATTGAGCGCGCCAAACTGCACGATCGCATCCAAGCGGTTGCGGAACTCCGGCGTAAACACCTTCTTCATCGCCTCCATGCCATCGGAACTATGGTTTTGTTTAGTGAAACCAATCGAGGCACGCGACATCTCTTGCGCACCGGCGTTGGTTGTCATAATCAAGATCACATTGCGGAAATCCGCTTTGCGCCCATTATTGTCAGTGAGCGAACCGTGGTCCATTACCTGCAATAACAAATTGAATACATCCGGATGGGCTTTCTCGATTTCATCGAGCAATAAGACGCAATGAGGATTCTTGCCCACAGCCTCTGTTAGCAAACCACCCTGATCGAAACCCACATACCCTGGAGGTGCCCCGATCAAGCGCGATACAGTGTGTCGTTCCATGTATTCGGACATATCGAAGCGCAACAGCTCAATGCCAAGAATCTTTGCCAATTGCCGAGAGACTTCAGTTTTACCCACCCCCGTAGGACCGGAGAACAAATAGGAGCCAATTGGCTTGTCTGGGTGATTAAGCCCAGCACGAGAGAGCTTGATCGCCGAGTCGAGATTATCGATGGCCTCTTCTTGCCCAAACACCACCATACGCAAGTTTTCTTTCAGGCCTTTAAGTGCCTCAACATCGTTGCTCGAGACATGTTTTGGGGGAATTCTAGCAATAGCGGCAACCACACGCTCCATATCTTGAGCTTGGATCAATTTCTTACGCTTGCTGACCGGCTGCAGGCGCTGAAACGCCCCTGCCTCGTCGATCACGTCGATTGCCTTGTCGGGCATAAAACGGTCGTTGATATAGCGGCCAGCGAGCTCAGAGGCCACACGCAAGGCATTATCGCTATAGCGAAGTTCATGGTGCTCCTCAAAGCGCGATTTAAGCCCTTTAAGAATACGGTAAGTCGTCTCAACATCGGGCTCTTCGACATCAATCTTCTGGAAGCGGCGCGATAAAGCACGGTCTTTTTCGAAGATGCCACGGTATTCCTGATAAGTCGTAGAACCAACACAGCGCAAATCGCCAGAGGTCAGCACTGGTTTTAACAGATTTGAGGCGTCCATCACCCCACCAGAGGCAGCACCTGCTCCAATGATTGTGTGTATTTCGTCGATAAATAGAATAGCCTTCGGATTCTTCTTTAGCTCCGCCAATAAGGCTTTAAAGCGTTTTTCGAAATCCCCACGGTATTTGGTCCCGGCCAACAAGGCCCCTAAGTCCAGCGAATAGATGACATTGTCTTTGAGCACCTCGGGCACTTGGTCCTCAACGATCATGCGCGCAAGCCCTTCTACGACAGCCGTTTTACCGACGCCTGACTCACCCACCAAAAGAGGGTTATTCTTGCGGCGCCGCGACAAGACCTGAATAAGTCGAGTGACTTCTTCGTCACGCCCAATCAATGGGTCTATACGGCCATTTTCGGCTTGCACGTTTAAATTGGTCGCATAGCTATCCAGAGCGCTCGCTGCGCTCTCGATCCCGTCTTCCTCGCCATCTTGTTGTTGCTCTTCCGAATCTGGGCTGCCCTCGTGCCCAGGCACTTTCGAGGTGCCATGGGTGATGTAGTTGACCACATCGATACGGGCGATATCTTGCTGACGCAGGAGGAACACCGCTTGGCTTTCTTGCTCACTAAAAATGGCGACCAACACATTGGCCCCAGTCACTTCACGCTTTCCCGAGGACTGCACATGAAAAACAGCCCGCTGCAGAACCCGTTGAAAACCTAAGGTTGGTTGGGTTTCGCGCTCTTCTTCGAGTTCGGGGATTAGGGGCGTCGTGGTATCGACAAAGTCCACCAATTCTGAGCGCAGACGCGCCATATCGGCGCCACAGGCCAGTAATACCTGCGCCGCTATATCGTTGTCTAACAAGGCGAGCAATAGGTGCTCAACCGTCATATATTCGTGTCGCTTCTTCCTGGCTCCGGAAAAGGCGCTGTTCAAAGTAATTTCTAGATCTTTGCTCAACATAGGATTGCCTTCCGTTAATTATCTATTTCTACATGACAAAGAAGCGGTTGTTCGCATTCTTGCGAATAATCATTAACCTGCTGTGCTTTTGTCTCCGCTACATCTTTACTAAATACGCCACATACCGCCTTGCCCTCAGTATGTACCTTTAACATTATCTGTGTCGCCTTTTCTATGTTCATACTGAAGAATGAACATAGCACATCTACAACAAAGTCCATCGGCGTGTAATCGTCATTGAATAACACTACTTTATACATGGGCGGACGGGCCAATTTAGGCCGCACGTTCGCGGTGGCAATCGCGCCATCGCGCTCATCGTCAGCCCCTGAGGCCCTGGGCGTATTGCCTGCCATCGCCGAAGGAGCGCTGGCAATCTTTAATTCTATGTTCTCTAACATCTTGACCGATTTCCTACTGCTAATCTGTTGGGAGGAGCGCCCTTCGCTGTGCGACTCCTCACTATTTGACCCCATAATACGCCTGAAAATCACAGAATCGAAAAATAATTTTCTGCGTCTGCGAGTCAGCCCACACCCACGTAATTCCCGAGCTTGCAGTCACGCTAGCTGTGTTTATGGGGGCGAACGCTTGCACTATCAACATTGACAAGTATATGTCAGTACGTTATACGAGAGGCTGCTAGTGGTTATCCTTGGTAAAAAAATAACAACAACACGTTACACGGGAGTTTTGCCATGAGTACTGGGCAAGTGAAGTGGTTTAATAACGCAAAAGGGTTTGGCTTTATTCTTCCTGACAATGGCGGTGACGATTTATTCGCACACTATTCGGCCATTGGAATGGAGGGGTACAAAACGCTGAAAGCTGGACAGACTGTTTCGTTCGAAACAATTGAAGGCCCCAAAGGGCTGCATGCGGCTAATATTGTACCGATCGGGCTTGATCCGTCGGAAGAAACACAATCGAGTGGTGACAATTGAACCACCCTCCGCCGTAAAAATTCCGCTGAATAGCCCTTCATCTTGCAAAACTCGATGAAGGGCCACCAGATCTAAATCACAACAAAGCTTCCCGACAACGCCTTATGCGTTTGCCAATGCTTCGTTGAGGGTAGCGCTTGGGCGCATGGCGCTCGACGCTTTCGCATTGTCAGGCTGGTAATAGCCACCAATATCAACAGGCGCCCCTTGCGCACCATTTAGTTCGGCAAGGATCTTCTCTTCGTTGTCCGTCAATTGTGCTGCCAACTTAGCAAAACCAGCTTGCAACTGTGCATCTTCAGTTTGCTGCGCTAACTCTTGGGCCCAATACATCGCCAAGTAGAAGTGGCTGCCACGGTTATCCAACTGCCCTACTTTACGCGACGGTGACTTATCGTTATCGAGGAAACGACCGGTGGCTTTGTTCAATGCCGCAGCCAGTGTAATCGCTTTCTGGTTATTGGTTTTCGCCCCTAGATCTTCCAGAGAAACTGCCAATGCCAAGAACTCACCCAATGAATCCCAACGCAAATGCCCTTCTTCAACGAATTGTTGAACGTGCTTAGGAGCTGAGCCACCCGCACCAGTTTCAAACAGGCCACCGCCGGCCAATAAAGGCACGATAGAAAGCATTTTTGCACTAGTGCCTAACTCTAGAATTGGGAAAAGGTCAGTGAGGTAGTCGCGCAACACATTGCCTGTAACAGAGATCGTGTCTTTGCCATCTTTGATGCGCTCTAAAGAAAAACGAATCGCCTCTACAGGTGCCTTGATCAAAATCTCTAGGCCATCTGTATCATGCTGTGGCAAGTACTGATTTACTTTCTTGATCAACTGCGCGTCGTGTGCGCGGTTTTCGTCAAGCCAGAATACTGCCGGCGTGTTGGTTGCCCGAGCACGAGTCACAGCGAGTTTAACCCAGTCTTGAATTGGCAAGTCTTTGGTCTGACACATGCGCCAGATATCACCTTGCGCAACCGCATGTTCAAATATTTGCGTGCCAGCATCGTCTATTACACGCACAACACCTGCAGCGGCAATCTTGAAAGTCTTATCGTGTGAACCGTATTCTTCGGCTTTCTGCGCCATAAGACCAACGTTAGATACGCTGCCCATCGTTGTAACATCGAAGGCACCGTGCTTCTTACAGAATTCGATAGTTTCTTGATAGATACCGGCATAGCAACGGTCAGGAATCATCGCTTTGGTGTCTTTTAATTTGCCGTCGGGGCCCCACATCTGCCCAGAAGAACGAATAGCAGCAGGCATAGAGGCATCGACGATTACATCGCTAGGCACGTGCAGATTAGTGATGCCTTTGTCTGAATCAACCATTGCCAAGGCAGGACGAGTTTTGTAAACGGCCTGAATATCAGCCTCGATAGCTTCGCGCTGCTCTTGTGGCAGTTTTTTGATTTTTTCATAGACGTCACCCAAGCCATTGGCTGAATCAACCCCTAGCTCTTTGAATAGGTCTGCGTATTTTTCGAAAACATCTTTGAAGTAAACCGTTACTGCGTGACCGAACATGATCGGGTCAGAGACTTTCATCATTGTCGCTTTAAGGTGCAAAGACAGCAGCACGTCACTTTCGGCTGCGTCGTCCATTTGCTGAGCGAAAAAGGCGCGCAAAGCTTGTGAACTCATCACCGCTGCATCAATCACCTCACCAGCTTGCAAAGCAGTTTTCTCTTTTAGCACTGTTACCGCGCCATCAGCTTCTACAAACTCAATGCGGACAGAACCGGCTTTTTCAGCTACATAGGATTTTTCGCTTGAGTAGAAATCACCATCGCTCATATGGGCCACGTGCGACTTTGAGTCTGCAGTCCACTTACCCATTGAGTGTGGGTTTTTACGGGCATACTCTTTTACCGGAGCCGCAACTCGTCGGTCAGAGTTCCCTTCACGCAACACTGGGTTTACAGCACTGCCAAGGACTTTAGCATAACGGGCCTTGATGTCTTTTTCAGCGTCTGTTTTGGGCTCTTCAGGAAAGTCCGGTAATGCATAACCGTGCTTTTGCAGCTCTTTAATAGCCGCTTGCAATTGGGGAATCGATGCACTGATATTCGGAAGCTTTATAATATTAGCAGCAGGGGTTTTGGCCAACTCGCCCAATTGCGCTAGTGCATCGGCTTGTTTCTGGTCGTCTTTTAGGAAATCTGCGAAATTCGCAATGATTCGACCTGCAAGCGAGATATCCTGTGTCGCGACATTAATGCCGGCAGGGTTCGTAAACGTTTGAATAATAGGGAGCAAAGAATAGGTGGCTAGCGCAGGCGCTTCGTCAGTAATGGTATAAATGATCGTTGGGGCATTAGACATAGTTGTTCCTTGTTTACGTAACCGGATTCGCCAGAAAATCAGTGGCGCTAATAGTTGACCTGATCTCTTCACTGCGAGAACGCAAGCTTTGAGCTCTATATTATTTTGCGCGGCATTATAGCAGCGAAGGCTTTGTTAGAATAGCGCCATACAAGTACTCTATACCCAACTTCATGCACCCAGCGCTGCGAAAATGCACCAAAAAAGGACCATTTCCCCCACATGGCTAGGCTAATTTTACTGAACAAACCCTATGACATGCTTTCTCAGTTCACCGACGGTGACGGCAGAGCCACTCTAGCCGACTGTGTGAACATCAAAGGGGTTTACCCTGCCGGCCGCCTAGATCGCGACTCCGAGGGGCTAATTCTATTAACCGACTGCGGAAAACTTCAGGCCAAAATCAGTGATCCCAAGCATAAACTGGGCAAAGTGTATTGGGCGCAAGTGGAAGGAGAGATCAGCCAGGATGCTCTGAACGCCTTAGCTGGTGGTGTAAAACTCAAAGATGGGACGAGCAAACCGGCGAAAGCGCGACGCTTGGATGAAGTCGATGTGTGGCCGCGCACTCCCCCTATCCGCGAACGCAAACATATTCCGACATCATGGGTGGAGTTAACCTTGTTTGAGGGGCGTAATCGCCAAGTCAGACGTATGACAGCCGCGGTAGGCTTCCCAACCCTAAGGCTTATTCGGCGTAGCATCGGACCTTGGAGCCTTGGACAACTATTACCAGGGGAGTCCTCGGCGCTGGAAGTCTAGGCCTATTCCCAACGCTTGCGCGCCAGTTCATCGCTTTCCCGGCTTTCAATCCATTGGGTTTTATCCCCTGCCGCCTGCTTCTTCCAAAATGGCGCACGGGTTTTCAGATAATCCATAATGAACTCGGCCGCCGCGAAGGCGTCTGCGCGGTGGGTACTGGCGACGCCCACATAGACAATTTGTTCCTTTGCCTGCAACTCCCCTACCCGATGCACCACGCGGCACGCCAAAACATCCCAACGTGCTTGTGCTTGCGCGACAATATCGCTCAGAGCCTTTTCGGTCATGCCTGGGTAATGCTCAAGAAACAGGCTTTGCACACTCGGCTTGGCACCTTTATCACTCGCCTCATAAAACTCTCTTACCAGACCAGTGAACGTGGCAATCGCCCCGGCATTATCGGCTTCAGCACGAAGCGATTCATACAGGGCGCCAATATCAAAGTCGGCCTCTTGCACGCTAATCATCATTAGCCTCCCGTCATCGGAGGAAAAAATGCAACTTCAGCGGCTCCAGCCAAAGACGTCGTGCGATCAGCAATCGTCTGATCTACTGCCACCAAGACTTGTGAGGAATCGTTTAAAATCGCCCAGGACTCGGCTCGCCCTTCTAGCAAATGCTCGATCAGCTGCGCAACTGTCATGTCCGCGCGAGGCAAGTTTAGCTCTTCGCCTGTACTGCCGAGAGTTTCGCGCAAAGCTGCGAAATAATGTACTTTCAACATAAAACTTCCTATAGACCTTGGCTCAATCGGAATTGCGCGTGTAGTGCCCTGATTTTCCGCCCTTTTTCTCTTGTAGGCTAATATGCTCAATCACCATGCCTTTATCGACAGCCTTGCACATATCGTAGATCGTCAGGGCGGCTACGGACACGGCCGTGAGTGCTTCCATCTCGACACCTGTTTTGCCATCTAGAGCACAAGTGGCACTAATATGGATTTGTGAGTTGGCCTCATCTAAATCAAATTCGACTTTCACGGAGGTCAACATCAACGGGTGACACAAAGGAATGAGATCGGCGCATTTTTTCGCAGCCTGTATTCCAGCAATGCGCGCCACGGCGATCACATCCCCTTTCTTGTGCCCACCAGAGGCGATTAGCTGCATCGTTTCTGGCAGCATTGTCACCACCGCGCTAGCTGTCGCACTTCGACTCGTCACAAGCTTGCCGCCGACGTCTACCATGTGGGCGTTGCCCTGTGCGTCTAAATGCGTTAATTGCCCCATACTCTGCCTCATCTTTCTCTGTGTGTTAGCCCGCGTATTATCCACGTATTGGCCCAGTAGCTAAAGTGATAACACTAGTGGCGCACAGACTGATCACTTAGAAGCGATTGAAAGAGGCAATCTTGCCGGTTTTGCGGTAGGATTGCGCCTTTATTTAAACCGCTGGATTCACTGCTCTGATGGCTCAATGGCATCCTCATAAAACTGTCGCAACCGTTGTTGTGAAAGATGACAAATTCCTGATGGTTGAGGAACTCATCGACGGTCGCTTGGTGCTGAATCAGCCCGCAGGCCACCTTGAGGCGAACGAGAGCCTTGAAGAGGCAGCGGTGCGCGAAACGCTTGAAGAGAGTGCTTGGGAGGTAGAGCTAACTGCCTTTCTTGGCCTGTATCAGAGCAAAACTAACGACAAAGGCGTTTGCTATATCCGCAGCTGCTATATCGCAAAACCAGTTAGGCATTATCCAGAACGCGCTTTGGACACCGATATCGTGCAGGCCCTATGGCTAAGTCGTGCTGAAATTCAAGCACGCCAGCAGCAACTGCGCAGCCCAGCGGTATTACTAGTAATCGACGACTACCTTGCGGGGAAACACTACCCTCTGGATGCCGTCACCTATATTGAATAGAACCTGAACGTCATGACCCTTACACCTGAACAAAAAGCAGCAAACGCGCACATCAAAGTCATCGTCGGCATGTCCGGGGGTGTCGACTCGTCTGTCGCGGCGCAGTTATTGCAAGAACAAGGCTATCAAGTAGAAGGCCTGTTCATGAAAAATTGGGAAGAGGATGACGATACCGAATATTGCACGGCAAAGGCCGACCTCGCCGATGCCGAATCAGTCTGTCAACGCTTAGGCTTGCACCTTCATAGCGCCAATTTTGCTGCCGAGTATTGGGACAATGTGTTCGAGCACTTCATCCAAGAGTATCGCGCAGGCCGCACCCCAAACCCCGACATACTGTGCAACCGAGAAATTAAATTCAAAGCCTTCCTAGAGTACGCCAGCGAACTGGGTGCCGATTATATCGCCACCGGACACTATGTGCGCCGTCACGACGAAAATGGTCATACATATTTATTAAAGGGGCTCGACAATAACAAAGATCAAAGCTATTTCTTGAGCGCCGTCAATGAAGCTAGCCTTGCACGCAGTTTGTTTCCCGTAGGCGAACTTGATAAGAGTGAAGTGCGAGAAATTGCAGCAAAGCATGGCTTCATCACCCACAATAAAAAAGACAGCACGGGTATCTGTTTCATAGGCGAGCGCAAGTTCAAAGACTTTCTGCAACGCTACCTCCCTGCCCAACCTGGCAAGATCGAAACTGTCCAGGGACAAGTTATTGGTGACCATCACGGCTTGATGTACCACACCTATGGCCAGCGCCAAGGCTTAGGCATTGGTGGCCTACAAGATTTTGGCGATGCTCCGTGGTATGTGGTGGGCAAAGACCTTGTGCGCAATCGTTTGATCGTCGCACAGGGCAAAGATCATCCGCATTTATTTTCATCCAGCCTAAAGGCAACACAATTAGCTTGGATCAACGACGAGGCCCCTATTCTGCCTCTGCGTTGTCACGCCAAGATTCGCTATCGCCAAGCTGACCAAGCCTGTACCGTTGAAGCCATACAGGGCGATAGCGTATTAGTGACTTTCGATTCACCACAGCGAGCCGTTACCCCCGGCCAAACAATCGTCTTTTACACAGACGATCTATGCTTAGGAGGCGCAGTCATTGAGCAATACTTCCGCTAAGTTTAACGACTGGGAATACCGCAATATTGCACTGGCTGTGACCGTGCAGTGCGCACAGTTAGTGACTACCTTAGCCTACACCGGCCGAGCCGACCCTGTGCAGATAAAAGCGTGTGTAAAGCCCCTGCTCGTCATTAACCCGGACAGCGTTGAGGACGTTTACCCCAATGTGCAGTATTTCTCTAATGGTCTTGGCGCCTTGCAAAAAGCTCTCAGCGGTGAGGGTTTGAAAGAATACGCCGAGGCCATGAAATACGTACTAGGTATGAGCGTACTGCAACAGCAACTCAGCGCCGTCCCGTCTATGCAAGCAGTTATCGCGCAGCGCATGCAATACCCCGACACCCTGTATCTTGATAAAACCGATTTCGATGTTAATGAAGAGTCACTTGGCACCTCACAGAAATCCGACGAGTTCGATTACGCGGTTTTAGCCGCTTTGTATCAAGACACGATCAGCAAACTTAGTTACCGCGTTCATGTCAAAGGCAATGCCGAGCATCTGAGAAATCAGCAGGTTGCCGACCAAATTCGCGCGTTATTGCTGGCGGGGATTCGCTCAGCGATGCTATGGCATCAACTTGGCGGGCGTCGCTGGCATCTATTCTTTTATAAAAAACGCATTCGCAACTGTGTGGCATCAATACGCCGCAACCTTTTTGCACTTCATTAAATTCAAACGATACGCTTAGGAACCTACTATGACAGCACTCCCATTGAGCGGGCTTACCGCAATATCCCCAATCGACGGACGTTATCGCAACAAGGCCGATGCATTGGCCACTTATTACAGTGAATTTGCCCTCATTCGTTATCGCGTCATAGTCGAAGTGCGTTGGTTGCAATGCTTAGCCGCGCACCCACAAGTGAGCGAAGCCCCTGCAATTACCCCCGAAGCGAATCAAGTGCTTGAAAACATCATCTCTGAATTTTCCTTAGAAGATGCACAGCGCGTCAAAGATATCGAGGCGACAACGAATCACGATGTCAAAGCGGTCGAGTATTTCATTAAAGAAAAGGTCAGCAGCCATCAAGATTTAGCCAAGCAAATGGAATTTGTACACTTTGCGTGTACCTCTGAAGATATTAATAATCTTTCCTATGCCTTGATGCTGAAAGAAGGTCGCGACGAAGTAATGCTGCCTTTGATGCAACAGGTCATCGATAAAGTGCGCAGCCTTGCACACGAACATGCCGAGCAACCGCTATTGTCTCGCACCCACGGGCAAACAGCCTCGCCTTCGACAGTAGGCAAAGAGTTTGCCAACGTCGTTGCTCGTTTAGAGCGTCAATTCACCCAGTTTAAGAACAACGAAGTTTTAGGCAAGATCAATGGCGCAGTAGGCAACTATAACGCCCACCTTTCGGCCTACCCTGATATCGACTGGCAAAGTAATGCGCAGCAGTTTGTGACCTCACTTGGCCTTACCTGGAACCCTTACACGACGCAGATCGAACCCCATGATTATATTGCCGAGATGTTCTCAGCGATTTGCCGTTTCAATACTATTTTGATCGATCTTGATCGCGATGTTTGGGGCTATATTTCACTGGGTTACTTTAAGCAGAAAACCATCGCTGGTGAAGTTGGCTCCTCAACGATGCCACACAAGGTCAACCCTATCGACTTTGAGAACTCCGAAGGCAATCTCGGAATCGCCAATGCGGTGATGCAGCATCTTGCAGAGAAACTGCCGATCTCGCGCTGGCAGCGTGACCTGACGGACTCCACAGTGCTTCGCAATATTGGGGTTGGCTTTGCCCACAGTGTTATTGCCTATCACGCTAGTTTGAAAGGCTTGGGTAAATTATCCATTGCCCCAGAAACCTTGCTAGCAGACTTGGACAATAGCTGGGAAGTGTTGGCTGAGCCAATCCAAACAGTGATGCGCCGTTACAGTGTTGATCAACCTTACGAAAAACTCAAAGCATTGACTCGCGGCCAAAAGATCAATCAACAAGTGCTAGAGCAGTTTGTCGAAACGCTCGATATTCCAGAGGAAGGCAAGGCACAACTGCGCGCCCTGCGTCCTGAGAACTACATCGGCAATGCCGTCGATCAAGCTCGTAAAATCTAAGTTTAGCCACTGACCGATTGGAGTTGCTGCGTGAATATTTTGCCCCCGGATTTTGATGAAGCGCATTTTCTTGCGGAGTTTTGGCAGAAAAAGCCTGTATTGATTCGGGGCAAAAAACCCTTCGTGGACCCGATTGGGATTCCAGAGATTGCCGGCCTTGCCTGTGAAGAGTTCATCGAGTCTCGACTTGTAGTGAGCGACCCAGCGCGTGAAAAATGGCTAGTGCATAACGGCCCGTTCACGGAAGAGTTTCTCAAAGCCTTGCCACACAGCCATTGGAGTTTATTAGTTCAAGCTGTGGATCAATGGCATGACGATGTGCGTGCCATGCTCAAAGACTTCGACTTCATACCCAATTGGCGGATCGACGATGTGATGATTAGCCTGGCCAGTGACGAAGGCGGTGTTGGGCCTCATTTCGATTACTACGATGTGTTTCTTGTACAAGGCGAAGGGCAAAAACGTTGGCGCTTAGGCGGGCATGTCGATAGCAACACGCGAATTCTTCCTGACACTGAGTTAAAACTACTGAAGGACTTCGACACCCAAGAAGATTGGCTAGTCGAGCCAGGCGATATTCTTTATATTCCGCCGAATATTGCCCATTACGGCACCTCCATTGGCAATAGTGTCACTTACTCTATCGGCTTTCGCACTCCGTCTGTCGTTGAACTGTTGGACGACTTAAGCAATGACATGCTGCAGGGCTTACACGAAGAGTATCGCTACACCGATAAAGCACCAAAACGGCCAACACAGGCAGGCAAGATTGATGCACAGGTGGGTGAAGATCTGCTCGCATTATTACAAGAACATATTGCCGACACCCAGCGCCTTACCCGCACCTTCGGCAAATACATGACCCAACCCAAATACCCTTATTTGCTCGAACACGGCTCACCTTTGACTGTAGAGCAACTGCTAACAGCACTCGAAGGAGGTTTGCCCCTTGGGCGCAACCCCTCTTCGCGTTTTGCCTTTTATGAGTTGGGGCAGCCCAACAACGATCCAGCATTTGAACTTTATGTCGATGGCAAAGCCTTTGCCTGTCCTGTTAGCATGCACCCAGTGCTGCCCGCTCTGTGCGACCCCTTCGCGCCAGAGATCGAATGGCATCAACTCGCCCAAAACGATAATGACTGCGCAGCCTTGCTAGTTGAGCTATATAATCAGGGCAGCCTTTGGCTAATCGATCAATCTGATGAGGATGAAGAAGCAGAATGAACACGGCCTCCCATAGCTATCACTGCGCGCCTTTTGCGGCTTTTTTCGCGCTGCTGTTGACGTGCTGCGCCGCGTTTTCCACTTTAGGCTATGCACAGAGCGATGTGCCCGCCACGCAACAAGCCGTCATCGAGATCATACGTTTACAACATCGCGACCCAGACGTGGTTCGTGCGGCAATCGCTCCGCATTTAGACGAGCGCGGCTCGATCAGCCAAATCGACCATAACTTGATTATCAGCACATCCCGCGCAAACTTGGCTGAACTCGAGGCACTCATTGCCGAAGTCGATATCCCGTTAAAGCAGTTTTTAGTGCGAGTCGACTTCGACTACGGCGGGGAGCGCACGCAAACTCTTAGCGATGGCAGCACTCTTACCACGATAAGCACCCAAGACGTCGAAGATCACCCGATACAGAGCCTCGTTATCACAGAAGGCGAATTTGCCTATTTCAACCGTAGTATTGCCACCCCTTCAAGTAGTGTTGTCTTTGGCCCATTTGGCCTGCAGTTGCAACAAGACATCGAGGAAAGAGAGCAAAGCTTTACCCTGCAAGCAGCCATGCAGGGTGAACGTGTGGCGTTCACCTTGAGCCTGACCCACACCCTTATGTTTGAATTAGGTGGCAGTAGCTATAGCCAAAACATCGAAACCTCACTCATTGTGGATTTGAACACGTGGGTGGGCATCAATCCTGTTGCCGATGAGCAAGGCTTTGCAGACGGGCTTACGCGCTTTGCGACAGCTAGCCCGCCACAAAATGGCGCATTGGCCGTGCGTTTCGAGCTCATGCCCTGATTCGCCACGCTGCCCCTTACATCGCAACAGAGCTAAACCATGAATTCCCATTACTTCGAAGCACTCCACTATGAACGTGACTCGGCGCAATTGGTGCGCCGTTTACATGCGCTCGATGGCTTTGTTTTCCTCGATAGCGGCCTTGGGGATGACCGTAATGGGCGTTACGACATCCTCAGCGCCCTGCCTGAGGCGAGCGTCGAAGACAGCGAAGATTACTACGACAGCGTGCAAAGCCTGTTGGCACAGTACGCCCCTGACTCCCCTTTGCCGCAGGCGATAGCGCAGCTTCCCTTTGTCGGCGGCGCTATCGGGTATTTGGGCTATGACAATTGTGCAAGAATCGGCATCTACACTTGGGCCATCGTGGTTGATCATGCCCAGCAGCGCACAAGTCTGTTTGCCCTAGCACAGTGCTCGGACGCGCGCAGGCAGCAAGTACAACAATGCCTTGCCAGCGCACCGCCAAACTTGGCCCCTTTCAAATTGACGTCACCTTTTGAGTCTAATTTCACACGCGCCCAGTACGCCCAAGCCTTTGCCCGCATTCAAGACTATATCCATGCCGGTGATTGCTATCAGGTCAATCTCGCACAACGGTTTCAAACCCACTACAACGGCAGCCCGCTTACGGCCTATTTGGCGCTTCGCGAATCCATACGCTGCCCATTTGCAGGCTTCATGAGCGGCCCTAGTGACGCGGTCTTGAGTTTTTCACCCGAACGCTTCGTGCAAATACGCGAAGGCAAAGTGTTAACCCAACCAATTAAAGGCACGCGACCGCGCTCCCAAGACCCAGAGCAAGACCAAGCCTTGGCGCAAGAATTGATCAATAGTCCGAAAGATCGAGCAGAGAATCTCATGATTGTGGATTTGCTGCGCAATGACCTGGGAACACTTTGCGCGACAGGGTCTGTGAAGGTCGATAGCCTTTTCGAACTGCACAGCTTTAGCAACGTACATCACTTGATCAGCAGCATCAGCGCACGACTGGAAGCCCCCCATACCCCCTTGGACTTACTAAGAAATTGTTTTCCTGGTGGCTCAATCACTGGGGCCCCAAAAAAGCGCGCCATGGAAATCATCGCCGAACTAGAACCGGACTCGCGCGAAGTCTATTGCGGCAGCCTGTTCTATATAGGTTTTGATGGTAATGCTGATAGCAACATCATGATCCGCACGCTGTATTGTGTGCGGAACACGATATCGTGTTGGGGGGGAGGCGGTATTGTTGCCGATTCTGATTGCGCTCAAGAATACCAAGAGTGCTATGACAAAATAAACAATATAATCAAAAGATTATAGGCAATACTTAAAGCTATTTACTCAGCAATAATGCGCTGACTTCCCTTTGCAAACTCTTTCTGTAGCTCGCTATATTCGGTTACCGAGGCAAACTGAGGGAACTCAGCAATGACATTCTCTGGTGCTTTGAAGAGCACACCAAGGTCGGCTTCGCTGAGCATAGTCGTGTCATTATAAGAATCCCCAGCGGCAAGTACGCGGTAATTCAAAGTGTGAAACGCTTTAACACATTGACGCTTTGGATCTTTCTGACGCAGCTTATAATCCACCACATTGCCTTTTTCATCGGCAATCAAGCGGTGACAGAAAAGCGTCGGAAAACCTAATTGACGCATCAGCGGCTGTGAGAATTCATAAAACGTATCGGACAAAATCACCACTTGGAAACGCTCACGCAGCCAATCGATGAACTCACGCGCTCCGGGCATTGGGCTCATTTCAGCGATTACCGCCTGAATATCAGGCAAACCAAGCTTGTGCTCAGCCAATAAACGCAAGCGTTGCTTCATCAGCACATCATAGTCGGGAATGTCGCGTGTAGTCGCGCGCAACTCATCGATCCCAGTTCGTTCTGCAAAGCCGATCCAAATTTCTGGAACCAACACCCCTTCAAGATCAAGACAGACAACTTCCAACGCAATTCCCCTCGCCACAGGCTAGTGTATAAAACGGCTAAATGTACCCACATCCTCTGACCTATGCAAGGCAACACGGTGTTTACCCACACGCTTAAATCATAGAGAATGCCACGCATACACAAATTGCTACGCCCTTTCCTATCTTCAACGCGACGGATTTATGATAAACACGCAGAATATCGAAGCTATTAACACCGAATTTGCAGACTACGAGCCCAAACAGATTCTAAAAAGAGTTTTGGCCGATATTGACAATATTGCGATTTCTTTTAGCGGCGCCGAAGATGTCGCATTAGTCGTTATGGCTTGGAAATTAAAAAAAGACATCAAGGTGTTCAGCCTGGACACTGGTCGTCTGCACCCCGAAACAATGCAGTTTCTAGAACGTATTCGTAAAGAGTATAAGATCGACATCGAATTCTTGAGCCCAGAGGCTGCACAGCTCGAAGCATTTACGCGAGCCAAAGGCCTGTTCAGCTTCTATGAAGATGGCCATGAGCAATGCTGCGGTATTCGCAAAATCGCCCCATTGCGCAAACATCTGCAAGGCTTGAGCGCTTGGATTACCGGCCAGCGTAAAGACCAAAGCCCTACCCGCAGCAATGTGCCAGTGGCGCAGATCGATAAGAGCTTTTCGACACCCGAGCACACCTTATTGAAGTTCAACCCTTTCGCCAATTGGACCTCAGCGCAGGTTTGGGAATACATACGCATGTTCGATGTCCCCTATAATCCACTGCACGACCAAGGCTTTGTCAGCATCGGCTGTCAGCCATGCACAAAGCCAATTGGGCCTAATCAACATGAACGCGAAGGTCGTTGGTGGTGGGAAGAGGCCACGCAAAAAGAGTGCGGGCTGCACAAACCCAGCGTGATTGCGACAGACAGCTAGGCCTTAACGCAACACTGGGATGCTAATGTCTTCGAATAGATGGTCTACTTCAAATTGAGATTGGCAGTTTTGCGCCTTAGTGACGAGATCTTCTGTCATATGGGGCGCAAATAATGCAATAAAATCCATCATATAATGCCGCAGAAATGCGCCACGCCTGAAACCAATGCGCGTAGTGCTGTACGCAAATAGGTGACTCACATCGACGGCGACGAGATCAGTATCTTTGCTTCGATCAAAGGCCATGCTCGCCACGATGCCGATGCCTACCCCTAGCCGTACATAAGTTTTGATTACATCGGCATCTGCTGCTGTAACCACCACCTTGGGGTTTAAATCCTGCGCCTTAAACGCCTCATCGAGTTTGCCCCGCCCGGTAAATCCAGACACATAGGTGACGATTGGGTATTGAGCGATATCGGCCAAGTTGATGCGCTCGACACCGAGCAATGGGTGTTCCGCTGGCAATAACAGAACGCGATTCCAACGGTAACAAGGCATCATTAGCAAGTCCCCTACTAACTCCATTGCTTCGGTAGCAATCGCAAAATCTGCCGCACCGCGCGCTGCCATCTCAGCAATTTGTAACGGCGTGCCTTGATGCATATGTAGCGAAACCTCTGGGTAGCGCGCCACAAACTGGCTAATGACCGAGGGCAATACATAGCGAGATTGTGTATGTGTGGTAGCGATTGTGAGACTACCGGCACTATCGCTACTGTACTCCTGAGCGATCTGGCGAATATTGTCGACTCGAAGCAATACTTCACCCGCCGCTTCTAAGATTTTCTCCCCTGCAGCCGTAAGGCCTGTCAAGTGTTTACCACTGCGCACAAATATCTGTACGCCTAGCTCTTGTTCCAATTGCAATATTTGCTTGCTGATTCCAGGTTGGGAAGTGTAAAGGCTCTGCGCTGCTGCCGAGACATTCATGCCACGGCGAGCGACTTCCCAGACATATCGTAATTGCTGTAATTTCATTGCAGCCCCTCCACGCTAGGCTTTGGCGGGCAGCACATTGGCTACACCGTTGGGTACATGCCCTGTTGCCACATGACCGCGGGCAGATTCGCAATGTGCCTCTTGATCATCGAAAAATACATCAGCATCGTAGGCATTAAGAAACGCGCCTTTGTCCATGCCGCCTAAGAACAATGACTCGTCGATGCGAATATTCCAAGCGCGCAATGTCTTAACCACTCGCTCATGCGTTGGCGCCGAACGGGCTGTAACTAGACATGTGCGAATAGGCGACTCACCTGGGGCGAACTCCATTTGCAATTGCTGCAGAGCAGCGAGAAAGGGTTTGAAAGGGCCGCCAGAAAGCGGTTGATTAGCCGCTAACTGTTCGCTTGCGGTGAAGGCCTCCAGACCGCTGGCTTTATAGATTTTCTCCGCTTCGTCTGAAAACAATACCGCATCGCCATCAAAAGCAAACTTCAGCTGACCTTCGTTCGACGATTTTTTCTGGGAAGGTAAAATAGTCGCGGCCGCGATGCCACGCTCTAATGCTTGACGGACATCGCTACCATCGGTGGAAAGAAACAAGTGACAATTAAAGGCAGCGATATACCGGTAAGGGCTATCGCCTCCGCAAAACGCAGCACGGGTGATATTCAAACCATAGTGGCTGATCGAGTTGAACACCCTCAGCCCTGTATCGGCACTATTGCGCGACAGGAGAATCACTTCAACACGCGAGTCCTTGATGAGCGAATTCAGACTCAATAATTTATTTACTAGCCCAAATGCATCCCCCGGAGCTAGTGGTTCTTCTTCGTGCGCAATCTGGTATTGTTGGTAAGCTTCTAGCCCTTGCTCCTCAAAGACCTTATGGCTGTCACTGAGGTCAAACAAGGCGCGCGACGAGATGGCAATGACCAGTTTTTCTATTTTTGCGTCTTTCATTGATTCGCTCACACTATGCTTGTCGTAAATTATTGGATTTATGCAATCCGAGCCACAGTATAGTGCATTGTAGCGCGTCACAAGCGCAGAACTAGCTTAAAATTCTCAGCATATTAATATTAGAGCTATTACATGACACAGGAACACAAACCCGAAAAATTGGCCTTGGTCTTATCTGGTGGAGGCGCCCGAGCAGCTTATCAAGTCGGAGTACTACGAGCGATAGCCAATCTCTTACCGCACCAATCGGCAAACCCGTTTCATATCATTACTGGGGCATCTGCTGGGGCACTCAATGCGGCCTCTATTGCGACCAACGCCCAACGTCTGCGCACTGGCGTGCGTGCCCTAGAATATGTTTGGAAAAACATCAGTAGCGAGCAAGTTTATAAGCTCGACTCTTCTAGTTTCCTAGGCAATGCCTCTAATTGGATCTTGTCGTTTCTTAAGAATAGGCGACGTGACACCCCTACATCGCTACTCAACAACGAACCGCTCGAAGCGCTCTTGGCCAAGGTGATTAAATTTGATCGCGTGCAGCGTGCTATCAATGCCGGCCACCTAGAAGCGCTAGCCGTCACAGCCTCTGGGTACACCAGCGGCGAATCGGTTTCGTTTTATCAAGGCATCGAGTCTTTGAAAAATTGGGAGCATCCGCACCGCGTGGGTATTCGTACACAATTAAACTTAGAGCATTTATTAGCCTCCACGGCCATTCCTGCGCTCTTTCCTGCAGTGAAAATCAATCGCGAATTTTTCGGTGATGGCGCTATCCGACAATTAGCCCCTCTAAGCCCTGCCATTCAGCTAGGAGCCGACCGCATTCTAGCGGTGGGAGTTAGCAGTAAAACTGCGCGCCCAGAGAAAGGGGCCAATCCTACCTACCCTTCACTCACGCAAATTTTGTCGCATATTCTTAATAGCGCCTTCGTCGACACACTGACTAACGACATCGAGATTCTGCAACGGTATAACAAAATGGTGCCGCTTATCCCTGAAGAGATGGCAGAAAAAGATAGAGCTCTACGCCTGCGCCCGATTCAATTATTGGAGTTTGTCCCTAGCCAAAACCTCAATGTGCTGGCCTCGGAGTATTTTGAGGACTTGCCAAGAACTTTAAAGATGTTCATACGCGATGCAGGCTCGAGCACTATGCTGAGCCTTTTGATGTTTGAGAAGGCTTATACATCGCGATTGGTGGATTTAGGTTACGCCGACGCCCTAGAGAAAGAGGCTCAGATTCTAGAGTTCTTTAAACTAGATTGAACATTTTAGGCCTAAACCCCCTATACCGCAGTATCCGTCGGGGTTCTTGGCCAAATACTGTTGATGATAATCCTCTGCATAATAGAACGTCTGCAAGGGCTTGATTTCAGTGGTGATCACTTTGTGACCGGCGGCGGTTAAGGTCCCCTGAAACTGTTCTACACTGGCCTCTGCCGCTGCCAGTTGGGCATCGTTACATGCGTAAATAGCAGAACGGTACTGAGTTCCACGGTCATTGCCCTGGCGCATCCCTTGGGTTGGGTCATGGGACTCCCAGAAAATGGCCAATAGCTGGATATAAGAGATTTTTAGCGGGTCGAAAAATACTGCCACTACCTCCGTATGCCCTGTCATGCCGCTACAAACTTCCTGATAAGTCGGGTTGGCGGTAATGCCACCTGCATAGCCCACAGCCGTGCTATACACGCCGTCTAGGCGCCAAAAAACGCGCTCTGCTCCCCAAAAGCAGCCAAGTGCAAACACCGCTTGCTCAAGCCCATTGGGCATCGGCTCTTTTAGGGCATTGCCGTTCACATAGTGCTTGTTGAGCACGGGCATCGCCTCGTCTCTTCCCGGTAGCGCCGTGTCCGCAGTAGGCAGGGTCAGTGATTTTGTATTGAACATAACAAAGGTCCTCGAACCGCTGTGGTAATGGTCGCAAATGCCTATGAAATATGGCTTGCAGTGTGCTAAGACTTCTTGAATCCAAGCTGACAATAGTGCATTATCGCCCATTAAAAAATGGGCGCAACAGCCTTTAATACCGCTACCTTGTCACAATTTCTTGTGCTCGGCTAGATTAACAAAGGACCCCGCATGCAATCTGCGTTAATGAGCAACTATGGCAGCCCAGAACTAGAGTTCGAGCGCGGCCAAGGTTCCTATCTTTATACTCCACAAGGCGAACGTTATCTCGATTTCACAATGGGCATTGCTGTCAATTGCCTGGGTCATTGCCACCCTCATCTCGTGGCCGCCTTGCAAGAACAGTCCACTAAAATCTGGCATAGCTCTAATTTATTCCGAATTCCGCAAACTGAAAAACTCGCGCAGCGGCTTGTCGACCTGACCTTTGCCGACCGCGTATTTTTCAGTAACTCGGGCACTGAAGCGGTAGAAGCTGGTTTCAAGGTGATGCGTCGCTACCACTATAGCCGTGGGAATAAAGATCGAGTGCGCATTATCGCGCTATCACAATCTTTCCATGGCCGTACGCTCGCGCCCATTGCCGCCTCCGCAAACCCTTTGCATACCGAAGGCTTTCTCACAGGAGATCCAGGTTTCGACCAAGTCCCCTTTGGCGACATCCATGCGTTGCGCGCGGCAATCACTGATAAAACAGCGGGAATCATCTTAGAGCCAATCCAAGGCGAAGGTGGCATTCGACTGACCCCGTTCGATTATCTTTTACAAGTACGCGAACTTTGCGATGAACTGGGCATTTTGCTGATGTTCGATGAAGTGCAATCTGGCGTTGGCCGATCAGGTTTTCTCTATGCCTATCAAGCATCGGGCATTGCACCGGATTTACTCGCTTCTGCAAAAGGCTTAGGTGGTGGTTTCCCTATTGGGGCGGTATTGGCCAGTGAGCGTGTAAGCGCACCAATGGTTGCTGGCACGCACGGCAGCACCTTCGGCGGCAATCCATTGGCCACTGCCGTTGGCAATGCCGTGCTCGACATTCTGACGGCGCCAGGCTTTCTGCGCACAGCGATGGAGAGCGCCGCCTATTTACGCGCAGGCATTGCGAAGTTGATCGTCGCCTACCCCAAGGTGCTCGAAGAGCAAACTGGTATGGGTTATATGATCGGGCTTAGATGTGCATGCAGTAATGCCGATCTACTCAATGCATTGAAGGACCGACATTTGCTAGCAGTGAAAGCGGGCAATAATTCGATTCGTTTCTTGCCTGCTCTTAATATCAGCCGAAATGAGATTGATGAAGCGCTCAATGCATTGAAGGAAGCATGTGAAGCACTTAGTGTTACTGCTTAGCCTATGAAAACAACTGCATCTCTTAGCTCATTTAATACGATTGACCTATGGTCATTACTAGATCTATATGCCGATTACTATTGGCAGGAGTCTAGTAACTTCGTATGCACGGAGATGCACCTTAATGAACGCCTCGAAGGCAAGCACAATCCTCTACAAGCTTTGGTCGGCAGTACGCTCTGGGATATCGGTTGTCTAGTTACCGGTCGCGCGCAAAACTGGCGACAACATCTGACCGATCGTCAACTTCATAAAGATTTTAAAGAATTCATATGTCGTCTTCCACTACACCTAAGTGACGATGGCAAAGCACACTACATCAGCATCAATGGTAAGGCGCGTTTTGCTGACAATGGCAATTTTGCGGGCTATCACTGCTTTGCGAGAGACATTACCGAGCAAGTTGAAACGGAAGTGTCGTTGCGCCGTTTTCGCGCCGCAATGGACATGTCTGGCGACATGATTTATCTAGTCGACCGGAAGACGATGAAGTTCGTAGATGTAAACGACACCGCCTGGCAAAAGTCTCATTTGACCAAAGAAGAATTGCTTAATATGAAGCCCAATGAAGGCTTTATGAATGAGTCTTTGGAAGATCTAGAGAAACGCTACGACCACCTAATCATCGATGGCGGCACTAGCCGAACCGAGACCGAGATTGTCGACGCCAACGGCAAACCTGCCTTCTTAGAGACCTATAGTCGCGCCACATGTATCGACGGCAATTGGATTATCATTGGCGCTACTCGCAACGTAACTAAAAGAAAAAACACCGAGCGTGCCGCACAAAAACTTCATAGGATGTACTCCTCGCTAAGTGAAACCAATGATGCGAGTTTGCGAGCAGTATCAGTAGAAAGCCTTTATCACAATGTATGCGATGCCGCAGTAAAAGGCAGTAAATTTGCTTTGGCCACTATTTTCGCACCCAACGAAGAACAACAACTGCACGCTGTGGCTTACGCAGGTGAAGCCACCCCAGATTTAAACCAAATAAAAATACCGCTAGACCCAAATGCACCAGGAGCAAAAGGCTTAATCGGCTCGGCATTTTTCAGCAAAGAGTCACAGGTTAGCAATGATTTCCTCAACGACGAGCGCACAAGTTTTTGGCACGCCAAAGGCGCCGACAATAACGTTGTCAGCGCTGCCGCGTTCCCTTTATTGTGTGAAAACAAATCAGTTGCTGTGTTGCTTTTCTATGCTTATGAAAAAAACATCTTCGATGAAGAATTAGTAAAACTATTACAAAGCATGGCTGATAATGTTTCCTTCGCATTAGAAAATTTTGAACACGAAGAAAAACGTAAAAAAGCCGAAGCCGTACTCAAAGCAAGTGAAGAGCGTTTTCGCAGCCTTACCCATTTGTCGACTGATTTTTTCTGGGAAATGGACAGCAACTTCCGTATTACAACCTACGAAGGTCAAGCTATAGGTGAAAGCAATATTAGAGCGATTAAAGCGGTAATCGGCAAATCTTTTTGGGATTTTGATGAACTCATCTGCACTTCAACTACATGGACTGAGTTTAGGTACACGCTTGAGAATCACGAGCTTTTCCGAGATGTCGAACTAAGCTTTACTAACGCAGATAATAAAGTCTATTACCTCTCTATCAGCGGCGAAGCTAAATACGATAGCGATGGTAATTTCAGCGGATACCTAGGCATTACACGAGATGTTACAGAGCGGCGTCGTAATTCGATGCATATTCAATATCTCGCCAGCCACGATACACTCACTGCTCTGCCCAACCGAGCAAAGTTCAATGAACTACTAAGCACCAACACTGAGCTCGCGCAGCGTTACCCTGAGCGCGCGTTCGCTCTTTTCTTTATCGATATCGATCGCTTTAAAAATGTTAATGACAGCTTCGGACATCACATCGGAGATGAACTACTAAAAGAGATTGCGCAACGTCTGAGAAACCCACTACGGGGAACTGACGTCGTTGCACGCTTAGGCGGGGATGAGTTTGTCATCATCGTCAATCAAGTTAAGAAGTATGCGGCCATTCAAAGTGTCGCTGACAATATACTTCATTCTTTCGATAGGGATATTATTATCGAGGGGAACAAGTGTGACATCAGCGTCAGTATCGGCATTAGCGTATTTGGTGTCGATGCTGACACCGAAGAAGGCCTACTACAACATGCCGATACGGCGATGTACCGAGCTAAAGAATGCGGTAAAAATAACTACCAGTTCTTTGCACCAGTGTCCGAAAGCTCTGCCCAAGTTTCATAGCCACCGTCTAGGCTGTAAGATTTTTCAAAACCTTTTTCTTCGAAGTACTTTGCCGCTCCCTGGCTAGCATTGCCATGGTAACAACAAACGATCAGCGGCCGAGCCAAGTCGCTGTTCGCGATAAACTCCTCGACGGTGTCTCCCGTCAAATGAACAGCATCTGGAATGGCGCCAGCCGCAAATGATTGAGGGTCGCGGATATCCACTACTGTTGCACCCTGCTCTATCAACGCTTTTGCTTCCTGCACATTGATTCTTCCATAAGCCATGATTTACTCTCCTTTATTACTGTGCAAGCATAGGCGATTATATCAGCCTACTAATATCTTGTTTTCACCGTTTTACAGATTATTCCGCTACAGGTTCATTGATGACTAACGATAACGTTCAATTTTGGAATTTTGTCCTTAACATTGCCGAATCGGCTAAGGCCGCTGACAGCAAGGACGCAAAAAGGATACTACTAGATCAACTGACAACTTTAAATGAAGCATTCTCAGAGTGTGACCCAGTTGAGAATTATGAAGCCTATGTCGTTCTGAAACTCAGTGCCGCGATGACAGATATCATCACTAAGGAAAAGGTCGATTGATCAATCGACCTTAATTTGATCAAAGCTAGTCACCACGGGGTGCGATGTTTTCGCTTGAGCTCGCTCTGGGTCTAACGATGTATCTTGTGGACGTATCACCCAAGTCGTTTTGAAACCCGCCGCTTCAGCCGCATCTAACTCTTCTTTTACATCTGATATAAACAAGATGCTCTCGGGCTTCAATGCAATCGCTTGTGCAATATTCTCATAAGAGTCCACTTCTCTTTTTGGCCCGATTGTCGTGTCAAAATAACCTGAGAATAATAAACGCATATCACCTGAATCAGAAAATCTGAAGAACAATTGCTGCGCTTTTATCGAGCCAGATGAATACACATACAGATTGCGCTCTTCTTGTTGCCATTTTTGCAAGACTTCCGGCACATCTGGGTACACATGTGCCTGATACAACCCTTGCTTATAGCCCTTCTCCCAAACCATCCCTTGCAGCGCTTTTAGTTCGGTATTTTTAACGTCGTCTTTGATCCATTGCTCAAGTAGTTTGATCATCGTTTCGATCTTATGCAAAGGAATTCCAGTGCTCTCACTTAAACGTACCAGGACTCGCATGACATCGCGTTCTTCGCAATGTTCACGTACAAAGTTCCCAATATGCTTTAGAGCGTAAGGAAATAGGACATTATGAACAAAACCAATACTGCTGGTAGTGCCTTCAATATCCGTTACGATTGCAGCAATCTTCATCAATACTCCAGTCGCGAGAAGTTCTCGGCGATCGTCTTGCCTGTGTAGTTGGCCACCCAACCTTCAGGGTTATTAAAAAATCGTATGGCAGCGAATTGTGGACACGCTCCCATGTCAAACCAATGTTCAGTGCCTGCTGGAACGCTTATAAGATCCCCGCGTTGACACAACACTTCGAATACTTTGCCTTTGAGGTGCAAACTAAACAGCCCTTGCCCCGCTACAAAAAACCGTACTTCATCTTCACTATGCGTATGCTCGCTTAAAAACTTCTCACGCAGCTGAGGAACATTCGCAGCCACTTCGGGGAGCGTGCCATTGAGGCTTATCACATCCACCGTTTGATAGCCTTGCTCTGAACACAAATGTTCGATCTGTTCTTTATACGCCGAAAGCACCTGATCAGATGGGCTTCCTGCCTGTAAATTCGCATGGGTTGGCCATTGTTCAAAACGAATTCCATGCTCTGCCAAAGCATTAGCGATGGCGCTTGGCTCACTGCTGTCCCACACACATGTGCTTGGGTCAGAATCGTGAAAGACTTTCATGTGACTCATGTTAATCACGCTCTCTTAGCAGTATGGCTATGCGAGTTCAATAAAAAGCCCAATAAATAGTGCATTGCCTCAAGATGGCGCATCGCCTCAGTTAAATGCGCCCCCCATGTGTAAAGTCCATGCCCTCTAATGAGATAAGCAGGAATCGGGCCATTTGTATTCATATAGTTTTCGACAGTTTTCGCTAACGCTGCAATATCTTGGGTGTTCTCAAACACCGGAATACGCACTGTCGTCGCATGCGTATCGATGCCCGCGAAGGCTTTGAGTAGCTCAAGATTCTTAAGTTCAATATGATCTATCAATTCTTGCTCATTACGCTGTGCTAATAATGCAGAGACTAACACTGAGTTCATGTCATGGGTGTGTAACACGGCACCAATGGCAGAATCTCTTGCATACAACTGGGTATGCAATGCCGTTTCAGCGGATGGGCGTGCCCCAATTGGGGTAATCACTTGCCCTTGCAAGTTGGCACATAAAACGTCTCGCTCGCGCAATTGCCCCTTATGCATTCCAGAGGCAGTGATGGCGCAGTGTTGCTTATCCAAACGTAATGAGAAATTACCGCTTGTAGCCGGCACCCAGCCCTTATCGTAAATCTGCTGGCTAAGCGTCGCAATTGCCTCACGCGCGTGTTGGAAGTCTGCCTCGTTAATCATAATTTCTTTCGTGCTAAAAATGTCTAATTATAACGGGTTTAGTCCAATATGCTTACCAAACCCTTCAAATAAAGGCTCTCTGGGAAAGGTAAACCCACTGGGTGGTCCTGAGCCTGATGCAAATAATGGATAATCTGCCCCGTTCGCCCAGCATCGAGTACCGCATCGGCCGTGATTTTCTGGAACAACGGCAAATCGATCGCCCCCGAACAAGAGAAGCTTACTAATAGACCTCCGGGGCTTAACAACGCACTTGCCTGCAGAGCTATGTCTTTATAAGCCCGCGCGGCTTTCTTGAACTGGGCCTTAGTCTCGGCAAATTTGGGCGGGTCTAACACGATCACCTCGAACACCCGGCCCTGAGATTTGTATTCACGCAGTAAATCGAAGACATTGGCCGTAATGAGTTCGTATTGCTCCTCATTAAAGCCATTGCGTGCAAAATTGCCCCGGGCAAACTCAAGTGCCGACCCCGATGAGTCAACATTGACGACGTGTGTAGCCCCCCCTTGTAGGGCTGCCACACCAAAACCACCGGTGTACGCAAAACAGTTCAGAACACTTTTCCCTTCACAAAGCTTGCGCACGATCTCGCGGTTATCGAACTGATCCAGATAAAAGCCAGTCTTGTGACCATGGGCGATGCTCAAGCCATAGAGACGGCCGTGCTCGTTGATCTGAACAATCTCTGGCGGCTCCTCGCCCCACAAAACGCCCTGCATAGGCTCTAGGCCTTCACGGCTGCGCACTGCTGCATCGGACCGCTCATAGATCCCTTTGCAGGGGAATAAGTCCTTTAATAGGGACACAATGACCGACTTCCAAGCCTCGACACCTACAAAAAAGAACTGACAGACAAGATAGTCGCCATAGCGATCGACTATTAGACCTGGAAGTTCGTCTGATTCGGCATAAACGATTCGACAGCCACTGCGCTGCGGGTCATCTAATAAGCGTTTACGGCGTTTGATCGCTGCTTCTAATCGGCGTTTGAAAAAGGCTTCATCGATTGCCTCTTCGGTATCAAAACTCCAGACTCGGGCACGAATTTGTGAACTGGGTGAGTAAGCGGCACTGGCAATCGCCTTGCCAGAGGCATCGATCACCGAAATAGTTTCCCCCGCCTGAGGCTTGCCCGCCACTCGTTGGATGGCACCGGAGAATATCCAGGGATGACGACGCAAAAGAGAGGATTCTCTCCCCTTATTGAGATGCAGTGATTTCATGGGCTCCAGCGCTACTTAACAGCTAAACGTGCCGCGATTGCTCGCATTGCACAAAGTCGCAGATTCTACTCTGTTTGCGCGCTCGGACAAAGCCGTCTGGCCATGACATGCTGATATCGGCCCAATGAACGATAAGGTTCTTGCCGGGAGAGTTCCAATTCCAAGGTCATCAACGCTTGCGGGTCCATCGCCCGCCCATCTTCCGTAAGAAGATAATCATGGAATACGCGAATACCACTATGACAGAGCAACTGCCATTGCGAGGTGTCTAACCACTTTAGGACTTGCACGGGATCAAGTGGGCGGTGTGGTGTCAGGCTACCTGGGCGTGGCTCGAACTGGCCATCGAGAATGCTCGAACGCTTGCCGCGCAATAAGTTCTTAAACACTAGACCATGGCGGTTGTAGAAGGTTAATGATAGGACACCATCGACGCACAGCAATTGTTGCAGATCATTGATCAAAGACGCTTGCTCGACTACCCATTCCAACACCGAATGACAGACCACCAAATCGAACGCCGGGCGAGTGCCGGCTTGTTTTTCCGCGCGTAGCTCCGCGATTGAGCTTTGCACAAATTCGATGGTATCGATACCTGCCTGTAGCGCATTGTCTTTGGCTAACTGCAGCATCTGCTGCGAGATATCACAATGGGTCACTTGATGACCTAGCGCTGCCAGTTGTAGGGAGAACTGCCCCTGCCCACCGCCCGCATCGAGTATGCGCAGCGGCTTATTATTGGCTGGCGCATTTGCACGCGGGAGCACTTGTGCAAAATCTTGCTCGATCACGGCTAGGCGAATCGCGCCCTTCAGGCCACCATAAATATTGCGCGCGAAGCGTGGCGCTAAATCATCAAAGTTTCGATCTTCGTTCATCAATACCGGCGTGCGGCGGCGATTGCCCTGATTCATCGACTAATTAACCAATTGGCCTGCACTGTCGACTTCGACGATTGGGTAGCCGAGCGCCGCAAGCTCTTCGCCAATCACCTCTTTGTCGCCCACCACCAACATCAGCATTTGCTCGAATGGCAACTTCTCTTTAGCAAGTGCGTCGATCTCTTGCTTCGTGATGGAATTGATAATTTGCGCTTGTTGTTCAACGAAGTCTTCACGTAAATCGTATTGCAATATATTGCCTAAGAAGCCTGCCTTCTGACGTGGAGTTTCATAATTCAATGCATCACGCTGACCAATCGCCGAGCGTGTAAAGGCCAGCTCTCCTTCTGTGATTCCAGCATCACGATAGGCGGTAATCTCATTAACGAATTGCACGACGGAGTCGGCCGTACTATCGGTACGCACACTTGCCGAAGCCGTGAATGGTCCGGGCAATTGTGTACTAAAAAAACTACTGCGTGCGCCATAGGTATAGCCTTTGTCTTCACGCAAGTTCAAATTTATGCGACTACTGAAAGCACCACCGAGGACATAGTTCATGAGCGTCGTCTTAAAATACTCGCCATTGACGTCGTAAGGCATGTCGGTAATGTAGCCAATACGAATTTCAGACTGCGCCACACCCGGCTTGTCGACCAGATAAAGTGTGTTAGCTTCGATGCTAGGCAGCGGTGGTTGTGCACGCAGCTCTGGCGCTTGTTCTGGCAAGTCATTTAAAAATTCCAACCCCGCCACAATCTCGCTCTGTGCTACGTCACCAACAACCACCAATTGCAGCCCTTCGGTCGCAAATGTATTTTTTGCGAAGTCTTCAACATCGCTCAATTGGAGCGCTTCAAGGGTTTCTATGCGGCCGTTCATCGGTACGGCCAAGCTATGCTGCGCCCCGTAAAGCAAGGTATCAAACACTTCACTAGCAATACTGAAGGGGCGCTGCTGTGACGCTTGCAAGGCTTCCAACTGTTGGCTGCGCAGACGTTCGAAATTTTCTTGGCTTAGCGCCGGTTGTAAAAGCCGTTGTTCAAGTAAATCTAATGTCGCATCCAAATTACGGCTCAAAGTATTTACCGTCACTACCATGCTGTCGGTTCCAGCATCTACATTGATACTAGCGCCTAGTTTTTGCAGCTCGCGCTCGAAAGCCTCAGCGCTCAATGCTTGGGTGCCCTCCTCTAGCATTGCTGCCGTCAATCTGGCCAAACCAAACTGATCTTCAGTCTCTGCTAGGTGCCCGCCTTTGAAGCGTAAGCGCAGATCGACAGTAGGAATTTCACTGTTTTGTGTGCCGATCAATTGCGCACCGTTGCCTAGTGTCGTGCGCCAAAATGGTGGCACTTCGACTAATGGTGCCTGCCCTGGCACTGGGCGCAAGGCGCGATCGAATGCGTCGTTTACCGGGCGCGGCTCTAATGCATCGAGTGAGGAGTCGACTACGCGGATTGCAGGCGTCGGTTCGAAGTTGTCCTCTCTAGCCGAGGCCTCAGGGTTGTCACTGGTTAGCACACTCAATACCACGGCTGGTTTGTTTGCGATGTATTCATTGAAGACGCGCAAAATGTCTTCCTTGTTTAAGTTACGCAGTGCAATGAGCTCTTGTGCAAGGTAGTTAGGATCATCCAATAAATAATCATACAGCGCTAAGCGCGAGGCTTTGCCGCGTACGCTGGCAAGACCATTGATTAGATTAGCTTCGGTTTCGCCTTTGAAAGTTTCGATGTCTTCATCGTCTATCTCGCTGGCATCGAAATTAGCGATGATCTCGCGCACTTGCGTTTCAAAGTCAGCCAAATCGGCATCAGGATATGATTGAATCTCTAAACTGAAAAAGCCTGCTAGTTCCTGTGCATTATTATCAGCACTCGCATCGATCGTTGCATTAGTGAGAACAAATTTTTGATAGAACAGCGAGTTTTTACCGCCACCAATAATGTTCGCCAATGCATTCAATGGCACACGATCGGGGTGGGAATACGCCACTGTCGGATAGGCCATCACAAGTAAGGGAAAGCGGATATTCTGATCGACATATGAGACATAGCGATCGCGGTCTAATTCAACTGCCTGCACCTCGTCGCGCTGCACTTCTGGCCCACGAGGAATGCTGCCAAAATACTTGTCGATCAGGTCGAGTGTCGTAGTTTCATCGAGCTGCCCCGCCACAATTAAAGTGGCATTGTTTGGTCCGTACCAGCGTAAGAAAAAATGTTTTAAGTCATCTAGCGTTGCCGCATCTAAGTCTTCTGGGTAACCAATCACCGGCCATGAGTACGGGTGGCCACTTGGGTATAGAGCGGCAATGAGCTCCTCGTAGACGCGGCCATAAGGACGGTTCTCAACATTCTGGCCCCGTTCGTTCTTGACGGTGTCGCGCTGGATCTCAAACTTTTCTTGCGTCACGGCCTCAAGCAAAAAGCCCATGCGGTCTGACTCAAGCCAGAGCGTGGTCTCCAATTGATTGGCGGGAACAGTTTGGAAGTAATTAGTGCGATCGGTGCTGGTAGAACCATTCATCGTGCCACCGGCTTCAGTCACGATGCGAAAGTGTTCGTCATCTCCAACATGCGCAGAGCCTTGAAACATCATATGTTCAAAAAAATGTGCAAACCCTGAACGCTGTGCCTCTTCACGCGCTGACCCAACATGATAGGTGATGTTCACATGAACAAGCGGGTCAGAGTCATCTTCGTGCAATAAGACGGTTAGGCCATTGTCGTAGACGTACTTTTTATAGGGAATGACAATACCATCGGCATTGCTGGTGACTGTCTCTACGAGCTCATAAGCTTTCGCCATTTCTTGAGTGGCGGCACCTGCGCTGGCGTTCATAGGCGCTGCTGAGTCGAGTGTATTGTCTGAACAGGAAAATAGGAGTGCCGCTAAGGCAGCTAACTGAATCGAACGCAACATAATGACCTCACTAAAACACATCGGAGCACCGTTAAAGAAGTGCCGCTTTAACAATGGTTTATAGCTTGTTATAGGCAAAATTACCAGAAAGGCGGCCGTTCACACGCTTATATTGCTTTTGGTGACTAATACTAAGCCAAGTACAGTAATGAGTGTCCCCAATACAGTTAATACGGTGATCGGCTCACCGAACAGTAACCACGCCATCACTGCTGTCGTTGGCGGTGTCAGGTAGAGATAACTCGTGACTTTTGTTGCGGCACCTTCACGAATCATAATAAACAACAATGAAATCGCACCGATCGATAAGGCAAATATCGACCACAACAGCGCTGCGATCATTGGGATTGCCCATTCGATTTCACGGGTTTCGAACATAAACATCATTGGCAGACAAGCCAATGCCGATGCGGCAAATTGCAAAACGGAGCCAGCACGAAGGTCGAAACTTGGACAGAAGCGCTTCTGATATAAAGTACCGAAAGTAATACTGACTAAAGCAAGTGCGGAAAAGCTTAAACTGAGTAGGCTCAACCCAATAAGAGTTAATTTGGTCATTACGACAAGCCCAACTCCGAATAAGCCAGCCAATAGGCCTAACCACTGCCTTGCGCTTAAACGTTCGGACACCAATGCCGCGAACCAGGCTGTTAATATTGGTTGCAAACCCATAATTAATGCTACGAGGCTGGCAGACATCCCCATCTTCACCGCAGCCCAAACACCCCCTAAATACCCTGCTTGTAGCATTATCCCTGCAATAGCAATATGCCAACATTCCTGCTTACTTGGCCAGCGTACCTTCTGCACCAGCACTACCGGCACCATCACCAGCAGTACGCCAGTGAAACGAAGAAACATGAAGGTCATGGGCTCAGAATAAGGCATTCCATAGCGAGCAACGATAAAGCCAGTACTCCACACTAAAACGAAAATAGCGGGAACGAGGGTCTGCAAGGAATGTTTCATTAACGATGCTCGGTGGTCAGCTATAATGACTTAAAACACGGACGCACCGGTTTTCGCGCTACTGCTATTTTGCCTGAAACTATCGAACAGGCCTCGTCCCAAAGTACTGCGCAGCAGTGTCTTCTGTGGGCTTTCGTTTGGTAGGGCTAAAGGGCGGGCTGCCAACTCGTTAGCACTCAATTGCACTTCGAGAGTCCCCGCATCAGCATCAAGCGCGATCACATCGCCGGTTTGCAGCTTAGCAAGCGGCCCGACGTCTAGTGCCTCTGGGCTCATATGGATCGCCGCCGGTACTTTGCCCGAGGCGCCCGACATGCGCCCGTCTGTTACTAGTGCCACCTTATAGCCTTTGTCCTGCAACACGCCAAGATGAGGTGTAAGTTGATGCAATTCAGGCATCCCATTGGCTTTTGGTCCTTGAAAGCGCACTACCGCCACAAAATCACGCTCGTATTCACCGGTTTTGAGCGCTTCTACCATCTCATCTTGGTCATTAAAGACCACGCAAGGGGCCGTTACTTGTCGATGCTGTTTCTGCACGGCAGAGGTTTTGATCACCCCTACTCCTAAATTGCCCTGTAATAATCTAATGCCGCTTTCACTATCAAATGGATCGTTCACAGGACGCAATACATCGGGTAACAGCGATTCTTGCACTGCAGCTTTCCATTGCAATATACCATCTTGATTAAGATACGGGGCAAGTTCGAATGGGTCGAGGCCATGCCCCATGAGTGAATCGACGTTCTCATTTAAGAGGCCAGCACTGCGTAATTCTCGCACCAGAAAGGCCATGCCCCCTGCCCTTTGAAAGGCGTTTACATCGGCCTCGCCATTGGGGTAGACCCTAAGCAACAAAGGCACGACTTGTGCCAAACGATCGAAGTCTTCCCACAGTAAATGAATGCCGGCGGCTTGGGCTATGGCGATAAGATGCAGGGTATGATTGGTAGAACCACCAGTGGCAAGCAACGCAACTAAAGCGTTCACGATGCTTTCTTCTTTAACCAAAGCAGACAATGGCAAATGGGCGCCGTTCACATCAGCCGCAGCTATAACCCGAGTCACCGTTTCTTTGGTTAATGCCGCGCGCAATGGATCATCAGGGTTTACAAAAGAGGCCCCTGGCAATTGCACACCAAGCAATTCCATTAAAACTTGGTTGCTGTTAGCGGTTCCATAGAAAGTACAAGTCCCTGGGCTATGATAAGAAGCCGACTCAGCTGCTAACAACTCTTCTTTGCTCGCCTTGCCTGCGGCATAGCGCTGCCTAACAGCGGCTTTGTCCTTATTTGGGATTCCTGAGGGCATAGGGCCAGCAGGAATAAACCCAGCAGGTAAGTGCCCGAACTGCAGCGCGCCGATCATCATTCCTGGCACGATCTTGTCGCACACTCCCAGACAAAGCACACCATCGAACAAGTTATGACTTAGA
This sequence comes from uncultured Gammaproteobacteria bacterium, assembly GCA_913061515.1. Taxonomy (GTDB): domain Bacteria; phylum Pseudomonadota; class Gammaproteobacteria; order Pseudomonadales; family Pseudohongiellaceae; genus UBA5078. The sequence continues at coordinate 20,666 of CAJXSF010000003.1, read as the reverse complement.
CCGATTGCCGTTGCCATTGCAATCACATCGCGACTAAATAGGCTAAGTTCCATACCCGCCTGCCCTTGCGTGACACCATCGCACATCGCTGGCACCCCGCCTGCCACTTGCGCACTTGAGCCCAAACTTCTAGCCACCTCTTTAATAAGATCAGGGTAATGCTCTAAAGGTTGATGCGCCGAAAGCATGTCATTAAACGCAGTAACGATACCTAAATTAGCGCTTTGCATTAGACGAATAGTTTGTTTGTCGGCGTCGCCACAGGCAGCAAACCCGTGCGCAAGATTGCCGCAGGACAGATTACGCCGTGGGGGAAATTCACTGCGCGTTATTTGCATGCGAGTTAAGTACACCTTGCGCGACTCGACACTGCGTGCGCGAATGGCGTCGGTGACGTCTTTTATTACTGCGTGCATAGCACACTCCTTAATCGCTTTCTGCATAATAGATTTCAAGTGGCACTTTGTTCTGTTGCAGCACGCCCCTCACAGGAAGCTCTTCTACTGGCCCTGCTAGCATCGCGGCTTCTAACACTGTTTTCTTCCTCGGCCCAATGATGTGTAGATAAAGCTGTTTGGCATTGAGCAAGGTTGTCAGGCTTAGTGTCATGCGCGCATGAGGCGCTGCGCGAGGACGCATGCCGCAGCACACGCGGTCAGAATGCAAAGCTTCTTCAAGCCCATCGGAGGCAGGGAAAAACGAAGCGGTATGGCCGTCCTCGCCCATCCCCAAAATAGCAATGTCCAATGGCAACACTTGTAACTGCAAAGTAGCCGCAACATCTTGCGCCGCTATAAACGGATCGGCACTGGTCGTTTTCAAACTCACAAATTTTGCATCGGCTGCACAGTCTTGCAATAAATGTGTTTGCACTAATTTGGCATTAGAATCGTTGCTAGTCTCGGGTACCCAACGCTCATCCACTAGAGTGATCACGACTTTTTGCCAGTCCAGCTGTTGCGAAGACAAATATTTGAACAATGCTATCGGCGTGCTACCACCAGAGACCGCAATACTCGCATGCCCGCGCGCTTCAATTGCAACGCGCAGATTGCTGACTATTTCATGAGCAAGGTCGCCCACAAGGTCAGCGTTATGAGCATATTGTTGAACGCGCCTATTCATATTTCACTCCTGCCAATGACGGCCATCACGTGCAATAAGAGCAATGCTTTCAGACGGACCCCAACTGCCGGCCATATAAGGCAAGGGTTGCTGTTTTGCCGCGCGCCAGCCCGCTAGAATACCATCGACCCATTGCCAAGCCGCATCGACTTGATCGGCCTGCATAAACAGTGTGGAATTGGCACGCATCACATCAAGCAATAGTCGTTCATAGGCATCGGGGACGCGGCGATCGGTAAACACCTCTGATAGGGTTAGGTCTAGGGAAACTGTCTCTAAGGGCAATGCATCATCTAGCCCAGGCACCTTATTAAGCAATTGCAAACGAATGCCTTCCTCGGGTTGCAAGCGAATCACAAGACGATTGGCGCTACTGGCGCGCATCTGTTCGCCAAAGATTGAGTGGGGCACCTCATTAAATTGCACCACAATCTCGGAAAAACGTTTTTGCATACGCTTGCCGGTGCGCAGATAGAAAGGCACTCCTGCCCAACGCCAATTTTTCACCTCCGCCTTGATAGCGACAAAAGTTTCGGTGGCTGAGGTAGGTTTAGCCCCCTCCTCTTGCGTATATCCGGGCACCGCCTCGCCTTTGCTATTGCCGCTGGTGTACTGACCGCGCACTGTTTTCTCTTCGACATCGCGGCGTGTCATTGGCGCGAGGCCACGCAGTACTTTCAGTTTCTCATCATGCACCGCCGAGGGCTGTAATGAGGCAGGTGGTTCCATTGCGACCAAACAGAGTAGTTGCAGCAAATGGTTCTGCACCATGTCTCTGAGGGCTCCTGCCTCATCGTAAAACTCCCAACGCCCCTGCGCGCCGACGGTTTCTGCCACAGTAATCTGCACATGGTCGATGTAGTTGCTATTCCACAAAGGTTCAAATAGTGCATTGGCAAAGCGCATAGTGAGCAAGTTCTGCACTGTTTCCTTGCCAAGGTAATGATCGATTCGATAAATCTGTTTTTCATCAAACAATGCCGTAAGGCTGCTATTAATCTCTTGGAATGTTTCTCGGTCTGAACCCAGTGGCTTTTCAATAACAATGCGCATGTTTTCGCGCGCCAACCCTACCGCCCAAAGTGATTGGCAAATAGGTGCAAAGATCGCTGGTGGTGTTGCCAGATACACAATCAAATCTCGTGATTCGTCGGGGAACATCTCTTTGCGCAGCTTGGCCAGATCTGCCTCACTAGTGGCGTTAATCTGCATATGATTCAAACGCTTACTGAAGCGTTGCCACACTGCTTCGTCGATTGTTAAATCGTTATCGTATTTTTCGAAACGTTCTCGCACGCTTTTAGCAAAGCCGCCCTCTGGGGTTGCAGACCGGGAGACACTAACAATGCGCAGACAGTCAGGTAAACAGGTATCTAGATCCAAATGATAGAGTGCCGGATACAGTTTTCGAAAGGCTAGATCGCCGTCTCCGCCAATAATCAATAAGTCACATATCATGCCGAACTCCGGTCAGTGTTCATCCTATTATTAAGTGTAAGCAACTCCCTTGCCAGTTTTGCGAACCTAGACAAGCACTATATCACTTTGCATCTTGAACAATATAATAAGCTAGCTTATTATATGCTCACTATGAATAAAAACTTCGATAAGAGTTTAGGTTTTGCCATACACGACGTCGCACGGCTTTTACGTGTGAGCTTTGATCGCCAGGCCGCCACAACCGGTTTAACACGCGCTCAATGGTCTGTTATGGCGTATCTGCGTCGCAATGATGGCGTGCAGCAAAAAACTGTCGCTAAGCTGATGGATATCACCCCCATTACGCTAGCAAGGCACCTCGATAGATTAGAAGTAGATGCATGGATTGAACGCCGTGATGACCCAAACGATCGCCGGGCCAAACGCGTATTCATCAACCCTAATGCTGGCCCGATGCTCGAGATTATGAGCAAACACGGACAAGTCGTTCTTGCCCAGGCCACACAAGGCATCTGCCCGGAAGACGAGGCAACGTTTATGAAAGTGTTACTCCAGATTCGCGCGAATCTTTGTGCTGCCAATAGCGGCCAAGAGTCAGGCCAGACGGAGTAAAAAGTTTAAGAGGCAGATTAAATGAAGATTGTTGCAGTACTTCGTAATTTCACATTATTGATCTTAGGGCCAGCCGTTATCGCTGGTATTTCATTGTATGTCTATATGCAAGGTGGGCGCGTGGTTAGCACCGACAACGCCTATGTGAAAACTGACATTACCTCTGTCAGCAGCGAAATTACAGGTCGAGTTGTCGAAGTCATCCCACGTGATAATGACCGCGTGACGAAGGGGCAGTTATTGTTCCGTCTCGACGATGCCCCCTACCGCATTTCACTGGCTAAGGCCGAGGCAAATATTGCCAGCGTTAAAAGCTCTATCGAGGGTGAGAAGGCCGACTATCAAAGCGATCTGCTAGCCATTGAAAATGCCCAGACAGACGTCGATTATCGCCATAAAGAAATGGAGCGTATACGCAAACTAGTGGCGACACGTTCAGTTCCTGAGGCGCAATTTGACCAAGCCGAATACGCTTGGCGCAGCGCGGTCAATGCGCTTGAGAACCGCAAGCAGGAACTGCTAACGTCCAAAGCAAAATTGATCGACCCTGCCTTGCCAACTGAGCAGCACCCGCGTTATTTGCAAGCGCTTGCAGAACTGGAAAAAGTACAACTGGATATCAGCCATTTAGAGATTGTAGCGCCAGCAGACGGCGTTGCTGTGAACGTGTCAGTTCATGAAGGTGAGTATGTGCTTGCCGGTTCTGAACTGGTCAGTCTAGTCGATGATCGCAACTTGTGGTTAGAGGCGAACTTTAAAGAAACTGACTTGACCTATGTGCGCCCTGGCCAAAAAGTCGAAGTCAAGATCGACGCCTTCCCAGGCCAAACCTTTAGCGCTGTCGTCAAGGGCATTACCCCTGCAACTGGCTCTGAGTTTTCATTGTTACCAGCGCAGAATAGCTCGGGAAACTGGATCAAAGTGGTACAACGCATTCAGGTAAATATCGAGTTAGAAGACAACGATCATAGTTTGCCAATCTCGGCAGGAATGAGCGCAGTCGTCGATATCGATACCGAACAAACTCGCACCCTGCCATGGGTCGCAGCTAAGTAGACATTGGGGTTAAGAGATGTCTAGCGCAGCTGCTGAACAAAAACCAGGCGAAATCGCATTTCGTGGCCTGATCACTCTATCGATCATGTTGGCCACGATTATGCAGGTGCTCGACACCACAATCGCCAACGTAGCCCTGCCTCATATGCAGGGCAGTCTAACGGCTACCCAAGAACAAATCACTTGGGTATTGACCTCCTATATTGTTGCCTCTGCCATTATGACTTTGCCTACCGCATGGTTGGCTGGACGCTTTGGCCGTAAGCGCGTCTTCCTAGTCACTGTCGGTGGCTTTACTCTATCGTCAGTTTTATGCGGGCTTGCTAGTTCTATCGAACAAATGGTGATGTTCCGTATCCTACAAGGGTGTTTTGGCGCCGCCTTAGTGCCACTTGCCCAAGCCACAATGCTCGATATCAACCCACGCGAAAACCACGGCAAAGCTATGGCAATGTGGGGCATGGGTGTCATGATTGGACCGATTCTTGGCCCAACTCTTGGCGGTTGGCTAACCGAGTATTACAACTGGCGCTGGGTGTTTTATATCAACCTTCCTTTGGGTATCATCGCATTCTTAGGCATGTTGTTTTTTATGCCTGATTCGGATCGCATCAAACGCCCCTTCGATACTTTCGGTTTCTTGATGCTGACCGTCGTGATTGGTAGCGCACAATTATTAATGGACCGAGGCGAACATGCCGGATGGTTTGAGTCCCGTGAAATACTTCTCTATTGTGCGCTCGCTGGTTCTGGCCTATGGATGTATATAGTGCACTCAATGCGCACCGAGCATCCCTTCTTGACGCCTGCGATTTTCAAAGATCGTAATTTGATGACGAGCCTCGTCTTCATTTTTTTCATCGGCATCATTTTGCTAGCCACGATGGCTTTGCTACCACCTTATATGCAAAACCTCATGGGTTACCCCGTGCTCGATGTCGGAATCATCATGGCTCCGCGCGGCATCGGCACCATGATCGCCATGATGATTGTTGGCAAACTCACTAATCATGTTGACCCACGCGGCTTGATGCTTTTCGGCCTGCTTTGTACGGCAACTTCTTTATATGCCATGACCGGCTTTAGCACCTATGTTCCGCCGCACACGATTGTGTGGACTGGAATGTTGCAAGGGTTTGGTCTTGGTTTTATCTTCGTGCCACTTAGCACCGTTGCCTATGCCACGCTCGCGCCGCAATACCGCGCCGAGGGAGCGAGTGTCTTCAGCCTTAGCCGTAATATGGGCAGCAGCGTAGGTATCTCTATGGTCATGGTAGTGCTTAGTAGAAGCATGTCTAGCAACCATGCCTACTTAACAGAGAATATCACTGCCGAGAGTCTCGGCATTGGCACCCATCAAATTCCAACCTCAGTGCTAGAAGGAGCCAATGGCGCCCTACTCTTGCTTGACGCTGAGATCACTCGGCAGGCTGCCACAATTGCCTATCTCAGTGACTTTAAGCTGATGATGTGGATGGTGATCGCCGCGGCACCGCTAGTCTTTCTCCTTCGCCGTAATGCCCCTGCACCCGCTGCTGCTTAAGGCAGCGGAGCCAACGGCACGTTCAAGCACCAAATAAGCACGATCAATAGCCAAATCTTTTGCCTAATTAGCAACAGAAAACACTTTCCCCTGCGTATGAACTTAGCAAACAGACTCTTTAAACTACTTTTGAGACTTTGCTGATGGATTCGCAGAACACTATGAATGCCGACACTCAAGATTCCCCCTTTATGGCGCCCCCTTCTCGCAAGAGGCGCAAGGTTCGCTGGCCCGCAATCACAGTCATATTATTATGCGCGGCCGGCGCTTTTTATTACCTGAACTCAGGTGAAGAAGCAGAAGAAGATCAGCCCCTGATCTCAACCGTGTCCATCGGTAGCATTGAAAACACCATTTCCTCTGCCGGCACCCTGCAGCCATTCGAATTCGTGGATGTGGGCGCACAAGTTTCCGGCCAACTCGAAAAGCTTTATGTTGAGGTTGGCGATGTTGTTGAAGAAGGCGATATTCTTGCCGAGATTGATGCCCGTACCCAGCAAAGCCGGGTTGATGCCAGTCGTTCTGCGATTGAGGCGCAAGAAGCACAACTTAGTTCACGCCGTGCGTCTTTAGAGCTCGCCCGCACCAATGCCAAGCGCCAAGAACGTCTCAAGGAAGCGAACGCGACCAGTCAGCTGGACTATGACACAGCGTTAAACACCTTGGTTTCCGCCGAAGCAAGTTTAGTGCAACTCGAAAAGCAGATTGAACAGGCCCGAGCGAGCTTAGCCACAGAAGAAACCCAGCTTGAGTTCACCCGCATTTTGGCACCGATGGCGGGCACGGTCGTGTCCATTGAAATGAACGAAGGCCGTACCTTGAATGTCAATCAACAGGCACCAACAGTCTTACGGATTGCCGATTTGACTACCATGACTGTGGAAGCAGAAATTTCAGAGGCCGATATCGGCGATTTGCGCACTGGCATGGAAATTTACTTCACCACTTTGAGCGGTGGCACGCGACGCTGGACTGGCTCGCTGCGCCAAATACTGCCCACACCGGTCATCGAGAGCAACGTGGTTCTGTACACCGGGCTTTTTGACGTGGACAACTCTGATGGCAGCCTACTGCCTGAGATGACTGCGCAGGTATTCTTCATCACCTCCGCTGCGCGCGACGTGCTCACAGCCCCATTAGGCGCATTAAGTTTCATCGACCCAGAAGAGCTGGCCGCGCAACGCGCTGCGGCCAATGCGGGTGGTGACGGCGAAGGCGCAACAAGACCCGGCGCGGCCGATGCTCAAGCACGACGCCCCGGTGGTGGGCAACGCCCAAGCGGTGCTCGCCGCCCGCCTCGCCCTAATGCGGACGGCACTAGCACGCGTAGTTTTGCGACTGCACAAGTCTTATTGCCAGACGGTACAACCGAACAACGCCGCGTAGTAGTAGGCGTGACTAGCCGCGTTAGCGCCGAGATTATTTCGGGCTTAGAAGAAGGCGATCAAATTGTTGCAGGCATTGTGCAAGCGGCACGTCCAGCGAGCACAGAAGCCCCTAGACGCGGTGGGTTCCCAGGAGGCTTTCAATGAACACAGGCGTAATCGATGGCGCATCTCTGCCCAACGATCGTACTGAAGGTCAGAGTAAGTTGAACGAAACTGCTATCGACAGCCATATCCCGATTATTGAGCTGCGCGATATCACGCGTACCTTCGTTACCGGTGGTGGCGTTGAGGTGAAAGCGCTGCGTGGCATCAACCTTAAAATCCACATGGGCGAGTTTGTCGCTATCATGGGGCAGTCTGGGTCTGGCAAATCCACGATGATGAACATACTAGGGTGCTTGGACAAACCTAGCAGCGGCACTTATTTGTTTGCTGGCCGCAATATCAAAGACTTCGCTCCGGATGATCTAGCCTGGCTGCGCCGCGAGGCATTCGGTTTCGTTTTTCAAAGCTATAATCTTCTTCCCCATGCCAGTGCAGAAGAAAACGTCGAGATCCCCGCGATCTATGCTGGGCTCTCTAGCAACGAACGACGCTTTAAAGCGGAATCTTTGTTGGCATCCCTTGGCTTAGGTGACCGTCTCGATCACCGCCCTAGCCAACTATCCGGTGGCCAGCAGCAGCGCGTCTCAATTGCCCGCGCACTGATGAACGGCGGCAATATCATTCTTGCTGACGAACCCACTGGTGCCCTGGACTCTAAAAGCGGCGTCGAAGTAATGGCGCTACTCAAAGATCTCGCCAAACAAGGTCATACCGTTATCTTGATTACCCACGATTCTAAAATCGCGGCGCAGGCTGACCGTGCAATTGAATTTAGAGATGGCCAAGTCATTGAGGACAAGCGTAAGGAAGGTGTCGAGCATAAACACCAAGGCAATCAAAAATTGCGTGAGCTATTTATGAATCGCAAAGCCTCATCGCCTCTGGCCGGTGTTGGTGAGGCGATCAACATGGCGTTTCGCTCTTTGACCTCCAACATATTCCGCACCATCTTGACCCTATTGGGCATAGTCATCGGGGTTGCCTCAGTTGTGGCCATGTTGGCCATTGGTGAAGGCGCAAGTCAGCAGATTGTCGATCGCATCAGCGCTATCGGCACGAATATGCTGACACTCCAGGCAGCAAGGATTCCCGGGCAAAGGCGCTCGGCTCCCTCAACCCTGACATTCGATGATGCCGATGCGGTGCTCGCCGATCTGCCCAATGTGCTTGGCACTTTGCCTGAATTACAGGGCAACTTAACCGTGCGTTATGGGCGACAGGACTACTCCACTACGGTGACGGCGACAGGCGAATCACTGCCCGAGCTACGCAGCTGGCCATTGGCACAAGGCGTGTTTTTTACACGGGAAGACAGCGATGAATATACCTCAGTAGCAGTGTTGGGCTCGACGGTCGCCGAAGAGATGTTCCCCAACGGGGGTGACCCTTTGGGCGAGTACATTCTCATTCGTAATGTGCCATTTCAAATCATCGGTGTGCTGACCTCGAAAGGCGCCTCTGGTTTTGGCGGCAGCGATCAAGATGATGCCGTGTTTGTGCCTCTAAAAACGGGCGCTCTGCGCCTCTTTGGTCAAACCTTTGCACGCTCGATCACTGTTGCCGTCGATAACATCGACATCATCGACGAGACTGAAGACAATCTGCGTGAATATATGATCGCCCGTCACGGCGCCGAAGATTTCCGTATCTTTAATAGTGCAGAGCTTCTAGACACCGTCTCGGCGTCCCAAGACACCATGACCATGCTACTGGGCTCGGTTGCGGCGATTTCACTCTTAGTAGGCGGGATCGGCGTCATGAACATCATGTTAGTGTCGGTGACAGAACGCACACGAGAGATCGGTATTCGTATGGCCACTGGTGCAAGGCAGAACGATATTCTTGCTCAATTCCTCTCTGAGGCGATCGTGGTCTCTGGCGTAGGAGGCTTGATAGGAGTCGCGCTCGGGGTAAGTGTTGGGCTATTGATGCAAAACTTTGGCGTGGCGATTAAATTTACCTCTGCGCCAATGATATTAGCGTTTTGCAGTGCCGCTGCAACCGGTTTGATATTTGGCTTCACCCCAGCGCGCAAAGCTGCACGCCTTGACCCAGTCGTGGCATTGGCAAACGAATAGGATTATAGAATTATGCGTTATTTATCGAAAAAAATATTAGCTCGCAGCGCCTTGTCTACCTGTATAGCCATCGCGCTAAGCGCCTGTGTCAACACAGAAGTCCCCTCTCTTGCCGACACCGATGTGCCGCAGGCTTGGACCGTGGATACAAACCAAGCAACACCCCAGTGGCCAAGCGTTGCGTGGTGGCAGAATTTTTCTGACCCAGAGCTTAGCCGCTTGATCGAGCAAGTCTCGCAAGAGAACTTAGACCTGGCGAACAATCGCCGTAATCTCGAGAGCGCCCAGATTACATTGCGCGAAGCTGGGTTCGACTTATTGCCTAGCGGTAGCGTCACCATTGGCACCGGCGCTAGCTATAACGAATCGCGCGTGGATGGTAACAGCACTAGCAACAGCCCAAACGTGCCTTTAGAACTCGGCGCCTCGCTTAGCTATGGCAATGTCATTAGCCGACCTGCTATCTACACCAAAGCCGTCGCCGATTATGAATCGCGTGCCGCGCAACTGGCCGATGTTGCCCTAACGACTCTTGGCACCTCTGCCTCGACGTATTTTCAATTGCTGTTGATTCGCGACAAGATCACCGCGGCCGAGCAGAACGTGGCCAACGCCCAATCGATTAGCGATATTGCCAATGCGCGCGTTGAAGCCGGCGTCGCCGTGCCCATAGAAGCCTTGCAACAACAAATCGCCCTGCAACGAGAAATGGCCACGCTCAGTAGCCTAAAACAGAGTGAGCTATCGGCCTTGGCCTCGCTTGCTCTGCTCAGCGGCAATGGTATTCAAGGATTCAACATCGAAGGCGAGACGCTGGCCGATGTGAATGTGCCGGCTATCGCCCCTGGCATTCCCTCAGAGCTGTTATTACGCCGCCCTGACCTCGTGCAAGCCGAAGCAGCGCTGCGCAGTGCTACCGCGAGTGTCGATATCGTGCGCAATGAATATTTCCCCGACATCGCCCTAACCAGTAATTTCAGTGCTGGCAGCACCTCGTTAACCGAACTGCTCAGCTCGCCTGATACCTTCCTCAATTTCAATGCGTCCGTGCTGCAAACGTTGCTCGACAATGGCCAGCGCGCACGCAATGTAGAACGCTCCGAGCTCACACTCGAAAGCAGCCTTGCGGATTATCGCAAGACCGTGCTCAATGCCTTCAATGAAATCGAGGTGCTGCTTAGCAATATGCAGGTGCAAAATGAGTTGGTTGACGTCGCCTTGCAAAACCTTAGCGCCGCTGAGGAATCTTTCCGAATTGCCCAAGTACGCTACGAAGAAGGCGTTAGTGATTTCCAAACCGTACTCACGACGCAAAACACCCTATTCAATAGCCGCAACAGCTATTTGGACACCAAGCTATCGCAACTAAACACCACCGTTAATCTTTACCAAGCATTGGGTGGCGGTTGGGAGAAAGAGGCCCCATAAGCCGATGCTAGCGGTTGCCGAGATGATGGGCTAAAGTGTGGCTTTAGCTCATCAATCCAAAAGGCAGCGAATGACCGCAAAGAAAGCCCCAGAGCCAGAACCCACAATAAAAGATCAAGTATCCGAAGTTATCTTTGGCTACGAAACACAAGCCGGCAAGCTTTTCGACATAATCCTGATGATTATGATTACCGCCAGTGTTGCGGCGGTAATGCTCGACTCAGTAGGAATTTTAAGTGAATCTGGGCAACGCGCCCTATACCGCTTGGAATGGTTCTTTACCCTTGCGTTCACCATAGAGTATGGTTTACGTATCTATAGCTCATCCGAACCCAAGCGCTATATTACAAGTTTCTATGGCGTGATTGACCTCCTGTCGATACTGCCCACCTATGTGAGTTTCTTCTTCCCTACCGCAAGCTTCCTAGTCGTCATTCGTTTCTTGCGAGTATTGAGGATTTTCCGTGTCCTGAAATTATTCCGTTATATCGGTGAAGCAAACCTGCTGTTTACCGCGTTGATCAATACGCGGCGCAAAATATTTGTATTCTTGTTTGCCGTGTTAAACCTAATCGTGATCTTTGGCACTTTGATGTACATAATCGAAGGCCCCGATAATGGATTCAGCAATATTCCGCAAAGCATCTATTGGGCAATCGTCACCATCACTACCGTCGGCTATGGCGATATCACCCCTCATACTCCCCTTGGGCAGGCTGTGGCTGCCATCGCGATGATCTGTGGTTATGCCATCATTGCCGTGCCTACGGGTATTATTGGTGCGGAGCTCATGCAGGAATTTCAGCATCGCAATAACCCTTCCAACTCGCGCAAGATTCAATGCACACATTGCAACGCTGAACACCATCAAACCGATGCGGTCTTTTGTAGGATTTGTGGTGGTTTGCTAGACAAAGATAAATGAAAAGCTGCAAGCAGTGAGCCGCTAAGCCATTACTCTTGAAAGAAGGCTACTCGATTTCTGCCACCTTGCTTGGCTGCGTACATGGCCTGATCCGCTCGCTTTAGTAAGATATCGCGCTCAACATCTTTATCGAAATAAAGCACCACTCCAATACTACAACTGAAAGTGAATTCGAATGGTTCGGTAGCTTTTTGCTCGTTACTCACTGGCAGAAAGGACAATGGCCGCGCAATTTCATTGAGAATTCGACTTGCTACCACTGAAGCCTTTGAGCGAGCTTGCTGAGCATCTGAGCCCAGATCAGTAATTAACACGACAAACTCATCTCCGCCTAGGCGCACAACCACGTCGTTGAACTTGACACACTCTTTAATTCGAAACGCGACCTCCTTCAACAACTGGTCGCCATAGCCATGACCATAGCGATCATTGAGCGGTTTAAAGTGGTCCAGATCTAACATCAAAATCGCGCCGATCTCGCCGCTTCTTGCGTTAGCATTCAACGCGAGTTCTAATTCCATCTCTAACATTCGACGATTGCCCAGTTGCGTTAGTGGGTCTTTTAAGGCTAATTCAAAGTTAGCTTGCTCGGCACGCTCTTTAAATACCACCACAAGACCAAAGGCAAACATGATGAGAATCACCATTGCCCCCACGGAAACGACCATAGGCACAATCGCTAAGCCTGACATTGTTGAGATAGCGGTGGAGCCAAAGATCGCTACTGCGCCACGGAAAACAAACATTGCCACGCTCATCACGGTAGCAGCTAGCAAAATCCACTTGCCACGCCCACTACGCTCGTTAAAGCCTTTTAACACGACCCACAAAAGGGTTGCAGTTTGAAATGCAGAGACCACACTGCCGATAGCTACACGGGCATCGAAATCGCCAATGAACACCCAGTAACTGATAAAGATAATCGCCGCTGGTGACCATATAATGGCTGGATGGATTGGCCGCTCATTAAAGCGCGTGATGCCCTCGACATACAGGGCGATCATGGCCGATATCAAGGTGTTGGCAATGACAATTGAAACAAAATCAGGAATATAACCGCGTACGGCTAATAAGAAATAGCTAAGCGAGTGAATGCCGAATGCCGCCGCCCAAAGTAGTAATAAGCGATTGCGTCCATAGGCAACTAATAACACACACATCGAAAGCGAAAAGCTAACGGCAATATTGGCTATGAAGAGTTGAATATCTGTCAATGCAATATAATTCGCGGCAATGCTGCTGCGAAACTCCCTGTGCTTTATTGGCGTTATATGGAGTATATAAGAATTGCCACAAAATAGTGGCAATATTCCTACATTGTTTATTTTCGATCAAAAAACATTTTGCGATTCGTTCACTACGCTGCATAGACGAACGAGGTAGCTAAGATTGCTAAGGCTTAGTTCAGAGCCCTTCTTGTTCCATTGCTTGGAAAGTCACTCGATTACGCCCTTCTTGCTTGGATTGATACATCGCCTTGTCAGCCAGTTCTAAAAGCTCGGCAGGGCTGAGTTTGGCGGAGTCGAAAAACACGCCACCAATGCTACAACTGCCTTTATACGTCACTGCTGGCGTTTCGGATTCCCCATACATCGACAATAAATTATAGGGCTGGGATAACTGTGTCAGCACGCGGTTAGCCACAATCACAGCGTTCTCGCGGGCCGTTCGCGGCTCACTCCCTAGAGAGGGAAGCAATAAGACAAACTCGTCCCCACCCAGCCGCACTACCGAGTCTTTGGCTTTTACGCTTTCTTTCAAGCGATATGCCACCTCTACTAACACCTGGTCTCCTATTGAGTGGCCATATGTGTCATTTAGTGTTTTAAAGCGGTCCAAGTCCAACAACAACACCGCACCAAACTCATGCGTCTTGGCACTTTTTCGCATTGCCTCTTGCAGCTCTACTTCTAAAACACGCCGATTGCTTAGCTGCGTTAGAGGGTCATGCATCGCCAAACGGAAATTTTCATGCTCAGCACGCTCTTTGAACATTACTAATAGCCCAAAGGCGAACATGATCAACCCCACAATAGAGCCCACAAAAGTAATCGACTGCACTGGATTATTGCTACTAATGGCCAAGATCAAGCTATTGCCAGTTAAAGAGAATATGGCACGGCAAACAAACATGGCCGTGGTGATCACCGCCGCAGTGATGATGATCCATTTGCCTCGGCCTTCCTTTTCAGCGAAATCGGTGGCGATTCGCCAGACCAAAAAAGCTGTTTGATAGCTCGATAAGACTGCACCAATGATCACGCGCATATCGAAATTGCGGCTGAATATCCAGAAAGTGATAACGGTGACAGGGATCGGCCACCAGATTAATAGCCTAGGTGGGCGTAATTCTTCGAAGCGATAGATGCCTTCGGTAAAAAGCGCCAACATCGAGGCTAATAAGGCATTGGCCACTAATACGGAAAAGAAGTTTGGAATAGTGCCGCGAAAACTCAATAACACATAGCTTATGCCATGAATAGCGAAGGCGGCAGCCCACAAAAGCAATTGCCGGTCTTTGGCGTAAGCCACGACAAGAACACACCACGATAGTGCAAAGCCGACGGCAGTATTGACGAGAAAGAGCAGCTGAAGTTCAGACAATTGACTACACCTGTAACACTTCTGTAGGAAAATCCCGTCATATTAGCATGGCCATTAAGTGATGACGATTGTCTGTTTATCCCAAAGGTTCAGATTCGTGAGGCAAGTGCTTGCGCGCGGAATTTAGGATTCAAGCGGCTGGTTTCTGCGCTCTCTAAGCCAAACTGATAGAGCTGGACTCGGTTGCGTCCATGTTGCTTGGCTTTATACATGGCAGTATCGGCGTTGCGCAACAAATCTTCGCGGCCCAATGCCTTTCCTTTAAACAAGGCGACCCCAATGCTGACTGTTAGATTGTACACCAGCCTGCCCTTAGCCAGAGGCTGGCCATCATTCAATTGCAAATGGTAAGGCACGGTGAGTTTTCTCAAGGCACGTTGGCTAATCGTTTCGGCCTCTTGTGTAGCCAAGCCTTCATCCGCATCAAGATTTTCGATTAACAAGACGAACTCATCTCCGCCAAGGCGAATCACTGTGTCCGAATCACTGACGCAGTCTTTTAAACGATAAGCCACCTCGATTAACAGCTGATCGCCTAATCCATGCCCATGGGTGTCATTGAGCTCTTTAAAGTGATCCAGATCCAACATCATCAAAGCGCCATAGCGGTTTTCATCTACACTATTGATAAAGGCGTTCTCTAGACGCTCTTGCAGCACTAGGCGATTGCCTAATTGGGTCAACGGATCTTGTAGGGCTAAGCGCGTAATCTCCCGCTCTGCCCTTTCCTTATAGGTAACCAAAAGGCCGATGGCAAACATGACTAAAAACACCATCGCCATAGAGAACAAAATTGTTTGTGCCAAACCGGGCACTAAAAAGTTAACTGATGCTCGATAGCCCGCAAGCAGCAGCGCTGCCCTAATTAAAAAAGTGCCGGAGGAGCCTAATATTGCTGCAAACATTATCCAGCGGCCGCGCCCATCGCTTTGCTGAAGGGACATCAGTCCTATGTAGATCACAAAAAAGCTATGCAGTGCTGCCAGATAAGCCCCCCAATCGATACGTCCCTGCAGGTCATCTAAAAGGTAGATAAAGCCGAGGATACCAATAGGGAGTGGCAACCAAATAGCTATACGGGGAAACTTAATACCGTGCAGCCGACATAGGCCTTCGGTGAACATGGCAAACATCGCAATCAGCGCTGTATTGCCAGCAGTAATAGTAAACCAGCTAGGCAACATTGGGCGTAAACCAAAAATAAGGAAAGATATTGGGTAAAGAGCAAAAGCCACAGCCCAAGTTAGGAGCTTTTTGTCATGCCCAATGGCCACAAACGTCACGCAAAGCGCTATGCTTAGACCAATCAAAACATTGCTAATGTAAAGCGGTTCTATAGCTTCCACGAGACTCTGCTAACCCTCTTTATAGGGTGAATATTCTAGTGCTTATTAAAACACTGAAGGCAGGATACACAGGTTTTTGCGTAGGAATAAGGCTAAATTGCGGTTTTATTGCAATGTTCGAGGATTAATCGCGCACCGACGCCAGTGTTAATGCTGACGTCGGGCACTAAAAGTCGATTAGGCTGGTTTTTCAGCCGGTGCAGCTTTGTCTGCATGGTATTGCATCTCCGCCACACGGCGTAGTTGCTGCAATGAGGTCAAGTGCGCGTATATCACTGGCAATAAGCCCATCTTGCGCAGCTCTAGGTAACCCTCATCAGACATTTCATTCAAGGCGATTTCATCAACCACGTAGATACCTTCGATGTTGTAACGTTGGGCATCAGGGCGGTGTTGTAGCTGCACTGTCTGCGTAGTGAGCAGCTTGCGCTCTACTAGTCTTTTACACATCTCTTTTGTGTTATGAGTTTGGTCGGAGACTCTTGTGAGTTTTTCGATCCGGTTTTTAAGGTATTCAGTGCGCTCGCCCTTGTCGTCAAACAGGGCTTCGCCTTCGGTTTCACTCACTAGTGGGCTTTCTTCATCCACCAAGATCATGAGCTGATCGCTTTTTTCGTCAACTGGGACTATAGCGAACGGGGCGTTGCCGAAACTCACAGGAATGACGGTGCCTTTGTACTGCTCTGTTTGGCAGTAGAGGTTGTGACCTGGACGCAGGCCCATCATAGCGACAGGGATAAAGTCGTCAGTCTTGCCGATCTTGACGAAAACCAGTGGAAACTCGGCAGCTAGCGTGAAGAAATCCTGTATAACGACGGGAACAAGGTGATTTTCTTTATAACGGCGGTAATCACCGGATTCAATGACTTTTAACTTGGCGTGGATGTTATTACGCAGTGGTACAGGAGAACTCATACTTACTTACCCTTATTGGTGTTTTAGATGCTCTGCATCTTAACCATTTTGGGTGAAAAACAACAGTTGGAGCAAATCAAGGGGGCAAATCAACAAATCAAGCAAATCAAGGGGTCAGATTACTTGAACAAATCAAGGGGTCAGATTACTTGATTTTCAAGTAATCTGACCCCTTGATTTTTGATTTGCTTGATTTGTTGATTACCCTTGCTCGTCTTTAAGCTCAGCGAACTTAGCAGCCATTGTAGGGTTCTTCTTGGTGAGTTTCTTCACAGTCAAATCATCCGCCTTATTGTTGGCAAGGCGAAGATTGTTCTCAGAGCCTAAAAGCGCATCTTTGGTTTTTTGCAAATGATCAATGGTCTTGTCGATCTCAGAGATTGCCGTTTTGAACTTCTTAGAAGCCAGCTCATAGTTGCGAGCAAACCCCGTACGGAACTCGTCTAACTCATTCTCGAAATTGGTGATATCGACGTTCTGCTCCCTAATCACTGCAAGCTCATTTTTATACTGCAGAGCGTTCTGCGCCGCATTGCGCAGCAAGGTAATCATAGGGATAAAAAACTGCGGACGAATGACATACATCTTAGGGTAGCGATGCGAAACATCGACGATCCCCGAGTTATAGAGTTCGCTCTCTGGCTCTAGCAATGACACCAACACCGCATACTCACATTTTTTCTCATTGCGATCTTTATCCAGCTCTTTTAAGAAGTCTTCGTTTTTCTTCTTAGTGGCGGTTTGATCACTCTCGTTCTTCATCTCAAACATGATCGACACGCTTTCGGTTTCGTGTTCGTCCAAGTCCCGGAAGATATAGTCGCCTTTGCTGCCCATTCGCGCATCGTTGTCTTTCTCAAAATACGCCCGCGGGAAGGCGGTTGCACGAATGCGGTTGAATTCCGTTTCGCAGTGTTGCTCTAAAGTCTCCCCTACCATTTTGGTAGACAAGCGCGCCTTCATGTCTCGCAGGCGTTCTATCTCTTGGTCACGATCTTTTATGCGCACTTCGTAGCTTTCTTTTAGTGAAGTTTCAGCCAATTTTTTCTGTAGTTCTGCCTGCTCTAAAGCGTTTTTCAGTTGATCCCGTTGCTTTTCTGCCTCACTCACCGCTTGCGAGATCGCATGCTTCTTTTCGCTCTCACCCGCAGTAAGCTGAGCCCTAAGCTCCTGTATCTCTAGATCCTTCTTAGCAGCAGCCTCTTGCAACTTACTCGAATGATTCGCATCGGCTAATCGCAGCGCCGCTTCGGTCTCTTGCCGAGCTTGCTTAAGTTGATAGGCCATCTCATCACGATCTTTTTCAACGCCGGCCAATGCCTTAGCCACAGCCAACTCTTGCGCAGTTTTCTCTGCATCCAGTTTTGCTTTTAGATCCTGTATCTCCGCCTCTTTCTTTGCGGCACTTTTTTGTAGCTCATTGGCAATTTGCTCCTTCGCCAACGCCACCGCGCTAAGCTTTTCTTTCTCGGCCAAAGCCAAGCGTTCGTGGAGCTGATCTTCAAACTCTGTGTCGCGAACCTGTTTTAATATATCGGCGTAACCAGCTTCATCGATTTTGAAAGCTTTTTTACAGTGTGGGCAGTTGATTTCGTGCATTAAGGTTTATCCTGTTGATTGTTGCTGGGCTCAGGCCTGTGAGCCTTTCTTAGAAACCGTTTACGGTCAAAGAGGTATTCTATGTGCTTTCATGAAACCAAAACTCAATTTCATCGGTTTCAACCTCAAAAAATGCAGAATGCTCCACATTAGCAGGCACGTGATACCACTCCCCCACCCCAATGGTTTGGGTTTTACCTGCCATTGTAAGAGTTAACTCCCCTTTTGTAATAACACCATGATTTTCAGTGTCATGTGTGTGCGCAGGGATTCTTGTACCGGCGGGATAGGACGCAAATAACACATCACTGCCTTTTGCCTCTAGTTTATAGGCATCGAAGCGGCCATCGAAGAGCGGTAATTCTTTTATTTTCTTTGGGTAACTTCCAGACATTGTTATTCTCCTATGAACACATACTTAGCAAACCCAATCGGAACGCCCTGCTCTAGGCTTTATTTTGCCGCAGGCTTTTTCTTTCTATCGATCAAAACATCCTGTTGCCATTTGCTAGGTTTTTTGTCGGTGCGATGTATACACCCCACCCAGCAGCATGGTCGCTTTTTTCCTTCTAAAAGCTCTTCGGTAGCTCGGCCTATTCGTTTGACTCTAGTTTTCTCTTGCTTGGCATCTTCAATCCAACAAATAAACTCGTTACGGCCAATTGGCGACAAGGCTTGCCAAGTATCAACAAGGTTTTCTTCTGTTAATGCTGCCGACAAATCATCGGGCAATTCATGGACTAGGCCTCCGGAAGGTTTTGGGTTCATAACTTGTCATCTGTTTACTGTTGCTCAGAGTTGACGGTCGGAATACAGAACGCCTGCGCTCAAGTGCATTTGAGGCGACAGGCACTTTTTCGAAAAAAATGCGTGGCAGGTCAAAGACCACCTGCAGAGACTTTTTGGCCCACAGCTTAGACCTTCCACGGCTATGCAACATTTGTTGCGCCCCCTCTTAGCCGCTGCGACTCGTAATACTCCTCAGCAGCAATGGTCTCTTTAAACTCTGCCTCCAAACCCGCGATCTTTACGACAGCATTCTTTACTTGACTCAGATTAACCCTAAAGAACTCTTTTCTCTGATTCACCTGATTGACGCGTTCATCATTGAACTCCCTGTGCAGCGCTGCCTCAAGGGCCGGAGCATCATCAACGTAGATCATCGCGTGGACATCAAATGAAAACGGAACGCTAGCATCTCCAAGCTCTTTTACTCGATCCAAAGGGTCAAGACGACGAGTGAGGCCAATTTTGTACACATCTTTCCCAAATGAACCTAGATTGCTGATTACGTAAACATGCCCCTTGCGCGTTTGCTCGGCCATGCTCTTAGCACGTTGTTCCTTTGCTTCTGCTTCCGCAAGCTGTTGCTCAAGCGCAGCAATTCGTGCCTCGGCTGCCGCTCGTTCTTCATCTGTAATCGATTGCAGCTCCTGCCGAGCCTTATCTAAAAGGTCTCGGTACATTTTTTCTTCTTTTTCCGCATCCGCGACCGCGCGCTCGTACTCTTTGATTGCACGTTGCTCCTCGCGAATTTGTTCCCTAATAGCACGCTGCTCTTCAACTTCTTCCTGCTTCTTTAGTGTGAATTGAAATTGAAGGCGGCACTCTTCAAACTTAAGTTTTACGTAATCGATGTCGAAACCACACGCAAACGAAGCAGCTGACTTTTCAAGTGAATTCGCTAACTTCTCAATTCTTTCCAAAGTTGCAGGGAAGGTGCTCGGTTTGACTCGACCAATCAATTTATCACACTCAATATTAAAGGCGGTCAGCATAAGTTTTGACTGCCCTCCTAAGATTTTCTTGTTGGTCGAAGGATCATCCGAAACAGTAGTCGTTGCTGGAAAATGGACAGCAGATTTGTCCGAAATCATTCGCCGTTGGCTTTCCCGAACCAATTTAATTTCTTCAACGAATCGATCCGCTGTTTCGTACAAGTACTCAGGCATTTCGAAATGCCCATGATCGACGAATCCTTCAATCCGTGTATAGAGATCCAACTTGGTCATGAGTTCGTGTAGTAATGACTCCTGGCTGCCGCGCTTCGTCTCTAGTTGCTGTATCACCTGGTTGATAGAAGCTGACTGCTGCATCTGTGAGCGCACGGATTCTGATAACTCCTGCTCACGACTACGCAACGCCTGCAGATCTTTTGTTTCAGCGTCAAGTTGCTGATGCATATTTGTTACCGCCTGAAGTTTTGCTTCAGCTTCTATAATGTCCTTGTGTCTAGTATCGAGCGCCTCCGAAAGTGTTCGAAATTCGTCTATTTTCTTGTTCGCACGAAAGCGCGCGAAGAAATAAGCAATGAGGACACTCAGTAGGTAGATAGCGACAAAAACAGCGAGGAATTTGGGATGGAGTTCCATTTTCAATTTATCTCCGACCGGACGAAATCGGCTCTAAGGGCAACTCTTTCCTTAACTCGAATCTCGTATAGTTTCTTTTCGTGTTCTTTCGCGGCCTTTCGACTGTCTCTTATACACATCTCCGAGCCCA
>CAJXSF010000002.1 GCA_913061515.1 uncultured Gammaproteobacteria bacterium | reverse complement strand
CACTAGATCGCTCGTCGGCAGCGTCAGATGTGTATAAGAGACAGGGATATTCTCAGTCGTAATTTTAACCAGGAGCTAGTTAATGGCAACAGTTAACCAGTTAGTCCGCAAGCCGCGCAAAAAGCCCGTTGAAAAAAGCAACGTAGCTGCATTGCAAGCTTGTCCTCAAAGACGCGGTGTATGTACTCGTGTATATACTACTACGCCTAAGAAACCAAACTCTGCACTACGTAAAGTATGTCGTGTACGTCTAACTAACGGTTTTGAAGTTTCTTCATACATCGGTGGTGAAGGTCACAACCTACAAGAGCACAGTGTAGTACTTATCCGTGGTGGTCGTGTTAAAGATCTACCAGGTGTTCGTTATCACACAGTTCGCGGTACATTAGACTGCGCAGGTGTAAACGATCGTAAGCAAGCCCGTTCTAAGTACGGTGCGAAGAAGCCTAAGTCTTAACGGTTCTCCGTTAGTAAGGCCAAACTGAAGTTTAAGAGTTTTGGGTAATTCCTGAATTCATACGGAGAATAGAAATGCCAAGAAGAAGAGTCGTAGGTCAACGTAAAATCCTACCAGAGCCAAAATTTAGCTCACAACTGCTTGCAAAATTCATGAATGTCGTAATGCTTGACGGCAAGAAGTCAGTCGCTGAAAAAATCGTTTACGGTGCGCTAGAAGTAGTTAAGAGTCAGGCGAGTGCCGATCCTCTTGAAACGTTCGAAAAAGCCCTCGATGCAATCGCTCCAATGGTAGAGGTTAAATCTCGCCGTGTGGGTGGTGCTACTTATCAAGTTCCCGTCGAAGTACGAGCTGAGCGCCGTTCAGCGCTTGCTATGCGTTGGTTGGTTGAGCATTCGCGCAAGCGTGGTGAGAAGTCTATGGCATTGCGTTTGGCGGGCGAAATTAACGACGCAGCTAATGGGCGTGGTAGTGCTGTTAAGAAGCGCGAAGATGTACACCGTATGGCAGAAGCCAACCGTGCATTCTCTCATTATCGATTCTGATAACCAGAATTTTATTCACTTAAATTATTGAAGGTGCGACTGTGGCCAGAAAAACCCCTTTGAGCCGATATAGAAATCTCGGAATCGTTGCTCACGTGGATGCCGGTAAGACGACTACGAGTGAGCGAGTACTGTTTTATACAGGTCTATCTCACAAGATTGGTGAAGTGCACGATGGCGCTGCGACCATGGACTGGATGGAGCAAGAGCAAGAGCGAGGTATTACTATTACCTCGGCTGCTGTGACTTGTTTCTGGTCTGGTATGTATCAGCAGTTCGACGAGCATCGCATCAACATCATCGACACTCCAGGACACGTTGACTTCACTATTGAAGTTGAGCGTTCACTGCGTGTGCTTGACGGCGCTGTAGTTGTGCTTTGTGGTTCTTCTGGTGTTCAGCCGCAAACTGAAACAGTTTGGCGCCAAGCTGACCGTTATGAAGTGCCGCGTCTAATCTTCGTAAACAAGATGGACCGCACTGGTGCTGACTTCCTGCGTGTTGTTAGCCAAGTTAAAAACCGCCTAGGTGCTTTGCCTGTGCCTATGCAGTTACCAATTGGTTCTGAAGATACCTTCCGTGGTGTTGTTGACTTGATCAAGATGAAAAGCATCATCTGGAATGAAGCTGACCAGGGTCTTACGTTTGATTACGAAGAGATTCCAGCGGACATGATGGCTGAGTGCGAGAAATGGCGCGAGCATTTGGTAGAAGCAGCAGCTGAAGCTAATGACGAGTACATGGAAAAGTATCTTGGTGGTGAAGAGCTAACTGAAGAAGAAGTGATTGCGGGTATGCGTTCACGTACTTTGGCCGGCGAGATCGTTCCAACATTCTGCGGTTCAGCCTTTAAGAACAAAGGCGTGCAGGCTGTTCTGGATGCGGTTATTCAGTACCTGCCATCGCCAACAGAAGTTAAGGCGATTGAAGGTGAGCTTGAAGACGGCACTGTCGCGACTCGCGAAGCCGACGATAAAGCTCCTTTTGCGGCATTGGCATTTAAAATTGCGACTGACCCGTATGTGGGTACGCTGACATTCTTCCGTGTGTATTCAGGTGTATTGAATTCAGGCGATGGGGTTTACAACCCTGTAAAAGCTAAAAAAGAACGCGTTGGTCGTATGGTGCAAATGCGCTCGAACAACCGTGATGAGATCAAAGAAGTATACGCTGGCGACATTGCCGCGGCGATTGGTCTTAAAGATGTGACGACTGGTGAAACGCTATGCGACCCAGACCATATCATTACGCTTGAGAAGATGGACTTCCCGGATCCTGTTATCTCTGTAGCGGTAGAGCCTAAAACAAAGGCTGACCAAGAGAAGATGGGTATCGCTTTGGGCAAGTTGGCGCAAGAAGATCCTTCTTTCCGTGTAGAGACCGACGAAGAGTCTGGCCAAACAATCATCGCTGGTATGGGTGAATTGCACTTGGACGTTCTTGTTGACCGTATGCGTCGTGAATTTAACGTGGAAGCGAACATCGGTAAGCCACAAGTGGCCTATCGTGAAACGATCAAGAAAACTGTGGAAGTGGAAGGTAAGCACGTTAAGCAGTCTGGTGGTCGTGGTCAGTTCGGTCACGTTTGGTTGCGTCTTGAGCCGCTTCCTGCTGATGAAGAGTATCAATTCGTTAACGAAATCGTTGGCGGCGCGGTACCAAGAGAATTCATCGGCGCGGTAGACAAAGGTGTTCAAGAGCAGATGAAGAATGGTGTGCTCGCGGGCTACCCATTGTTGGCGATGAAGGTCACGCTATACGACGGTTCATATCATGATGTCGACTCTAGCGAAATGGCGTTCAAAATTGCTGGCTCTATAGCAATGAAGAAAGGTGCCTTGATGGCGGATGCGGCTCTGCTCGAACCGATCATGAAGGTTGAGGTGGTAACACCTGAAGAGAACATGGGCGACGTGATGGGCGATTTGAACCGTCGACGTGGCACTGTGCAAGGCATGGAAGACAGCCCAAGTGGTCGCGTCATTAATGCCGAGGTACCTCTGTCAGAAATGTTTGGTTATGCAACCGACTTGCGTTCAGCGACGCAGGGTCGTGCAACATACACCATGGAATTTTTGAAATATGCAGAAGTCCCTAACAACATAAAAGAGAGCATTATAGCCAACGGGCAATAATGCTAGCGGGCGCCTCGGCGCCCGTGTTTTAACTCCTTTTAATTGACGCTTTAATGAGGTGATATTGTGGCGAAGAGTAAGTTCGAAAGAAATAAGACGCACGTTAACGTAGGGACGATTGGCCACGTTGACCACGGTAAGACAACGCTCACAGCAGCGCTGACACGTGTATGTGCAGAGGTTTTTGGTGGTGAAGCGCGCGACTTCGCGCAGATCGACAACGCTCCAGAAGAAAGAGAGCGCGGTATTACGATCAACACTTCACACGTTGAGTATGATTCAGACAAGCGCCACTACGCGCACGTTGACTGTCCAGGTCACGCCGACTACGTGAAAAACATGATCACGGGTGCGGCACAGATGGACGGCGCGATCCTAGTTGTATCCGCAGCGGACGGCCCAATGCCACAAACGCGTGAGCACATCCTGCTTTCTCGTCAGGTTGGCGTTCCTTACATCGTCGTGTTCATGAACAAAGCGGACATGGTAGACGATGCAGAGCTTCTCGAATTGGTAGAGATGGAAGTGCGTGAGTTGTTGGATGCGTATGACTTCCCAGGCGACGACACGCCGATCATCATCGGTTCAGCGCTAAAAGCGTTGGAAGGTGATACGTCAGACGTTGGTATGCCTTCAGTTGCGAAACTGGTTGAGACTCTAGATTCTTATATTCCAGATCCAGTACGTGATATCGATCAGGCGTTCCTATTGCCAATCGAGGACGTATTCTCAATCTCAGGTCGCGGTACTGTGGTAACAGGCCGAGTTGAGCGCGGAATTGTAAACGTTGGTGACGAGATCGAGATTGTTGGTCTTAAGGCAACGACTAAGACAACTTGTACGGGTGTTGAGATGTTCCGTAAGCTGCTAGACGAAGGTCGTGCAGGCGAGAACGTTGGTGTTCTATTGCGTGGTACTAAGCGCGAAGACGTAGAGCGTGGTCAAGTACTGGCTAAGCCTGGTTCAATCACTCCGCACACGAAGTTTGAAGCAGAAGTGTACATCCTTAGCAAAGACGAAGGTGGTCGTCACACGCCATTCTTTAAAGGCTATCGTCCACAGTTCTACTTCCGTACAACAGACGTGACTGGTGCTTGTGAGCTACCAGAAGGCGTTGAGATGGTTATGCCTGGCGATAACGTCAAGATGGTAGTAACGCTGATCAACCCAATCGCGATGGATGACGGCCTACGTTTTGCAATCCGTGAGGGTGGCCGAACTGTTGGTGCCGGTGTTGTAGCGAAGATTTTTGAGTAATTAAATGAAAGGGTGGTGCCTCTGGGCACCGCCCTTTTCATTGCCTGTAAGAAAAGCAAGTGTAAAGAGCGAAAAGATCCATGTAGTTTCGCTTGACATGTGGGTGGCGTGAACTTAGAATCTCGCTTCCATTTTTTCGGTATTGAAGCCGAACAAATAACAACGATCAGTAACTGTTTCATTTAAAAAGTTTTTTGGAGATTTGAGTAGATGCAAAATCAGCGTATCAGAATTCGGCTAAAAGCCTTTGATCATCGGCTGATTGATCAGTCTACGCAAGAGATAGTCGATACGGCGAAGCGAACTGGTGCGCAAGTGCGAGGGCCTATTCCGCTGCCGACGAATACTGAGCGTTATACCATCTTGATTTCACCACACGTGAACAAAGATGCTCGTGATCAATACGAAATCCGTACGCACAAGCGTTTGTTGGATATTGTAGAGCCCACTGAAAAGACAGTAGATGCTTTAATGAAGTTGGATCTAGCGGCTGGTGTAGAGGTGCAGATCAGCCTGGGTTAATACCATAAGGTATTAGGTCAGAGTTGAGCCTAGTTTGCAGCAGTGCAGCGAGCAGATCGGGTCTCCCGATTCTTAACATGCTCAAGGGCACGTTGAATTGCCCTGTAGCGAACATGGTGTAATGCGTAAGCAGCCATAGCGGGTTTTAGCCCCGTACACGATGAGGTTTATAAAATGTCGATTGGTTTAGTCGGTCGAAAAAGCGGTATGACCCGCGTTTTCACTGAGGCAGGTTTGTCTATTCCGGTAACGGTCGTAGAGGTTAGCCCTAACAGGGTAACCCAGATCAAAACCGCAGAAGTTGATGGTTACAGTGCTGTGCAAGTAACCACTGGCGCGCGCAAAGCATCACGCGTTTCTAAGTCTATGGCGGGTCAC
The DNA here is from genome assembly GCA_913061515.1 of uncultured Gammaproteobacteria bacterium. Lineage (GTDB taxonomy): Bacteria > Pseudomonadota > Gammaproteobacteria > Pseudomonadales > Pseudohongiellaceae > UBA5078. The sequence continues at coordinate 123,091 of CAJXSF010000002.1, read as the reverse complement.
TTCGCAAAGGCAGGTACCGAGGCGGGTACTGGTCTATGGGAATTCCGTGCTGACGCAGAAGAGCTTGGTGAATTGGCTGCAGGTAACGAGCTTACTGTAGAGCGCTTCACTCCAGGTCAAAAAGTCGATGTTACTGGCACCTCTAAAGGTAAAGGTTTCCAAGGCACTATCAAACGCCATAATTTCAGCATGCAAGATGCCACTCACGGTAACTCGCTATCGCACCGAGCACCTGGTTCTATCGGCCAGTGTCAGACTCCGGGTCGCGTATGGAAAGGCAAAAAGATGTCAGGGCACATGGGTGACGCACGCGTTACTACTCAAAGCCTTGAAGTCGTTCAAATTGATGTTGAGAACAACTTGATTCTCGTTAAAGGCGCATTGCCTGGAGCTACTGGCTCAAACGTCATCATTCGTCCCACTGTTAAAACTAAAACGTCTAAGGGGTAAGCAATGGAATTAGTTATTGCAAAGCCCGGCAACAAGGCGGGCAAAGAAAAAGTTTCTATTTCAGATGCAGCGTTCGCACGCGAATTCAACGAAACGTTGGTGCATCAGTCAGTTACGACCTTCCTTGCAGGAGCGCGTCAGGGTTCTGTTCAGCAGAAAACTCGCTCTGAAGTAAGCGGTGGTGGTCGTAAGCCTTGGCGTCAAAAAGGTACGGGCCGCGCTCGTGCGGGTACTATTCGTAGCCCTATCTGGCGTACTGGTGGCGTGACATTTGCTGCGCGTCCTCAAGACCACAGCAAAAAATTGAACAAAAAGATGTATCGCGGTGCGATGGCGTGCATTTTGTCTGAATTGATTCGCCAAGAGCGTCTATTGGTTGTTGATGAGTTCGTAGTGAGCTCGCACAAGACTAAAGACTTGGTGAGCAAGCTCAGCGAGTACTCATTAGATAACGTTCTTATTGTTGCAGAAGACATTGCGGAAGAGCTGTTTTTAGCAGCGCGCAACCTGCACAAAGTTGACGTTCTAGATGCGGCTGGTTTGGATCCTGTCAGTTTGATCGGTTTCGACAAAGTGTTAATGACAGTGCCTGCGCTGAAAAAAGTTGAGGAGATGCTGTCGTGAATCAAGCCAGACTATATTCCGTAATTTTGGGTCCGCACATTTCTGAGAAAGCGACAATTATGGCTGAAGCCCATAATCAAGTAGCGTTCAAAGTATTGAATGACGCGAGCAAAGCCGAGATCAAAGAAGCCATTGAGACTATTTTCAAGGTGAGCGTGACAGGTCTGCAGGTATTAAACGTGAAGGGTAAGACCAAGCGCACTGCGCGTGGCGGCATCCGTCAAAAATCAAACTGGAAAAAAGCTTACGTTCAACTCGAGCAGGGTCAAGAAATCGACTTTGCAGAACTGAGCTAAGAAGGGGTTAAGGGTCATGGCAGTTGTAAAGTGTAAACCAACCTCTCCAGGTCGCAGATTCGTTGTTAAAGTAGTTAACCCTGATCTGCACAAAGGCGAGCCGTATGCTCCCCTTCTGGCGAGCAAGTCAAAGTCAGGTGGTCGTAACAATTTAGGTCGTATTACTACTCGTCACATGGGTGGTGGTCACAAGCAGAAGTACCGTGTAATCGATTTTCTGCGTAACAAAGATGGTATTCCTGCGAAAGTAGAGCGTCTTGAATACGATCCAAACCGTACTGCTAACATTGCACTAATGTTGTATGCGGATGGTGAGCGTCGCTACATCATCGCTCCGGCAAAAGTTGCAGCAGGCGATGAGCTTGTTTCTGGCGAAACTGCGCCAATCAAGCCAGGTAACTGCTTGCCATTACGTAACATCCCGCTAGGTAGCACGGTGCATTGCATCGAGATGAAGCCTGGTAAGGGTGCACAGATTGCGCGTAGTGCTGGTTGCTCCGCTCAGTTAGTAGCTCGTGAAGGAACTTACGCCACATTGCGTTTACGTTCTGGCGAGATGAGAAAGATTTTGGCTGAGTGTCGTGCAACGCTAGGAGAGGTTTCTAACTCCGAGCACAGCTTGCGCTCACTTGGTAAAGCTGGTGCAGTGCGCTGGCGCGGTATTAGACCAACCGTTCGCGGTGTAGCAATGAACCCGGTCGATCACCCACACGGTGGTGGTGAAGGTCGTTCATCAGGTGGTCGTCACCCAGTTTCACCATGGGGTCAACCAACTAAGGGCTACAAAACTAGAACTAACAAGCGTACCAGCAAGATGATCGTACGCCGCAGAAATGCTAGCCGATAACGGCTCATACTAGAGGAAATAAAAGTGCCACGTTCACTGAAAAAAGGTCCCTTCATAGACCTTCATTTGATGAAGAAAGTGCAGACAGCATTGGAGAACAATGATAAGCGTCCTATTAAGACTTGGTCGCGTCGCTCAATGGTTTCTCCAGACATGATTGGTTTGACCATTGCGGTTCATAACGGTCATCAGCATGTACCTGTTTTTGTTTCCGAAGATATGGTCGGCCACAAGCTAGGTGAATTTTCGCTGACTCGTACCTATCGCGGTCACGTGGCTGATAAGAAAGCCAAGCGCTAATTAACGGGGATAAAGAGATGGAAGTGGTAGCTAAACTAAAAGGCGCTCGGCTCTCCGCACAAAAGGCGAGACTAGTAGCTGATCAGATTCGCGGCAAGGGCGTTGAAGAAGCTCTTCTGATTCTGACTTACAGCCCTAAGAAAGGCGCAGAGATCATAAAGAAAGTGCTCGATTCAGCAATTGCGAATGCTGAGCACAACGAAGGTGCCGATGTTGATGAGTTGAAAGTTTCAACAATCTACGTCGACGAAGGGTTAACAATGAAGCGGATTAGTCCACGAGCGAAAGGAAGAGCGGATCGCATCTTCAAACGTTCGTGCCACATCACCGTCAAAGTAGCCGATAAGTAGGAGATTAGGATGGGTCAGAAAGTACATCCAACCGGAATTCGGCTTGGTATCGTCAAAAAACATACTTCAACGTGGTTCGCTGAAGGTAAAAGTTACGCTGAGAATCTATTAGTAGATTTGCAAGTACGCGCATTCTTAAGAAAGCGTCTATCTGCAGCTTCAGTTTCTCGCATCGATATCGAGCGTCCAGCGCAAACGGCAAGGATTACGATTCATACCGCGCGTCCTGGTATCGTTATCGGAAAGAAAGGCGAAGATGTGGAAGCATTGCGCGCAATTCTTAGCAAGAAGATGGGTGTGCCTGTGCACATCAACATCGAAGAAATTCGTAAACCTGATCTTGATGCCCAGTTAGTGGCTGACAGTGTGGCACAACAGCTAGAGCGTCGTGTGATGTTCCGTCGTGCCATGAAGCGGGTAGTGCAGAACGCGATGCGTCAAGGCGCAGAGGGTATCAAAGTGCAGGTTGGTGGTCGTTTGGGTGGTGCTGAGATTGCACGTTCCGAATGGTACCGTGAGGGTCGAGTACCTTTGCACACACTGCGTGCGGATATCGATTACGCCACTGCCGAAGCAAGCACCACTTATGGCTTGATTGGCGTCAAAGTGTGGATTTTCAAAGGTGAAGTATTGAATCTTCACGAAGCTGTTCCGGCGCCACAGAAAGCGACTAAGTAGAGGTAGGCTCGATGTTACAACCTAAGCGTACAAAATTTCGCAAGATGATGAAGGGCCGCAATCGCGGACTATCACATCGCGGCAGCAACGTGGATTTTGGTGATTTCGGTCTTAAGGCTGTCTCTCGTGGCCGCCTGACTGCGCGCCAGATCGAATCTGCTCGACGTGCAATGACTCGTCACGTAAAACGTGGCGGTAAAATTTGGATTCGTGTGTTTCCTGACAAGCCAATTACTCAGAAGCCTCTTGAAGTGCGTCAGGGTAAAGGTAAGGGTAGCGTGGAATACTGGGTAGCCCAGATCCAGCCAGGTCGAATCATGTTTGAAATTGAAGGTGTTGACGAATCGCTAGCTAGAGAAGCATTTGCTCTAGCATCAGCAAAGCTGCCGTTCGATACCACATTCGTTAAACGGACGGTGATGTAATGAAAGCCAGTGAATTGCGTGAAAAAAGCGTTGCAGAGCTGAATGAGCAACTGAATACGCTGTATCGTGATCAGTTCAATATCAGGATGCAAAAGAGTACCGGACAACTAGCCCAGACACATCTAACAGGCAACATCAAAAGAGATATCGCCCGGGTTAAGACCATTATTACGGAAAAACAGAAAGTTGGGTCATAAATATGTCGCTTAGTGAAACTGCAGTAGAAAAGAGTGGACGCATAGTGTCCGGCAGAGTCGTCAGTAACAAGATGGACAAGTCTATCGTTGTGCTGATAGAGCGCCGCGTGAAGCATCCAGTGTACGGCAAGTACATTACTCGTTCTTCAAAAGTGCACGCACACGATGCGAGCAATGAGTGTAAAGAAGGCGATACGGTTACGATCAAGGAAGTGCGTCCCATTTCCAAGACTAAAACTTGGGCTCTTGTGTCAGTAGACGAAAGAGCTATCGAAGTTTAATTAGTATTTAAATACAGAGTTTGTTGGGCCCTTGGGTCCATAATCGCTGATGCGATAACCAGATAAGGGTTCGGAGAGAATCGATGATTCAAGTACAGTCATACCTTGACGTGGCAGATAACAGTGGTGCAAAGCGAGTAATGTGCATCAAGGTTTTGGGCGGATCGCACCGTCGTTACGCTCGCATTGGTGATGTCATCAAAGTGACAGTAAAGGAAGCGATTCCACGAGGCAAGGTCAAAAAAGGCCAGGTATTAACAGCGCTTGTTGTTCGTACTAAGAAAGGGGTTCGTCGAGGCGATGGTTCACTCATCAAGTTCGATGATAACGCTGCTATTCTTCTGAACAATCAGTCCGCTCCAATCGGCACTCGTGTGTTTGGACCAGTCACGCGTGAACTGCGTTCAGAGAAGTTTATGCGTATCATTTCACTGGCACCCGAAGTGCTATAAGACAAAGTTTGAGGCCGCGGATTATGCGTAAGATTAAATGCAATGACGAAGTGATTGTTATCGCCGGAAAAGACAAGGGAAAACGCGGTACTGTTTCTCGTCTAGTCGGAAAGGACAAAGTAGTAATAGGTGGCGTCAATATTGTTAAGCGTCACACTAAGCCAAACCCAAACGCGGGCCAGGCAGGCGGTATTGTTGAGAAAGAAGCAGCGATTGATATTTCGAACATCGCCATTTTCAACCCTGAAAGCAACAAAGCTGACAGAGTAGGAATTCAGGTAGAAGACGGAAAGAAGACGCGGATTTTCAAGTCCACAAATAAAGCAATAGATTAACGTATATTCAGGTTGCCCAAATGGCTCAGTTGAGAGAGTTTTACAAGAAAGAAGTGATACCAGCCCTGACTAAAGAGTTCGGGTATGACAATCCAATGCGCGTCCCAAAAATCACGAAAGTGGTTTTGAACATGGGCGTAGGTGAAGCGGTTAACGATAAGAAGATTCTTGAGAACGCCGCTAACGAATTGGAAATGATCTCTGGTCAAAAAGTCGTGATCACTAAGGCGCGTCGTTCAATCGCCGGCTTTAAGATTCGTGCTGGTTGGCCGATCGGTTGCAAGGTCACTTTGCGCGGTGAGCGCATGTACGAATTCCTAGAACGTCTTATCGGTGTCGCTATTCCGCGTATCCGTGACTTCCGAGGATTGAGCCCGAAGGCATTTGACGGTCGTGGCAACTACGCGATGGGCGTTACTGAACAGATTATTTTCCCAGAGATCGACTACGACAAAATCGACAGTCTCCGCGGGATGGATATCACAATTACGACTACTGCTCAGACAGACGATGAAGGTCGCGCGCTTCTAACAGCGTTACGCTTCCCTTTCAAAGGTACTGTTGCTAAAGCAGAGACTAAGGAGTCTTAAGATGGCGAAGCGATCAATGATAGCTCGTGAAAAGAAACGCGCAGATACAGTAGCGAAGTTCGCGGCTAAGCGTGCGGCCATTAAAGCGATATTGAACGACGTGAACGCGTCTGACGATGAAAAGTGGGATGCACAGGTCAAGCTGCAAAAGATGCCGCGCGATGCCAGCCCTGTTCGCCAACAGAATCGTTGCCAGATCACTGGACGTCCTCATGGTGTATACCGCAAGTTTGGTATGTGCCGACACAAGCTGCGTGAAGCGGCGATGCGCGGTGACGTGCCAGGACTGACAAAGGCAAGCTGGTAAGCTGGAGTAAAAATTATGAGTATGTCCGACCCAATAGCAGATCTACTGACTCGTGTCAGAAATGCACAAATGGCTAAACTGCCGTCTGTAGAGCTACCGTCTTCAAAAAGCAAAGTGGCTATTTGCCAAGTGCTTAAAGACGAAGGTTATATCAATGGTTTTTCAGTTACTGAAGGTGATAAAAAGCCTTCGCTAACGATCGACCTTAAGTATTTTGAAGGTCGTGCTGTAATCGAAGAGATTAAGCGCGAGAGCAAACCAAGCCTTCGAATTTATCGAGGCAAGGATGAGCTACCGACTAACCGCGGTGGTTTAGGAATTGCGATTGTATCGACACACAAAGGCCTAATGACCGACAAGCAGGCACGTGCTGCTGGTTTGGGTGGCGAGATTTTGTGTACGGTATTCTAAAATAGTCTGTCATTCAGTTAATAGAGCACGAATATGTCCAGAGTAGCAAACAACCCGGTTCAATTGCCGAAAGGAGTAGAGGCCAATTTTTCGGCAACTCAGATCTCCGTAAAAGGCAGCAAAGGCAATCTAGAGATGGCATTGCATGAAGCCGTTGAAGTGAGCAAAGAGGGTGATACCTTGCGCGTTTCCGCCAAGAATGGTTCTAGACAAGCCGTTGCGCTGTCAGGAACATTCCGCGCGCTCATCAATAATATGGTGACAGGTGTCAGCGAAGGTTTTCAGAAAAAGTTGCAACTCCAGGGCGTTGGTTATCGCGCCAAGGCACAGGGCAATATACTGAATATATTGGTTGGGTATTCACACCCAATCGATTTTGTAGTGCCTAAAGGTGTTACTGCAGAAACTCCATCTCCTACTGAGATCGTGCTTTCTGGTGCAGATAAGCAGTTAGTAGGCGAAGTTGCAGCAAAAATACGCGAGTTCCGACCACCTGAGCCCTACAAAGGCAAAGGCATTCGTTATCTCGATGAGCATGTTTACAGGAAAGAAGCTAAGAAGAAATAAGGCTTGAGACTATGAACGTTAAGAAACAAGCGCGCCTTCGTCGCGCGCGAAGAACTAGAGCAAAGATCAGTCAGCTGAAAGTGAATCGTTTGTGCGTATACCGCACTCCGCGTCACATTTATGCGCAAATTATTTCTCCAAGTGGTGCCGAGATTTTGGCTAGCGCTTCTACCCTGGACAAATCCCTACGCGGGACAGCTACAGGTAATGTTGCAGCGGCTACTAAAATTGGTGCCATGATCGCGGAACGTGCGAAAGCAGCTGGCATCAGCTCTGTCGCTTTCGATCGCGCTGGATATAACTACCATGGCCGAGTTAAGGCTCTGGCCGAAGCCGCACGAGAAGGCGGTCTGGAATTTTAAGGGTTGAATGAGATATGGCATTTAAAGAAGACACTCGAAAGAATGAAGAAGGTTTGCAGGAGAAGTTGATCCAGGTAAACCGTGTTGCCAAAGTAGTAAAAGGCGGCCGTATCTTCAGTTTCACAGCATTGACTGCTGTAGGCGATGGCAATGGCCGTGTTGGGTTTGGTCGTGGTAAAGCTCGTGAAGTGCCTTTGGCTATTCAAAAGGCTATGGAAGCTGCGCGTCGCAATATGATCTCAGTGTCTCTCGATGGCCATACTCTCGAGTATCCAATCAAGGCGCGCCACGGCGCTTCTAAGATCTATATGCAACCAGCCTCTGAAGGTACTGGTGTTATTGCCGGTGGTGCGATGCGCGCCATTATGGAACTTGCTGGGGTACAAAACGTACTGGCAAAGTGCTACGGCTCTACAAATCCAGTAAACGTTGTTAACGCGACGTTTAAAGGACTGAAAAATATGCGCGCGCCGGAAAGCGTTGCTGCGAAGCGCGGTAAAACTCTCGAAGATATATTGGGTTAGCAGATATGGCTACAAAACAAGTAAAGATCACTCTGGTTCGCAGCCCGATTGGAACGATGGAAAGACATCGTCAGTGCCTGAAAGGGCTCGGTCTACGTCGTATGCATCAGAGCGTTGAAGTATTGGATACCCCGGCTAACCGTGGTCTGATCACTAAGATACGCTATATGTTGTCTGTTGAAGGCGAGGAGTAAGTCATGCATTTGAATACATTGAGCCCAGCGCCAGGCAGCACTAAGCCGCGTCGTCGTGTAGGCCGTGGTATTGGTAGTGGTTTAGGTAAAACTTGTGGTACTGGTCATAAAGGTCAGAAATCACGTAGTGGCGGTACTGTTCGCCCAGGTTTCGAAGGCGGTCAAATGCCTTTGCAGCGTCGTTTGCCAAAGTATGGTTTCTCTTCACGTATTGGTCGTGTGACTGCTGAGGTTCGTACTAGCGAGCTCGCATCAGTGACGGCCGAGGTGATTGATCTAGCGGCACTTCGTGAAGCGGGTCTCGTCACTAGCGTTATTCGCCGTGTAAAAGTCATGCTTTCAGGTGAAGTGACTAAGCCTTTGACTGTTAAAGGTCTACGAGTGAGCAGCGGTGCTCGCGCCGCGATTGAGGCAGCTGGTGGCAAAGTGATTGAGGATGATGTCGTTCACAATGTTGGTAAGAATGGCAAGAAACTCCCTAAGCAAGCTGCTAAAAAGGACTAATTAGACCGCGATGGCGACTAAACCAAATATTAATCCCGAGAAGATCGGTGCCGGTCTGGGCGAGCTCAAGGCTCGCCTGTTGTTTTTATTGGTGGCACTTATCGTTTATCGCATAGGGACGCATATTCCGGTTCCAGGCATCGATCCTAATCAGTTAACGAATTTGTTCCAGCAAAATGAAGGAACGTTCTTAGGCTTATTTAATATGTTCTCGGGCGGTGCCTTAGAGCGTATGAGTATCGTAGCCCTAGGCATCATGCCTTATATTTCGTCATCGATTATCATGCAGTTGCTTTCAGCGGTAAGCCCGCAGTTGGAACAGCTTAAGAAAGAAGGCGAATCTGGTCGACGTAAGATTACCCAATACACGCGCTACGGTGCTTTAGTATTGGCGACTGTACAAGGTACAGGGATGACAGTGGGCCTTTTAGCGCCCATGGCTTACAACCCAGGTGTGGCGTTCACGACGACAGCGGTGATCTCGTTAGTCACTGGTGCGATGTTCATGATGTGGCTCGGTGAGCAGATCACTGAACGCGGTGTTGGTAACGGTATTTCGATGTTGATTTTCGCTGGTATCGTTGCGGGCTTGCCTGGCGCGATTGGCAACTCTCTTACGCAAGCGTATGAGGGGCAAATCAGTGGTTTGTTGTTGTTTGTAGTCGCGATTATCGCAGTAGCCGTGATCGCAGCCATCGTGTTTATTGAGCGTGGGCAACGACGCATTACAGTGAATTACGCGAAACGTCAGCAAGGGCGCAAGATGTATGCAGCGCAATCTAGTCACTTACCTTTGAAGGTAAACATGGCTGGTGTAATTCCTGCGATCTTTGCCAGTAGTATTTTGCTGTTCCCTGCCTCTTTAGGGCAGTGGTTTGGTCAATCTGACGGGGCTGAGTGGTTACAAGACCTCGCCTTGATGATCGGTCCAGGTCAACCGTTATATATTATTATATTTAGTGCCATGATCGTGTTTTTCTGTTTCTTCTACACGGCCTTGGTGTTTAACCCGAAAGATGTAGCAGAGAACCTCAAACGTTCTGGTGCTTTTATTCCAGGGATTCGTCCTGGTGAGCAGACTGCTAAGTATATAGATCTCGTGTTGACGCGATTGACGATGTTTGGAGCGGTGTACATCACTTTGGTATGCCTACTCCCTAACTTCTTCCAGATGATGGCTAACGTGCCGTTTAATCTAGGCGGAACAGCGCTTTTGATCGTTGTAGTGGTAAGCATGGATTTTATGTCTCAGGTGCAATCTCATTTGATGTCTCATCAGTATGACTCGCTGATGAAGAAGTCAAACCTGGGTAGTTTCGGCCGAGGCGGCCAGTAATTTAGAACTGCCCACGGGGGAAGTGTCCCTGGGAGAATCTAGACCTTGCGAATGTTGGGAGAGAGAAAGTGAAAGTTAGAGCATCAGTAAAGAAAGTCTGTCGTAAGTGCAAAGTGATCAAGCGCAATGGCGTCGTCAGAGTGATTTGTTCGGCTGAGCCACGACATAAGCAACGCCAAGGTTAAGCACTTGGTTGATTTTTTAGAGGTCAGAGTATATCCTTTGCCCCCCGTAATTTTGGCTCAGGTTTTTTCTGGGTCCGTACGTAATATTTAAAGTGGAGTAAAAATATGGCACGTATTGCAGGTGTCAACATACCGGATAATAAGCATATTGTGATTTCCCTTGGCTACGTCTTCGGAATCGGTGCAACTAGGGCGAAGGCGATATGCGCGAATTCTGGTATTGCTCCGCATACCAAGACTAGTGCTCTGAGCAACGAAGAACTAGACACCATTCGTGCTGAAGTTGCCAAGTTCACAGTAGAAGGTGATCTTCGTCGTGAATTGTCTATGGCAATTAAGCGCTTGATGGATTTGGGTTGCTTCCGCGGGATTCGTCACCGTCGTTCGCTACCTGTGCGTGGCCAACGTACTAAGACTAATGCGCGTACGCGTAAAGGTCCTCGCAAGCCTATTCGCAAGTAATGTTTGAATAAATGAGGCCTAGGCCTTTTGGACCCCAATTATTAGGTGGTCAGTTTTAGTGTAATGCTTAAGACGCAGTCAAATTGAATCAGGAATAATTTATGGCAAAGCCAGCAGCAGCGAAAACAACGAAGAAGAAGGCCCGTAAAGCGGTCGTGGACGGCATTGCGTTCATTCATGCTTCGTTTAATAACACAATCATTACGATTACGGATCGTCAGGGCAACGCGCTCAGTTGGGCGACTTCCGGTGGCTCTGGTTTCCGTGGTTCACGTAAAAGTACACCTTTCGCGGCGCAAGTTGCGGCAGAGCGTGCTGGTAAGGCGGCTATCGAGTTGTACGGCCTTAAGAATTTGGACGTTAAAGTCAATGGTCCAGGGCCAGGCCGCGAGTCTGCAGTCAGAGCCTTGAACGGTTGTGGTCTAAAAGTTAGCAATATTACTGACGTAACGCCTATGCCCCATAACGGCTGTCGTCCACCCAAGAAGCGTCGTGTATAAGCACTGCCGTTTCGAATCACTTTGTTAGGACTCATGAAATTTAGTGGCTTATCTCCAATAGATAAGAACATAGGAGACAGTATATGGCCCGTTATTTAGGCCCGAAATGTAAACTGGCACGACGCGAAGGGACGGATCTGTTCCTGAAGAGCGGCGTTCGTCCTTTAGACAGCAAGTGTAAGACTGAGAACGCGCCAGGACAGCATGGTCTGCGACGCGGTCGTTTGTCCGACTACGGCGTACAGCTGCGCGAAAAGCAAAAAGTGCGCAGAATGTATGGTGTACTGGAGAAGCAATTCAGTGGCTACTACAAAGAAGCTGCTCGCCTTAAAGGCGCAACTGGTGAAAACCTATTGCAATTGCTTGAGTCTCGTCTCGATAACGTGGTTTACCGTATAGGCTTCGGCTCTACACGTGCAGAATCCCGTCAGCTCGTAACTCACAAGTCTATTCTTGTGAACGGAGACGTTGTTAACGTCCCTTCTTACCAGGTATCACCCGGTGATGTCATCTCTGTACGCTCGAAAGCGAAAGAGCAACTACGCATTAAGTCAGCTCTTGAGCTAGCGGCACAGCGTAGCCCTGTAGAGTGGATCAGCGTAAACAGTGAGAAATTGGAAGGCTCCTTCAGTCGTAAGCCTGATCGTGCTGACTTGTCTCCTGACATTAACGAAAACTTGATAGTTGAGCTTTACTCTAAGTAGTAAACTGGCTAAGTGTGAAGGGTGATTCCATGCAGATTTCATTGTCGGATTTTTTGACACCGCAACTGATTAAGGTTGAAGAGTATGACAAGTGCCATTCAAAAGTGGTTCTTGAGCCGCTTGAAAGAGGCTTCGGTCATACTTTAGGAAATGCGCTAAGAAGAATATTACTTTCCTCCATGCCAGGCGCAGCGATCGAAGAAGTTGAGATCGACGGCGTTGTGCATGAATACAGCACTATCGAAGGCGTGCAGGAAGACGTAATCGAGATCCTTCTTAATCTAAAAGGAGTTGCGATCTTACTGAACGGTCAAGACGAAGCAGTTCTGACGCTAAACGCAAAAGGCAAAGGCGTTGTAACAGCCGCAGATATCACTGTTGGGCACGATGTTGAAATCGTTAACCCAGAGCACGTGATTGCAAGCTTGAACGATTCTGGTGAGTTGAATATGCGTCTGACAGTGCGTAAAGGCCGCGGTTATTCTCCGGCTGATACACGTGCTGCAAACGACGACGAAACTCGTGCGGTTGGCAGACTGTTCCTAGACGCTTCTTATACTCCTGTAACGACTGTGTCGTACTCAGTTGAGAGCACGCGTGTTGAGCAGCGTACTGACCTTGATAAATTGATTATTGATCTTCGAACTAACGGTACGATTGATCCTGAAGAAGCTATTCGTCGCGCTGCGACAATTCTTCAACATCAACTAGCGGTGTTCGTTGACTTGCAGAGCCAAGTGGCTAGCGAGCCAGAAGAGCCAGAAGACGAAATAGATCCAATCCTATTGCGTCCAGTAGACGATCTAGAGCTAACAGTACGTTCTGCGAACTGTTTGAAAGCTGAAGATATCTACTATATTGGCGACCTGATTCAGCGTACAGAGGTTGAGCTACTCAAGACTCCAAACTTGGGTAAGAAATCTCTAACAGAAATCAAAGACGTACTCGCAACTCGCGGCTTGTCTTTAGGACTTCGTTTAGAAAACTGGCCACCATCTAGCCTTCGCACAGATGAGCGTGCGTAAGTAAGCCCGATTTAGTGACTGGTTTGTGGTTCGACTTAATGTCAGCCCAGAAGATTATTAACATAGAGTGACCACGTGCCATCAGGTGCTAGGTAAGTATAGGAATTAGAAGATATGCGTCATCGTAAAAGTGGACGTCAACTCAGCCGAAATAGCTCACACCGCAAGGCATTGCTGCGCAGTTTGACAGTTGCTTTGGTTGAGCACGAAATTATCAAGACTACCCTAATCAAGGCAAAAGAGCTGCGTATGGTTGCTGAGCCTATGGTTACCTTAGCAAAAAACGATAGCGTTGCTAATCGTCGTCTTGCCTTCAACCGTTTGCGTGATAAGGCTGCTGTTGGTAAGCTTTTTACGGATCTTGGTCCACGCTACAACGAGCGTCCAGGTGGCTATATTCGCATTCTTAAGTGCGGTATGCGTCCAGGCGACAATGCGCCAATGGCGTATGTAGAGTTTGTCGATCGTCCAAATTCAGGACTAGAAGACGCAGAGTAACTCAGCGTTTGAAATATCGAAAAAAAGCCGAGTTTGACTCGGCTTTTTTGTTTCTGGGAGTTAGACATGAGCAATTCTTTTCATCCACCGGTTAGAACATTGATGGGGCCAGGCCCTTCCGATGTAAATCCTCGTATTCTAGAAGCTTTGTCGCGGCCTACTATAGGACATCTTGATCCAGAATTTATTCGTTTGATGGACGAGATTAAAGCTCTTTTGCAATATGCATTCAAAACCAAGAACGAGTTAACGCTTCCAATTTCAGCACCAGGGTCGGCTGGGATGGAAGCAGTATTTGTGAACCTGCTCGAGCGTGGTGACAAAGCCATTATCTGCAGTAACGGCGCGTTTGGTGGTCGAATGCAGGAAAATGTCGAGCGTGCTGGATGCACCGCCGTCATGGTAAATGATGAATGGGGACAAGCGGTTAATCTAGAGAAAGTAGAAACAGCATTGAAGCAACATACTGATGCCAAGCTGCTAGCTTTCGTTCATGCAGAGACGTCTACCGGTGTAGGTAACGATGCTAAAGCCCTTGCAGCGCTCGGGCAACAGTACGATTGCCTCGTGGTTGTAGACGCAGTCACCTCCTTAGGGGGGATTCCGCTCGAGGTTGATGCATGGGGTATTGATGCGATTTACTCCGGTTCGCAAAAATGCCTTTCTTGTATCCCAGGTTTATCACCCGTCAGCTTTAGCCCCAAGGCCGTTGAGGTAATCAAATCTCGCAAAACTAAAGTGCAGAGTTGGTTTCTTGATATGAATCTAGTCATGGGGTATTGGGGGCAGAGCACGAAGCGAAGTTACCACCACACGGCTCCTATTAACCCACTATACGCGCTTCATGAAGCCTTGCTGTGTTTGCAGGAGGAGGGGCTAGTTAGTGCATGGGAGAGACATAACTTACATCACAGAGCGTTTGTAAGCGGCTTAGAGGCCATGGGGCTCTCTATACTTGTCGATCAGGCATCGCGTTTGCCACAGCTTAATGCTGTTCGCGTTCCCGATGGCGTCGATGAAGCGCTGCTTAGACGCACTCTACTCAATCAGTATGATTTAGAGATCGGTGCGGGCCTAGGGGCGCTAGCAGGGAAGATTTGGCGTGTAGGTTTGATGGGGTTTGCCAGTTCGCAGAAGAACGTTTTGCATTGTTTGTCGGCATTCGAGTCAGCACTAGTTGCTCAAAACCTGCCAATAAGTACAGGCCGTGCAATCAATGCAGCGCTTAAGGTTTATTCTTAGGCGCTAGGCGTTGCTACTTTGCTCTGGGGAGAAGATGCTCCAAAAGAGCATTGGCCAGAGCCCGACATGCACCATGACATCGGCGGTGTTAAAAATATAATGCCAGTAAGGGATCCCTTGCACATTGATAAAATCGATGACGCTGCCATAGATGAGGCGGTCGAGAATATTGCTCGCCCCACCGCCGGCAATAAAGCCGAAGCAGATATATTCGTACAAACGCACTTGTTGGCTGCGCAGTAAATAGACTATTAAGCCTGTGACTAAGACCAAGCTAAAAAGCGCAAATACCCAACCACGCCCTTGAAACATCCCGAACACACCACCCATATTACGGATATGGGTAAGATGTACTAAGGGACTCCATTCAACTGTGCTGCCTATCGGAATAGTGGTATTAAC
Organism: uncultured Gammaproteobacteria bacterium; assembly: GCA_913061515.1. Classification (GTDB taxonomy): domain Bacteria; phylum Pseudomonadota; class Gammaproteobacteria; order Pseudomonadales; family Pseudohongiellaceae; genus UBA5078. Next base: position 108,043 of record CAJXSF010000002.1, on the reverse strand, counting down.
CCAATAACTGCCCAATTGAGAAACGGACAACACGACTAGCGCGATGGCGCTAAATAGAAACATTCTTTGTGTTCGTTGCACGAAATACCCTACATCAACTTGACGAAATCAGGGCAAGCATAGCACACCGTAGCAAGACCAAGCACCGACTAAGAGGCGGTGCAATCATGACAAAACAGAGCAATCGTCAGAACTCACAAAACAAGCGCCGGCTTGTCGTCATGTCTTATCGTTTCTTACGAAAAGGCGAGCGCTTTCTGCCTCCATTAATACGTGGCTTAATGGGCGTGCTATTAATTTTGGGAGGGATTTTGGGGTTTTTGCCTGTTTTAGGGTTCTGGATGATTCCCCTTGGTTTGGCATTACTGGCAACGGATATTCCGCCTTTGCGTCATTGGCTTATAAAACGTTTGAACGCAAGTAGGCGGAATAATTCGCAATAAGCGCTAGACTTTATAGTCGCGTGAAGAACTCACGTAGACGAGCTGCATTTTTGCCAACATCACTTGTCCCAACGCGAGATAGCGAGCGAGCATTCAGCACAGAGCCTTGTGCTGTTTCGCTCACAACGATCACAACGTCATCTTTAAATCGGAACCAGAACGTTGTGTCTGTCGCTTCAATGCGCCCGGTTGTCGCGTTTTGATCGACGATCTCCCAACCCAATGCTTGCGCAGCGTTTAAAGCGCGCTCGAATATCACCTCTTTAGATTCGCTAAACTCTTGAGGCACGATATCGGGATAGGCTTCATTTTGTGCAGCAGCCATGCGTGCTTTGTCCCAGTTTGGCTGGTCGCCGTAAATCATATTGTTAGGTGCGTCTGCACGCAGTGGAGCAATGGCGATAAACTCGGGCGGGTTGTTCGTATCGGTTGTGATGTCATGAATAGGAGGCGTGCCTTCAGCTGGCCGATAAGTCTCTGGCACAATATAGGCTAGTGTCGCGGTGATCGTCCCTACAGCCGCAAAAGCGGTGAGTTTTTTAGCGTTGGCAAGGCCGAGCTTACTCGCAGCGACGAAGACCCCAATGGTCACGGCTAAACTAATCCATGCAGTCCAATCGGCACTTTCATTGACGGTGCGCAACATATTGAATCCTGTGCGGAAATCCCACATGCCAAACCAGACTCCAAGTGCCGCAAATAAGGCATAGGCGCCAAGAGCGATGCCGCCTATTAGCGAGAGTATCGCGATAACAGTGACGATTTTACGTGCAAGAGGGTTGGAGGCGGTTCCAGTATCTGTGGAGGTGGTCATTTTTTTTTCCTTTTATGGTTTTTCAGTAATTAGACTTTAGACCTGTTGCGGCTTTGCATTATTGCGCTATGCCAGCAAATTGCGTAATGCGCGGTGCTACTTCGTGAGAGTCCTTAACAATGATGCTATGTGCGCAATTGTGCATGATTGGTGGTTCCCATAATTGCGCGATCGGGCGATTGTCTAAATGACATAGAATAGCCTTGATGATGACACCATGACTGACGATTGCCACCTCTTCATACGGGTTGGATAATATCTGCTTCAAGATAGTAAGGCCACGTTGTTGTACATCTTCGAAGGATTCGGCGTCGTCTTGTGCAAATCGATGCGGTGCATTCCAAAAGTTTTCAAACTGCTCAGGAAACAGATTGCGAATTTCAGACTGTAGCTTTCCCTCCCATGGGCCTAGAAATATTTCACGTAGTTCATCATGGTAATGGGTTTGCACTGGGCGCTGCTCAAATAGTAACTCGCTAGTTTGGCGCGTGCGAATGCTGCTACTGCAAAACACGTTGCTAATGGGGTATTGCTGTAAGGTGATCGCCAAGTCTCGCGCTTGCTGCTGGCCTTGTTCTGTAAGTGTGGACTCACTATGCCCCTGCACTCGTTTTTCTTTGTTCCAATTGGTTTGTCCGTGGCGGATCAAATGAATTCTCATGAAGCTCCTACAGTAGTGGCCAATGTTTGCTTATAGTTTACTGCGCGTGCGCCGTACGGCATCTTGCCAAAGAGCGTATCGTGCGTCTCTCCAGGGTTTGTCTTTTTGCGGCAAAAAGGATCGCTCCAGCTGCCAATGCGATGCAATGTGTGTAAGTGAGTCATAGAGACCGCATTGCAAACCTGCCAGCCATGCGACACCCAGTGCTGTGGTCTCTGTCACTTGTGGCCTGTCGACTCTCGAACCAAGCAGGTCTGCAAGGTTCTGTAGTACAAAATCGTTGCGTGACATCCCACCATCGACCCGCAGCGTGTCCGGTCTTTCGCCATCGGCTTCCATGGCTTTCTGCAAATCGCGGGTTTGATAGCATACTGATAATAACGCTGCTGTGACTAACTCTTTGATGCCGGTGTCTCGAGTCAGCCCAAAAATGGCGCCACGGGCGTCGGCATCCCAATAGGGAGCCCCTAATCCTGTAAATGCTGGCACAAACAAGACATGCATATTCTTATCAGTCTGTTCTGCCATGCTCTCGGTTTCAGAGGCGTCCTTAAACAACTTTAAACCATCACGTAGCCACTGCATTGTCGCTCCGGCCATGAAAATACTGCCTTCTAATGCGTAAGTTGCTTTGCCATTTAGGCGATAAGCGACAGTGGTTAGTAGGCGGTTTTCTGACCTGAGTGCCTTATCCCCGGTATTGAGCAGTAGAAAACAACCCGTGCCATAGGTGCTTTTAGCCATGCCAGGTTCGAAACAACATTGGCCGAAGGCGGCGGCTTGTTGATCTCCTGCTATGCCAAGCACCGGTATCTGCGCCCCTAGGATATCGGCATCGATCATCCCAAAGTCGGCAGCACTGTCCTTTACTTCCGGCAAAAGTCTGGCGGGGATGTTGAACAGCGATAGCAGTTCTTCGTCCCAGCATTGTTCATGAATATTAAAGAGCAGAGTGCGAGAGGCATTGGTGGCATCGGTGTAGTGACTTTTACCACCGGTAAGACGCCAGAGTAAGAAAGTATCTACCGTTCCAAATGCCAGTTCGCCGCGCTCTGCGGCCTCCTGAGCCCCGTCATGTTTGTCGAGAATCCAGCGGATCTTACTAGCGGAAAAGTAAGGGTCGAGCAATAAACCAGTCTTTTCGGTGATCAGCTCGCTACGCCCACTTTTTTCCAGTGTGTCACTAAGTGCTTTGCAGTAGTCGCTCGTGCGACGGTCCTGCCATACAATGGCTCGATAGAGTGGGACGCCGGTAATACGATTCCATATCAGCGTCGTTTCGCGTTGATTGGTAATGCCAATTGCGCGAACGGCATCAGCGGTGATCTTTGCGTCCTCCAATGCGCGCTTTGCGCTGCGCACAGAGCTGTCCCAAAGCTCCTCTGGGTCATGCTCAACCCAACCATCCTCGGGAAAGTGTTGGTTAAACTCTTCCTGCCCAATGCCAAGGCGCTCCCCCTTTTGGTTGAACACGATTGCACGGCTGCTCGTAGTGCCTTGGTCAAATGCCAAAATATAGTCAGTCATTGCAGTTTTCCAAAAACTTGTGAACGATCTCGTTGTTTTATTCGTATAGTGCCTATAGTTTCTGTATGGCTTGCATCCTGCTAGCATGTTCGATCAATTTAATGACCCTATAGTAACCTCTATGACTCAAAATTCTACAGTACATGATCTGCTAATTATCGGTGGCGGGATTAATGGAGTGGGCATTGCGGCCGATGCCGCCGGACGTGGTCTAGATGTTGTCCTTTGTGAGACCAACGATCTTGCATCTGCAACTTCATCGGCAAGTACAAAGCTAATTCATGGAGGCTTGAGATATCTAGAAAATTACGAGTTTAGTTTAGTACGAAAAGCCCTCGCTGAGCGCGAAGTGTTGCTGCGTAATGCTCCGCATATCATTACGCCGATGCGCTTTCAGCTTCCTCATATGCCCCATCTTCGTCCGCGTTGGATGATTAGGCTTGGTCTGTATTTGTATGACTTTTTGAGTAAAAGGGTCACCTTGCCCGCATCAAAAAGTTTGAAATTCAGCGCCGACAGCCCCTTAAAGAACTCTTTAAGTCACGGTTTTCAATATTACGATGCCTGGGTTGATGATGCGCGCCTTGTAGTGTTGGTAGCGATGCAGGCGCGAGCACATGGCGCACAGATTTATGTGCAAAAAAAATGTATCAAGGCGCAAGAGCGTGATGGTTTGTGGCATGTTACATTGCAAGATAGCTTAAGTGGCGAAACGCAGAGCGTACAAGCGCGTGCAGTCGTAAATGCCGCTGGCCCCTGGGTTGACATTGTCGCAAGCACAGTATTGCCCTCTAAGCCCCATGAGCCTATCAGGCTTGTAAAAGGCTGTCATATTGTCGTGCCACGTTTATATGTGGGGGACCAGGCCTTCCTATTGCAAAATAGTGATAATCGAGTTGTGTTCGCTATTCCCTATGAAGATGATTTCACCTTGATTGGCACCACCGAGGAAGACTTGCATGGCGATCCTGCAACGGCCGCGATTGCCGATTGGGAAATAGACTATTTGCTTGATATCAGCAATTCCTACTTCAAAGCACAAATTAGAAAAGAGGATGTTGTGCATGTCTTCGCTGGAGTTCGTCCGCTGCTCTCAGGCGAAGACGAGAGTGCTTCGGAAGCCTCTAGAGATTACACCTTAGCGCTTGATACCAGTGGTGCGCCATTGCTATCAATCTATGGTGGGAAAATTACGACTTATCGTCGGCTCGCTGAAAGTGCGTTGGAAAAACTGCGTGATGTGTTTCCCAATATGGGCAAGCCTTGGAGTGAAGCCGCTGCATTGCCAGGCGGAGATTTTTCTACCCAAGAGTCATTGCTGACGACGCTCAAATTACAGTATTCATGGTTGCCCGATGCCTTGCTATCGCGTTGGGTATCTAGTTACGGGACGTTGGTTGAGCAGATCCTCGTTGGCGTTGATTCGCTTGCCGGGCTGGGAAATGAGTTTGGTGCAGGACTGTATCAACGCGAGGTCGATTATCTAATAGAGCAAGAATGGGCGCACACGAGTGAGGATATCCTGTGGCGAAGAACTAAACTTGGCCTGCGTTTTTCTGCCGCGCAGCGCGAGGCGCTTGAGCACTACTTAACTATGCGAACAAGCTCTTAATTAGCTGCTATTTTTGCTAGAATACATCGCATCGTCAGCATAATGCAGCAGTGTTTCAATGCTATCGCCATGATCGGGATAAATCGCGATTCCGATGCTCGGAGTAATATAAAGGTTTTTATCTTGATGTTTGATAGGCGCATCGAGCGCTGCGCGAATTTTACCTGCAACATTTTGTGCATCGGCAGGTTTAATAATTCTATTGAGCAATAGCACAAATTCATCACCGCCGATTCTAGCCACAGTGTCTGAGTCTCTAACACAAGCTATTAAGCGCGCGGCCACCTCTTTTAACACCACATCTCCGAAAAAGTGGCCGTATAAATCATTGATTTCTTTAAATTTATCTAAATCTATGTAGAGTAAGGCAAAACGCGCGGGGTTGCGCCGTACTCGGGATAGGGTTCGCAGTAATCGGTCTTCAAACAAGCCGCGATTGGCCAGGCCTGTTAGCGGGTCATGCCCTGCTGCATGGATGAGTCGTTCATGCATCTGAGTGCGCGAGATAGCGGAGGCGACCTGACTCGAAACGAACTGCAACAACTCTTTGTCTTCTTCAGTATAGCGAATGTCGCCAGAATAACTCTGCACAACTAAGGCCCCAATACTGACTTTCCCGTCAATCAGTGGAACTCCCAGCCAGTCGTGGGATGCGGTCCCTATGACTTGGGCGAATCGCTCAGTCAATTCGCGTTCTGATTCGGGAGTAATGAGCAGAGGCTTGCCTGTGCGAATGACCTCGGCGCTCAGTGTGCCGCTGTCCAATGGGCGTGGCTCAGGGTGTTCATCAAACGCATCGACAAAATAAGGGAAACGTAATTCGTCTTTTTGTGAGTCGTACATCGCTACGAAAAAATTCTTTGCGGGCAATAAGTCCCCTATGATCGTGTGAATGCGAGGGAATAAACTCGACAGATCTTCCACGTTATGAACCGTTTGAGATATGGCGTATAACGCCTGCTGTACTGTTTCCGCATGGACTCTTTCGCTAATGTCGTGGGCTACTGCGATACGGACTTTGTCTTTTTCCGACCAGCGTGCAGACCAGCGAATATGAACGATATGACCATCTTTGTGAACCAGTCGGTTTTCGAAGGCGTGGCTTTGACCGCCGCGATTAACGGTATCAGCCATAGCTGCTGTCCGATCTTTGTCTTCAGGATGGACTAGATCTATAACAGCCATTCCTAACATTTCTTGTGGGGTGTAACCAAAAATTCTCTCACACGCTGCACTAGTAAACAGCAATTTACCTTGCGGATTGACAACAATAATTGCATCGAGAAGCAAGTCCACAAACTCGACAAAATGATTATAAGACGCGCTCATATTACCCATTAATGGTTAAACAAAATGCTGTAGGGACCAACTCCTCCTCGATCAACAACAAGGTGTTGATAGCCAGATTGAGGGCCGCTGGTACGAACAAACTGATCCACGCTACTTGATTTTACGTCATTGCGAAATCGATCGTGCAAGTATTCGCTTAATTCTATGGCTGTGAGCTCGCCATTGTCATCAAAATCTGCATACCCTCCAAGTGCTTCTTCAAAGAAAACAGAGAGGTAGCCTCCAGCTCGAAATTTCGCAGCAACTTGTGAGGTCACGTCTTCTTCAGAGGAGAAAAGCCCCATTCTGCCGGGGCGCGACACTAAATCTTTCGCAAACCCGCCACTAAAGCAAGAGTCCAGTACAAGCAATGTGGTACCGGCCTGCACAGTGTCGAACAAAAAAGCTAGCTCATCATCGAGCATCGCGCCATCGTAGAGCTCAATTGTTTCATCTAAACCATCAGGGTCTGCGCTATTTGGGCCTCCTGCTCGTTCGACGCGGTTGCCATGCCCCGAGTAGAACAGCACGACCGTGTCCTGTTCTGTAGCTCGTGCAGCGACTTGTTCAATCGCTGCACGAAAATTGTCCAGTGTGGCGTCGCTATTGAGCAAAAGTATGCCGTTGTTTTCTTGCATTCCGGCGCCATTGATGAGCGCGTCTCTCGCTCTTATGGCATCTTGATCTGTGTAACTTAGATCTTGCGCACTGCCTGGGTAATCACTAATACCGGCAAATATTCCATAGACTTGCCCACCGCTGTTGCTTGCAGAGACGATTGGCATAGCTTGTGATTGCAGGTCTATTTCATATTGCCCTGTGTCTCCGGCGTCGTAACTGGTGACTACCACTCGATAGCGACCCGCCTCGCGCAATGTTAAAGAAATAGAAGAAGTATGTAGGCTGCCTTCGAAGTCATCGTTTTCTATAAGTTCACCGCTAGGGGTCACTAATCGTAGAAAGGTGTCGAAGTCATCTGAATTGAGATCTATGCGTACAGTCTCATCGGCTTGTCCAGCAAACCAATAAGTATCTTCTAATTTGTTGTCTACTCGTGAGCTCGTTTCTTCGCTAAGCAGTCCTTCTATGGATTGACCGATGGCGAGACTGCGGATATTAGACTCTCGACTTGGATTGTCGTTCGCTGCGCCATGATCAATTTGTAGCGAGTACTCACCGGTAGAGCCTTCACTAAACGATGTCACTATCAATTGGTAACTGCCAGATTCAGATAAAGTCATATCAAGAAAGCTACGGTTGATCGAATCCATATCATCGTTTTCAAATTGCTCTCCAGAGGGAGCGATGAGGATTAAATAAGTATCAAAGTCTTCTGAGCGCAAGTCAGCCTGGAGGCGCTGACCGGGGCGTCCATCGAATGAATAGAGATCGATATACTCACCGCTTGCTAATTGCTCATCCGACGACGACAACTCGCCCGATTCGACCCTTGCCGCCGCAATGCTATTATTTTCATCAAGCGCTAAAGAAAGCGTGTACGGGCCTGTCTCGCCACTCATGAAGCTCGACACGACGATTTCAAATTCCCCAGACTCAGTTAATGGCACAGAGAGTAGGGAGCGTGCCGTGCTGCCTTCGAAGTCATCATTGCTAAGCTCTTCACCGCTGGGAGTGCGCAATACTAGATAAGTATCAAATTCATCAGAACTTAAATCGATAATCGCGTTTTGACCTGTTTGGCCAGTAAAGGTGTAAGTGTCTGAATACCCATAATTACTGAGTGTGCTGTCCATTGGGTCCAGGCTGCCCTGTTGTTCACTGCCCTCTATAAGGATTGAACTGGCCACAGCAACGCTGTCATTGCTATCGTGATATTCATTTGAGAGGCTGAGCCATTCGCTCTGAGGCAGCTCGGTAATGATCAGTTGTGCTTGTGCACCTGCATCTGCGGCACTATAGGTCCCCACCCAAATATCATACTGCCCTGTCAGTGGCGTGTTGAATAAGACTCCAGAATTGTTGTTCTCAAGCCCCGAGAAGTCATCATTGCACTCCCAGCTCCCATCGGGCGTATTGACGATAAGTGTTGTATCGACATCGCTGGCTACGAGGATTCCTAGCGCATAGGTATCAGGCGTGTAATGTATCCTATAGTCGGGCTGCTCGACCGCAATATAGCCTGTACAACTTGACTCAGTGCTGGCGGCATCAGTCGAGCCTCCCGCAACGATATCGATGCGAGCAGGGTCGGGGGCGAAGCCACCGTTAAGGCTTTGCTCTCCAAAAAGTGGCTCAGAGAAGACATCTTGCGCAATCGAACAGGGAATATAGAAAAAAGTGGACAGTAATAATGCGCTACAATATCGCGGTAGGTGACGATATCTGGAAATTGACAGTTTAGAGTGCAGCGAATGAATGGAATTTATAGACGTCATAGAACGAGCCCTGTGGCGTTGTCATAAATGAAGATATTTGCCAGACGATCGGGCCAATAGCAAACCAGCAAAAGATTAGCCGATGTCGACAGGCAAGTCTAACGACAAAAAGCCCTAGGTTCGGCAAAAAAGTGAGCGGAGATAAATGCATGAAAAGTAGATTGGCAATAATAGGGATGCTGCTTGGTGCCTTGAGTTCAACTTCAATGGCTCAAGAGATTGAAGATGGTTTGGTAGGCAATTGGAAATATTTACGTAATTTTACCTATGTTAATGTGGATGCCAGTGCCAACATTTTCCAATGTCGAATCCTGCCCGATCTCAATGTCTTCTTAGCAACCGGAGCCATTACCGATGGTGGGCAGGTTAGTTGGAACCCGGTGCGCTTTTTTAGCTTATATGGCGAAGAGGTCTCACCTTCTGGACAAGACTGGGGTGAGGGAGAAATTGAACTGCGAACGCGGGTGATGTTTCTAAGCGGTCCTAATGTTTCAGCATCGGGGATCGAGCGTCGAGAGTTCGACCGCGTCGCAAAGCTGCCTACAATCTGCGCACACTACCTTTCTATGGTTAATAGGTAAATTGTAATGCGGGAGGAGGTGGTTTATCCTCTTTCTCCCAAATTTTTATCACTTTCAAGGGATTAATCCCCTCAAATCGCAACCTCGCGAATGACGGCAAATAGCATGAGTAAGAAATACAGCCCCTCGGAAATCGAACCGAAATGGCAGCAGTTCTGGGACGAGAACAGCACCTTCAGTGTTGGCAATGATGATTTCAGCAAGCCTAAATATTATGTACTAGACATGTTTCCCTACCCTTCTGGGTCAGGGCTGCACGTAGGGCATCCAGAAGGGTATACCGCCACCGATATCATTGCGCGTTATAAGCGCATGAATGGGTTTAATGTATTGCACCCAATGGGCTGGGATGCTTTTGGGCTTCCAGCCGAGCGCGCTGCTATTCGTGAAGGGCGTCATCCAGCATTAATCACGCAAGAGAATATCAGCAATTTTCGCGGGCAAATCAAACGTCTAGGTCTGTCCTATGATTGGAAGCGCGAGATCGATACCAGCAAGGTGGATTACTACCGTTGGACACAGTGGATATTCTTGAAGCTGTACGAGAAAGATTTGGCCTACTTAGCCGAGGTGCCAGTGAACTGGTGCCCTGCTCAGGGCACTGTGTTGGCCAACGAAGAAGTACAAGATGGGCGCTATGTTGAGACCGGGGATTTGGTCGAGCGTCGCATGATGCGCCAATGGATGCTGAAAATCACCGCTTATGCCGAGCGCCTATTAAGTGATTTGGATGAGCTAGATTGGCCATCGGGCATTATCGAAATGCAGCGGCAATGGATTGGTAAGTCGGTTGGGGCGCAGGTGCGCTTTGCGGTGAAGGATCATGACGCTAGTTTCGAAGTCTTTACCACGCGTCCTGACACATTATTTGGGTCAACCTTCTGTGTGTTGGCACCAGAGCACCCTCTCGTGGCAAAAATTAGCACGGGTGAGCAGTCGGAAGCTGTACAAGCCTATGTTGAAAAAGTTAAAAATATCAGTGATCTAGACCGTGAAACGGCGGCAGCGAAAGAGAAGACTGGAGTTTTCACCGGTGCCTATGCAATTAACCCTGCCAGCGGTTTGCCTGTGCCTATTTGGATTGCAGACTATGTGAAGGCGGACTATGGCTCGGGTGCCATTATGGCGGTGCCTGCGCACGATGAGCGTGACTACGAATTTGCCAAAGTGTTCGGCTTGCCGATTATCGAAGTGGTTGCTGGCGGAAATATTGAAGAGGCTGCTCATGTCGCAGAAGGCGCGGCAGTTAATTCGCAATTCTTAGATGGGCTTAACACGGTCGAAGCAAAAGCGAAGATGATCTCCTGGCTAGAAGAGCAAGGTTTAGGTAAAGGGGAGACGACCTATAAATTACGCGATTGGCTGTTCTCTCGGCAGCGCTATTGGGGCGAACCATTCCCAATCATGCATAACCCCAAAACCGGTGCGATCACTGCTGTGCCAGAGGGTGACTTGCCGATTACACTGCCAGAACTGGATGAATACAAACCAACATCTGATGGGCAGCCGCCGCTAGCGCGAGCGCAAGACTGGATGCGTGTCGAATTGAATGGTGAGCAGTTGCTGCGTGAAACCAATACTATGCCGCAATGGGCTGGCTCATGTTGGTACCACCTGCGCTATATGGATCCGCATAACGATCAAATGCCTTTTGACCCCGAAGCGGAAAAATATTGGGGCCCAGTCGATCTATATGTCGGTGGTGTGGAGCACGCCGTTTTGCACCTATTGTACTCGCGCTTTTGGCATAAAGTGCTATTTGACTGCGGTCTTGTGCATACACGCGAACCATTCAAGAAGCTCTTTAACCAAGGCATGATTCTTGGGATTAGTCACCGCGATGAGGCCGGTCGTTTCTATGCGCCGACTGAGGTGGAATACCGAGATGGCAAGCCTTACGCGAAAGACAGTGATACTTTGCTGAGTGCGCGCGAAGAGAAGATGTCTAAGTCGCGTCTGAATGTCGTCAACCCGGATGATGTTGTCGCTGAATACGGTGCCGACTCTTTGCGTCTATATGAAATGTTCATGGGGCCATTGGAGGCGGTTAAGCCTTGGCAGACTAATGGCGTGAAAGGCGTGTTTGGCTTTCTTGATCGCGCCTGGTCTTTGCTCATTGATATCGAAACCGATGAACTCTCTAGCGTGATCACTGACGAGCCTGAAGCCAGTGCGAATGATGACTTGCGCCGCGAAATTAATATCACTGTGCATAAGGTGACCAGCGATATTGAAAACATGCGCTTTAACACTTCTATTGCCAAGATGATGGAGTTTGTAAATCTTGCCAAGAAGCAGAAGCGTATTCCTAAAGAGATCGCGGAAAAATTCGTACTGGTCCTTGCCCCCTTTGCCCCGCACGTAGCGGAGGAGCTTTGGCAACGCCTAGGCCATACAGAGACCTTAGCCTATTACCCTTGGCCAAAAGCGGATGAGGACTGGTTGGTCGCCGATACGATGACAATGACCGTCCATATCAATGGCAAACGCCGCGCAGAGCTTAGCGTTGATAGAGGTTTGGAGCGCGCACAAATCGAAGAGGCTGCCAAACAAGCCGAAGGCGTCGCAGACAAGCTAGAAGGGGTGGCGATTAAAAAAGTGATCTTTGTCCCTGGCAAATTGGTCAATTTTATCGTGTGATTACGAGGTTTTTTAGATTTCGCATACTGCTTTCAAAATTCGTCAGCAATTAGTGAGAATCGAGGGAGCCGAGTAGGCAGCACTATGTTTAAATGCGAGATCAATGTCGTAAATGAGCAAGTGCAGTCTATGAGAATTCGAATAAATATGATCAATTGCCTAAAGTATTTAGGCTTGTTTTTTGCCACATTAGTCTCTGTGTCAGCAATGGCGCAGAGAAGTACCGATTTCGCATTGTTGGATCAACACGGCACCTTTCATCAGTTAAGTCGCTATGGTGAATCTGAGTTCGTTGTGTTGTTTGTGCAAGCCAATGGCGAGCCTGCATCGCAACAAGCCATCCCCCTCCTACAGGATCTCCACACCCGCTACAGTGAACAGGGTGTGGAGGTCTTAATGCTAAACCCTATCCCTGGACAGAGCCGCCAGCAAATAATCGATGAATTGGCCAGAATCGGTGTCGATTTGCCCGTATTGCAAGATAGCGCTCAATTGGTCGCACGATCTTTGCAAGTTACTACTACCGATGAAGCCTTCATTCTAGACCCTGAGTCTCACGATGTTCTTTATCGAGGCCCTTTGGCTAGTGGCATTGCGGTGCCTGCAACGCCCCCCGAGACTCCTTATCTTGAACAAGCTCTGATCGCATTACTTGAAGGTGACGATTTGCCCGAAGAAGAGTTACCAGCCGTCGAGGGGGCCCCTATTGCCTACCTTTATCAGGAACGCTTTGGGGATCGACAAATTTCCTATGAAGATGAAATTGCACCGATCCTCAAACGTCGCTGCACGACATGTCACATCGAGGATGGTTTGGCCCCTTGGGCGATGGTCAGCCACCGAATGATTCAAGGCTGGAGCCCCATGATTCGTGAAGTATTGATTACTCACCGAATGCCTCCAGGGCAAATCGATGAGCAGGAAGGGGCGTGGGAGGATATTCACCACATCACCGATGAGGAATTGATTACACTGGTTCATTGGATCGATAGTGGTGCACGCAATGCCGGGGAAGGGGATCCACTTAGAGAACAGGAAGAGCTCAGTGAGCAGTGGGCGCTAGGCGAACCAGACCTGATTGTTGATGTGCCAGCGATAGAGGTGCCAGCCACTGGTATGGTCGACTTTAAAATTCGGCGCGCGGACTTGAACCTGACGCAAGATCAATGGGTGCAGGCTGTTGCGTATAATGTGGGCGACCGATCCGTATTGCACAGTTTGTTAGTGTTTGCGGTTGATCCTAATATTGTCGAGAAAGATGAAGCCGGTTTGGTAAGTCCCGAGAACACTGAGTTCATTAGTCTTTATGTGCCTCCTAGCACGGAAGAAAAGTTCGCAGATGACTCTGCATTTTTGCTGCGCCAGGACCGCGATCTATCGTTCAAAATACGCTATGTCACGGGCGGTAGAGACACTATCGATGCTACCCGAATAGGGCTGTATTTCCGCGACACCGCTCCAGAGTATGAAGTGCACAATGTGATTGCGCTGAACTCGCAGTTCTCAATTCCTGCGGGCGTGGTGAATCAGGTTGAGCATGCACAGACGCCAGTGTTTGAGAACGATGTGTGGGTTGAGAGTTTTGCGCCGCAAACGCACACTCGGGGCAAGAGTATGACTATCTCTGCGCAATTTCCTGACGGAACTGTGCAGCGGCTGATCAATGTCGCGAACTACAATTTTAATTGGCAGATGAACTACAAAATGCGTGAAAGATTGCTCCTGCCTGCGGGGTCACGACTGATTTCGGAAACTGTGTATGACAACTCTGCTTCGAATCCGCAGAACGTCGACCCAGAGGCCGACGTTAAGGTAGGGATTACAACCTACGACGAAATATTTAGCCATTACATTCGTGTTTTGAAACCTGTGCAGCAGTAGTTTACTGCCACTGCCGTAATAGCGTGCGCATATCGCGTGTATATGGCAGAACATAATCATGGGAAGCAATAATGACACTGTCGGCGGTGCGAATAAGTTTCGCCGTCACAAACACATTGCTTTCACCTACGGCATAGGTGCCAACTAGCACTAGATGGGCATTGTGCTCAGCACTGATTTCATTGATGGCCCTAGACAGCAAAAACTCTCCTTGTCTCTCGCTAATATAAACGCTATTGCGAAGCAGCATTTCGACAACCGAATACCCGGCAGCTGTAAACTGTGAGGTAAGTTGTTGGGATGCTACGCGACCAAAAGTTGACGATTCCGTTAAATCATCGATCGAAGCGAAACTGGCCGCAATAATATTATTGCTTGGGTTTATCTCTGGGCCTGCCATGCGGATTAGGTTATTAGCTGCTGCTCGATTGGTGCTTGTAATGAGATCGATGCCCGTTTCATAGGGGTCGCTCATGCAGGCTGCCAGTGTTGCGGCGATGATCGTAATAGCCAGCCAGTGAAATGTCTTGCGCATTATTGACCACCCCTTGTGTTCACGACATCGAATACTCTGCCCTCGCCTTTGTATTGCGCGATATCGTCTCTGTCAAAATAGTAAACGTGATTGCTAGAGTGCACGATTTGTTGGCTGTCGAGCACGCGGGTTGTAATGATGACCTCTGTGGTGCTTGCGGCGGTATCGCTATTGAACTTGCTCCAAAGATCACCAGCCACTGCGATAGGGACTAGAATCAGACTACTGTCACCCCAGTATTGAGCATCATGAATGGCTGCCCCTGCTAAGAGAAAACTAGAGAATGTGCCTGGGCGTGGCGGCAATAAGTTACGGCTAGCATGCTCAACGACTTGCACATCATACTCCAGCGTAAACAATGCATTTTCTCGGCTTAGCATGACATCGATATTCTGAGCGATGAGCTGGCTCAGTAGCATATTGTGATAAGCGCTCTGAAAGTCACCCGCTGTGCTTGCGGCATTGCCTAAATAAATTGAGGGAGTAATGACACCTCCACCATCCCCTAAGCTACGGGCGATGGCATTGGACTCATTTTCTGCAAGCAGTTGCCAATGGCTAGCGGATTGCAGGCTTTGTTGCTGCGTCCCTGGGAACATTTCGGCGCGCGGTTGCGCAAGATAATCGTTAGAGCCACAGGCAGCAAGGAATCCACAAGCGCTAAATAGCGCCAGTATTTTGGCCAATGTCATGAGTTAAACCTCTTGTTATTAAATACCCGCAGCATTATCGCAGGCGAACAAGTATCAGTGTACTACGACTGAGAAAGTATCGGTATGGCTCAGCTAAGCAGACGCTAGCCGCGCCCACCACTTTACAATTGCTCGCGTACCCAACGCTCAAACTGGGCAGCTGGCATTGCACCGGACACTCTTGCGACTTCTTTGCCGTTTTTGAACATCATTAATGTGGGAATGCTGCGAATTCCATACCGCTGTGCTATTGCCGTCTCTTCCTCAGTGTTTACCTTTGCAAGTCGAACGCTCGGCTCAAGTGTTGCACTAGAGGCCGCAAAAGTAGGGGCGAACTGCCGACAAGGGCCACACCATGGCGCCCAGAAATCGACCACAATAGGGATGTCGCTCCCTAAGTGTAAATTGAAATTTGCTTGCTTGAGTGTGACGGGTTTGCCCGCAAACAAGGGCTTTTTACATGCGCCACATTGTCCTTGCGCCGAAAGTTTTTCCGCAGGCATGCGATTTTTGCGATGACAGTGCGGGCAGGTAACAAAAATTTCTTGCGACATTGAGTGTTTCCTCAGTCTACTAGCCAAACATCGGTTATCCAGTGCCAAATAGTGTCCCATTCTTCATCGCTATCGGACTGGTCCCAAAAACCAACGCTTCCATCGTGTTTGATAAAGTAATAGCCGCCATTAGCTTCGCATATGGGCAAGTGTCGTCTTGGTAAACCCATACTCCAAGCGACCGCTGCCAGTTCGGGCAAATAGGTATGAGAGTTTGGATCTGTCACGGTCACCGGCTCCAAATGGCCATAGACAACATCGCTAACGGTGGCTAAATAAAGGCGTAAGTCATCGGGGAGGGCGACATAAAGCGCTTCCTCTATTTCGATTAAGAGGTCCTCGTCCGGGAGCTCCAGCGGGACGGGAACCGGTTCATTGGCTTCGCGTAATAAGTCGATTACGTCTTCCATTTTTACTTGTCTACTCCCAATGTGCCAGCCTCTCAAAGAGTTGGCATGGTAATAATTAACGCTTCTATCTGCGGTGCTTATTCTACCACTGTATTGCCCGAAGCAGTCTCATTCTCCTAAACCGAAAGATTTTCACTGGCATGATGGGCTGGATTTGAGACAATGCCCATTTTGCAACGATGGAAATGGCGCACATGAATTATCTCCCTGCAGTTGAGAGTGTTATCCCCGAAGGCGCGGAGCCAGACGCAGCAATCATATGGTTACATGGCCTAGGGTCCGATGGTCATGACTTTGCGGGTATCGTGCCTGAGTTGCGCCTACCTTCCACTTTGAAGTTGCGCTTTATATTCCCTCATGCGCCCTCCATACCGGTAACGGTCAATGGTGGCTATGTCATGCCCGCTTGGTACGATATCCTAGAAATGGATGTAGGGCGTAAAGTAGATACAGTGCAGTTAACTCGTTCGGCCGAAGCTGTGCATGCCTTGATCGAAAGAGAAATCCAACGCGGCACGCCAAGCGATCGGATACTCTTGGCGGGCTTCTCTCAGGGGGGCGCTGTGATATTGCAAGCGGCCTTGAGTTATAGCAAGCCCTTAGCCGGAGCTCTATCCTTATCTAGCTACTTCCCAACGGTTGCGACTGTCGAGCCTAGCCCTATCAACAAAGGGCTGCCAATATTGGTGTGTCATGGCACTCGCGACCCAGTTGTCAATGAGTCCTTGGGCCGTAAAGCAGAAGAAGACTTGCGTGCGCTAGGCTATGCCACGCAGTACAAACATTACCCTATGGAGCATTCGGTTTGTTTGGAGGAGATTCAAGACATCTCGGCTTGGATACAAGAACGCCTTTGCTCTTAGACTTCGCTTATGCACCAATACCCCGTGCCATAAGAAAAGCGAGCAATGGGATGACAGCCAATAATGCCAATTCAATTCGAAGCACCCGTACTACGCCTGCCGGCACCGCAATCGTGTCACTGTCAGTTTTGCGCTGTTTCATGAAGAATACTGTTGGGTAAATCGATAGCAGCCCCACAAGCACGAAAAGGCTTAGTTTTGCATGAAAGATAGGATTGCTATTGTAGAACGCGCTCGGTTTCCCAACCCACAGCCATAATGCAAGGCCGCAAAGCAAAACGATAATAGCGCTTAAACCATACACCGCATCGACTTTCAGTAACTGCCGAATATCTTCTTTTCCCACTGTTTTGGCGATCGCGATGTTCTCAATGATGAGGGTGCCTGCCAAAACGAGTACCGCAAAGAGATGTAGATAGCGGATCAAAATATCCATTGAGGTTTTCCAGCCCTCATAACGAGGGAGTAAGTTTCGAGGCGATACCGTGGCGTTCGAGAAGGGCTGCTAAGCTCCCATTTTTATAAGCTGCTGCAAGGTCGGTGTAGCCGCCAATGACCTGCCCTGCGACAAATAACTGGGGCAATGTGTTGGCTTTTGTTAGCTCAAGTAAGCGTGTTCGCACTTCCCGCTGCATTGTTGGTTCAAGAAATTCGCCTTGGTCTAACTCTATCACTTTGTAGGTGAGGTCCAATTGCGTTAGCAGTTGTTTTGCCGCACGACAAAAAGAACACCAGCTAAGGGAGAACAGGACGATGCCTCTCTCCGGGTTTGCGATGTGCTGATCAATGATTTCTCGTCCGCTAAGAGGAGAGGGATGGCTGCCTGTTTCGTTTTCGCTCATGTTAGCGTCCATTTAGGGATAAAACGCTGTATTGTGGCATAGCAAAACGCTATTTTCCTACAACGTGTAAACAATTGTGTCTAAACTCTGTGTTAGAGTTTAAACGAACTAGTCCCAATCTACGACTCACGGAAATGAAATTTAGAAGTAAAGAGAAAGAGTGAAACCATGGATCAACAAGGCGTTACAGAGGCGCAATCCCCAACGGAAGAGACAATGTTGGCGAAACCGGGGCTGCGAGAGCGTAAAAAGCGTCTTCGGCTTCAGCGCATAATCAGTGTTTCTCGCCAGCTGTTTATCAGCAAAGGCTTTCAAAATACGACGATCCAAGATATCGCAGAAGAGGCGGGGATCGGCTTAGGTACGCTCTATCTATACGCTAAAGGCAAAGAAGATCTTTTAGTGTTAGTGTTTCGTGAGACTTTATTACAGATGACAGAAGCGGCCTTCGATGACACTAATCCGGAGACCGCTGTTACCGATCAGTTGATGTGCTTTTTCCAAGTGCATATCGACTACCACAAAGAAGATCGGGTGTTGTCTAGGACTGTATTGAAGGAGCTGTCGTTCCCAGTAAACCCGCAACGTCGCCATGATATCGAGATAATCTTCAATGCGGCTTATGACAAATTAGCGCAATTGTTAAAACGCGGTATTAAGCAAGGGAAAGTATCGCCTAATCTCTATATTGGGACCGCGGTCACCAGTATCTTTGGCCTGTTTTATCATCTTCTGCAAGGTTTTTTGTGTGACTTCTTTAGTGAAGTAGAGTTTCAGAAAAATCTGCGTCATGCCCTAGATATGTTGCTTTCCGACTCTTTTGCGCAAAATAACTCTTGAAATGCCTTGCTGATTCCTGAATTCGAGAAAGTGAGAATGAATAAATGCCTTCACTGACCCGATGTCGTTTGCTTTGCCAATTGCGGGTGCTAGGATAATTGACCGAATAGTCGTTTGATTGGAGGTGGGCATGCTTAAAGCTAAAATAAATAGAACAAGACAACGGCTTGTTATAGCTGCTGTTGCAACCGTTTGTGCGCTCGCCACGGGAGCACTTTATGCGGCCGAACGTGTAGGGGATTTCTCACTACTTGACCACAATGGCAAGTTTCATCACATGGCTTGGTACGATGACCACAAGGCCATTGCTTTCTTAGTCCAGGTCAATGGTAGCGCCCAAACTCGTGCGGCGGTCACTGACTTTCAGCGTCTGCAAGCGCAATATGATACGCAAGGCTTTGAGTTCATGTTTCTCAATCCTCTTGGCCAAGCACGCGATACCGTTCAGCAAGAAGCGCAGCGTTTAGGTGTTACCCTGCCGGTCTTAATTGACGATAGCCAAATTGTCTCTGAGGCCATGGGAGTCGACAAAAGCGGTGAAGCCTTTTTGTTTGATCCGCGTAGTTTCGAGGTGATCTATCGAGGCACTGTTGCAGGCCTAGAGCAGGCCGTTAGTGAAATAGACGCCGGGCAATCGATTAGCACTCCGGTAGTTGCGATGAGTGGCTCTGATGTAACCTACCCGAATACTGCCCAGCATATGTCCCAGGGGATCTCCTACAGCAAAGACATTGCACCAATCATTGCCGAGAATTGTGCCAGCTGTCACCGAGATGGTGGAATCGCGCCTTTTGCGATGGATAGCCATGCCATGTTGCAAGGGTGGTCGCCGATGATCCGCGAAGTATTGATGACCAAGCGTATGCCGCCAGGTCAGTTGGACCCTCATGTGGGGGCCTTCTCTAACGATTACAATGTGGCGGTAGAAGATCAGCAAAAACTTGTGCATTGGATAGAGGCAGGTTCGCCTATCGATGGAACTGTTGACCCGCTGGCGCAACTGACATGGCCTGAGTCCAAATGGGAGTTTGGCGAGCCAGACTTAATCGTAAAAGTGCCGCCGCAAACGATTCCGGCTACTGGTGTACTCGACTACATCACCGTGGTAGTGCCATTCGAAGGCTTAGAGCGCGATCGGTGGGTGCGAGCCAGTCAGTATTTGGCGGGGGATCGCACAGTCCTGCATCACACCCTCAATGCGGTGATGCAGCCCGGTGAAACGCGTCCGCGCGGTTTCTTAGGTGAAGTGGATCCTAATCTTGCCTACATCACCCCTTATATTCCGGGTGCTGAGCCACACGTAGAGCCCCCGAACACTGGAGGGTTGCTCAAAGCTGGCTCGAAGCTCGCTCTGCAGCTGCATTACACGACGATGGGTAAAGAGACCGTGGATGCGAGTGAGATCGGTATCTGGTTCTACCCAGATGACGAGATTCCCCAGGAGCGTCGTTCGAGTGAATGCGCCTGTATTTTCCCGCAAACATGGACCGACATCCCAGCATATGACCCTGATTTTGTGCAGCAGCAAGCGATTACTATCGATGCAGACGCCTATCTAACTAGCTTCATTCCGCATATGCATTTCCGCGGTAAAAGCATGAGTTTCGCTGCCCATCACCCTGATGGCACGATACAAGAGCTGATCAATATCGCTAACTATAACTACAACTGGCAGATCGAGTACAAGCTAGAAGAGCCAGTATTTGTGCCCGCCGGTACCAAGGTAGTGGCCACAGGCGCTTATGATAATTCAACTCAGAACAAGTCAAACCCCGACCCAGCAAGAACGGTGCCTTGGGGCGATCAAAGCTGGGATGAAATGTTCTTCGGACAAGTCTATTGGAAGTATGTAGATCAGAGTGTGTTCGCAAGTGCGAGTGCGCAATGAGCGAAAAGTAAGGAGATAGGGGGGGACGGAATCCTAAAAAGGGGAAGGAAGCTGGGAGCTTTTTTCCCCTTTTGTCATTCTAAGAAGAGCTTACTTTGCTTGTTCGATAGGGTTGCGCAGAATGCCAACACCCTCAACTTCGACCTCGTAGACGTCGCCTCCAACCATTTGCTGTGTGCGGCCCATAGTGCCAGACCAGACTAAATCACCAGGTTCTAAAGTAAAATAACGAGAGATATAACTCACCATGTAGTCAAAGTTGTAGAGCATATCCGATGTATTTTCGCCTTGGCGACGTTCGCCATTGAGTCGGCCTTCAATCTGCAGTTCGTTCGGGTTTAGGTCCGTCACGATCTTCGGCCCCACCGCATTGAAAGTTTTGCTGCCCTTGGCTCGCGTCCACTGTAAGTCAGCGCCTTGCCAATCACGAGCGCTACCATCGTTGCCTGCCGTTACACCAAAGATGTAATCACGAGCATCTTCTATCGAGACGTTTTCCGCGTGCTTGCCGATGACGACAATCGCTTCGGCTTCATAGTGAAAGTTACTGCTATCGGCAGGGATAATCATAGGCTCGTCTGGGCCGATGATAGAGTTAGCAGGTACAACAAAAAGACCAGGGTACTCTGCGGGTTCACCCGTGAGGTGGCTACGGAAGTTCAGCGCCGTCATTACCACAAGCTCAGGATCGACAGGGGCTTTTAGTTTTACCGCTGACTGAGCAACGCTTTGGCCTGTATGTGTGCCACCCAAATAGGGCGCGTCGGTCAGTTGGTGGATAGTGGACCCGACCAGCTCACCCCACGAAATGCTGCCGTTTTGTTCGTATCGCACAAACTCAGCGGCTTGCGCTGAGGCCATCACAGCACCAGACACCAATAAACTTGCAAATATCTTATTCAATGAAACTTTCACGCAATCACCTCCTCTGGATGAGTTGTAGCTTCACCATTCCTATTTGGGCTTGTGACCAAAAAGAGAAAGGTTTGCCCTTATAATTGTTTAGCCAATTGCGGATTGAGTCCCCTGAGAGGCTCAAAGCAGCGCAAGGTATCCTGAACCTATAACGAGTGTTACGCAAGCGTTTGCGATGGGGGAAGTTGTTTGGCAGGAATTTCAATCCTAGAGTTTTGCATTTATGATGCCCCCCTAGACGTTGAATTCTCTTTAAGAAGGGTTAGATATGATTCGTTTTATCGCTAAAGCTTACCTATGCTTCGTTGCTTTGTGCATGGCAAGTGTGGCCAGTGAGACTGTCGCCCAAGGTCCAACTCCTTCGCTGCCCCCTTTACCGGAGGGTTTGCAAACCGTTGAGTTTTATAGCCCCGCAGTGGATAAGACAATGAAATATGACATTGTGTTGCCACCTGGGTATGAGCAAGGGGAGCATGAATACCCAGTTCTATATCTCTTGCACGGCTATATGCAAAATTACACCGTTTGGGGGCGTAATCTTGGCGCTGCATTCTATGCTAGGTCATTGGAAAACCTAATTTTAGTGCTGCCAGACGCGGGGAATACATGGTTTGTGAACTATGCCAGCAGTGAGTCGGGAAAAGACCAGTGGGAAGATTATTTGATTGAAGATGTCATTGGTCATGTTGACGCTAATTTTCGCACGATCGCGCGTCGTGAAGGACGGGCCATTGCGGGCTTGTCTATGGGGGGCTTTGGCGCATTCGCTCTCGGCCTTCGTCATCCAGAGATGTTTATTTCTTTAGGCAGCACTAGTGGATCATTAAGTTTTGCACGCGACAGAGCGGAGGCGATTGCGGCAGGGCAAGTGCTTGCGCCAAGGCAGCGCTCGGCAGAACAGCAGCGCGCCATCGATCGCGCGGATGAATTCATCTCGGCCATTATCGATGTTCCCGGTTTTAGTAAACAAGATGAAAGAACGCCAAACGGCATAGAGTTCGAGACGCAAGAACAAGCCCTAGCGTATGACCCGTTTCAGATAATTTTCAATGTGACGAAAAGCCGCCTTCCACACTTCTACATCGATGCGGGAACAGAAGATGGTCTGGTCAATGTTGCGCGGGAGTTCATGGGCTTATTGTTAATGAATGACGTTCCATTTGATTTCATGCAGTCCCATGGAAAACACAATTCGGAATATTGGCGGCGCTCAATTGGCCATATGATGACTGTGCAGTATGAGGTCATGCAACGAGAGCTAGGCAATAGGCCCTGAGGTGCTGCCACTCATTCGTGTAAACAATGCGCGTTGCCGCATCGCAAGCCAAAAAATACTGGATATACCGGAGTTTTCGCTTAGCACGGGGCAACATTATTGCGTCTTCGGCGGTAATGGGGCCGGTAAGTCTTTGTTGAGTTCTTTGCTGCAAGCTCGTCTCATTCAGGGGGCGGCCGCTGTGCAGTATCAAACAGGCTTTTCTCCTCAGCATGATATTCTTGAGGTGTCTTTTGAGGAGCAACAAAAACTTTGGGCTATAGATACCCGTCACGATATCAGTGAGTTTAGTGATGCTGCGCAAGACCAAGGAACAAGTGTCCGCCAGCTAGTGTTGGGAGCTAATCAAGCAGACGCACGATATGATGAAATCATGCGCTTACTCGCTTTGGAACGAATTGCAGAGCAAGGGATTCGCTATCTTTCATCGGGACAGTGTCGAAAAGCGATGCTGGCACGAGCCCTTTTCCAACGACCGAAGCTATTGATACTAGACGAGCCTTTAGAGAGTGTTGATAAAGCGACTCAAGGTTTGCTTAGGCAGGCGCTAGAGCAATGGATGTCAGTAGATACCTGCACTGTTCTATTGTGTAGGAGAGCACGGGATATTCTACCGGGCATTAGTCATCTGGCGTTGATGCAGGACTTGCAGCTAATTCAGCACGGGCCCAAAACGCAAATACAAAATCTCGAAGCATTTACGCAGATCAAAGAGCGCCGCTATGCTGTTCCGCAATTCCTTCCAGTAGGGGCGGATGTGGATGAATCTCATGCCCTGACACCAAAGGTGCCACTGATAGCCCTGCATGAGGTCCAGGCGGGGTATCACGGTAAGTTGGTGTTAGATGGTTTCTCATGGACGATGAATAAGGGACAGCACACACTCATTGAAGGCCCCAACGGATGCGGTAAATCGACACTACTAAGCCTAATTAATGGCGAGAACCACATGGCCTATGGTCAAGAGGTGTACCTCTTCGGGCGCAAGCGCGGCACAGGTGAGACTGTGTGGGATGTGAAACGGCGTTTTGGTGTGGTCTCCAATGAGATCCACAATCGCTATATTAAAGGTTGGCGGGTCATCGATGTTGTAGTGTCCGGCTTCTTTGACTCCATAGGCTTGTACGATGATAGCGGGGCGAGCCAACAGCAAACGGCCAAAGCATGGTTAGGGGCGGTCGGAATAGAGTCCCTATGTAAAGATTACTACCATTCCCTCTCATTCGGTCAGCAGCGCTTGGTCCTGTTGGCGCGCGCGATGGTAAAACAACCGAGCATTCTTATTCTAGATGAAGCGTGCGTAGGCTTGGATGACGCTTATAGAGATTTGATATTAAAGCTAACGGACATAATCGCCGCAATAGGTCGCACACACATTGTGTTTGTGAGTCACACAGATGGCGAAGTTCCTAGCTGTATTAACCAAAAAATCAGTTTTACCCCTTCAGGCGTTGTAGTCAGTTCAATCTAATTGCCAGAATTGTGCAGCCCTAGCGCAGCTCCAGTGGCGCTTGCCAAGAAGCTGTATTCGCGGTAATTTGAACTCTCAGTCAGGTGTTTTCTACTCGAAGGAGCACAATAATGATAAGAACTGCTAGAGATATCCTGCAAGAGAAGGGTGGGCATATGGTGACAGTCAGCTTGGAAGCAACTGTCTACCAAGCTGTAAAGATCATGACGCAGAACCGAGTCGGTTCTATCGTGATTGTCGATGAGGGTAAGATTGTTGGAATTTGGACAGAACGCGATTTAATGTACCGCGTGCTAGCCGAAGACTTTAATCCAAAAACTGAACTCGTCAGTAGCAGCATGACAAAGACCCTCATCTCTGCTGATGTGAACGATCAAGCCTTCCAGCTCTATGATAAATTTCTCGGACGTCGAATTCGGCATCTTCTCATTGAAGAGAATGGTGAGTATATCGGCATACTCTCAGTCGGCGATGTGATGCGTGCAAACCTTCAGCAACGGGCCGAAGAATATAAAGACCTCAACGAGATGGTCAGTCTCGAATATTACGAAAATTGGAAAGTACAACACGATGGAGCGTTGCGTTAGATAACGCTACATTCGGGTGGTTTTGAAAAGCGCTTGCCATCAATTTGGGATGCGTGTAGATTCAAAGCACTCTCTGGGCCGACAGTCTTAATAAGAACAAGAACGAATAGGCCGTTATTTTCGCTCTAGCAGCCTCTCCTCCCTTTGTTCTATTTTTCTGCAGTCGCATGCCTTTGGTTTGAGTAGGTAGTACTTTTTCTTGCATCTAGGATAGCAATTACTACGGTGCGTATTAGGGTGTTTTTTCTGAAACTAACGACAAACATAGAAAAGTAATGGAGTGTTGATTAGTTCTGCATTAGGTGCGAAATAAGTTAGTACACTTGTATTAGAATGGCTTGACTTCGAGTAAGGCTGTTTTCGTTTTTTACCGTCGAAGCCAATAGATCCAGCACTTCCAGAAAGTTTGGGAGCATAGGATTGGATAGCGCTACGCAAATGCTGGACGCACTGCGTCCCTTTCTCATATATTTTGCATTGGTAATGCTTGTTGTCATTGCCATGCTCGGTATTTCCTATTTTTTGGGGCAGCGTGCCTCACGTCCCTCAAAAAACACTCCTTATGAATCCGGTATTGTCTCTGTTGGCAGTGCGCATTTTCGTATTTCAGTGCATTTCTATATCACTGCCATTCTCTTCATTATCTTCGACTTAGAAGTCGTCTTCTTGTTCGCGTGGGCTGTTGCTGTGCGTGAGAACGGTTGGGCAGGGTTCATCGAAATACTCGTGTTTATCAGCATTTTGAGCGTCGCGCTTTTCTATTTATGGCGCATTGGCGCCTTGGATTGGCGCACGCAAACGCAAAAACGTCAGCTTCGTGGAGTACACGGCCCTGGTGGTGTGACCAATATCAAAAAACCACAAGGAGGGCTCTGATGAGTTGGGAACTCGAACGCGCAGACCAGGCCAAACAACCAGGGCGAGGTGAAAGCTCGTTTGACGAGTATATTCGCCGCAATGTGATGATGGGGCGTCTTGAGGACATGGCATCCTGGGGGCGGAAAAATTCTCTGTGGCCGTTTAATTTCGGTCTTTCGTGTTGCTATGTCGAGATGGCCACTGCATTTACTAGCCGGCATGACCTGGCAAGATTTGGTTCGGAGGTAATTAGGGGCACTCCGAGACAAGCGGACCTGATTGTTATTGCGGGGACGGTGTTTCGCAAAATGGCGCCAGTTGTCGAGCTGCTGTACGAACAACTGCTAGAGCCCAAGTGGGTGATCTCTATGGGCTCTTGCGCTAATTCAGGTGGGATGTATGACATTTACTCCGTAGTGCAAGGTGTGGACAAATTTCTGCCTGTTGATGTGTATGTCTCCGGTTGTCCGCCTAGGCCAGAGGCGCTGCTGCAAGGGCTAAATTTACTGCAAGACTCGATTGGGCGTGAGCAGCGACCACTAAGCTGGGTCATTAATGACCAGAAAGTGTATCGCAAAGAAGTGGACCCAGTGCAGCGCGAAAGAAGGCACGATGAACGAATCGCGGCGACGCAATTACGCTCGCCCGATGAGTTGTAAAGATAACTGTTAGCAGGGAAATTCTAATAATAAAAAGACAAGTGGCGTTTAATTGAATTGCCACTAGGAAAGGTGAATCGTTCCAATGGAAGTCGCCGATACAGTTTTAGACGTCGATCCAATATCTGCTAATTTGGTGGATGAGTTGAATCTGCGTTTTGACGAAGAAATAGTAGGCATCCAAGCTTACTGTGACGGCATTCCAGTGCTTTGGCTGCAGCGTGATGGGCTAAAAACTGTTCTGCACTATTTGCGTAGCAGCGCATCGGTGCACTTTCAAATGTTGTTCGATATCACGGCAATCGATGAACGCGCTCGGGTCAATCGCCAGGGGCAGCCTGCGAGTGATTTCACGGTGACTTATCACTTGATGTCCTTCAGTAGTCATTGTGATATGCGCTTGAAGGTAGCCTTACACCTCAATGATCTAAACATCCCAAGTATTACTGACATATGGCCCAATGCGAATTGGTATGAACGCGAATGTTGGGACATGTTTGGCATTGCGTTCAGTGGACACCCCAATCTCACACGGATCATGCTCCCCCCAACCTGGCAGGGGCACCCTCTGCGTAAAGACCATCCGGCGCGTGCAACTGAGATGGAACCCTATTCCCTATCGCAGGAGCGGCAGGTCGTTGAACAGGAGGCGCTGCGTTTCAAACCAGAAGAGTGGGGGATGACGAAAGAGTCAAAGAACTCTGAGTTTATGTTTCTAAACCTTGGGCCTAACCATCCTAGTGTGCATGGAGTTTTTCGTATAGCGCTACAGCTAGATGGAGAGGTGCTGGTAGACGCCGTACCCGATATTGGCTACCACCATCGCGGCGCCGAGAAAATGGCCGAACGTCAGACATGGCATACCTATATCCCTTACACCGACCGCATCGACTACTTAGGTGGGGTGATGAACAATCTTCCCTATGTCATGGCGGTAGAGAAAATGGCTGGCATTAAGGTGCCTGAGCGCGTGCAAGTGATCCGTGTCATGCTTTGTGAAATGTTTCGTATTGCGAGTCATTTACTGTTCTATGGGACCTTTGCACAAGATGTCGGCCAGTTGTCCCCAGTGTTTTATATGTTCGTCGACCGTGAACGCGTGTTCAATATTATCGAGTCGATTTGCGGTGCGCGCATGCATCCGGGGTGGTTTCGAATTGGTGGGGTGGCTCAAGATCTGCCAAAGGGGTGGGATAAGGCCATTCGTGAGCTACTCGATTTTATGCCAGCGCGTCTGCGCGATTACGACAGCATGGTGATGAACAACGGCATTCTCAAGCGCCGGACGCAAGGCGTTGGTGCCTATACGACCAAGGATGCGTTTGATTGGGGCGTTACTGGCGCTGGATTGCGCGCAACTGGTTTTGAGTATGATTTACGTAAGGCACGCCCCTATAGCGGTTACGATAATTTTGAATTTGAGGTGCCTATAGCAGCTAACGGCGACACCTATGACCGCTGTGCAGTGCGTGTAGAGGAAATTAGACAAAGCCTGCATATCATCCGTCAATGTGTCGATAACATGCCAGAAGGCCCTTACAAGGCGTCTCATGCCGCAACCACCCCGCCTCTCAAAGAGAAAAGCAAACTCGATATCGAAACCTTAATCAATCACTTTTTGAGTGTGAGTTGGGGGCCAGTAATAGCTGCAAACGAAGTCACGATGACCGTCGAGGCGACAAAAGGTTTGAATAGCTACTACCTTGTGAACGATGGCAATACCGGCTCATACCGTACACGCATAAGAACACCGTCGTTTGCACATTTACAAATGATTCCTGAAATCTCTCGCGGGTTTATGGTGGCCGATCTCATCGCCATCATTGCCAGTATCGATTTTGTTATGGCGGATGTTGACCGATGAAACTATGGAGCTTGCGAGAGAAAATTGGAGGGTGCAATGACTGATACTCAACTCATTGCCAGCAGCGCGTTAAAGGCACAGGCGCGAGCGCTTACGGAAGAAGAATTGCGCGAGATCGAACACGAGCTCACTTTATATCCGGACAAGCGCGCAGTCGGTTTGGAGGCGCTCAAAATCGTGCAAAAGCATCAGGGCTGGGTGTCCGATGAAAGCCTCCTGGCTGTGGCCAACTATTTAGAAATGTCCGCACATGAACTTGACGGTGTGGCGACTTTTTTTAATCTGATTTTCCGACAGCCGGTTGGGCGCAAGGTGATGTTGTTCTGTAATAGCGTCAGTTGTTACATCATGGGGTGCGAGAAAATCAAGGCCCGTATTAGTGAACAGCTTGGTATAGATTATGGTGAAACAACAGCCGATGGCGAATACACCTTGATACCGGTTCCTTGTCTTGGGGATTGTGATCGTGCCCCCGTTATGTTGATGGATGGAGAGCAACAACGAAATCTAAGTATAGAAAAAATTGATGAATTGTTAGCGAAAAGAGCAATCGAGAACAACTCAGGTTCAGGAATACGGCAATGACGGACAGGCCACTGACCAAGAACATAGACATGAGCAGGGAGCCCTTTAACCTAGGGCAGTATCGCCATGCCGGTGGCTATGATGGGGTGTTGCGCATGTTCAAAGAGATGTCTCCAAGTGATGTGCTAGAGACAGTCAAAAATTCCGGCTTGAAGGGGCGCGGCGGGGCAGGTTTTCCTACAGGCCTTAAGTGGAGTTTCGTCCCTAGTGGTGACAATGCACCGAAAACAAAATATCTAGTTGTAAACGCCGATGAAATGGAACCGGGTACCTTCAAAGACCGCCTCTTGATGGAAGGTGACCCGCATTTGTTGATTGAAGGCATGCTTATTGCGGCTTATACCATTCAAGCGAATACGGCCTACATCTTCTTGCGTGGTGAATATTTGCGCGCTGAAGCACTTCTTCGTAAGGCTATTGGGCAAGCGAAGGAACAAGGCTTGCTTGGCAAGAATATTCAAGGTTCGGGTTTCGATCTAGAGATTATCTTACATACCAGTGCTGGGCGATATATTTGTGGAGAAGAGACGGCACTACTCAATGCTTTAGAAGGAAAACGCGCTAATCCTCGCGCCAAGCCTCCGTTTCCACAAGTGAGCGGGCTGTGGGGCAAACCCACGATTGTGAACAATGTTGAAACGCTATGTAACCTGCCTGGCATTATTCGTTATGGGGTTCAGTGGTATAAAAACTTAGGCAAAGGCGCCGATGCAGGCACTAAGTTATGTGGCGTCAGTGGCCGAGTAAAAAAACCAGGGTGTTGGGAGCTGCCATTAGGCACGCCAATACGGGAGCTGGTCGATGATTTAGCCGGTGGAATGTCCGGTGGCTACGAGTTACGCGCCTTTCTCCCTGGTGGCGGCTCTACTGATTTCCTATTGCCTGAACACCTTGATTTGACTCTTGATTATGACGTGATCGGCAAGGCAGGAAGTCGACTAGCGACAGGCACGATGATCATCTTAGATGATCAGACCTGTCCCGTCGGTATGGTCGGTAATCTCATGCGTTTTTTCAGTCATGAGTCATGCGGATGGTGCACCCCTTGTCGTGACGGCTTGCCATGGGTCGACAGTATTTTTAGGCGCTTGGAGAGCGGGGAGGGCAAAGACGCCGATCTGCAAATTCTCACTGAACACCTTGAGTATCTAGGGCCGGGGCGCACTTTCTGCGCCTTAGCACCAGGAGCAATGGCGCCGCTTGGTAGTGCGCTTAAGCATTTTCGAGAGGACTTCGAAGCCCATATTCGAACGGGAGCTTGTCCGTGGCAAAAA
The DNA here is from genome assembly GCA_913061515.1 of uncultured Gammaproteobacteria bacterium. Lineage (GTDB taxonomy): Bacteria > Pseudomonadota > Gammaproteobacteria > Pseudomonadales > Pseudohongiellaceae > UBA5078. Next base: position 78,046 of record CAJXSF010000002.1, on the reverse strand, counting down.
TAAGCGTTGATGGAATAGAGTACGAAGTTGACCCCGATAACAATCTCTTGCAGGAGTGTTTGTCGCAAGGGCTCGATCTGCCGTACTTCTGTTGGCACCCTTGTATGGGGTCTGTCGGAGCATGCCGTCAATGCGCGGTGAAACAATATCGCAATGCAGAAGATAAGAACGGCACTATTGTGATGGCCTGTATGACACCGGCTAGTGATGGCAGCATCATTTCTATCAAAGACCATCAGGCCACAGATTTTAGAAGCCACGTGATCGAAAGTCTGATGATAAGTCATCCCCATGATTGTCCCGTTTGTGAAGAAGGGGGCGAGTGTCACTTACAAGACATGACGCAAATGTCCGGCCACAATTACAGGCGGTACGACTTCAAGAAGGTTACCCATCGCAATCAAAACCTAGGGCCATTCATAGGCCATGAAATGAATCGTTGTATCGCCTGTTATCGCTGTGTGCGTTTCTACAATGACTATGCTGGGGGTGAGGACCTTGCGGCCTTAGGGTCTCATCATCACGTGTATTTTGGCCGTCATGAGGAAGGGACATTAGAAAATGAGTTTAGTGGCAATTTGGCCGAGGTTTGCCCAACAGGTGTTTTTACCGATAAAACATTCAGTGCGCACTACACTCGAAAATGGGATTTGCAAACAGCCCCTTCGGTCTGCGCTGGCTGCGGGGTAGGGTGCAACACGGCACCAGGTGAGCGTTACGGTACTGTGCGCCGGGTGGTCAATCGTTATCACCATGATATTAATGGCTATTTTATTTGTGATCGAGGCCGTTTTGGCTATGACGCAAATAGCAGTGATCAACGTATTGAAGTGGCGCGTTTTCGACACGGGCAAGAGTCACAATTCAACACATTGTCTGCGCTTGAAGCTAAGCGCCAGCTCAATGCGATGATCGGCGGCGATGTCATTGGGATCGGCTCACCAAGAGCATCACTGGAGAGCAATATAGCATTGCGCGATCGGGTTGGAGTGCAAAATTTCTATGCAGGATTTAGTGACGGGCAATTCAATTGTTTGCAAGAAGTGACCAAGAGTCTTCGTGAGACGGGCTTGGTTTGTCCAAGCATTCGTGACATAGAGCAGTCCGACTGTATTTTGCTTGTCGATGAAGATATTACGAACACTTCAGCACGGCTTGCGTTGGCCGTGCGTCAAGCGAGCCGCAGTGCTGCAACTGAGTTGGCAAAAGAGGCGCGAATCCCTCTTTGGCAAGATGCGGCTGTGCGCGAACTCGCTCAGAATACTCGTAGCCCCTTAATTATTCTCAGCCCTCAGGGGACGCGCTTAGACGATGTGGCAAGCGAACTGCACTTGCTTAGGCTGACAGAACAACTGCACTTGCTACAAGCAATTGCGCACGTCATTGACCCGCAAGCTAATGATCTTGATGACTATAGTGAGGCCAATAGTTCGCTAGCGAACAATATTGCTGAGCAATTATGCCGGGCGCAAAGGCCTTGCCTAGTATCTGGTATTAGCGCTGAGTCGCCTGCCTTGGTAAAAGCCTGTACTAATATTGGCAAGGCGCTGCGCGCACATCATAGTAAGAATGCAGAAAGTCCAAGGCCTATTGGACTGTGTTTCGCTATGCCGGAGGCCAACAGTATGGGGTTGGCATTGTTGTTAGAAAGCGGCGGGAAAAGTCTAGGGGCTGCGCTGCAGCGTCTTGCTCAAGGGAACGTCGATGCAGCGATTGTGATGGAGAACGATCTAAGTCTGCGCGTGTCAGCGGTCGCGCTAGAAGAGGCGCTGGCAGGTCAAACGCCTCTGCTTGTCTTGGATCAGCAGCATAATTCTTTTAATGCCAAGGCACAGCTTCTACTACCCACCGCTAGCGTGTTTGAGCAGCATGGAACTTGGGTCAACTATGAGGGGCGCGCACAGAGTAGCTATCAAGTTTTTCGCCCAAGTGAGGGCATTCTTCCCGCTTATGAGTACCTGAGCATCACTGACCCAGTTCAGCAATGCCTTGTGTCGAGCGAGCTTATTATTCAGGAGTTGGCACGCTCCGATAGTCGCTTTAATTCGCTGACTGATTTGCGCCCACCACGGACGGGTATCAGTGCTTCGATGAAAAGTCCGCGTCAGTCACATCGCTATAGCGGCCGCACCGCAATGTATGCGCAGGCGCATGTGCACGAGGCCCAACAAGAACAGGATAGAGCCTCCTCGCTTGCTTTCTCAATGGAGGGGGTGATGTTGCAAAAAGATGCCAGTCTAATGGCGTCGCCATGGGCACCTGCATGGAACTCCAATCAGGCGATCAGCAAGTTTCAAGAAGAGGTCAATGGTGAGCTCAAGCAAGGCAGCAAAGGTGTTTTGCTATGTTCTCGTCAAAGCAATGCGTCGCCATACGAGAGGTTCGATATCGACAGTGAGCAGAAACTGGCGTGTTTTGCGATTGCCCATCTATTTGGCAGCGATGAAATAAGTGCACAGGCACCTGCTATCCAAGCGCGCTGCGTAGGACCTTACGTTTGTATGGGCCAAAGTTTAGCGAATGCCTTGGGTATTCGACAGCACGGCTTAGTGCAGTTAGAGACTGCAACGGTGCGCGTGCAATTGCCTGTCATTATTCGCAGCAAAATTGCCCAGAACTGCATCGGAATCTATTGCGCGAATGAGGTTGATAAATATGCATTACTCAACGGCAAAGTAGCACTGCAAGCCGTATCTGAACATGAATCACATATCGCCAGTAGCCGGGCAATGTTCGATCTGTTGCTCATCAAAGATGCACTGCGCGGGGAGGCCTAAAGATGCGGTTTGAAGTGGGCTCTGCACTCAGTATAGGCGCAATTCTGTTCACGGTGATCATAGTAGCTGCGATGCTGATCTGGGTAGAGCGACGTTTGCTAGGGCTGTGGCAAGAACGTTTAGGTCCAAACCGTGTTGGGCCTTTCGGGCTGCTGCAAGTCGTGGCCGATATGATCAAGATATTTACCAAAGAGGATTGGGTGCCCCCGTTTGCAGATAAGTTTAGTTTTATTCTCGCGCCGCCCATCATCATGGTGGTCATCCTACTAAGTTTTTCAGTCATTCCTTTCGCCCCTGGGGTTGGCGTGATCGATTCTGATATTGGTGTGCTATTTGTGTTGGCCATGGCCTCGCTTGGTGCCTATAGCGTCATGCTCGGCGGTTTATCATCGAACAATAAATATGCCCTATTAGGGAGCCTGCGAGCTGCCGCACAAATGGTGAGCTATGAAGTGTTTATGGGGATCTCTTTGTTAGGGGTTGTGGCATTGGCAGGCTCATTCAACTTAAGAGAGATAGTGTTAGCCCAGAGCGATGGTTGGTTCATTATTCCTCAGTTTGTAGGGTTTGTGATATTTCTTATTGCAGGAATTGCTGAGAGCCATCGCCTGCCTTTTGATATTCCCGAGGCAGAACAAGAGATTGTGGCGGGGTATCATACCGAATATTCAGGAATGAAGTTTGGCATGTTCTTTGTTGGAGAATACCTCGGTGTTGTATTAGTTTCTTCGCTATTAGTTGTGTTGTTCTTCGGTGGCTGGTTGGGGCCTGGCTTTTTTCCGCCGATAGTGTGGTTTGTATTGAAAACAGCTTTCTTTATCGCGCTCTTCATTCTATTACGTGCGGCTATACCGCGTCCACGCTATGACCAACTCATGAATTACGGTTGGTTGTTCTTATTACCATTGTCACTGCTAAACCTAGTGCTCACAGGGGCTTATATCCTGTGGCAGGAGGGTATCTAATGTTAAGGCTGATCAAAGACACTCTAGGGAGTCAATGTGTCACCTTATGGCGTGTGTTCATGCACGCCTTTGCTAAAACAGACACGGTAGAGTACCCCGACGTGCAACCGCAAATGGCCGCTCGCTGGCGTGGCCGTATTATTCTTAGCCGAGACCCCGATGGTGAAGAGCGCTGCGTGGCTTGCAATCTCTGCGCAGTTGCCTGCCCTGTGGACTGCATCGCTCTGCAAAAAGCTGAAGACGAAGAAGGGCGTTGGTATCCTGAATTTTTCCGCATCAATTTCTCGCGCTGCATTATGTGTGGTTTTTGTGAGGAAGCCTGCCCGACTAATGCCATTCAATTAACGCCGGATTTTGAGATGGCAGAGTATGTTCGGCAGGATATGGTGTGGGAGAAAGAAGATCTATTGATCAATGGCACAGGCAAGTACCACGATTATAATTTTTATCGAATTGCCGGCAAAAAAATTGCGGGAAAAGACAAAGGCGAAGCACGTAACGAAGATGCGCCAGTCAACCTCAGGAGTTTATTGCCATGATCTTTTTGTTCTATACCGCTGCCATTGTCGCGCTGATCGCGACCATTGCCGTCATTATTAGTACCAACGTTGTGCATGCATTGGTCTATCTCATTATCTCTTTACTTTCTGTCGCGGTTATTTTCTTCGCGCTTGGTGCCCCGTTTGCGGCAATGCTAGAGGCTATCGTCTATGCCGGTGCCATCATGGTGTTATTCCTGTTCGTCATGATGATGCTCAATCTAGGCCAGACAACTCAAGACGAGGAGAAAGAGTGGATGCAACCGCGCTTATGGATAGGCCCAGTCACGCTGGTGGCTTTGCTGCTTGTCCAAATGACGAATGTGCTGTTAACGCAAGATGTTGATCTACGCCCCATCGAGGTCGGGGTGTTGGAGATCAGCGTGCTGTTGTTCGGTCCGTGGTTGTTGGCTGTTGAATTGGCTTCTATGTTGCTCTTGGCAGGGCTAGTGGCAGCCTATCATTTAGCAAAAAAGTGAACTTGGATGAGATGACACAATGGATTTTATTCCCTACGAACATGGCCTGATTCTCGCCGCGATTTTATTCGTCTGCGGTCTAGTGGGAGTTTTAACGCGCCGGAATATTGTGTTTGTTTTGATGTCTTTAGAGATCATGCTCAATGCTTGTGGCTTGGCGTTCGTGGTTGCCTCTTCACGCTGGCAGCACGCCGAGGGCCAGGTCATGTTTTTGATGATCCTCACCCTCGCAGCGGCAGAGGTGGCCGTTGGGCTCGGGTTAATTATTCAAATGTACAGGCGATTCCATACTGTTGATATCAGTGTTCTTAACGAGATGAAGGGTTAAACCGATGCAGAATTGGATTGGACTCTTACCAGCATTTCCGCTCGCAGGCTTTGTTTTGCTAGTGCTCAGTCGTGGGCGCATGAGCAAAACCGCTGCTAGCTTCATTGGTGCGGGGAGTGTTGGCCTTGCATTTGTGTTGGCTGTCTTGATTAGCATTGAATTCCTTAACTCTGGTGCGCAATCCTTCAGTAAGACACTTTGGGTATGGATGCAAGTTGGTGAGCTCGATACAGGGTTTAGCTTCTACTTAGATGGGCTTACTTTGGTGATGATTCTAATCATTAGCGGGGTTGGGTTTCTAATTCACCTGTATTCGACAGGTTTTATGGCAGACGACCCTGACTTTGCCCGTTTTTTCTCTTATATGAACCTGTTTGTGGCATCCATGTTGGTGTTAGTACTGGCCGATAATCTGATTCTGCTTTATTTGGGTTGGGAGGGGGTAGGGCTTTGCAGCTATTTGCTGATTGGGTTCTGGTATCAAAATCCGGCCAATGGCTATGCTGCCCGTAAGGCCTTTGTTGTAACTCGTGTCGGCGATACCTCGATGGCGATCGGTTTGTTCCTATTATTTAGTCAACTCGGGAGTCTCAATATTCAAGAGATTCTAGTGCTAGCCCCGTCGCAGTGGAGCACAGGTTCCGGTATGGCCGTTGCGGCAAGTGCCTTGTTATTGGGGGGCGCAGTGGGAAAGTCGGCGCAATTGCCATTGCAAACGTGGTTGCCTGACGCGATGGCGGGCCCAACACCAATTAGTGCGTTGATTCATGCGGCGACAATGGTCACCGCAGGCGTGTATCTAATCGCCCGCACACACGTACTGTTCGAATTGGCGCCGTCAGTACAATTGCTAGTAGCGTTTGTGGGGCTGGCTACTCTACTGATGGCGGGTTTTACTGCGATGATGCAGCGAGATATTAAACGTATTCTCGCTTACTCCACGATTAGTCAGATTGGCTATATGTTCTTAGCCTTAGGGGTTGGGGCTTGGTCTGCTGCTGTGTTTCACCTGATGACTCATGCCTTTTTTAAAGCGCTACTATTTCTTGCCGCCGGCACGGTGATATTAAGCCTGCATCACGAGCACGATATTTTTAAGATGGGAGCAATGCGGCGACGTTTACCTGTGTCGTTCTGGTGTTTTATTGTTGGCAGTGCCGCGTTGACAGCGCTGCCGTTTACCTCTGGTTTTTACAGCAAGGATGCCATTTTATTGGCCGCACTTGCCCATCCCACTTATGGAATGTTGCTTTGGGTAGGAGGCGTGCTCGGGGCGTTTATGACGGCGCTGTATAGCTTCCGTTTGGTGTTTGTCGTGTTTTTCGGCAGTAGTCACTATGCAGCGCATGAGGCAGCCCCTCATGACGATCATGCAGCGGTGGTCGAGAACACGAGTCCCGCGATGTTTTTTCCTCTGCTGATACTTGCGGGTCTGTCGTTGTTCGGTGGCTTGATCAGTGTGCCTGTGGATGCCGTTTTCGCCCAGTCAGGGGTGCACGAAGAAGCCCATGTAAGTCAGTTTTTGCACACTCTGATGATTCTAATACCCATACTGGGGGTCATGATTAGCTGGCTGCTTTATGGCAGTGTTCCCTATGAAAAAGCAGGTGCGCATTTGCGCCAGAGACTTGTTCAGTCGCCCCTTGGCGGCTGGCTCAATCGTTTCTGGTTCAGCGGTTGGGGCATGGACAAGCTCTACCAGACACTCCTAGTGCAAGCTTTTCTTATGCTGGCGCACATCAATCGCAAAGACGTCATTGATATTGCTTTTAATGGCACCGCCTTCGTAGCACGCTTTGCCAACAGTGCATTGGTACTCACACAAACCGGCAATATGCGCTGGTATGCGATTAGCCTAGTGGCTGGATTAGTCATCGTCATCGGTTTGGGGGTGTTCAGATGATCGTCCTTGCGCTGGTTGCGATTCTTTTCTTTGGCGGTGCAATCGCTTGGGCAAGCGAAGCCTTGGACGCGCGAATGCCACGTGCTGTTGCGTTACTTAGCTTGCTAGCGAGCGCTGCTGTGTTGCTCATATTCTGTTTTAGTTCCAGCCCCGGTGTGATGTTAGCAGGAGGGCAGTGGTGGGTTCTTGAAAGTTGGGCCTGGATTCCGCGATTCGGCATTTCCCTTTTAGTGGGGGTCGATGGCCTGTCATTGCTATTGCTTCTATTAACACTTTTTCTTGGCCTTATTGCCTTAGGGGCCGCATGGAATGAAATCCAAGAACGGGTAGGGTTTTTCTACTTCAATTTGCTGTGGACAATTGCCGGGGTGGTTGGAGTTTTCACAGCACTTGATCTGTTTTTATTCTTCTTTTTCTGGGAAGTCATGTTGATTCCCATGTACCTGATTATCGCGATTTGGGGGCATGAAAACCGCGCCTATGCCGCAATGAAATTTTTCCTTTATACACAAGTGTCGGGTTTGCTATTGCTACTGGCGATTCTAACCATGAGCTATCTTCATTTTGTGCAATTTTCGCGTTTCAGTTTTGACTATTTCGATCTGCAAAATGTCGTGATACCGGGCGCTTTGCAAACATGGATCATGCTTGGGTTTTTTGTGGGCTTTGCCACTAAGCTACCGATATTTGGCCTGCACTCATGGTTGCCAGATGCCCATAGCCAAGCGCCTACCGCGGGCAGTGTTTTGTTAGCGGGGGTGTTACTGAAGACTGGCGCTTATGGTTTGATTCGCTTTACACTGCCTCTATTTCCCGAGGCTTCGGCTGACTTTTCTTCCATTGCGATGACAATTGCCGCGATCGGTATTCTGTATTGCGCAAAAGTGGCTTTCGCTCAACAAGATATCAAACGCTTGATCGCTTATACCAGTGTTAGTCATATGGGGTTCGTGCTGCTTGGAATCTATGCATGGAATTTGTATGGCTTGCAGGGTGCGGTAATGACGATGCTCGCCCATGGTCTAAGCTCAGCGGCATTGTTTATGTTGGCCGGCGGGCTGCAGGCAAGGTTCCACACACGTGACATGGAGTTGCTTAATGGGCTCTGGGTCAAACTGCCTATGCTCTCTGCGATGGCATTGTTTTTCACAGTCGCTGCAGTAGGCATGCCCGGCTTAGGTAATTTTATTGGTGAGTTTCTTTCTTTATTAGGTGCTTTCCAAAGCAACCGAGTTGCGACAATTTTTGCGGCACTAGGTCTTGTGCTAGCGGCAGTGTATTCCCTTTGGGTGATACAGAAAATGTTCCACGGCCAGTTGCGAGTGCCTAGTCAATACGCCAGCGCCGGCGATCTTACCCTCATCGAGTTGCTGTGTTATGCCTTGATGGCTGCTGGACTTGTGTGGATGGGAATGTACCCACAGAGTTTCCTAGATGTGTCTGAGGTGAGTTTGCTCTATCTACAATCTCTAGGTGGAGGAGGCGAGTAATGACCAGTGCGATGTTATTCATGCTTCTGCCGCTGATTTTAGTCACAGCCACTGCTGTGGTAACGATGTTAATGGTTGCTATTAAACGCAGGCATGGCGTTAGTTGTATCGTGACCGTTTTGGGTCTTAGTCTTGCGCTTGTCAGCCTTTATTTCGTATTGCCAAGCTCTACGCAGGAGCTTACGCCGTTAATGAAAATTGATGGCTTTTCCGTATTTTTTTCTGCTGTGATCTTGTTAAGCGCAATCATGATTGCTTGTTTTAGCTATCCGTATTTTGTCAATTTGGAGGACCATCAAGACGAGTTTTATATTTTACTTTCTGTCGCGGTCTTAGGCGCCTTAGTAATGGTAAGTAATAGCCATTTCATTACAACCTTCTTAGGGATGGAAACCCTCAGCGTTTGTTTGTACGGGATGGTCGCATATCCGTTACACCGAAGTGCTGCGGCACAATACCCGATGGAGGCTAGCATTAAGTACCTTGTACTATCTGCGCTGTCGTCGGGGTTTGTCTTATTTGGAATCGCCTTACTCTATGCGCAAACTGGAACCTTGCAATTTACTGACCTTGGTCAAGCATTGACCTATGGCATCGGGCCGGTGCCGCCGGTATATTTCGTGCTGTGTTGTTTGATGATTGTCACTGGTTTCGCATTCAAACTTTCTTTGGTGCCCTTTCATTTGTGGACGCCAGATGTTTACGAAGGAGCCCCGCTTCCGGCCACAGCATTTCTCGCCACCGTTGGTAAAATCGCAATGGCAGCGTTGTTAATGCGCTTTATAAGCGATAGTGCACTGTTGGTTAATGAGGCGATTGTCTTTGTTCTTGCTTTGATAGCGGGGGCGTCAATGTTATTTGGCAATCTGTTAGCCCTTTTGCAGAGCAACTTAAAGCGCCTGCTGTCTTACTCTTCAATTGCGCATATGGGATACCTTGTTATTGCGCTTATGACAGTCGATCGATCTGCAGATTCCCTTGGTGTAGAGGCGGTAAGTTTTTACCTATTGGCCTATGCGCTTATGTCTCTTGGGGCCTTTGGAGTCATGATGCTTGTGTCTGATAGTGAACAAGAACGCGATCATATCGGGCATTATCAAGGACTTTTTTGGCGCAATCCATGGTTAGCCCTCGTAATGACGGCGATGTTGTTTTCGCTAGCGGGAATTCCTTTAACCATTGGATTTCTTGGCAAGTTTTATATTTTTGCAGCAGGCGTGCAAGGCGCTCAATGGGCCCTATTATTTACGATGGTTGTTGGTAGTGGGGTGGGGCTGTTTTACTATTTACGGATCGTTTATGGCATGCTCACGCCATTGGATGAGGACTTATTGTTGCCAGTGGCAGGGTTGAAAGAATTGCTGCCACATTGCCTACTGTTCCTACTACTTGCACTGTTATTGTTGCTTGGAATTGTGCCTGGTGTCTTGATGCAATGGCTTGCGCAGATGGCTAGCGCGCTGTAGACAAAGCCCTGATCATGACTCCTTCTTGCTCTAAGCGTTTTCGTAGTGTTTGTGCAAACGTTAATGCAATCTTGGAGTCGCCGTGTATGCACAATGTGTCTGCACGTACCGCTATACGATGCCCCTCTATGCTTCGAATTGCCCCGGTTTTGATGACCTCTAGTGATTGTGCCACAGCCTCATCGGTATCTTCTATGACGGCCTTGGCTGCACTTCGCGGTAGTAATTCCCCATTGCTTTGATAGCGCCGGTCGGCAAACACTTCACTGATTGTTTGAAGGCCTTTTTCTTGCGCTAACTTCAATAGCACCCCGCCGGCCAAACCTACGATAGGAAGGGTAGGGTCAAATTCTTGCACTATCTGAATAAAGGCTTGAGCAAGTTGTTCGTCTTGCCCTAATTGATTATAAAGTGCGCCATGGGGTTTTATATGACTTAGTGTTATCTCGTGTTCGCTAGCGAGGTCCCGCACATAGCGCAATTGCGCCAATATGTGTTGGCGAAGGCTAGCAATTGGCAGTTGCATTGCTAAGCGACCAAAATTTTCTCGGTCAGGGTAAGAAGGGTGGGCGCCGATTCGTACGCCTTGTTCGCGCGCAATGCTAATCGCTAGCGCTATAGTGGAGTGATCACCAGCATGTGCCCCGCAACTGATATTGGCGGAACTTACCAAGGCTAATAATTCGCGATCAAATGCACCTCCTTCGCCAAGGTCTGCATTTAAATCAATTTGCATAGGGCTCTCCAAAGACAATCGTTAAGACATAGCAACTGCAATTGTACGTGATCGTATGGGTAAATTTGGGACTTTATTCACCAATAACAAAGGGATGGGGGCTAGCCAGCGCAGGGGATACATTGTCTAATAGCGCCAAATCCGCTTTACCACGCCATTGTTGTGAGGAAATGAACCTGTGAACGTCTTTTCGAGATTGCTAGTGAGTGCGACTGCCGCTGCATTGGGTGTATTGGCTGGGCCTACGGTAGCGCAGACTCTTGCCACTGTTAGCATTCCAGAGGCATTGCAGGGGTATTACACCTTGGAGGTGACTGATTCTACACCTTCTTCGCCACTTCAGAACACTGACACACAAGATACCTCAGATGACCTGCATTTTTATCTCAGCCCGATTGGGGAGATATGTTTGAAGAACCCTAGTTCTGGCAATATCGAAGTGCTATCGAGTCAACCGCAATTGCAGTATGGACTCTTTAGCAAAGTAAGTTGGGACATCGCCGACTTAGCAATGCGCTTCACTATAGACATTGCTCAAACTAGTTTTGCAGGTATCGAAGTGCAGTCGCTTGCTGGGACTGACTATGCTCGCCTAACGGGAACGCGAGTAGCCTTAGATACGGGTTCTTGCCGGTCTTCTACATTCGATACCCGAGATGCTTTGGTCGTTATCAATGAAGCAGAGAAAACTGCACCGAGTTATTTTCCTAAGAGCGCCTTGAGCGTGAATCAAATAGGCGATGGTTTTGATCTTTATCGCTACTATCCATCCTCAGGCGTGTATTTGGCAGTAAGAGGGAATACTGTCTTGGCGCGCGGAGGTGATTTTGGTTCTGAATATGTGATTGTCGGCTACGTCGATGACCTATTGAGTACACCAAGCAATTTACGCGTGCCCTCCAGCGATTCTCGATGGTCTTTCTTTGCGGGCACCTATCTCTTAGAAATGACTGAAGCATTGGCTGTATCGCCGATTGCTGACGGCACACAGTTGAACTTGGTTATAGGCGATGGTGGTTTGTTGTGTGTAGAAGAAAAAGTGTTAGCCTACCCAAGCATCTCAGGAGCCAATGCCATATGGACAGACTCCTTGTCTAATATTCGCTATGTGCTTGATCTTAGTCGCGCCGCTGATTCAGACAATTTTGGCGTGGGGGAGCTTGCCTTTCAATCCTCAGGGGGTAACCCTTTTGGGTTGCTGACGGGGGATCAAACATCGTTGTCGAAAGAGTGTAGTGGTGCCCAGGGCGCTGATGCGCAGTTGAGCACCAATAACGCTTTCTTCACGTTAATCGAGACGGAGTATCCTAAGCTCTTTCCTAGTGGGCCACAGACTTTCAATCAAACCCAAGACGGCTTCACTTATCGTTACTATTTTAATACGCAATTATTTGTAGGTATCAAAGACAGCGTTGTTTATGTCAACGGAGGCCAGTTTGGTAATAACGAAAACCCAGTCGCAATAGGGACTATCGCTGCGTTAACTGCGCAAATCTCCAATGTGCCGGTAGCGCCGAATATACCAAGTTCGAGTGCTGGAACTTATTCAGTCACCTTTGCCGGTGCCACGAATGTGTCGCCTTTTAGCAATGGTGCTACTGCCTCGGTAGTTTTGGATGCAGCTGGCGCCTTATGTTTCGATGGGCTTTCACTAGGTTCTGCAACAACGCTAAAATCTTCACCAAATACGGCCACTTGGGGAAGTTCTGACCTCGGGTTAAAGTTGACGATGGACACGAGCGCCGTGACCGCAGGAACTATTAGTCTATCAGTGTCCTCTTTTGCCGACGTGTCCTATGCGACTGTCGCTGGGACACAAACGAGTTTAGAGACGGCTTGTGGCGCGAGCAATCAAGTGCTCAATGTCGCGGATTCATCGGCCCTATTTGATCTAGCAGAACAATACTTTCCGCAATTTTTTCCTAAGAATGTCTTATCCACGAATCAACTAGGCAGCAATACTCTCAGCCGTTTTTATCCGGCCACGGGCATGGGTTTATTAGTGGAAGGTCAAGCAGTATCGGTGCGAGGCGGCCCCTATGGGACTGCCTATGTGCGGGTAGGTGAGGTTGCAGAACTTACAACGCTCATAGTCGCGGAGAACACGCCGGTGACGCCAGAGCCGGTTATCCCTATTTATGATCTACGAGTAACGGGCAATGGTGAGATTATCTTTAATTCTTCCACGCTTGTGCGGCCCACTGTCGATATAAAAAAGTATGCAGTTGAAAGGCCAGATAGTACTGATACGAGCGCGATGCAAGCCGTTGTTCGTAGTGCGCTGTCTGATATTTTGCCGGTTATCGACTCTATTTCAGTTTCAGTGGTTGCGGAGTCTACTTCGACATTGGTGTTGAGCGCCGTGGCGAGCCGAACCGCAAATGTTACCGGCAATACCCGAGAGAGTGAATACACAGTACTTTTGACTTTCACACAACGCTAATCGGCTTGCCGCGCTTGCTGCAGTTGCTCGCTTAGGCGTTCGAAATATTGGCTTTGATGCAGCTTAGCCGCGACCGCAATGGCGTGGCTAACGGGCTGAAAATAGACAGAGGTGTTAGGTGACATATGTGCCAGTTGCCAGAGGTCGGCTTGGATGACGCTCGCAATCCTAGGGTAGCCACCAATGGTTTGTGCGTCATTGGCGAGGATGATTGGCAGCCCGTCATTAGGCACTTGTACATCTCCAGGTAGCACGCCCGCGGAGAGCAAATTCACTGGTTGTAGAAGATCTAATCGCCTGCCCTTCAGGCGCATACCCATGCGATTGCTTTGATGGCTAATCCCCCAAGGTTGCATCCAAAATTGCTGGTGGGCGTCATCGTCGAACAGATCGTAATCTGGGCCCGGTAATGCGCGCAGAACATGGCTAGGGGCGAAGGAGCGAACTAAGGTATTCAGCCCTGGCTGTGGAGGGGCTTGGCGAGAGAGTGGGAGATAATCGCCGGCCTGTAGCGCGCGACCATTCAACCCACCAAAGCGGTTGTTTAAATCGGTGCTGCGCGATCCTAATAACAGTGGAACATCGATGCCTCCGGAAACGGCAAGGTAGCCTTTCGCACCGGCTATCGCGGGGCGCAGTAATGACAATGTGCTTCCTGTGGCAATAGCAGTAGGGTGACCTGGTAGAACTTGCTGCGTTGTGGGTGCATTGGGATTGGATATGGAGCCCGCAAAGTCTACCCCCGTCAGGACTATGCGGCATGGAGCGGTGAAGCGCAAAAATAGGGGCCCAACGCTTACCTCCAATACGGCCGCGTTTTCGGGATTGCCAAGCATAAGATTGCCTTGTCTAAAGGCGATTGGGTCGAGCACCCCGGCTTGGCTGATTCCTAAGTGGCGCAGACCGAAGCGGCCGAGATCCTGCACTGTTGTTAATGGGCCCGATCGAAGTACTTCTATCATCGTGGTTCCCCAACCGGCACAAAACGAACCGAGTCGCCGATCTGCAGCAAAGTGATGGGGGATTTAGTGGGCGTAAATAAAGGCACTTCGGTGTGGCCTATGATATGCCAACCCCCGGGCGATTCACTGGGGTAGATGGCTGTCTGGCTGCCAGCGATGGCGACCGACCCAGGGGCTATAGCAAGACGCGGCGTCTTTGCGCGTGGCAAGATTAAACGTGGATCTAAGTCGCCCAGATACGCAAACCCCGGCTGAAAGCCAAGACAGTAGACGCGATAGGTGCGACTGCAATGGGTTTCGATTAGCTCCACAATGCTTATTCCGCAATGCTCGGCAACGTAGTCGATGTCAGGCCCGTCTGCGCCGCCATAGCTCACGGGAATCTCAATCGTGCGACCTTGGACATCTATGTCTTTTAATTGCGGCCAGTGAGTTAGAACGAGGTCTTGAAGGGTGTTGAGAAGAGTTTTCTGGCTTGCCCGTATCAGGATGTTACCCATACCCGGCACAATCTCTATCAGACCTAGTGGCTCACGCTGCAGGTCTAACCACCCATAGAGTTGCCATACGCGCTGTTGAACATCGATTGGCACATCTGCAGCAGTAGTGGCTGTGAAGGCAAATAGCAAGGCATCTTCGCCAACTAGCGAAACCCGAATATCCTTTGGTCGATCTGAGGGAGGTATACTCATACTGGCTAATCTATAGCACTATAGCGTGGATTGGCAATGCAGCAATGGAGGTGGGTTCTATTCAGGCTTGGTTAATGCAAACTATCTCTATAATGGTCGCGTCAAAGAAGTTACCGATAAACTGAAACAAAGGAGCAGTAAATGAAGCTGATAGCGCAAGTAGTGATGGCAAGTTGTTTAGGGTTAGCGTCGCTAGGAGCGAGTGCCCAAAACATCGAGCTTTTACCAGAAGGGCAAACCTTGATCAGTTTATCCGTCACTGAAAAGATCAGCGTGGAGCAAGATACATTGACGGCCGTGCTCCGAATCGAAAGCGAGAATAAAGACGCGCAAATTCTGCAAAGAGAGATTAATGCAGCGATGGCGCAGGCGTTGGAGCGCACTGATGATGTAGCTTCCGTTGAGGTTGCCACCGGTTATTATTCCGTCTATCAGTTCAATAACGCACCGCAAGGAGGCAGGACCGATCGTCAATGGCGAGGTGCACAATCGATTACTTTGGAGTCCACCGATGCGCAAACTGTGTTGGAGTTGGCTGGTGAGATTCAGGAACTAGGCTTTGTTATGAATAATCTTAGCTATAGCTTGAGTACCCAGCGCGCGGATGAGATTCGTGACGGTTTGATGGAGAGCGCTATAGTGCGAGCACAAGCCAACGCCGAGCGCGCCGCGCAAGCCATGGGTAAAAGCGATGTTGATATCGCCACTATCTCGATCGATGAAGCGATGGGCTATGCGCAGCCGTTGATGATGGCGCGCTCCATGGCGATGGACTCGGTCGCCGAGAAAGCGAACCCAGTTGCTGAGGCGGGAAAATCTGAAGTATCGCTGACTGTTCGCATCCAAGCTGTCGCCAAATAAATCTTAGAGCCGAGTTCGAGAGAGCTCGGTTGAGCTTATTCTTTATAATTCGCAATAGCGCCCACAAATACGACTGAGAAGTCACTAGCTTGTACGGGTTTACCAAATAACCAGCCTTGGGCGTACTCGACATTGCGCTCTGCTAGAAAGCGCGCCTGTTCCTCTGTTTCAACGCCTTCTGCCTGTATAGCCAAACCCAGCGTTTTAGCCATTTCGATGATGTGTAGTACTACATGGTTGGTGGCTGCTTGGGTGTTGATTGCATCAACAAATATTTTGTCGATCTTCAAATAATCGAATTGCAGTGTTTGCAGATAGGACAGGCTGCTATACCCCGTACCAAAGTCGTCTAGTGCTACCGATATTTTGTCTTTGCGCAGTACTTCAATCCGGTCGGCTGAATGCTTTGCATCCAATAGAACGCGTTCGGTAATTTCAACGGTGCACTCGCCGTTAATTTTCTCTGCGAGTTTTTTTATAAGTGGGCGTGTTTGTTCTGACTCTAAATCAGCCGCAGAGATATTGATGGCGATTTTAAAATTAGGGTAGTCGTTGAAATGGCGTCGCACATCTTTTTCAATTAGCTCGATTAATTGGTGAGTAATCTTGGTGATCAAACCTAGTTTTTCCGCCTCTGGAATAAACACATCTGGCATAGTGGTAGTGCCGTCTTGGCGTTTCCAGCGCAGCAGTGCTTCAGCGCCAATGATCTTTTTGTCGTGCAGACGAACGATGGGTTGGTAAACGGCATAGAACTCTTTGCGTCTCAATGCCAGTTTGATCTCAGTGCCGATCGAAAGGTGTTGGCGGGCGAGAAATGCCACGAGCGCGGCAAGTATTAAGCCTGAGAATAAGCCAATGGGGACCATGAGCCAGGTGAACTCATTGACACGTTCGTGCAAGGTTGAGAGAGGGACTGCGGCAACTGCAGCCGTTAGTAATATATCTTCTGAGCGCCCGACCCCAACAATAAAACTATCGGTAATAAAGCTTATTTGTTTTTCTTGGCCCAGACGAGTCAACCATTCGGGGTCGATCGTACCGTTAGACGAGCGAATTTCCCCAGTTGTTGGTGTGAACGTGGCAAAACGCACCCCAACCTCTTCGTCCGATAGGTCTATCGAAAGGCTGCGATTAGCAATGGCCACGAAACCATCTTGATCAAGGCTAACCATTGGTACATTAGGAGCTAGTGGAAAGTGAAGATCGGCTCGTAATGAATTACCGACTCTCGTAGTTTGGTCTGGAGGCCCTAAGTCTATAGGGGGGGAGTGCCAGCCCAATGAAGAGCAATCCATAAGATTGCCGTTCATATGGCCGATCACTTCAACGAACTCTTTCTCTAGCGCTATGGTACTCATGCGCGCGATCATTTGCTCAGAGCAAGCTTGTCCTGGAAACTCTGCCTGTATTTGTCCTTTTGACTCGTTGATTTGATAGGTGGTGCGATCAGAGCGATGGATAACATCGTTTACATAACGCAGGACATGTTCGGTTTCAATGCGTAAACCTTGTTGATAGGCAAGGTACTCGGCAGCCAAGATTGGTCCAATCGCTGAAAGAACAGCCAACGCGATTGTAAGTTGTAGCGTCTTTATTCGCGTCATGTAATATTCAATTTTTGAAGCATAAAAATAACGAGTTTGTAATTTTAATGCCTCAGCATAACGCATAATTTGTGTTGTCGTCTGTAGGAAAACAACCCAAAACAATTAAAAAATTTCGTAAAACTTATTCGTTGAGTTGGACGCGATCCATTTCCATTAATTGACTATAACTTGAAGTGATAATTCTATCGCCTTGGGATAAACCGTCAACGACTTCAATGAATCGATTATTACGTCGACCCGTGCGAATATTGCGACGGCTTGCGAAATTCCCGTCACTATCGAGGACGAACACCCAGTTGCCGCCAGTGTCTTGTATATAGCTACCTAATGGTAGGAGAAGGGACTCAACGGAGCTGCCAAGTGTCAAGTCTAACTGCAAAGTTTGACCGCGACGAATATTCTCAGGCGATACCCCGTCAAACACCAAGTCTATGGTAAAAGTGCCATCTGTAATTTCTGGATAAATTTTGATGACGCGTGCTTGGTACTGTTGTCCCGCAAGAACAAAACGCGCGGACTGATCGTTCGCAACACGAGTGACATAGTATTCATCGACTTGAGCGACTATTTTGAATTGTTCAATCACATCGATTTGCCCTAAGCGTTGCCCACGCGTTTTATTTTCACCGACTTCCACAGACAAAGAGGTTAATTGGCCAGAAATCGGGGCCCTTACAAGTAAGTTTTCGAAACTACTTTGTGAAAGTTCTAAGTTTTCTTCGAGCTTAGTCACTTGCAGGGCGATCTGCTCCATACGATCTTTTCGGATTCTGTCTTCTAGCACTTGCCGCGAGCGAGTGTTCGCAAGAAGTTTGCGTTGGTAAGTCAACTCGTCTACAACTGACTCGTATTGTTCTTTTGATACTAGGCTATCGCTAGCAAGCTGTTGCAAACGTTGCTCTTGCCTCTCTAATACGATTATTCGGTATTCGATTTCTATCACTTGTCTATCGGTATTTAGTTTGGTGGTTTCTAGGCCGTTAGAAATGTTGGACAAATTATTCAGCTGCTCGGTGATGGATGTGTCGTTACGTGCAACATTAAGACGCAGGTCGGTATTGCTCAGTTGTAACAACGGTTGTCCTGCCACTACAAAG
Organism: uncultured Gammaproteobacteria bacterium; assembly: GCA_913061515.1. Lineage (GTDB taxonomy): Bacteria > Pseudomonadota > Gammaproteobacteria > Pseudomonadales > Pseudohongiellaceae > UBA5078. Next base: position 59,698 of record CAJXSF010000002.1, on the reverse strand, counting down.
CTGCCTTCCTCAACTAACACCTCCTCAACGACACCGCCATCAACTGCATCGAGGTACACACTATTGAGCGGTTGAATAGACCCGCGAATCGGCGTGACATCCTCGAATGCGCCATAGCTGACACTGGCGATGCTTGTTTGTTGAGAGGGGAGCCTGAAAGTGCGGATGGAGGCATCACTAAGCAAACCGTAAACCCAAAAGGCTGCTGCTGAGAGCGCCAAAAACAACAAAGCCCATTGCCAAAGCGGCCGTTTTTTCTTCTCAATTACGCGGTCCATTGTTATTCCTTATTCGTATCGTAATGCAAGATTTGGGCTAGCTTGTATCGTGCGCAGGGACTGCATGGCCATTGTAGTGAAAGCCACAGTAATCGCGATTAAAGCTGCAAATCCAAAAATCATTAAATTAGCGCCGAGTAGATCGATTCGATAATAGAACCCTTCTAACCATTTGCTAATCGCCCAGAACGATATGGCTGATGCTAGCAGTGATGCAATTGCTAACAAGGCAAGTATATTTTGGAAGAGTAATGCAATAATACTAATAGTAGAAGCACCGAGTACCTTGCGTATGCCGATTTCCTTAGTTCTTTTGGCTGTGTTGAAGGCAGACAGACCAAAAAGCCCTAAACACGAAATGAATATACAAAGCCCAGCGAAACTCCCGACAAGCCCCATGAGTCGTTGCTCAGAGCCATACAGCTCGCGTAGATCTTCTTGCAAGAATGTGAATGTCAAAGGGTGGCTTGGATCAAACTGCGACCACTGGTTTTGCAAATCGTTTAAGACGCTATTAGTGGCGCTAGGCTCAATCTGTATGATCACTAACTCCGAATACGAACGACGTTGTGCTTCGGTGTACTCACTGAAATCAGCAGGTCTATAGAATATTGCCAAAGGAGTAATGGCTTGTTGTAGACCCAGCATATGAAAATCTTCTACAACGCCGATGATTTCGATCACTGGATTGTCGTCGGTCCCAAACTGCTGTATGCGTCTTCCAATAGGATTTGACCACCCCATTTGCCGTACTAAACTTTGATTAACAATAGCGGTGCGGCGCGGGTCGTTGCTGCGATTAATGTCGAAGTCTCTGCCTTGCAATAATTGCATCCCCAATGTTTCGATCACCTCTGGTCCCATGTCCATTGTGTTTACAGTCATCTGTTCATAGCTTCCCTGTTTGTTCTCAACCTGAAGTGCATTGATGCTAGGTTGTTCGCCAGGGAGATCTTCGGTGACCGCTACTGATATCACACCGTTGGTTTGGCGTAGCTCATTGAGAAAGGCTGGTAAGCGCTCAATTTGATCTGCTCCAGAAACGCGCAAGACCAAGCGATTGTCAGGTTGAAACCCTAGCGGTTTACTTTGCACGAACTGCATCTGCGAGAGCATTAATAAGGTGCTAGCGATGACAGCAATTGAGATGACAAATTGCATTAATACGAGTGCTTGGCGTGTGCTGGCACCTTGTCGGCCATTGCCTTGTGCTCCCCTAAACGCAGCGACAGGAGGGATGGCAGAAAGATAAATGGCTGGATATAGGCCGGACAATAAGCCTAGTGCAATGGCGCTGAAGATGAGCCCTATCAATACCAGTGGCGAGAATAACACGCTAAGGGGCAGCGGAGAGTCCAGCAGTGTTGTGATTGGTGTAAATGCAATTGCAATCCAGCTGACGAACACAGCGAGAGCCAGAGCGACCAGTACATAGATGACTGACTCGCCAATAAATTGCCCAAGCAATTGGCTGCGAGATGCGCCTAGTACTTTGCGCATCCCCACCTCTTTTGCCCTGCCAATAGAGCGGGCAGTGGCCAAATTAATGTAATTGATACACGCCACTATCAGAACAAATAGCGCGATCGCTGAGAAAGCGTAAATATAAAAAATATTGCCTCTGGGTAGATCGAAATCGGTGCTCGACTGCAAATGAATATAGCTAATCGGTTCAAGAGTGAATTTAGCGCTGGCATTGATGTTGAGTTGTTCCACCATCGGGCGCATATTGCGTTCGTAAAATTCTTCTGTAAGCGTTTGAAAATCCGCGTCAGTAAAATTCTCTGGCAATAGGACATAGGTGTAAGCATTGATGCTCCACAACTCTTCGATCCGTTCTGCTGAGTCCAATATTGGCGACTGATTGTAAGAGATGAGCACGTCGTATTTCAGGTGCGTATTGTCGGGTAAGTCTGCGAATACCAAGTCTATGCGATACGTGTAGGCATCCGTGAAAATTGTTTCACCAATCGGGTTGCGATCGCCAAAATATTGTCTAGCAAAGGTTTCGCTTACGGCGATACTGTTCGGATCAATCAGCGCCGTGTCGGGGTTGCCGTAAAGTACATCATGGCTAAAGATTTTGAAGGTTGCATTATCTGTTAGGTAGACATCTTCCCAGTAGAGGGCTTGATTGTCGTTAGTGCGCATTAGAGATTGCGCATTGGGCACATTGCGAAAACGTGTGGCGTATTCTATGACAGGGTTTTGCTCTGCAAGCACGAGCGCAAGTTGCGTCGATGTCACAGCGGCATAAGTTGCGTCACCATTGATAGTGAGTTCGTTGATTATGCGATAAATGCGGTCTTTTTTCTCATGGTGTTGATCGTAGCTTAGTTCACTATGCAGGTAGAGACCAAGGATGAGGCAGCAGGCTATTCCGATAGTGAGGCCGGCGATATTGATGACGCTGTAACTGCGCTCTTTGACAAGCTTGCGAAGCGCAATGCGAGTGTAGCTGGCTAATAATGAAGAGGCGGACATATTAATTTCTCTTAAGCAGCAGTGGGCGTTGTAACGACTTGTCCGTCGAGCATACGGATTGTGCGTGTGCCGTATTCTGCGTGTTCGGGCGAGTGGGTTACCATCACGATGGTCGTGCCTTCTTGATTTAACTGCTGCAATAATTGCATCACCTCAATGCCATGCTCACTGTCTAAGTTACCCGTAGGTTCGTCAGCTAGGATAAGCTTTGGTCGGTTTACCAATGCCCGTGCGACTGCGACTCGTTGCTGCTGCCCCCCAGATAACTGTTGTGGAAAATGGCGGATGCGATGACTCATGTTCATTTTTTCGATCACCGATTCGACCCGCTGTTTGCGCTCGTTTGCGGGCACCTTTGTATAGATCAAAGGTAACTCTACATTCTCATAAACGCTCAGCTCATCAATGAGGTTGAAGCTTTGAAAGATGAACCCGAGGTTTTCTTTGCGAAGAATAGCGCGTTCTCGCTCGCCTACTCTTGAGATGTTTTGGTCTAGAAAATAGAACTGCCCGCCATCTGGGTTGTCGATGAGGCCAATGATATTGAGTAGAGTGGATTTACCGCAGCCCGAGGGACCCATGATTGAAACGAATTCTTTTTCGGCGATCTCGATGCTTACTCCGCCTAAGGCAGTCGTTTCGACTTCGTCTGTGCGGAAGAGTTTAGTGAGATTTTCAGTTTTTATAATCATGGTCTCGACTCCAAGGGGTCATATAACTTTATTAAATTAAAATGAATTGCCCGTAATGAGCAGATTTATAGGCTAGGGTTTGCAATCGCTGTGCCAGAATTTATTATTTAATTAAAACAATTAGATAGGGGGGCGTGGAAACTTGTGGTTGGATAGGCGCGCCAGAGATTGGCGAGAATGACAATTGTTAGGGGAAAACGCTAAATCGCTATTGGCTTCCTTGCGCGCTGGCCATGTCCTGTTTATGCTCAACTCTTCATAGAAGAGGGTTGGGGTTATGTTAAGTACACGCAGACTGTTTTTGGGTTTGATCGCCTTGTCAGCATTAGGCGCATGTAGTGAGGAGCAGCCAGCCACGGCGCCTGTCATGGTCGAGGAAACGCAAAGCGCGGCGCCCGAGCATTCGGACGAAGTCATTGTGGCAGCTGATATTCTTAATGCCGCGAATGATAACGCGCAGTGGTTAACTTATGGGCGTACCTACTCAGAAGAGCGTTACAGCCCGCTCACTCAAATTAATAGAGGCTCGGTTGAGCAACTTGGTGTGGCTTGGTCTTTCGAGCTAGATACCAACAGAGGGCAAGAGGCGACGCCTTTAGTGATCGATGGCACCATCTATTTCACATCGGCCTGGAGTAAAGCGTTCGCATTGGACGCTCGCACCGGCGAAGAGAAGTGGCGTTACGACCCACAAGTACCAGGGCGTTATGGCGTCAACGCCTGTTGCGATGTCGTCAATCGCGGCATGGCCGCATGGGGCGATAAAGTCTTCTTGGGCACTATCGATGGACGTTTGATCGCTTTAGATCGGGATAGCGGTGACGTTGCGTGGACGGCAGAGACCGCTGATCCTGAATTACGCTATACCATTACTGGCGCTCCGCGTGTCATCGATGGTCGAGTCATTATAGGCAATGGTGGTGCAGAGCTTGGCGTGCGTGGCTACATCTCTGCCTACGATGCTGAGTCTGGTGAAATGTTGTGGCGCTTCTACACTGTCCCTGGAAACCCTGCCGACGGTTTTGAGAATGCTGCTATGGAGATGGCTGCCGAAACATGGGCTGGTCAGTGGTGGGCATTAGGCGGTGGCGGCACAGTTTGGGACTCAATGGCGTATGACCCAGAGCTCGACCTTCTCTATATAGGCGTTGGTAATGGCAGTCCTTGGAATCACGAAATTCGCTCAAACGGAGAGGGCGATAACTTATTCCTATCCTCAATTGTGGCTTTGCGCCCAGCGACTGGCGAATATGTATGGCACTTTCAAACAACTCCCGCAGAGTCATGGGACTACACGGCCACGCAGCACATCATGTTGGCGGATCTCGAGATTAACGGGCAGACACGTAAAGTATTAATGCAAGCGCCTAAGAATGGTTTCTTCTATGTGATTGATCGCACCAATGGGGAGTTTATCTCTGGCGAGAATTACGTGGAAATTAATTGGGCGAGTGGTCTAGACCCAGTGTCGGGTCGTCCAATTGAAGCAGAAGGGATCCGCTATAAGGATCAACCTGTGGTGATGATGCCTGGGCCACTTGGTGGACATAACTGGTATCCAATGTCGCGCGACCCAACAACTGGTTATGTGTTTCTGCCGACGCAGAACACCTCCTATCAATACGCTAACCCAGGGGAGATGGAGAAGCAGGAGGCTGGTTGGAATCTTGGTCTTGATCCCATGCCAAGCGAGCCGCGCAACCCGCAAGATCGAGCACGATCTGCAGCACTCACTCCCTCAAGCTTAATCGCTTGGGATCCTGTGGCGCAAAGCCCCGCGTGGCGGGTGGACTACCCTGTCTACGGCAATAGTGGCACGCTTGCCACTGGCGGTGGACTCGTATTTCAAGGATCGGCCGATGGAGTCTTTCATGCTTATGGCACGAATGATGGAATGGAGTATTGGTCAACTGAGGTAGGGGATGCCATTTTGGGCGGCCCTGTCACCTACGAGCTCGATGGCGAGCAGTATGTCTTGGCGTTGGCAGGGCAGGGTGGCGCGATTCCGTTGACGATGGGGTTGTTATCAGGAAACGGTCCGCGCTATATGAACGGTAGGTTGATTGCCTTTAAGCTGGGCGCCGACGCCCCGTTAGATATTGCCGAGCCTAACCCTCTGCCAGCGCTCGATACGAGCACAACAACGACTAGCGGTAATGTCTTAGAGGGAGCTCTAGCCTATGGTAGTTTCTGCTCTGTGTGTCATGGACCCGCTGCATTAAGCGTTGGCTCAATCCCTGATCTAAGATTTTCCTCTAGCATTCTCAATCAGGATGCCTTTATGAGCATCGTCTTGGATGGTTTGTTCGAATCAAGAGGAATGGCGAGCTTCTCTGAAGACCTCGGTGCAATAGAAGTCGAGAATATTCGTGCTTATCTATTGCAACAAGCAGACGCGGTTCCGCGTTAATCCTTTCTGTGGCGAAAGTGCTCAAGCACTTAGCGAAATCCACAACTTCTTAATGCTTACCAACACATCTTCTTAGCGAGGTGTTGGTAAGCGATTGATAAATATAGTGAAAAAATTCTGGCCTAAACCTTGCTATACCTATCTTGGTTAGCGAAGCTTGTGGCTGCCCGCGCTGAGGTGCTAATTGCATCAACGCCGGGCAGCACTTTTTTCCCTGCTTTTACAAAGCTGCCATTAACAGAATTAACAGTCTAAAAAGAAGAACCCACTATGTTGCGCCACTATTTTGTCATTGCCGCTCGTAATCTGAAAAGTCATTTACTATTCTCCTTCATCAATATTTTAGGTCTGACAATCGGAATCGCTTCGGTGATATTGATTGCGTTATTTGTCCGAGCTGAATTGGACTACGATAAACAGTGGCGCAATGCTGATCGCACCTATCGCGTCATGCGTAACTTCAATCCTCCCGGTGGCGGTGCGCCGCTCTATCTAGCGACTAATGCTCCGCAGGTTGGGCCATTACTTAAGCTCGAATACCCTCAGTTTGAGTCTATCGTCCGTTTAATGGATAACACGGCAGTATTGTCCAGACCCAATAGCGCCGACTCTTTCTATGAGTCTGGTTTGTACTTTGCTGACTCAGATGTGTTCTCGGTATTTGATATCTCTTTGTTAGAAGGTGACTCAGACAATTTATTTAACGGTCCTTTTCAAGTTGTCATTAATGAAGAGTTGGCCGAAAAATATTTCCCGCAAGGTGGAGCACTTGGTGGCACCATTGTGATGAATGGGCAGGTGCCGGTGTTGGTCACCGGGGTGATGGAGAATCTGCCAAGCAACACCCATCTAGATGCACGTGCTTTCACATCAATGCAGACCGCTGAGGTAATTTTGGGTGATCGCATGCAAAGCTGGGGGTTCAATAATTTTCACACTTATATAGTCCCTGACGAGAGTTTTGATTTGGCAAGTTTTGAGGGGCAAATGCCTGATTTCTTGCGACGACATGTGAGTGAACAGGCGCCAGAGTTCACGAGCTTTACTGTTATGAAGTTGACCGATATCCACTTGAATTCGCACCGAGACAATGAACTTCAAGGCAATGGCAATGGAGTGACCGTCATTACCTTTAGTGCGATTGCCGTATTCATTCTGTTATTAGCGTGTTTCAATTTTATGAACCTTTCGACAGCACGTTCCTTAGCTCGAGCGCGTGAAGTAGGGATGCGTAAGGTTTGCGGGGCTAGTAAGTTAAATATCGCTGCGCAGTTTCTCAGTGAGTCGCTACTGGTTGCCTTGTTAGCGGTGGCGCTAGCGACTGCGCTCGTTTTGCTTAGCCTACCAGCCTTTAATAGCTTGCTGGGTAGTAGTTTGACTTTGGGGCTCACGCAAAATCTATGGGTGCTGCCCAGTTTAATCCTTTTCGCTATTTTTGTTGGACTTCTCGCAGGCGTCTATCCGGCTTTCTACTTGGCCTCCTTTCCATCGGCGACAATATTGCGCGGTGAGTTAAGTCGTGGCAAAGGTGGGCAACACTTGCGCAAGCTTTTAGTCGTGTTGCAGTTTGCAATCTCTATTGCGATGGTCTCGGCAACTGGCATCGCTTTGTCGCAGCTGCGTTATGCGCAAACTTTAGACTTAGGGTTTGCGCAAGAAGAAGTCCTTGTTTACAGAGGTTCGGGGCAACAAGGCCTAGGAGAGAGCTACGCGACTATGAAACAAGAGTTGCTTCGTCACCCCCATATAGTGTCGGTTACGGCAGCGAATTTAATGCCAGGTGATCAAAACACCAATGCGGACGGCGTGCGTTTTGAAGGTGGGGGAGTAGGCACTATCGGCATGCCGTATCTCAATATCGATTTCGATTTTTTCGAAACTTTCGGCATTGAATTTTATGCTGGCCGCAGTTTTTCCCAAGATAGAGGCGGTGATTTATTTCTAGAACCTGTGCCAGGGGAGCCTAGCACGGATGCCAATTTTATTATCAACGAGTTAGCAGCGCTGCAAATGGGCTGGACGGCGCAGACCGCTGTCGGGAAGTGGATGGAAAGCGTCATGGATCAAGCAGCGACGCAGGTGGTGCGTGGCACGGTTGTAGGGGTAGTGGATAATGTATATTTCTCATCAATACGAGAAGCCGTGAAACCTGTTTACTACCGTGTCATGAATAGTCAGAGCCGGGTTAACCCGTTTCCCAATCTGCGCAGCATGGCCATTCGCATCTCCGGTGAGCAGCGCGATGAAACGATTGCCTTCATTAATTCTACATGGCAGCAATTCGTGCCTGGCATTCCCATTCAGCAATCTTTTCTCGATGCCGACATCGATGGGCTTTATGAAAGTGAGCGCCGGCAGGGCATCCTGTTCTCATGGTTTAGTGCAATGGCCATACTGATCGCCGCATTAGGCTTGTTTGGTCTAGCATCATATATGACTGGGCGAAGAACTCGTGAGATTGGTATCCGCAAGGTCTTAGGCAGTAGCGTGTGGCAATTGGTGCAGTTATTGTCGAAAGACTTTTTGCTTCTCGTGATTGTTGCCACAGCCATTGCATGGCCAACGGCTGCCTATTTTATGAATGGGTGGCTAGACAACTTTGCCTATCGGGTAACGATGAATCCCCTTATCTTCCTAGCATCGGGGGTAGCTGCCTTGCTAATCGCTGCGCTGACCGTGGGCTTGTTATCGGCAAGAATTGCAGCACGTAGCCCTGCCTTGTCCTTACGTCATGAATAGGCCATTATCAGCCTCGTAGATTGTCGTAATAAGACCTTTCGCGGCATAAGTGAGGCGCTGAAAATGAAAATAATATTGTTATATTCCTTAACGCTTAGTGTTTGTGCTTTAACAACGAGCTCGGCGTTCTCGCAAACGCCCGCTGAGCGTGACGCATGTGCGGCGCTCACGCAGGTGCCTTCATTGACTATTTTGTCCGCTAATATTAAGCCTGCTGAAGATGGGGTGCCGGCATACTGTTATGCTCGCGGGCTTATTCCACCGGGGATTCATTACCATGTGCAGCTCCCCTTGCCGAGCAATTGGAATAGGCGGTTTTTACAATGGGGTGATGGCGGCAAAGATGGAGATCTTGATTTTGCAGACCATCGCTTGACGCAGGGTTATGCGGTTGCCAATAGCAATACTGGGCATGACAATTCTGTCGAGCCAGGCTCGCAATTCGGCTTTAACAATCGTCAAGCAGAGATTGATTTCGGCTATCGCGCGGTGCACACAACGGTCATGGCAGGCAAGGCGCTCGCTCAGCAGTATTACAGCGCGCAACCAAATTATTCTTATTTTGAAGGCTGCTCGACAGGAGGGCGGCAGGGCTTGATGGAAGCGCAGCGTTATCCAATGGATTTCGATGGCATCGTGGCCGGCGCCCCGGTGAATTATTATCAGGCCATGAACGCAGCAGGTGTTTGGTGGTTGCAAAGACTCTTTAAAGACAATTTCGCCGGTAATTTGGCGGTCGATACAGACGGTGACGGTAGTTTCGATAGTTTGCGTTTGTTAGACACCTTGCACGAAAGAGTTCTCGAAAAATGTGATGCCATTGATGGCATCCAAGACGGTGTGATCAATAATCCATTGCAGTGTACATTTGCGCCCGAAATAGAGCTTGCAGATGCGATGTGTGGTGCCGATGGGGCCACTGATCGTTGTTTTACGAATGCGCAAGTGCAAACGATTAAAGATTTTTATACCGGGCCAAGCGATAGTGCTGGCAGTATTTTGTACCCAGGAAAAGCCTTAGGCTCAGAGCTTTCGTGGAGCTCGCTGTATATTCCTCATGCAGGAAATGCCAATGGCCCCGGAATGCTAATGGGGCCTGCCGGTGATCATGTTAACTATTTGTTCTATGAGAAAGATCCTGGGGTCGTCATTGCGGATATGACGAAACCGCTCCAGGTTTCTGGAACAAACGCTGCTGTACCTGAGTTTTCATGGCTGGAGTTCGATATCAACGATTTGAGTGCAGGTAAAGCCAGCACCATGCAATCCATCATGGATGCCACTGACCCAGATCTTAGCCGCTTTCTTCGCGATAATGATGGCAAGTTGCTGCTCTACCACGGTTGGAATGATGCGTTGTCCTCCCCTGCTGCGACCTTGCAATACTTCAACGCCATGTTAGCGGCGACTTTTGCGAATGACCAGGACGCAGCGATGGCCAGTACCCGACTGTTTTTTGCGCCTGGGATGGGGCATTGCAGTGGCGGAGAAGGGCCGAACGCGTGGGACAAGCTGGAAGCCTTAGTCGATTGGGTAGAGAACGGCAAGGCGCCAGATAGCATCATAGCGACCCATAGTACGCGGGGAATCGTGGACAATGAAAGATTGCTGTGTCCACACCCACAGCAATCGGTCTATATTGGACCTGCGGGCGGCCAAAACGACGCACGCAATTGGATTGCTGAGAATTTCGCCTGTCGTGAATAAACCTTACTTCGACAGTAGGCGGCCCAAATATTTACCAGTATAAGAGGCCGGATTCTGGGCGACAGCTTCCGGCGTTCCTTCGGCGATGATGCGTCCGCCACCATCGCCCCCCTCGGGCCCTAAGTCAACAATCCAATCGGCCGTTTTGATCACATCCAGATTGTGTTCGATGACCACTATGGTGTTGCCTTGATCGCGCAGTCGGTGCAATACCGCCAATAGTTGTTTGATATCTTCGAAGTGCAAACCAGTGGTAGGTTCATCCAATATATAAAGCGTTTGTCCTGTGTCGCGTTTGGACAATTCGCGAGCAAGTTTGACCCGCTGCGCTTCACCACCCGAAAGAGTGGTTGCTGCTTGCCCTAAGCATAAATATGACAGACCTACTTCGACCAATGTTTGTAATTTTCGTGCGATTGCGGGCACAGCATCGAAGAACTCGCGTGCATCCTCGATGGTCATATCCAATACTTCGCTTATATTTTTGCCCTTGTATTTAACTTCTAAGGTCTCTCGGTTGTAACGCTTTCCATTACAGACGTCACACGACACATAGACGTCGGGAAGGAAATGCATTTCAACTTTGACGACGCCGTCACCTTGACAGGCCTCGCAGCGTCCACCCTTGACGTTGAAGCTGAAGCGCCCCGTTTTATACCCGCGGGCTCTTGCCTCTTGCGTGCCTGCAAACAAGTCTCGTACTGGTGTAAAGATGCCGGTGTACGTTGCCGGATTCGAGCGCGGCGTGCGGCCAATGGGGCTTTGGTCAATGTCGACCACTTTATCGAGCTTTTCGAGGCCAATAATGGCTTTGTGAGCCGCGGCATTTAGCGTGGTTGCGCCGTTGAGAGCCGTGGCCGCCAGTGGATACAAGGTGCCATTGATTAGCGTTGATTTGCCAGAGCCAGAAACACCGGTAATACAGGTGAGCAACCCTAGAGGGATATTCAGTGTGACATCCTGCAAATTATTGCCTGTGGCTCCGGCGAGCTGAAGTATTTTCTCCTCATCTGCCTCAATACGTTTATTCGGCACACTGATTTCCAGTCTTCCCGAAAGGTACTGACCAGTCAGGGATTCTTTGGAATCGAGAATATCTTGCAAACTGCCTTGCGCCACGATCTCGCCACCATGCACGCCGGCACGCGGACCAATATCGATAATATGGTCGGCGTTGCGAATAGCATCCTCGTCGTGTTCAACCACGATGACAGTGTTACCGATGTCCCGCAAATGGTAGAGCGTGCTTAGTAGCCGGTCGTTGTCGCGCTGGTGTAAGCCAATAGAGGGTTCGTCGAGAATATACATGACACCAACGAGCCCAGCCCCTATCTGACTAGCGAGTCTGATGCGTTGTGCTTCGCCTCCAGAGAGTGTGTCGGCGCTGCGATTGAGAGTCAGGTAGTTAAGTCCAACATCGACTAAGAAGCGCAAACGATCTTGTAGTTCTTTTAAGATCTTTTCGGCGATCGCGGCTCGGTTGCCTTGTAAGGCTAGCGTGTTGAAATACTGAGCCGCCTTGGTGATGGTCATTGCTGAAACTGTCGGCAAATTTGTTCCATCGATAAAGACATTGCGAGATTCGGGCTTCAAGCGTGTGCCGTCGCAATCAGGGCAAGACTGGGAACTCAAAAATTTTGACAGGTCTTCGCGTACTGCACTGGACTCGGTTTCGCGGTAACGTCTTTCCATGTTTGGCAAGATGCCTTCAAAGCTATGACGTCGGGTGACGGTGTCCCCGCGATCGTTGAGGAAGTGAAAATCGATGACTTCATCGCCGCTACCACGCAGCACGACTTCGCGGTGTTTTGGGTCGAGATCGCATAGTGGCGTTTCGACTTCGAAGTCGTAATGCTTCGCTAGCGAGGTGAGCATTTGGAAATAATAGAAATTGCGTCGATCCCAGCCGCGAATCGCACCTTCGGCTAGGCTTAACGAGTCGTCGGTAATCACACGGCTTTCATCAAAAAACTGTTTAAGTCCTAAACCATCACAGCCAGAACAAGCACCGGCAGGGTTGTTGAACGAAAACAAACGCGGCTCTAGTTCGCTGATGCTATGGCCACATGCGGGGCAGGCAAACAATGATGAGAACAACAGGTCGTCTTTGTGCGACTTCTCGCCATCGTCCTCCATGAACGCTACTTTTGCCAGGCCATCGGTCAACTGTAAGGCGGCCTCGAAACTTTCGGCAAGTCGTTGCTGCATGTCAGGGCGAACTTTTAAACGGTCAACGACCACGTCGATGCTGTGCTTTTTGTTTTTCTCTAATTCAGGCGGGTAATCGATCTCGGTAACGATGCCGTTGACTCGGGCGCGGATATAACCGCTGGTTTTGAGCTCATTGAACACGTGCAAATGCTCGCCTTTGCGCTCCCGAATCAAAGGGGCAAGCACCATCACGCGTGTGCCTTCGGGCAATGCTAAGACTTGATCAACCATCTGGCTGACGGTTTGCGCCTCGAGTTTTTGGTGGTGAGTAGGGCAGAACGGGTCGCCAACTCGGGCAAACAATAGGCGCAAATAGTCATAGATCTCAGTAATTGTGCCGACAGTAGAGCGAGGATTATGCGATGTGGACTTCTGTTCTATCGATATTGCGGGTGATAAGCCTTCGATATGGTCAATATCGGGCTTGTCCATCATTGATAAGAACTGGCGCGCATAAGTCGACAATGACTCTACATAGCGGCGCTGACCTTCCGCATAGAGTGTATCAAAGGCTAAGGAGGACTTGCCTGACCCAGACAAGCCTGTGATGACGACGAGTTTGTCACGGGGAATGCTGACATTGATGTTTTTCAGATTGTGGGTACGGGCCCCTCTGACGATGATCTTGTCCATTGACTACTCGCTCTTGTTGCGTCGGGCAAATTAAACAGAGCATTATCGTCAATCTGAGGGATAAGCGCAAAGGCTGACAAGTCATTCTGTTAATTACTGCTATGCTTGCGGTAGACTAGCCTGCTTATGGAACTGGGCTGGAACATCTGGCGCAAAATAGTGAATTTTTGGAGGGTAATGTGGCGAGCAGAGGCGTAAATAAGGTGATACTGGTGGGCAATTGCGGGGGAGACCCTGAAACAAGATACCTTCCCAGTGGCGGTGCCGTGAGCAATGTTACACTCGCAACAAGCGAAACGTGGAAAGATAAGAACACGGGGCAACCGCAAGAGAAGACTGAATGGCATCGAGTGGTGTTTTTCAATCGGCTTGCAGAGATCGTTAATGAATACGTAAAGAAGGGCTCAAAGCTCTATATTGAGGGCAGCCTGCGCACCCGTTCTTGGGAACAAGATGGTGTTAAACGCTATGCCACTGAGATCGTTGCTAATGAAATGCAAATGCTTGATTCGCGCGGTCAAGGCGGCGGTGCTGGTGGTGGCCAGCAAGACAATCAGTTTGGGCAAGACTCTGCCCCGTCGCAGTACCCAAATCGTCAGCGTGAAGGGGCAGCGCAACCTAAGCCTTCAGCACCTGCGCCTTCTAATTTCGATAACTTTGACGATGACATCCCGTTCTAATTGTAGGAACTATTGATGCAGGGTAAACGGGACAGGTGAAGCTACTCATTGTTGGAGCCGATAGTGCTATCGGTGTGGAATTTATCAAACTTCTGCAGCAGCGTGCTGTGGACTTTGTTGCGCCGAATGCCAGCGACTTAGACCCTCGCGACCCACTCAAGGTCGCTCGTGTGTTGACAAAATGCGCACCCGATCAAGTGGTTAATTTGGCCTCTTATCAGGCGGGGAGTCAGTTCGCTATTCATGGTGCTGAGCTTGATCCCGAGGCTTGCGAGTTGGTCAATCACGAGCAGCCTTCGGTTTTGGCACAAGCCTGTGATCATCTCAACATCCCTCTGTTGCATCTCTCTACACCCTATGTGTTTAGTGGTGACAAGAAACTCGGCTATAACGAACTGGATGTAGTTAAGCCAGTGGGGGTCTATGGCGCTAGCAGTCAACGTGGCGAAGAAGCCATCGTGGCGAGTCTAGAAAAATACATCATTCTGCGCACTGGGTGGGTGTTCGGGCCCGGGCAGGATGAGTTTATTCGACGCTGGATATTTGAGGCAAAAGAGGCCGAAGGGGCGGTGACTGTGTTGCGGCGCAAGTTTAGCCCTACCCCTGTCGAGGACGTTGCCCGAGTCTTGTTAGCCATAGCATTGCAAGTGGATTGTGACGCAGAAGTCTGGGGCACGTATCATTATTGTGGCTTAGAAACCAAGCGTGAGAGCGAATTTGTGCAACACGTGCTAAAGCTAGCAGCGCAATACGACGAGAATGTGTACAAATTACTCGACCATTTGAGTTTGAATTTGCTGCGAGCTGAAAAGCCAGAGATCGCCAACTCGACGCTAGCAACGAAAAAGATCTTCGACACTTTTGGGATTAAACAGCGCTCTTGGCATGGCAGTTTGCAAGCGTTGATTAAAGGCATCCTCAAAGCCAATTCAAACGAATCTATAGAGCAAGCTTAAACGCTAAGCGGGAGCATTATGGCGAATTCGCCCAATGGCACTCTCACACCAATCGATGATGCATTGCAGCTATTGCTAAGCTCCATGGATGCCATCGCAGAAAGTGAAACCGTCACGCTAGACAATGCGTTGAATCGAGTGTTGAGCCAAAGCATTAGTGCTCCCATCGCCGTGCCCGGCTACGACAATAGTGCGATGGACGGTTATGCGGTCAATAGCCAAGACATTCTTCGTGGTCAAACCCAATTCTTAGTTTCTCAACGCATCCCTGCAGGAAGCGTTGGCGAGGCTTTGCTGCCCCAAACCCTCGCGCGCATCTTTACCGGTGCGCCGGTGCCGGAAGGTTCAGATGCCGTCATCATGCAAGAAAATTGCCGTATTGACGGTGATTTGCTGATCGTAGAGCAGGGCGTAAAGGCCGGTGAGAATATTCGGCGCGCGGGCGCAGATGTTGAAAAGGGTGCGCCTTTATTTGCAGCAGGTCAGCGCTTGCGAGGCCCTGACATTGGCATGTTGGCAGGGGTTGGGATCGACACCGTCAAGGTGCGCCGGCCCTTGCGAGTTGCAGTTTTAACAACGGGCGACGAACTCATACGTCCTGGCCAGCCTTTAAAGGCTGGGCAAATCTACAACTCCAACTTCTACACAGTTAGCAGCCTTTTGCGCAATTTAGGGCACGAGGTTATCGATTGCGGCATAGTCGAAGATACTTTGGAGGCCACGGAAAGCGCCTTGCGCAACGCTGCTAATAAAGCCGATTGCATAATCAGCAGTGGTGGCGTGTCCGTCGGAGAAGAAGATCATGTGCGCCATGCGCTAGAGCGTTCCGGTGAACTTAATTTTTGGAAGCTTGCGATCAAACCTGGCAAACCCTTTGCTTTTGGGCGTGTTGAAAATACCCCGTTCTTTGGTTTGCCCGGCAATCCTGTCTCGGCATTTATCAATTTTGCATTGATCGTGAGACCTTGTTTGAATCGCTTGCAAGGGGTACGCGATGTGCCAGCTATTCCTTGGCATTTAGCCGCCGACTTTAAGTATGGGCCGACAGGCGTGCGCCAGGAGTATCTGCGTGTACGATGCGTGCGCAAAGATCAACAAAATGTGCAGCTGCAATTAACAGGAAATCAGAGCTCTGGCGTATTGTCCTCCATCAGTGCTTGCGATGGCTTAGCCATAATCCCACCAAAAACATCGGTTTTGCCGGGGGATCTGTTGAGATTCCTGCCATTAAGTGAGATAGTCGGGCAGGTTTAATGCCCTTAGATTATTGGCCTGTGTGCCACACGTGAGCGCGAGTTGTGAACTGTTCTCGAAAGGTCTTCGCTATTAGAAAATTCACCCCATTGGCCTGTTTGTTTTTGGGCTTATTAGGCGCCTGTCAGCCAACGCAGAATGCGCGAGTTGTCGCTATTCCTGAGCCCGAGCCTGTCAGCGAAAGCGTCGAGCCCTTTGACGAGGCCGCGGTTATCGAAAGGTTTGAAGAAGACCTTCGATATCAGCGCATCATCGCGGATCTGCTTTACGAGGGGATTAAGGCTCTCAATGCTAATCGGCTTTTAACCCCCCCCGATATCAGTGCTCATGCCTATTTTAGTCGCGTGCTTTCGGTAGAACCAAGCAACCCGGTGGCACTCAATGGTATTCAAGAAATTGTCGCTAAATATCTGCAATTGGCCGAACAAGCCGGTAGGCAAGGGCAATTCGATAATGCAAAGCAATATTTGAGACGCGCAGAGCAAGTGGACAATACCCATGCAGGAATCGCAGCGGCTTGGGTTAGGCTTGAGCAGGAGATGAACTCGTCGGATGTGGTGCATGCCATTAGTGTGCGTGAATTGGCAAATCGTTCAGCAACCCTGATGGAAGAGCTGGCCAAAATTGGCGTTCAGGCACGAGAAACGGGAGCGTTTTTTCTCATCACTGCGCCCAATGATACGCAGGCGCGATGGATCTATTCGCAAATGCAAGCGGCAGTAGAAGGACATCGATTGCGCGGTAACATCGAGTTGGGGGATAGCCCAACGGTGCGCCTAATATTGCCCAATGACGGTGACGTCTAGGAGATAAATACTTTTCATGAGTGGCAAACGTTTCGCAGGCTTTTTTCCAAAAACGATCACTTGGCACTCCATGGGTTTGGTGCGCAAGGGCGTCGCAGCGCTCTTCGTTTTCTACATTGTCGTGGTATTCGTACTTGGATTTTACTGGAGTGCAGAACCCGAACCGTTCGATGTTAGGCAGAATGCACAAGAGAAGTTGCCAGACTCCGAGCAAGTGGTAGGTTCGACAACTGCGGCTGTGCTGATTCGCGTTGCTGAGACTATGCTAGACAAGCCCGGCGGGTTTCTCAGTAATGATATCGCGCCACCTGGCTTGTATTTGGATAATATTCCCAATTGGGAGTACGGAGTGCTTATTCAAGTACGCGACCTCGCGTTAGCTTTTCGGCAAAATTTCAGCCGTTCGCAATCACAATCAACCGAAGATCCCGACCTATTGATCGTTGAGCCGCGATTCAGCGTTACCAACGACAGTTGGATTCTTCCTGCCTCAGAAACCGAGTATCGCCGAGCGATCAATTCGATGACCTCCTATCTTAGCCGTATTGCTGACCCGCAGAATCAAGACGCGCAGTTCTATGCGCGTGCTGATAATCTTTCGCGCTGGCTAGCGAATGTCGAGTCTCGCCTTGGTAGCCTATCCCAGCGTTTAAGTGCAAGCGTTGGCCAATCGCAAGTGAATATTGATACAGCGGGTGATCGCAACGCGACACAATCCACAAGCGCCCCGAGCCAACGACTCGTCAAGACTCCTTATACGCAAGTGGATGATGTTTTTTACGAAGCCCGCGGCGCAACTTGGGCGTTAATGCATTTCTTGCAAGCCATAGAGGTGGATTTCGAAGCTGTGCTGCGCGATAAAAACGCATTAGTTAGCGTACGCCAGATTATTCGTGAACTCGAAGCTAGCCAGAGAACGGTCTTCAGCCCTTTCATACTCAATGGGGGTGGTTTCGGTTTCTTTGCCAACCATTCATTAGTGATGGCCAATTATGTCTCCCGTGCCAACGCCGCCATAATAGACCTACGTGAGTTGCTCAATCAGGGCTAAACTACAAGTAATATGAATTACTTAGGTGTTTAAGCTGCATCTGTGCTAAAGTGCCGCCCGAGCTTTGGTCAAAGGATCAAAGGCGTCATCGTTAATTGTCTGGTCCCTGTGGTGTCACACCACATAACCCCCTCTAAGAGTGCCAATTACTGCATGCCGCACTGTGTGTATCGCACAACTAATGGCAACGCTGTATTGCGGTAACCCCCGTATATTTTGGAGTAAGTTACCTAGGTAACTTGGCTCCCGCTGTCCCAACTAACTGTCAAAAACCTCGACACTTCGTATGTATACGGATCGTGAGTTTGTGGCATATGTGCCAATAGGCACTTTCAGGAAAATTTATGAATTTTACAGATCTAGGGCTTTCTGAAGCTCTACTTAAAGCGCTTGCGGAACAACAATACACAAGCCCTACACCAATCCAAGAACAAGCGATCCCTGCAATTTTGCTTGGCAATGACATCATGGCCTCAGCGCAAACAGGTACAGGAAAAACGGCAGGCTTTACATTGCCGCTACTGCAAAAACTAGCGTTGCAGCCACGAGCATCAAGCAATCGTACTCGCGCACTAATTTTGACCCCTACTCGCGAATTAGCGGCGCAAGTACATGCCAGTATTGAAAATTATGGACGTTATCTGTCTTTGCGCTCTACCGTTGTATTCGGCGGTGTGAAAATAAATCCACAGATGCAGAAGCTGCGTGGTGGTGTCGAGATACTTGTCGCAACGCCCGGTCGTTTACTCGATTTGTTTCAACAAAATGCGATTAAATTTGATGAGATCAACACACTCATCCTCGATGAAGCTGACCGCATGCTAGATATGGGTTTCATTAATGACATTAAAAAAATCCTGGCAAAATTGCCTAAGCAGCGTCAAAACTTGATGTTCTCTGCGACATTCTCCCCAGAGATACAGAAGCTTGCAAAAGGGCTTTTGAATGCCCCTGTTGAAGTCAGTGTTGCGCCGTTGAATACTGCAACAGAGCTGGTTGCGCAGCAGCTTTATATTGTCGACAAAGGTCGCAAGACAGAGTTGCTAAAGACTTTGATCAAGAATGAGAACTGGTACCAAGCGCTAGTATTTAGCCGCACCAAACATGGTGCTAATAAGATTGTGAAACAACTCGAAGACGTGGGGATTCATGCAGCTGCGATTCATGGCAATAAGAGCCAAGCGCACCGTACAAAAGTCTTAGAGCGTTTCAAAGAAGGCAAACTGCAAATTCTTGTAGCTACTGATATTGCCGCGCGTGGTATTGACATCGACTTGCTGCCGCAAGTGGTGAATTACGACTTGCCCCAAGTGCCGGAGGATTATGTGCACCGAATCGGTCGTACAGGCCGCGCCGGTTCTAGCGGTAAGGCTATCTCATTTGTGTGTGCAGAAGAGCGTAAAATGCTTCGTGATATCGAGCGTCTACTTAAGCGTACGATTGACCGCGCTGAGATTGAAGGGTTCAAATCAACTGAAGACTTCACAAAACCTGTAACCGCACCACAGCGCACTCAGCAAAACCGTCCTAAGCGTGCGGGTGGCTCGCGCGGGAATAATGGCGCGGCCCCTCGCTCTCGCGATGGGCAAGCCAAGGGCAATGCTAATAATAGCCGGCGCGCTAGCGTGCAAGGCAATCGACCTGCACGTGCAGCACAGACTGCGGGCCAAGCTCAAAGCAAATCAGGGGCTACAACTTTACTTTACCGCTCTTAGGGCGCAGGGTAATCGAGGTGGTGTCGAGCGTAGGCTTGCACCGCCTTTAACTATGCCCGCTGTCATCCTGGCTAATGTCGAGTAAGTCACCGGGGGTGCACTCTAGAGCGTCGCAAAGCCGAGCTAATGTTTCAAAGCGCACCCCTTTGACTTTGCCTGTACGCAATAAGGAGAGGTTTGCTTCGGTAATGCCTATTTGCTCGGCAAGGTCTTTCGCCTTCATTTTTCGTAAGGCCAGCATTACATCAAGTCGAACGATGATCTGTTTCATATGAAAGATTCGTTCTCTTGCTTCAAAGTGGCTGCGGCAGCGAGTATTCGGCCAACAGCAGCGATAAAAATTGCAAACGCCAACATGCCGATAAATTCATTTTCGATACGCACATCGAACCCTCCCTCATGAGCAATCCATAAGCTGAGATTGGGCACTATGAGCATCGCTGCCACCATTGCCTCTACAGCGTAGTCCCCAGCCCGAGCCACCTGTTTTGACGCCTGATGACTGAAGAAATCCCCATCGCTGTAGGTGTGCAAGGCTTTGCTGAGTTGCTTAATAGAGGCACAAAGTAGGATAGCGGGCAGGATTTGCACGAGCAGCAATCCAGATTCGTTGATTCGCTGTGTCCAGCTGAATGCGTCTTCAGTGAGGACGCGAAGCAGTGGGATGCCAGTATTGCTTAGTATCGCGAGTCCTATGAAAGCTAAAGCGAGGATCGCGAATACTTGGGCGCTCTTAGCTAGCGTTTGTGCTTTGCTAAGGTTTTTCTCGATGCTTGAGTTCATAATATATCTCATGATTTCTGTTTTGTGCATATAAATTATCGTAAAACAATAATTATCACAAGGCTTGTCGTCTATAGGCGTGTTTCTCGATTGCTATTGAATTATTTGTTCAGTTTGTAAACCAAAGTGGCTGTTGATCGTTTAAGAGTCTAGGGGAATACTGCACGTTGAGGCAGTAAGTACATCGACGGCCACAAGAGACGTCTTACAAAACGTGGAGCAAGACACTGGATACAATGCAGAGGCTCGACCGCTTTCTTGCCGAGAAGCAAGGCAGAGCGTTTCGAATTGCGCAAATTGCGACGAATAGTTCGGACGACGCTCTAGACCTAGTGCAAGATGCCATGTTTAAACTAGTAGAGAAATATGCTCAACGCGATGAAAGCGAATGGGGCCCGTTGTTCTATAGTATTTTGCAGAGCCGAATCAACGACTGGCATCGGCGTATTTCGGTGCGCAGGCGTTTTATGACTTGGTTATTGCCTAGCTTGGATAGCAAGGAAGACCCATTAGAGCAAATCGAAGACACAGCGCAACGCTCGCCAGAGCAGTTACTTCAACAAAATGGCAGCATGGAGAGACTACAAGAAGCGCTTCAGGCTCTGCCTCTGCGCCAGCAGCAAGTGTTTCTTTTGCGTGTGTGGGAAGGCTTGAACGTCAATGAAACTGCGCAGGCAATGTCCTGTGCCCCAGGTAGTGTAAAGTCCCACTACTCAAGAGCTGTTCATACATTGCGTGAAGAATTGGGTGAGCACTGGTAATGAAGCAATTGAATGAGAAGCGAGAGCGAGTTTCGCAAAACGAGGATCAACGCCTTTTACAGAAAGTGTCGAGCGTTCTCGATGACAGTCTTGAATTGAACTCACCTGAGTTGAATAAGCGGCTTGATGTGGCTCGACATGCGGCGATTTTACGTGCCTCTCAGCCAATGCATGCACAAGATAATATCTCGCAAACTTTGGATCAGAGCGCGCAGCAATTGCCTCGTGATATCACAGAGCGATTAGATGCCATACGTCAACAGGCTTTGCTGCATGCACAGGCGTCAAAGCCCCGCTCTACAGGTACTTGGTTGGAGCGTCTTTGGCCGCCTAAAGGTTTCGCGGTTCCGGGGAGTGCTTTCGCATTCTCCTGTATTCTGGTAACAGCATTAAGCTTGTTTCCTGCTCAGAGCCCACAAGAGGCGATGCCCTTGGTGGTGGCTGAGAATGACTTGGTGTTGGTGCCCGATGAAGAGCTAGAGCTTTATGAGAACCTTGAGTTTTATCAATGGCTTGCAGATGCTGAGCCGACATACTAGCAACAATATACTTTGGGAAAAACGAGTTGAAGAAGCCTTGGCTAATCAAAAAGCGACTTTCAAAACGCCCCGGCCTCTGGTTTGGCTGTTGTGTCATGCTTTTCACTGTGCAGAGTGCAATCGTGTCTGCGCAAGAGCCCATCGCTTGGGATGATCTTTCAGGTGAAGAGCAGCAATTATTGAAACAAGTTGAGAGGCGTTGGGAGCATTTAAGCTTAGATCGCCAGATGGAGCTGCGCGATGGTGCTCAACGTTGGCTAGAGATGGATCCGGACGAGCGCGAGATGGTTAGGCGGCGACAAGACTCATTTCAGCGTCGTAGCTTGCAGGAGCGAGAGCGGATCGTGCGGCGCTTTCAGCAGTTTAATAATGCGCCCCCAGCGCAACAAAGGCGGCTAAAAGAGGCGCAGGAAAGGTTTCGACAATTGCCACAAGGTGATCGGGAAGAGCTGCGCTTGCGTTTTGAAAGTTTTAGGCAGCAGCAAGAGCAAGGCAATAGTGATACCACTGCTGAGCCAATGGAAGGTGAATCTGAAGAGCCAACAGCGGACGCAGCCACACCGCCACCCCCAATATTTCGACCTAACCCTCCACGATTTGAGCGCCGAAGGCCACAAGGGGATGGCAGGCAAGCGCCTAGACGACCTCGTCAGCATTAAAAAGCACACAAAAAAAGGCCGGAACAAGGTCCGGCCTAAGGGGAAGCGCAGGGCCTTACTGCGCTAGATCTCGTTGCTCCTTTATGCAGGAACGTAGCGCTTTGCGTTGTGCACTCCGTAGCGCATTTTGTTCCTGCCTACTCGTTTGAATCTCTTCTTTTGTCAGCTGCTCATCACCATCGCTATCGATGAGCGCAAATCGGTCTAAAGCGCCTTGCTCCAGCATTGCAAAGAATTCATCTTGGCTAAGGGCTCCGTCGCCATTGGTATCGTTTGTCGCCACACGGTCATTATTGCGATCCACAGTACTGCCAGCCTCATCTAAACAGGCGTGTAGCGCCGCTTGATCGAATTGTGGCCGCTGCCCCTTGCGTGATGGCTGAAGTTCTTCTTGGGTTACATAGCCATCACCGTCTCTATCGGCACGAGCGAAAGTCTGCGAGTAGCGCGGGATTGCGTCGCCTAGATACTCTTCTAAACTAATAAGGTCGTCTTCGTTTGTATCCATGCGTTGCAGAGTTCGATTCGCTGAATCGCGGCCATGGCGCGCACGACTATCGCGCAGCTCTGCACGGCCATGCTTCTTGCGCTCTAGCTGTTCTGTCTCTTGGTCTTGGGCGAGAGTTGCGCCGGCAAATGTCGCACCGGAAATTGCGATTGTAATCGCCAAGAGTTGTGGCTTAAACATGATGATGCTCCTATTTGAACGAGTATAAAGTACGGTGTTGCCAGAAGGCATTGCACCTACAAGATTATCAACGTGCGAACTGTCGCTTGGTTTACACGCACTGGCGAGCTTTTCAAAAAGACGATTGAATTTGTGTAAATGCTTCCCTAGACTGATAAAAGCATGGTGAAAAGTGCATTAAAGCCGTGTGAAATGAAAATATCGCTAGGCAGTAACTGTCTGAAATAAAAGGTGTTTTCAGTATCGCTTGGCCTGACGTGAAGTGAATAGGCAGTTTTTTAGTATTTGATAGAAAATTTTTCGCTTTAAGGGAGACGAACTCTGTTTCCTATGTTCCAATCGAACGATCAGGTACATGGGCTTGCTTAAGCCTTGATACTTAATAAAAAGAAGTACAACTCGATTACAACCTAGACGAAGGAGGTGCCTCGTGCGCGTTCAATCCGAACTGCTACGGCTCAAGACCCGATTAGATTTCAATATTAAAAGCATGTCTGCAATTGCCAAATGTGTGTCTGTTGCAGCGTTCTTGCTGCCAGCAGCTGCTAGCGCGCAATCTGCTGATGGTGTGACTTTCCACAAAGATATCGAGCCAATTCTGCAGCGTAGCTGTCAGAACTGTCACCGCCCAGCGGGTGTGGCACCCATGTCTTTGGTAACGTATGAAGAAACCGTGCCTTTCGCCGGTTTGATCGAATACAAGACTGGTCTTCGTGATCGCGCAGGAGCAATGCCTCCTTACTACCTCGAACACGATATCGGTATTCAAGATTATAAGGACGATCCTTCTCTGACTGACGAAGAAATCGCGGCTATTTCAACTTGGGCTCGTAACGGCACACCTAAAGGGGATGTGGCTGATGCGCCGGCACCTCGTGAGTTTCCAAGCGGTGCTACATGGACTGCAGGGGAGCCTGACCTCATCGTGAACTCTGCTGATATTACTGTATTGGGCGGAGATCCAGACTGGTGGGGTGATATTCCACGTATTGCAATTCCAATCGAACAAGACCGATATGTATCTTCTGTTGAAATCATCGAAGTAAATGATGTGGATACTAGTGGTGCAGCGGGAACAGTAGGTGGTCGTAACATATTCCACCACATGATTTGGAGTACTCAAGTACTTGATCCAGAAACTATGCTTCCTGTTGATGGCGACGTTGCAGTAGGTTGGCCAGTACACGAGATTGCTCGTAACCCAGACATTTTCGACCCAGATAGCGGTCGTTTGCTGAAGAAAGGCTCTTACATTGTTTCTGACTCTGTGCATCTTCACTCCACTGGTGTAGACACAACTGGTCACTTGATGATCGGCTTCCGTTTCCACCCAGTTGGCTACGAGCCTAAGTACCGCCCAGCGTTGATCGGTCTTGGTAATGGTGTCGATATCAGTATTACTGGTAACGAAGATGGCCAAGAGCTACACGCCTATGCGGTTCTGAACCAGCACACTAAAATCGTAACGTTCGAGCCGCATTTGCACGCACCTGGTGAGCGTATGTGTCTAGAAGCGGTTTGGGGCTATACAGTTGAAACGCTTACATGTGTTGGCTATGACCACAACTGGGTACGTGGCTACACGTATGCAGATTACGCTGCGCCATTGTTGCCAAAAGGCACAATCCTGCACATCGTGGGCTACATGAACAACACTCGTACTAACCCAAATGTTCCTGATCCACGCAACTGGCAGGGTTCGGGTAACCGTTCTGTGACGAATATGTTTATTGACCTTGGTATGCGAGTCACGTTGTCTGAAGAAGACTTCTTCCAAGAAATGGCTGATCGTCGTGAAGAATTGAATCTTGGTCCTAATGATCACCAAATCGGTTGTCCTTTGTGTCTAGCTCCGCTAGTTGCTCCGGCATACGAAGAAGTACTAGGTGCCGAAGTTGCATCATCACAAGGGGATTGATCAGATGGGTTTGTTTAGTTTGACTCGGCAACGTCAAGCAGTAGTTGCCACACTGTTTGTTGTATTGAGCTTAGTGGCAGGAGCAGCTAGCGCTGCTTCTGCTAACTATAATAAGGGGCAGCACGTTGAGCCTGCTTATGAAGGTTGGCGCCAGCTTGATGACGGCAGTTATGTAATGATGTTCGGTTATCACAATGAGAACTGGGTAGAAGAGCCCGATGTGCCAGTTGGCGAAAACAACTTTTTCAGCCCTGGAGCAGAAGATCGCGGTCAACCTACGCATTTCTTACCAAAACGTAACCGTTTTACTTTTGAAGTCCCAGTCCCTGCGGACTGGGGTGATAAAGAGCTGCAATGGTCACTGACAGTTAACGGGGTGACTAAAGTGGCTTATGGCACTTTGGCTCGTGACTATGTGGTAGACAACGTTGTTATCGCATCAGAAACTGGTTCGCTAGGTGCGGGTACTAGTAGTCCTGAATCACGCGCAAATATCCCACCGACAGTTGAAGTCCAGGGTGATCGCGTTGGTGGTGAAGTTATTCGTACAGTGCGCGTTGGTGAGCCATTAACTTTAACGGCGAAAGTAGAAGATGACGGTCTGCCTCAGCCTCGCAGCCTTGCGCCATTTGCAGGCAACGGAACAGCAGCAAAGTCTCGTTTACTGCGTCCTCCTGTGCAGATCACTGTTGGTAAGATCAATGGGCTATTCCTGTCTTGGAATGTCTACCGTGGCGAAGGCAATGTCACATTTGATCCACCCCAGTCTAAGCCTTGGGAAGACACTCGTACTTCTGCAAACTCCCCTTGGGGAGCTCACTGGACTCCTCCGGTAATACCAGAAGACGGTATGATTGATGTAAACGTAACCTTCGATAAGCCAGGCACATATGTGTTGTGGGCGCGTGCAGACGATGGTGGTTTGTATCACGATGAATACGTTACAGTGAATGTATTGCCGTAACGCAAATGCATGAACTAAAAAAAGCCCCGCAGACTAAGTCTGCGGGGCTTTTTTTATGTCTACATTTCGGGGAAGAGCAACTGGATGTCCCGCCATGGGACAAGCTTAAAATTTTGTTCCTGTGCCGGCAGCACATTGCGGCCGTCTTGCACGATCAGGATACCTTCACTGAAAGGGCCGCCGAGGTTGACACTGCTGACTTCTAAGCCATCTGTTTCTGAGGCGCCATCAATACCGGCTTCAGCATTCAAGCCGATACGGAAGGCTCCAAGCGCTTGGTAGGGGGGAGTCGTTGCAAATAGCACATAGCTATCGTTGCCCTGGCTAGAGGCAAGCAGCACGCTGCGTCCGTTCTTTCTATAAAGGGCTAGCCCTTCAACGTCGTCATGTAATAGTCCACCAACCGTGGCAACTGAGTGTAGTGAAGTAGAGTCTTGCGCCCCAGCACCTAAGGTCCAAATACCGACGTCTTCTTCGCCAATGAAGAGTTGGCCAAGCTGATCGTCCGCGACACAGCCTTCGGGTTGCGTCGCGACTTTGAACTCGCGAACAAGCTCGCCGGTGACGCTGCTGCCATCTGCGCTTAATGCGTATTGAAGAAAAGTGCCATTTGAATCATTTGCAAACGTATACATCAAGCCGTTGCTGTCTTGATACATGCATAACCCATAGATATCCTGCAATGGAGTGCTAATTGTGGCAACTAACTCAAATAGGCGAGATTGCCGATCGATGCTAAAGACCGATAATGCATTTAAATCTCTATTGGATGCGACAGCAATATCGACAATGTTTCCATTGATGTTCATCCCATAACGAATGTCGACATTGTTTAGACGTCCAATGTCTAGCTGCTGCACCTTTTCTCCGTCGAGGTTGTAAATGAATAAGCCTTGGCGCTTATTGGTCCCGACGACAAGGCTGTGACTGGCTTCGGTAGGGTGCACCCAAAGTGCTGGGTCATCAGCAGCGTCACCATATTGTGGCATGGGAGCTGTTTCTGCTTGCGCTTTGACTTCGGGTAACTTTGTCTGTGCAACTGAATTGCTTGCGATATTGTTTTCGAGGAGCGTCACCAAGTTGCGCTCTTCGTCGAATACACTATGCACTACTTTGCCATTGTGAACGATACTGGAGAGCGATTCGGCTGACTCTATCGACTGTGTTTCCAATGTTGTTGAGGGAAGCGGTTCGTACTTTTCTTCTTCCCCATCTATTGTGTAGCGATGCAAAAGTGGTCCATCGCCGCTCAGGACATTCAGTATTCCCTCTGTGGTGCTTAAGCCAAGTGGTCCGGATGCCAACCCCCCAAAAGGGGAGGCAATATCTACAAGCGTGCGGGCAATTTCAGCTTCCGGGTCAGCCGGAAACGCCCATAGTGTTTGTTCTGCTTCACTAACAAATATCGTGGCGGAGAGATCATCTACTGCGCAAAATTCTGTTTCAGGACCAATAGGCAATGTGCGCAGTGGCTGAAGCTGCCATTGGTCGCTTGGTTCATTTTTGATTAGGTACTGATGAATTTGAAACATTTCGCTAATGACAAACAAATGCATGAGCTCATGGCTATCTTTGTAGAGACAAAGTCCTTCGACTGGATAAGGGATCTGTTGGCTTATGAACTCTTGGGAGATCTTGGCACCTTCGTCGAGGGAGTACAGTAGCACTTGATTGGAGCTGCTATCGAAACTGGAGAATAGTCGCTTTTGTACTCCACTCACATTGATAGAGCGTGAATCGAGATATTCAGCGTTTCGCTGCCACGCATCTAGCGTTTGCTGTTGTGCATCGAGTAGCCGAATTCCGCTTCGCTCCCCAACGCTCAACCATTGGCTAGCGTTAGCATCAAGTGGTAGTAAGTGCTCACCAGAAGCGTTAATTTGACTAAGTTTAAATTCGTTTGCGCAGGCGCTGAAACTCGATAACATGAGCGCGGAAAGGCCTAGCAAGATGGCAGTGCTTAGAGAACGAGTTTGGGGAGTTGTCATGGGCTTACGCTCCTACAAATACATATAAAGCGGCAATGGGATCATTGCTCGATGCAAAAGTAGGTAAGTGTAAAAAAACGCTATGACAGTCTGATGACATTGAGGATAGTAAACTGCCGAATGGGGCAGTCTTTGGAAAAATCTATGCAAAAAAAAGGGCGGCGCCACCCGTTAGTGACACCACCCTTTTCTCGCAATTCGCTATAACGCTCTAAAAAGCGTTAAGAGCAATTAGCATGCAACAACGTTCTCAGCCTGTGGGCCTTTCTGACCTTGAGTTACTGTGAACTGAACTTGCTGGCCTTCAGCCAAAGTTTTGAAGCCGCTGTCCTGGATTGCACTGTAGTGTACAAATACGTCAGGGCCATTGCTCTGAGAAATAAAGCCGAAACCTTTTGATTCGTTGAAAAATTTAACTTGGCCAGTTACTGTGTTAGACATGTTGTCATCCTGTATATCAAATAGTATTTAAGTGTTTGACTCTCGCAATGACAGGTACGGAAGTACTTTGCCTACGCATGAGTCGGTAGCATTAGAATTCGAATATAAAATATGAGATACAGAACGAGTACTTAACGGCGGGTCTTCGAAGTGCAATACATAAATATAGCCGGTATTCAGGCTGATGTGCAGTATACGGGCAATCCAAGCCAAGTCAACATCTATTTTTATCACTAAGGTATTGAAATTAAAGAGCTCGTTGATATTGAGCCTCTTAAACCATTAATTATCTCCTTTGTTAATCTGCCTGCAGTTTGCGATAAAGCGTTCTGACAGAGATCCCTAGCTCCGAAGCCACTTTCTCTTTGTCGCCGTCAAATTGCTGGAGCAATTTTTGTAAATGGGTGCGCTCAAGAGTTTGTAGATCTTGAGGGTGGGGGCTGCGTTTGATATCACTGGACATGCTGTCGTCAATTAATTTAGCACTGATCACTGTGGTATTGGATAGCAGTACAGCCCGTTCCAAAATGTTGCGAAGTTCCCGAATATTGCCATTGAAAGTATATTGCATAAGGCACTCTTCAGCGTGTTTGTCGAGGGTATAGTGAGTATGCTCGTGCAGCTTGCTAAGAATAGAGCGAGCAAGCAGTGGAATGTCCGCACTGCGTTCCCGTAAGGCAGGTAAATGAATTGGGAACACATTGATTCGATAATAAAGGTCTTCGCGGAACTCGCCGCGCTCTACCATTTCCCAAAGATTCATATGAGTAGCACAAACTAGCCTAAAGTCTGTGCTTTTTGGCTCGATACTGCCAACGGCGCGATAGGTGCCTGTTTCGATGAGGCGTAAAAGTTTAACCTGCTGTGATAAAGCGATATCACCAATCTCATCGAGGAATAATGTGCCGCCATTGGCTGCATCTACTAGACCTTGTTTGCTATAAGTTGCACCGGTGAACGCGCCTTTGGTATGACCAAATAACTCGCTTTCGAAAAGCGTTTCCGTTAATCCGGCGCACTCTACCGTGACAAATGGTTTTTCTTTGCGTGGGCTAGATTGATGAATCGCTTTCGCCGCGAGTTCTTTGCCCGTGCCTGATTCCCCCAAAAGCAGCACGGAGGCATCGCTGGGGGCTACGCGATTGATTAATTCGAGCAGGCGATTAAATTGCGGGCTCGTGCCCACCATCAATTCTTTGCTCGCCTGAGCGCTCGCGTGCGTAACTGGTTTCAGTAGTTCAACGAAATAGACTAGCGTGCCTTCTTGGTCGAAGATCGGCAGCATTTCAACATCGACGTGCTCGCGTCCCCTTGGGGTGTTGTGTATGTGCAATACTTTCTCACGGTGGCCAGTTTTTTTGCAGGCGGCTAATGGGCAAGACTCGCCAGCTTGATCACAGGGGCGGTCATAGTCGTGCGAAACCTTATAGCAATAGGCTGAGTCGCCAGGGGTGATTTTGCCAAAGGAGCGAGTATATTGGTCGTTGGCTGCAAGAATTTGATAGCTGCTGCTGACTAAAATGGCAGGGTAATCAAAGCCATCAAGAATACCGGCGGATACGGGGTTGCGAAGATCGGAGGCGATTATTTGCATATTGTCATTCTTGTCTGCGGTGATTGCCAATTATGTCTTTAAATTAGAGGTTTGGCTAGCTTCGAGAGTGTTTTATTTTTGGGTATTTCGTTAAAAGTGTAATAATATCAATAGGATAATGGATTTTTTGGTTTGCCGTGCAAGCTTGGCCTGCGAATTGCTACACTCTAAGTAATAGCGCCATTTATAAAATTTTTAAGGAGAGCTAAGTGATGAATAAAGTTGAACTAGGCTTTACTGCACAGATGAATGTGAAACCCGAGGTACAGCAATTTTTCGATGCGCCAACAAATACTTTTAGTTATGTCGTGAAGGATCCGAATTCGAATGCCTGCGCGATCGTTGATTCTGTGATGGACCTCGATTACGCCTCTGGCCGCACAGATTTGAGCGGTGCTGATCAAATCATCGCTTATGTTAAAAACAGAGGTTTGGAGGTGCAGTGGATCATCGAGACTCACGTACACGCAGACCACCTTTCTGCAGCTCCATACTTGCAAGAGGCCCTTGGTGGCTCCCTAGGAATTGGAGCAAACATCAATATTGTCCAAGAAACGTTTGGGAAAGTATTTAATGCAGGGACTGAGTTCCAACGCGATGGCTCGCAATTCGATCGGCTATTTCAGGACGGGGACAGCTACCAAATTGGTGGAATGACAGCTCATGCGATGCATACTCCAGGACATACTCCTGCATGTATGACACATGTCATAGGAGACGCAGCATTTGTAGGCGATACTATCTTCATGCCTGAGGGAGGGTCGGCAAGAGCCGACTTCCCTGGCGGGGATGCGCGGGTGTTGTACCGTTCCATACAGAAAGTGTTGTCTTTGCCTGATGAAACCCGTTTGTTTATGTGCCACGATTATCCAGATAATCGAGAGCTCAGCTGGGTGACGAGCGTTGCTGAAGAGCGTCAACATAATATCCACGTTCATGAAGGCATTAGTGAAGACCAGTTTGTCCAAATGCGTGAAGCTCGTGATAAAACATTGGATATGCCACGTCTGATTCTGCCTTCACTACAAGTGAATATGCGGGCAGGGCATCTTCCTCCTGCAGAGGCTGATGGCAAAGTATTTTTGAAGGTTCCTCTCAATATATTGTGAAGCTTCGATTGGAGCTTCACCATGAGGACAGGCTCCTTAAAGCGATAAAATAAAGGATATAACAATGAATATTAAGCAGATAACTGAAGAGTTTGCAGTCACGGAGCAATTGAACGGTACTGATATTGAAATATTGGCCGAGCAAGGGGTGAAATCTATCATTTGCAACCGCCCCGATGGTGAGTCTGGGGATCAAGTCCCCTATGCAGATATAGAGGCCGCCGCGCAAAGTCACGGCATGCAGGTCCGTTACATCCCGGTTGTGTCCGGGGGAATTAAAGCGGCTGATGTTGAGCAGTTTGATAGTGCCATGGCCACAATGCCGAAACCGATGGTGGCATACTGTCGCACGGGAACCCGTTCGATTACCTTGTGGGCGCTAGGACAGAAGGCGCAAGGGCAAGCCGTTGAGCAGTTGCTTAATACTGCTGAGCAGGCAGGTTACGATCTTAAAAGTGTGCTCAGTCCTGCCTCTGAACCGGTCAAATCACAGCATTTTAAAGTAGTCATCATCGGTGCTGGCTCTGGCGGAATTAGTACGGCCGCGAGTCTATTAAAGCGTCAACCAGGGTTGCAGATTGCCATTGTTGATAAAGCTGAGAAACATTACTACCAACCGGGTTGGACAATGGTCGGAGGCGGCGTATTTCACGCATCTGATACCGAGCGAGACACGGGGCCGTTGATTCCCAAAGGGGTTCATTGGATTCAGTGCGCGGCGCAGGAGTTTGACCCGCAGAACAATAGCGTGACCTTAGATGATGGCAGTCAGCTTAGCTATGACCACTTAGTAGTGGCCTGTGGACTTAAGCTCAATTGGGAAGGAGTAGAGGGCCTAGTAGACACCCTAGGGGAGAACGGCGTGACCTCCAATTATCGCTTTGATCTTGCCCCCTATACATGGAAGCTTGTGCAAGGCCTGCGATCAGGCAAAGCGGTGTTTACTCAGCCGCCCATGCCTATTAAATGCGCAGGAGCGCCACAGAAAGCGATGTACCTGTCTGCAGATCACTGGCACAGAAATGGCACCCTTAATGCGATCGATATTCAATTTTACAATGCCGGCGGTGTGCTCTTTGGCGTGAAAGAATATGTCCCGGCGCTTATGAAGTATATTGAAAAATACAACGCGCACCTTAACTTCAATCACCGCTTAACAAAGGTCGATGGTGAAGCCCACACGGCTTGGTTTGAGAAGAGTGATGCTGAGGGTAACAAAGAGATAGTCAGCACAGAGTTTGATATGTTGCATGTATGCCCGCCGCAGCAAGCCCCTGACTTTATTCGCAGTAGTGCTTTAGCGGACGCTGCAGGTTGGGTCGATGTGGATCAAGGCACTCTTCGACATAAGGCTTTTGAAAATGTCTGGTCGTTGGGGGATGTAATGAATGCTCCGAATGCCAAGACAATGGCTGCGGCTCGTAAACAGGCACCAATTGTCGCTCATAACCTGTTGTCAGCAATGGGTGTGACAAAGGGCGTCGCGATTTATGATGGTTATGGCTCCTGCCCACTCACAGTTGAGAAAGGTAAAATTGTCTTGGCCGAGTTTGGTTATGGGGGGAAATTGCTACCAAGCTTTCCAGCTTGGTTGTTGGATGGGCAGCAAGCAACGCGAATGGCATGGGCGCTGAAAAAAGATTTATTGCCTCCTGTGTATTGGAACGCGATGCTCAAAGGGCGGGAGTGGATGGTGAAGCCGGAGCCCAAGGTCTAATACAGTGACTCGTTTGTTTCTGGATAAAACGGTGGGTGAACACTGATGGCAAGACAATGGTTGCCGGCGCTAGCGTGGGTAAAAACATACAATGGCACTAAGTTCACAGAAGACTCGTTAGCGGCTGTCATTGTTACCATCATGCTGATTCCCCAATCGCTTGCGTATGCGCTGCTGGCAGGTTTGCCTGCAGAGATGGGATTGTATGCAAGCATATTGCCCTTGGTGGTCTATGCGTTTTTAGGGACTAGTCGAGTGTTATCGGTTGGGCCTGTCGCGGTGATGTCATTAATGACAGCGGCCGCGCTTGGCTCTCTTGGTTTAGCCCCTGAGCAATATATAACTGCAGCTCTCACACTTGCCTTTATGGCAGGAGCAATGCTCATGTTGCTTGGAGCCTTGCGGTTGGGGTTTGTGGCAAATTTTATGTCACACCCAGTAGTGACGGGGTTCATCACGGCTTCTGCCTTGATTATTTCAGTCAGCCAGGTTCAACATTTGCTCGGAATCGAATCTCATGGCTATACGCTGTTTGAATTGCTGCCTTCGTTATGGAAGTCAGCAGGCCAGCTAAATTGGGTCACTGTGATGGTGTCTGCTCCCACCTTGCTATGGCTATTTTGGTCGCGCAATGGGGTAGCCAAGCTTCTAAAAGGCTGGGGAGTTTCTCATAGTACCGCGCAAATGTTTTCGCGTATTAGTCCCGTCGTCTCGGTGGTTGCTACCACTATGATTGCTTGGTGGTTCCGTTTAGACGAGATTGGTCTGGCGACTGTTGGTCAAGTTCCAACAGGCTTACCAAGTGTTACTTTGCCCTCTTTCGATATGCAGATGTGGCGTTTGCTTGGCGGTTCTGCCGTATTGATCGCTACCATCGGTTTTGTAGAATCGATCTCTGTAGCACAGGGATTGGCAGCTAAACGTCGTGAGCGTATTAATCCTGATCAAGAATTACTTGCACTTGGCTCCTCAAACGTTGCGACTAGTTTCTTTGGCGGGTTTCCTGTTGCTGGCGGCTTTTCTCGGTCCGTGGTGAACTACGATGCAGGAGCTGCGACTCCTGCTGCGGGACTGATTGCTGCGCTATTGATGGCGCTTGCCACATTGTTGTTCGTGCCCTTGTTAGTGTATTTGCCAAAAGCGACACTAGCGGCAACCATTATTGCTGCAGTGTGGTCCTTGGTCGATATCTCAATTCTAAAAACGGCTTGGCGATTCTCTAAGGCAGACTTTCTCGCTGTTCTAGCCACTATTGTTTTAACTCTGCTTGCAGGGGTAGAAATAGGTGTGGCGGCAGGGGTTTTAGTCTCGTTAATAGTGCATCTGTATAAAACCTCTCGACCGCATGTAGCCGTTGTGGGGGAGCTTCCTGGAACGGAGCATTTTCGCAATGCGGCAAGGCATGAGGTTGAAACTCATGAAACGATTCTTTCAATCAGAATTGATGAGAGTTTGTATTTTGCTAATACGCGGTATCTTGAAGATATCATCTATGCAATGGTGGCTAAAAGGCCTCGCTTGAAGCACGTTATTTTGATGTGTACCGCCGTGAACGAGATTGATATGAGTGCGATGGAATCGATTTTGGCGATGAATGAGCATCTTGATGAATTAGACATAAAGCTTCACCTCTCGGAAGTGAAAGGGCCAGTCATGGATCGCCTTGAGCGAGGTGAATTCTTAACTAAGCTCAGTGGCAACGTCTATTTGTCTCAGCATCAAGCTGTTGAAGCGTTGAAGTGATTATCTATGCTTGAGACTTCCGCTATAAAAGCGATGTGGCGCTTAAATGAAAGCACTGCTTTCCAAGCGCAGAAGCAAACCGAAAGTCTATTCGTAGAAATTTACCAATATTGTGATTACCACTTCGATTTACGTCGCGGTGCAAAAGTTTCTGCTTTCGCGTTAGCGATGAGTTCGGGGCAAGCCATTGAGCAATTTAGCTATCAATGGTTTATGACGAGATTTGAAGATTTTGTGTATTTGGATAGGATAGTTGTCGATTCCTCTTCGCGGCGACAAGGGGTAGGGTCAGGACTATTTGAGTTGTGTATCGCCAAGGCGAAGGCGGACAAGAAAACAGCACTCGTGTGTCAGGTGCACGATCGTCCCAGCAACAAAATTGGACATCTCTTTGTGCAAAGCATGGGCTTTCACGCAATAGAAAGTGTAATGCTTCCCACGCGTGAAATCGTCACGATGTATCAACGCTCTATAGCGATAGCAACACCTTGACCGCCACCGATGCATAGCGTCGCAAGCCCTTTTTTAGAGTCCCGTTTAAGCATTTCGTGTATCAAAGTTACTAACACGCGACATCCTGATGCGCCAATGGGGTGGCCGATGGCGATTGCGCCGCCGTTGACGTTTACTTTAGTGGCGTCCCATTGCAGCACTTTCCCTACCGCCAGTGACTGCACCGCAAAGGCTTCGTTAGCCTCGATTAGGTCCACGTCATCAAGGCGCCATCCGGCTTTTTTAAGGCATAGTTCAGTTGCACTCACGGGTGCAATTCCCATGATTTCTGGGGCTACAGCTGAGCTCGCATAGGCTGCCACTCGCGCGAGAGGTTTGCAGCCTAAGTGGTTAATCATGGCTTTGTTGCAAAGGATCACGACCGCCGCACCATCATTCAGCCCAGAGGCATTGCCGGCAGTTACTGAACCATCTTCCTTAAAGGCTGGTTTTAGTCGCGCTAGTAATTCGGCGCTTGCATCGGGGCGTGGCCCCTCGTCCCGATCTACAACAATTGGATCGCCTCGACGTTGCGGCACCTGTATTGGCAAAATTTCATCATCGAATCGATTATTCGCAATGGCGGCAGATGCCTTTTGTTGAGATGAGAGTGCAAATTCATCTTGTTCACTGCGGGAAATGCCGTACTGACTAGCGAGATTCTCGGCAGTGATGCCCATATGATAATGCTTGAATGCATCTTGGAGCCCGTCGTGGAGCATCGTGTCGACTAGCTCCCAATTGCCCATCTTTTTCCCGCGTCGAGCCTGTGGCAACACGTGGGCTGATTGGCTCATGCTTTCCATGCCGCCGGCAACCACCAGTTGGGCATCGCCAAGTGCGATTGCTTGTGTTGCAAGGTGCACCGCTTTCAGTGCCGACCCGCAAACCTTGTTGATAGTTAATGCTGGAGTAGCAATACCAATGCCGGCATGGATGCTAGCTTGTCTTGCAGTATTTTGCCCGCACCCGGCACTCAGTACATGCCCGAGTATTACCTCATCGACCAATGTTGGATCAATATTATGTTGATCCAACAACTGTTTGATTACCTGGCTGCCTAGTTCTACAGCAGAGAGGTCCGCGAGGGCACCGTTGAAATTCCCTACGGCGCTGCGACCTGCGGCCACAATATAAACATCTTCCATTTTCTTTTTCCCCGAATGATTGGAGCATTTGTGGCAACGCGGTGCGTTAGCGATTGACTCTATTTTCAATCAGCTGATCGACAACCGATGGGTCTGCCAGAGTTGTCGTATCACCCATATTTTCTAGCTCGTTTGCCGCAATTTTTCTTAGAATCCGACGCATAATTTTACCCGAGCGAGTCTTAGGGAGGCCCGGTGCAAACTGGATTATCTCTGGTCTGGCAAAAGCCCCGATCTCTTCTGCGACAAACGCCAATAGATTGCGTCTTAGATCTTCGCTCTCCTGCTCATCTAACATTAGTGTGACGTAGGCGTAAACTGCTTGCCCCTTGATGTCATGCGGAAACCCGACTACCGCGGCCTCAGCAACTTTGGGGTGCAACACTAGGGCGCTTTCAATCTCGGCCGTGCCAAGTCGGTGCCCTGATACGTTAATGACATCGTCAACGCGCCCCGTCACCCAGTAATAGCCATCGGCATCACGACGAGCACTGTCGCCGGTGAAATAGTAACCGGGGTAGGTCTTGAAATAAGTGTCGATACATCGCTGGTGGTCGCCATAGACTGAACGAATTTGGCTTGGCCAGCTGCTGCAAAGGACTAGGTTGCCAGTTGCCGGTCCTTTTAATTCTTCGCCATTGGCATCGAGTAATGCTGGTTGCACACCAAAGAAAGGCAATGTCGCTGAGCCAGGTTTCAAGTCGGTAACCCCAGGCAGTGGTGTAATCATGATGCTGCCGGTTTCGGTTTGCCACCAGGTATCCACGATTGGGCAACGTCCTTCGCCGACAACATCGTAATACCATTGCCATGCTTCTGGATTAATCGGCTCGCCCACAGAACCAAGAATACGTAGTGATTGGCGGGAGGTGCTTTTTACAGGCTCATCGCCGGCAGACATGAGTGCACGAATAGCTGTGGGAGCTGTGTAGAATGAATTTACTTGATGTTTATCGATGACCTGCCAGAATCTAGAGGCATCGGGATAGGTCGGTACACCTTCAAAAACAAGTGTCGTGGCACCATTGGCTAGCGGGCCGTAGACGATATAGCTGTGTCCGGTTACCCAACCGACATCGGCAGTGCACCAGTAAACGTCTCCTTCTTGATAATCGAAAACGTATCGATGCGTCATTGCAGCCATCAGCAAGTAGCCGGCAGAAGTATGTAAAACACCTTTTGGTTTGCCCGTAGACCCAGAGGTGTAGAGAATAAATAGTGGGTCTTCAGCGTCCATCACTTCAGGCTCACAATGGGCGCTAACCTCATCGATGATCTCGTGATAATACACATCGCGATCGTCGTGCCAGGCGATATCCGCCCCAGTATGTTTTACGACCAATACAGTATGAACGTCAGGGCAATGGTCTAAAGCTTTATCGACATTGCGTTTCAAGGGAATGTGTTTGCCCCCGCGCAAACCTTGGTCAGCGGTGATAACTACTCGGCAATCCGAATCCAATATTCTGTCTTTGATAGCCTCGGGCGAGAAACCACCAAATACGATCGAGTGAACGGCGCCAATGCGCGCGCAAGCCAACATCGCATAACAAGCTTCGGGAATCATTGGCATATAAATGCTGATTCTGTCGCCTTTCTTTACGCCGCGCGCACGCAGTGCATTGGCCATTTTGCAGGTCTTCTCAAACAAGGTTTGATAGCTAATATGTTCGCTGTCTTTAGGGTCGTCTCCTTCCCAGATGAGTGCCGTTTGTTGCGCACGATGGGGCAGGTGGCGATCGACACAATTGACGCAAACATTAAGCTTGCCCCCGACAAACCATTGGTTGGAGGCATCTTTAAAATCGCCGCTGCGCAATTGCTGCCATGGTTCTATCCAATCAAGGAACTCTTTGGCTTTTTTGGTCCAAAATTGCTCGGGTTCATGAAGCGATTGTTGATAAAGCTGTTGGTAGTCTTCTTTGCTAATTAAGCTATTGGCGGCGATTGCATCACTAACTGGGTAAACACGATTGGCAGGCATCGCTAAGTCCTTTTGTTGGTTATTACTTGTGGTTGCGATAGGTAAGGCCACTATCGCGATATTAAGTCGTTATCTAAAGGTTTTAGCAGGTTTTGAGCAGTGAGTAAAATTGCAGAGAAATACTGCTGGCATTATTCGCGTTATGCGGGGGGCAGTTGCAGGGTTATATTGTCGATAAGACGGGTTTTGCCAAGATAGGCTGCAGCGAGTATGACCAAATCAACATCGTTTTGTTGAGCCGGCTCTAGTGTGCGAGCATGACATATTGCAAAATAATCGGGGGTAAAGCCTGCGCTGCTTAGTCGCCTTTTTGCCTCTTCTTCTATCGCGTGAGCTGGCTTTCTTGCCAGTAGGTCGCTGGCAGCCCATCGGAGAGTCTCGATCAATGCCACTGCATCGTGTTTTTGTTTCTCGCTCAAATAGCTGTTGCGTGAACTTAAGGCAAGTCCGCTGCCGTCGCGTTGAGTAGGGACGCCAACCAGTGTCACAGGAAGGCAGAGATCCGCCACCATTTTGCTGATAACTAAAAATTGTTGATAGTCCTTTAAACCGAACACGGCTGTATCAGGCTGCACGATATTAAAGAGCTTACAAACGACAGTCGAGACGCCGTCAAAATGCCCTGGTCGGCTAGCCCCGCAATATCGTGTTGAGACTTGCGGCACCGACACGACGGTATTGTTTTCATGCCCCGTAGGGTAGATCTCATTTGCCGTTGGCGTGAAAAGCACATCGCAGTTTGCGGCGATTAGTTTCGCTTTGTCTTGTTCAAGGGTGCGCGGATAAGAGTCAAGGTCTTCGTTTTTGCCGAACTGCATTGGGTTCACAAAAATCGTACTGACGACGATGTCGGCATGACTACGAGCTGTTTCGACCAAGTGAATGTGGCCTGCATGCAGATTGCCCATAGTAGGTACCAATGCTATACGCTGACCTTGGCGCCGGTAGGTTGCCAAGGTGTCACGTAATTGTTGAATCTGCGTAAGATGCTGCATGAGGGCTCGTTTAATCGAAGCAATGTTCGGGTGCAGGGAATTCTTTATTTTTTACTTGTTGTACGAATGCGCTTAAAGCGCCACGAATCCCGTCATCGGAAATGCTTAGAAAATTTTTCACAAATTTCGGAGTGATTGGCGAGATGCCAAGTAGATCGTGAAGCACCATGACCTGCGCGTCAGTGTCTGGGCCGGCACCAATACCAATGACTGGAATGCTGAGGGATTCGCTGATTTCTTTGGCTAATTTTTGCGGCACACACTCCAACAACAACATGCTGGCGCCAGAGGCTTCCAATAATTTTGCTTCGGCTAACATGCTTTGCGCTTGTCGAGGGTCACGGCCTTGGACATGGTAGCCGCCTATTCGATTAATCGATTGCGGGGTGAGCCCCATATGGGCGCAAACGGGAATGCCGCGTTCTGCCAAAAGATGCGTAGAGCTAGAGATCCAGGCACCCCCTTCAATTTTTATCATTTGCGCACCAGCGCGCATCAATGTCGCTGCGTTCTCTAGGGTCTGGGTCTCAGAGGCATAGCTCATGAAGGGCATGTCACCGATGAGAAAAGCCCCGCGATTGCCACGCTTCACGCTACTAATGTGATAGACCATATCATCCATAGTCACTGGAAGAGTGCTGTCGTGGCCTTGCAAGACCATGCCAAGGGAATCGCCGATTAAGATGACATCGACCCCAGCCTCGCCAACAAGGCTTGAAAAGCAGGCGTCATAGGCGGTCAAACAGGTGAATTTCTCACCCTTTTGCTTCATCTTGATAAGGGTGCTCAGAGTTGTGGCGCGACGGGGCGTCTGTGGAACATTGGGTGATGCTTGAGAGCTCATAATCGTCCATCCACTGTAGGCTATAGAAGGCTCGGCTTAGGATTGAAGTAATGCGTTCCTTTGATGCCAGCCATAATTTGCTCAACGAGTATTTGATAATCATCGTCATTGCCAACAAGGTCAATCTCAGCACAATTGACAATGAGCAAAGGGCTTTTGTCATAGTAATGGAAAAAGTCTGTGTAGGCAGTATTAAGGCGCTCTAAATAGTCGCTGCTTATATTTTGTTCAGCCTCGATGCCGCGCTTGTGAATTCTTTCGATCAACACTGGGGCTGGCGCCTGCAGGTATAGCACGAGGTCTGGCACCGGGGCATCAATAGTCAGGTGTTGATAGACTTGTTGGTAGAGTGCAAATTCATCATCGTCAAGGTTCTGTCTCGCGAACAGCGGGTCTTTGTCGATCAAAAAATCGGCAACACGCACTTGCTCGAACAAATCCTCTTGGCGTAAATCTTGAATTTGACGAGAACGCTGAAAAAGGAAGAACAGTTGCGTGGACAGAGCATTACGGCGCGGGTCGAGATAAAAACGCTCCAGAAATGGATTGTCTTCCGGCATCTCTAGCAGTGTTTCGTAATTGAAAGTCTCCGCTAAACGTTTTGTAAGGCTAGTCTTACCCACACCAATAGGGCCTTCCACAGCAATGAAACGCGGTGCTGTGCGATGTGGGGACGGTGCTGTCGTGCTCACGCGTTGTCCTCTGATCCCGTGTTTGGCTTTTTGGCTGGTTTGCGGCGTCGACGTCGTTTGGTCGCGGCCCCTTTGCCTAGACTGTTAATCATGTGCTCTTGCTGATTTTTATCAACATTTTGGAAGTCAGTCCACCATTGCCCAATACCGTCTAGATCCTCGCCTGCTTCCTCTCTTAATAACAAGAAGTCGTACGCTGCGCGAAACCTTGGGTGGGCAAAGGCTGACTCAGCTGCCCGTTTGGTACGGGTTTGTAGACGCAGTTGTTGCTCCCAAATCTCTTTGGTGGCAATGGAGAAACGTTTTGGTATAGCTGTGACTTGAATCTGCTTAATAATCACTTGATTCGCGGCTTCATGATGTTCGGGAATCGTGACAGTTTTGCCAGCAGCGTATTTTCTAAGCGTTTGTTGCAATGGCGCCCATAAGATGGCGGCATAAAGAAACGCTGGGGTCACAGACTTGCCTTGGGCAAGACGCCTGTCAGTATTGCGCATCGCTAAGTTTAGTAGTTTGCTTTCGACGCTCTCTGGATCCTTGGTTGCTGCCATCGTTGCGGGAAATAGTATTTGCCCGACTTTAAATTTGCGTATTAGGGCAAAGGTCTTCTCAGCTTTTCCGCCAGTCAACAATTTAAGAGATTCGTCAAAAAGGCGCGCGGAGGATATCGACGCCAATAGGGGCGCCATTTCGTCCATTGGTGCTCGTGTGTTCTTTTCAATATCAAAACCGAGCTTCGCAGCAAAGCGTACGGCGCGCAGTAGGCGCACGGGGTCTTCTCTATATCGAGTCGCAGGGTCTCCGATCATTCGTAAGAGACGGTTTTCGATATCGTGAAGGCCTTGCGCAAAATCGATGATACGGAAGCCGTCGGTAGTGTAGTACAGAGCGTTGGCTGTGAAGTCTCTGCGCAGGGCGTCTTCGTTGATGTTGCCGTAGACATTGTCGCGCAAAATTAGGCCAGCGCTTGAGTGCGCCGAATCTAGGCCTTTGATGCTGCGGTTGGTGGTATTTTCTTTGAACTCGTTCTCTGGCTCATGAGGCGCTCGGAACGTTGTAACTTCAATTATTTCGCGGCCAAAGCGCACGTGAATAATCTTGAAGCGTCTGCCAATGATCATGGCGTTGCGAAACAATTGCTTAATTTGCTCTGGTGTTGCGTTAGTCGATATGTCGAAATCTTTAGGCTTATCGCCCAAGAGGAGGTCGCGCACGCCGCCACCTACGAGGAAGGCGTGATAGCCCGCATCGTTCAATCGGTAGAGCACTTTTAGGGCATTGGGGGAGATGTCGCGTCGTGAAATGCAATGCTCGTCGCGCTCAATGATATCCGCACCCGACAGGTCGAGATCGGAGATACTTGCGCGGCCACGCTTATCGTTTGAGTGCGGGCGTTGTTTTGGAGCGGCGTTTTCTGCTTGCTCAGTAGGGTTTGCCTTAGAGCGTTTGCCGAATAGCGCTTTGCTTATCTTTCTTAACATCGAGTTTTAAAATCCATTAACTGCAAGCATAATGTGAAATGCTAGCTTGCATAATCCCATATCTGCCTGAATACACTATTACGTATTGCTAAATACAATGGGAACGGGACGAGATAATACACTGAAATAAGGGAAATTAGCAGGAGGAAATGCTTTGGGGGGCGAGTACAGCCCCCCCGCAAGGAAGGTAATTTAGTTTTGTTATTATTATTAGACTAATCAGGCACCAAATACAGCACCGCAAAGCATTTTTATTTTATGAAACAGTATTAGCAGTCAGACAACAAACACGTTCTCATATTACTGGCAATCTACTTCATTATTCTTATTGTTTTTTGCACCAATTACATAGCGCTATTTTTATTATTATTTACGGTCGTTGTTATTATTTATTGTTATTGTGCTTAGTATAGAGCAGGAACTGTGCCAGTTATTGAGAGTCTATATAAAACAAAGACTTACTTGTTTTTAGGGGGTTGGCCAGACAAGATTATTTGGTACTGTGTTACCTAATATCTCTATTTGGGTGGGTAGATGGGTATCAGTAACAAATTAAGCCTGTTGCGAATTGTCTGTGATTTCTGTCACAAACTTGTAGGAAAAATGCGCGCGGGGAATCATTAATGCCCTTCTCGTTCAAAAAGGCATTCATGATTCGACAATAGCGGAATTTAGGCTTGTTTTTTCTTGCGAGGTAGGCCGAAACGCTGGCGTCGTTCCCAGAGGCACTTTCGGCTGATGCCGAGCTTTCGGGCGAGTTGAGTTTCATTCATTTGGTCTTGGTGTTCTAGCACAAAACGCTGGAAATAATCCTCAAGCGATAACTCCTCTGCGGGGTCTTCTTGTGTCATGGTGTTATTGGCGGCCGTGCGTTCACTTATTGGGCGCAGCTGCGCGCGCAGACTGGTATCGATCGCGAGCAATTCAGCCCCAATCTCTTCGGTCTCTGCTAGCACTACAGCACGTTCGATAGCGTTTTCGAGCTCTCGCACGTTTCCAGGCCATGGGTATGAGGCAATCGCTTGTGTCGCCTCAGAGCTGAACTTAAGCATAGGTGACTTCAAACGCTTGCAGGTGCGCTCGAGGATTGCATCGGCAAGCTCCAAGATATCGTTACCACGCTCTTTCAGAGGTGGGATGATAAGGGTCATCACATTAATGCGGTAATACAGGTCTTCGCGGAAATCGCCGTCTATCACCAGCTGTTTAAGGTCTCTGTGAGTAGCGACTACGAGCCTGACATCAACTTTCTTTGACTGTACTGAGCCCACTTTGCGAATTTCGTTTTCTTGTAGAACACGCAATAGGCGCGCCTGCGCCTCCAAGGGGAGCTCGCCGATCTCGTCTAGAAAGAGGGTGCTGCCGCTGGCGGCCTCGACTAAGCCTGTGCGGTTCGCCGTGGCGCCAGTAAATGCGCCTTTTTCATGGCCGAAAAGCTCGGATTCAATGAGGTTTTCAGGAATAGCGGCGCAGTTAACTGAAATCATTTCGACTTCGTTGCGGTCACTTAGTTTGTGTATCGCACGCGCCACTAATTCTTTGCCGGTTCCTGACTCGCCGTTAATCAGCACAGTAGAGTTGGTGAGAGCGACTTTGCGGATGCGACGGAATAATTCCATCATCTGCGGGCAACTGCCGATCATGCCATAAACGGGAGGTTCAGGCGGGGGCGTCGGTTTGCTTGC
Source organism: uncultured Gammaproteobacteria bacterium (assembly GCA_913061515.1). GTDB lineage: Bacteria > Pseudomonadota > Gammaproteobacteria > Pseudomonadales > Pseudohongiellaceae > UBA5078. Next base: position 15,857 of record CAJXSF010000002.1, on the reverse strand, counting down.
CACCACTTTGCGACTGGCGCTTTCTTCGACGATGCGTGCCACGGTCTCAAGCATTTCTTCATGCTCGAACGGCTTGGAGATATAGTCCACTGCGCCCATCTTCATCGAGTCGATTGCCGAGCGCATGCTAGAGTAGCTGGTCATGATCAGAACAGGGGTTTTTGTCGCTTTGATAAGGTCTGTGCCAGGCGCCCCTGGTAGGCGCAGGTCACTAATGACGATATCGAATTCATCCATTTGATGACTTTCGATTGCCTCTTTCACGCTACCCGCTTCTTGAACGGAATACTCATGCCGTTCTAAGAGGCGTTTAAGGGCAGTACGAATGACTGGTTCATCTTCTACTACTAATACTTTGTTCTGCGCTGTCATCATGTTACTCAAGCAGATTGATAACTAATTCAACAGGTTACGTTCTAGATTGGCTCGCTTGTTCAAGCGCTGCGCTCTCTATATTCGAACCATCATAGCAGGGAAAAGTCAGAATTACTCGTGTCCCTGGGTTCTCTTTCCTGTTCGATGCACTGATTATATCAATATGCCCGTTCAGGTTTTCAACAATGCTGTAGACCAAGGAAAGCCCTAGGCCTGTGCCTTCTCCCGGTTCCTTTGTCGTAAAGAATGGGTCGAAGATTTGTTCACGAATTTGCTCTGGGATTCCGCTGCCCTCGTCGGTCACGGAGATCTGGACAGATCCCGACACAAGCTTCGACGATAGCGTGATTTTGCTGTCACTTGGGCTCGCATCGTGAGCGTTATTAAGCAGATTGACCAATACTTGCAGCAATCGCTGCGCGTCGCCAAGTACCTGCAATCCAGGCTTGCAGTTCACCACATACTCGATTTCTTTGCGTTTTTTATCTAGAGATATTAAGGCAATAGCTTCGTTGACGCACTCTTCGATCGTGACGATTTCACTGTTGTGGTCGACTTTGTTGCTGCCGCTGTGGGCAAAATTTACCAAGGATTGCACAATTCGTGAGGTGCGATCGGTTTGTTCAATAATCTGTCGTGCCATTGAGCGCAGTTCGTCATTATTAGTTTCGTCGCGAATATTTTGCGCCAGACAAGCGATACCTGTGATCGGGTTGCCAATCTCGTGCGCGACCCCAGCTGCGAGACGCCCAATTGAGGCGAGGCGCTCACTATGGGTAAGCTCTTCTTCGAGTAGCTCGGTATCGGTTAAATCTTCTAGCAATATCACCACACCGTCTTGTTTGATCTTATGGGCGGCTGATTTTTCAATAATGGCCTTGTGCAAGCTGATGACTCGGCGTTTGCTCTTCACTTGCACAGCGCGCTTGTGCGCATGGGCTGTATCGCCCACCGTGAACTCGTGAATTAATGAGGCCCAGGGCTCGGCAATTTCAATTAGCTGTGAGCCTAAGACCTCTTGGCTAGGGATGCCGGTTAACTCTTCCATCGCATGGTTCCACATGACGATCTGGTTCTGTTCGCCGAGTGAACATACCCCAAGTGGCAACTCTAGAAGCACTTGGCGATGGTAGCGACGTAAATTATCTAAGTCTTCAGCCATGCCAGAGAGATTGCTTCGGTAGGCTTCGATGCGACTTTCGATCACATCCACATCGGTGCTGCCATGTTCGGATTCGATCGTGAATGGCAGAAAGCGATCGATGAGGTCATGCGCAATCGAAGGGCCTAATAAGCCAGACAGGTTCGCCTCTAAGCGACCACGTAACAGGCGCATGGCGTGTGGGCGTTTCTCATCCTTGTGAATGCTCAGGTCTCGCATTGCCTGCAACACTTCTCGCGTGGCGGTTCTGGCTCCCAATGGCTTGGTGAGCTTGGCAATGAAATCTTCCGGAGACTTGGCGACAAGCCCCGTACGGTTGCGGCGGCGAATGGTGTCCAGAGCGCAGACATCTGCAGAGGCGCGTTCCTCGGCCGAGGTGCGCGTCCACAAAGAAATCCCCACAAACAAAATGATGTTGCAGACAAGCGACATGGCAACGATTTCGCGAGTGCTGATGTTTTCGAACGAAGGCAGGCTAAACCCTGTTAGCACTGGCAGCATGAGGAATAATAACCAGATCAGGACGCCGATCAGCAGCCCGGCAATAAAGCCTTTTTTATTGCCCTTAGGCCAATAGAGAAGGGCGATGATGCTTGGGAGGAATTGCAAACTGGCGATATAAGAGACGTTGCCAATTGCGCGGACACTGAATTTATCCTCTGGCAGAAAATAAAATAGGAAACCAATCCAGATCAATGCAGCGATCAGTGCGCGGCGTCGCCAGAGTAGCCAACGGTAAATGTCGTTGCGTGCATTGGGTTGATAAAGCGGCAGTATAAGATGATTGAGGCACATATTAGACAGTGCCAAGGTGATCACGATAATCAGGCCACTAGCGGCGGAGAGCCCGCCAAGAAAACCAATCATGGTCATAAAGCCGGAACCGTACTCGGCGCCGAGGCTAACGGGGTAGTATTCCAGTGGCGCCGTAGAGCCTATTTTTAGGCCTGCCCAAAGAATAGGGAAGACGGGCAAGCTCAATAGCAAAAAATACAAAGGCAGCGCCCAGCTGGCAAGTGTCAAAGCCTTGGGGTCTTTGTTCTCATTGAAAATCATATAGAACATATGAGGGCTGGCCACCGCTGCCGTAAAGAACAAGATGGCCGTAATATGGAAGGAGCCAGGTGAGTCTGGTTGCTTGATGCTAGCAATGAGCTCGGGTTGTGTTTGTAACCATTCATCGATGCCAGAAAAACCGCCAAAGCCTTGGTAAACGGCGAACCCCCCTAGGCAGAGCATGGCAATCAATTTAACCAATGACTCGAATGCAATCGCCATCACTAAGCCTTCGTGTTTCTCGCGTCCTGCGCCTCTTCCCGTGCCAAAGAAAATCGCGAATAAGGTGATAAGGGCACAGAAAGCGAGCGCGAGTCTAGTCTGAGAAACCTCTGGTGCCATAATGGCAACGCTGCTGGCGACCGCTTGAATCTGCAGCGATAGCAAAGGAGTTACCCCGATCAGCATTACAATCGTCGTTAGTGTTCCCGCCATCGGGCTGCGGTAACGAAATGCCAAAAGATCGGCCAAGGAACTCAATTGATAACTGCGCGTAATATCCAAAATTGGGCGCAGCATGAGGGGCGAGAACAGAAAAGCGAGTGAAATGCCTATGAAAGGGGCTAGGTAGCCAAAACCATCGCGATAGGCATTCGCTGTCGTTGAAAAATAGGACCACACACTGGCAAACACGCCGAGCGCAAGCACATAGACAATGGGGTGCCGGGTGACCTTCTGGGGTATCCAGCCCTTGTCGGTGGCATAGGCAACGCCAAAGAGTACGACCATATAGATCACACCCATAATGAAAAGGCCGCTTAGATCAAAGGTCATCTGAATTCTGTTCCCTGTGGCAAACGGCAGCAATGATAATGACGAATAGGCCGATGATAAATGGTCTGTACCAAGCACCGGTAGGCTGTGCAAGCCAATCGACACTCGCAACGAAAACGATGTAGCTACACATAATAAGAAGGAGCGTGGAGCGAGTTAAATACACATCGATTCCTCTGGTAGTTGAGCGAAAGGCTTAAACAGATTCGTGCCGGATATTAGCTAACTTGGGCACTGCCTGTATATCCCAGTGGGCGATCCCCCATGCCAGCAATTCGCTACTATTGGCCCCAGCAAGTGCTGGATCGGGATTTTGGCCTAGAAAGTGTAGGGCCTTTAACAGTAGTTCGGAAGCTTGGCGCGGATTCACAGCGTCGGCAAAGTGCTGTTTGCTCAGTTTCTGGCCTTCATTGTTTACCACCACCGGAATATGGGCGTAGCGCGGCAGAGGGTAGGCAAGGCATTGTTGCAGATAGATCTGTCGTGGTGTGGACTCAATGAGGTCGAAGCCGCGCACTACATCGGTGATCTGTTGAAAGGCATCGTCGACGACTACCGCTAATTGATAGGCAAAGAGTCCGTCTTTACGCACCAGAACAAAGTCGCCACATTCGTAGAGAAGATCCTGAGACTGCTCCCCCTGGATTCGATCGTCGAAACTGACCTGGATGTTTTGCGTTTGTACCCGCAAGGCTCCTCCAATTACCTGGTCTTTTCTGTGGCGGCAACGATTGTCATACACTCCCCCCATCGCTTGGATTTGCTGTCTGGTGCAATCACAGGCGTAAATAAGACCTTTCTCGCGCAATCGATCCAATGCCTCAGCATAGGCCTCAAAGCGATGGCTCTGGTAGAGTACTTCGTCGTCCCAGTGCAGAGAGAATTGTTCTAAGCAGCGCAATATTTGATCCGCGGCCTCTGGTGGTTCTCGGGCTGGGTCTAAGTCTTCCATGCGCAATAACCATTGTCCTTTGTTGGCTCTCGCATCAAGAAAGCTGGCAAGCGCTGCTAGAAGTGAGCCGAAGTGCAGGGGGCCACTAGGGGAGGGTGCAAAGCGACCAATATAGGTAGCGTCGGCATTCATAAGGGAGTGAGCAAGAGTGCTGCACTAGCAATGCAACACAGCGTTGGCTGCATTGCTAGGCAGGGACGAGCAAACGGTGCGCTTACGCGCCCCATTGCTTCTCTTTGATTTCGTCGAGCGTTTTGCAGTCGATGCACTTGTTCGCAGTTGGGCGAGCTTCAAGGCGTCGGATGCCGATCTCAATACCGCAGGACTCGCAGAAGCCGTAGTCGTCTTGCGCGATCATCTCAAGCGTCGAGTCAATCTTCTTAATTAACTTACGCTCACGGTCACGCGTGCGCAACTCGAGGCTGAATTCCTCTTCTTGCGTCGCTCGGTCTGCTGGGTCAGGGTAATTGGCAGCTTCATCTTGCATGTGGTGAACAGTTCTATCCACCTCTTCCATGAGCTGATTACGCCAACTGTAGAGAATCGATTTGAAATGATCCTTTTGATTCTCGTTCATATACTCTTCCCCTTTTTTTTCTTTATAAGGGGTAAAGTTCTTCAGAACAGGTGCAGAAGCAGGGGCTTGCTTGTTAGACATGTTTCGCTATGCCTCATTGCCCAAAACGGGCTTGTCCAATTGAATCACTCGCAATCATAAACTTCGTGATGCCAGCACAGTGTCCGCTATTTTCTAAGCGTATATTGCATTCCTGAGTGCAGTTGCTGCTGCATCATACCGATTATAGTCGGCAAGATCGGATCAGATGAACTTACATCTTACGCCGCCAGCATACAAATCTATCGCAGGCTGAACCTTAGAAAGCCCGCTAAACTACCAGAATATTGTCAGGCGCGCTATAGGAAAGTATGCCTGACATAATCCCATCTCAAAGTGAGCGTAAGTTCGGTTATACGCATTTCATCTTCACTGAATATAATGGCAAACTTTGTCATTTCAATATATGCATTTTACATGGAGTTTGCCTTGTCAATAAATGCTCATAAATCTCGATTCTCTCCCGCGACTCGCATGCGGCATGTAAACCCATTTCGGGTAATGACAGTGCTGCAGCGCGCTAAAGCGCTAGAGGCGCAAGGCCGCAAGATTGTGCATTTGGAAGTAGGTGAGCCGGACTTTGTGACTGCTCCGCCAATTCTTGAGGCTGGGCGCAATGCGCTTGCGCAGGGTTACACGGCTTATACGCCTGCGGCAGGGCTGCCGCAGTTGCGTGAACGCATCGCTGCCCATTACCTCGATACGCAAGGGGTGGTGGTATCGCCAGAGCGAATATTTGTAACCCCAGGGGCCAGTGGCGCACTGAGCCTAGTGGCTCAGATGCTCATTAATCCTGGTGATGGTGTATTGATGTCCGACCCTGGCTACCCCTGTAATCGCAACTATGTGCGGCTTGCCGGTGGTACCGCTCAGCTCGTGCCAGTGACAGCCGAGACGAATTATCAGTTGAGCGCAGCCATGCTCGATGAGGTTTGTGACGAGAGCACTCGAGGCGTGTGGGCGGCCTCGCCCAATAATCCAACGGGAACGGTGCTAAGTCGTGCGTCCTTGCAAGCAATTAGCCAGTGGTGTGAGCAACGCGATGCGCATTTTCTGGTCGATGAAATTTACCACGGCCTCGATTATGTCGACGGTTTACCAAGTGTGTTACGGGTCTGCGATGAGGCCCTAGTGATCAACAGTTTTTCAAAATATTTTGGTATGACAGGGTGGCGACTAGGTTGGTTGGTGGTTCCGCAGGTCTTAGTCGAGGCAGCCAATATCTTGGCGCAAAATTTATTTATTGCCGCATCAACTGTTGCTCAACACGCCGCGCTGCGAGCGTTCGATCCCGAAACGACCGTTATCCTAGAGCAACGCAGAGCGGCGTTTCGGCAGAGGCGAGACTTCCTCACTACGGCATTGGCAGAGCTTGGTTTTACAATAGCGGTGCCAACTCAAGGTGCATTCTATATTTATGCCGGCATCGAAGCGTTTTCATCCAATAGCGAGCGGTTCTGTCAAATCTTATTAGACGAGTTTGGCGTTGCCGTCACTCCAGGTACGGATTTTGGCGACTTTGAAAACCAACGCTATGTGCGTTTCGCCTTCACGACCTCAATGCAAGAGCTCGAGCTTGCTGTGGAGCGTTTGCGCGGGGCGGTGGCGTCGGGGCGCCTAGCCCAATGAAGTACTCTCCCGCCTTACTAGAAGCTCGACTAATAAAACGTTATAAGCGTTTCTTGGCCGATGTAAAGCTTAGCGATGGTAGCGAAACCACTATTCATTGCCCCAATACTGGCTCTATGCGTAATTGTGCGCCAGAGGGTGCTCGCGTGTGGTTCTCTGAGTCTTCTAACGCAAAACGCAAATACCCATTTACTTGGGAGTTGGTAGAGGTTGATAAGCGTTTTAAGGTTGGTGTAAACACTGGGCGTGCGAATGCTCTTGTCGCCGAAGCAATCGCTGACGATATCATCGTGCCATTGCGTGGCTATGGAAAAACCCAAGCAGAGGTGAAGTACGGCAATGAAAATAGCCGTATCGATTTTTTATTGAGCGAACATCCGCAAAAGCCAGAAGAATTATGTTATGTCGAAGTAAAAAGCGTCACGCTTGGTGTAGGGCAAGGTGTCGGAGAGTTTCCAGATGCGGTCAGTAGCCGTGGTGCTAAACACCTGCGTGAGTTAATACAAATGAAGGAGCAGGGGCATCGCGCTGTGCTGCTGTACTGTGTGCAGCATGAAGGGATCGAGCGAGTGCGCCCTGCCTATGAAATAGACTCTGCTTATGCGGCCTTATTGCAGCAGGCTTATGATTCGGGAGTTGAGATTTATGCCTATCGCGCCAGAATAAGCGCGCAGGAGATACGCCTTCACGACGCGCTTCCTTTTTCGTTTGAAAGCTAAGCTTAAATGCGGCCGAGTCTCGCGACATCTTCTTCATTGATCATGATAAAGCCATTGCCTTGTTGAAAAGGGATGGCTTTGAGATGCTTCCCTTTACAAGGCCCTTGAATGCATTGGCCGGACTCAATTAAAAATAATGCGCCGTGTGTGGAGCATTGTATGAGCGCGCCATCGCTGTCCAAGAACTGATCTTCTTGCCATTCTAAAGGTGTGCCGAGATGTGGGCAGTAGTTGTAGTATACAAATATCTGTGCATCTTTCTTCACAGCAAATAGGTACTTGTTTGCTACTTCGAAGCCTTTAGAGCTGCCTTCTTCGATATCGTTTTCGTGGCAAAGTGTCATCATTTTTTACATTCTCTCACGCGAGTGCCTGACTAAAATCAGCAATCAGGTCGTCGATATTCTCAATGCCTACTGCAATGCGAATCAATGAATCTGGAATTCCCATAGAGGCACGTCGTTCTGCACCCATTTCGTAAAAAATAGTGTGTGCAACTGGGATGGCTAAGGTGCGAGTGTCGCCAAGATTGCTTGAGGAGACGACAAATTCGAGCTGATTTAGAAAATCAAAACAATCAATCTCTTCGTGCAATTCGATGCTCATTAGCGCCCCAAATTGTTTGAATAAATCGGTGGCACGTTGATGCTGGGGGTGGCTCGGTAGGCCGGGGTAATTCACACTTCGTACCCGTGGGTGTGCCTCGCAGAACTGGGCCAGGGCTAGAGCATTTGCGCAAGCACGCTCTACTCGCAGAGATAGTGTTTCAGAGCCTAACGCCAATGTGTGCGCGGCTTCAGGTGCCAAAGTGGCGCCGAAATCGCGTAAACCCTTCTTTTTGATCTGTGTTAAGCCCCAACTGTGGCTATCACCCGTTTTGTAATTGTCAAAGATGTTCGGATATTGGGCCCAATCGTAAAGTCCTGTATCGGTCACAGCGCCGCCCAAGGCATCGCCATGGCCGCCAAAATATTTCGATAGAGAGTTCACGACAAATGAGGCACCGACCGATTTAGGGCTAAATAGGCTAGGAGTCGTGATGGTGTTATCGACTACGTAGATAAGCTGTTTTTGTGCGCAAAGCTCGCCAATTTTCTGAAGGTCGGCCACTTGCGTAACAGGGTTGGCGATAGTTTCTACAAAGACCAATTTAGTGCGATCGGTGATGGCTTCGGCAACATTAGCGGCATCGGTTGCATCGACAAAGCTTACGTCGACTCCAAGGTTGCGGAAGGTGTTGAATAAGCTATTTGTATTGCCGAATAAAAACGCACTGGAGACTACATGATCCCCCGCTCTTAGTAGCGAGAAAAAGATCGACCCGATAGCGGCCATTCCTGTGGCAAAGGCGACCGTCGCACTACCCTGTTCCATTTGGGTGACACGCTTTTGTAAGGCATTTACAGTTGGATTTTGTTGGCGTGCGTAGTTGTAGCCTGGGCGCTTGCCCTGAAAGACTGCCGCTAGTTCACGTGCATCGTCATACTCGAAAGCAATCGATGTGTGAGTCGCTCTATGCAATGCACCGTGTTCTGGTTTGTCACGCCTGTCGGAGTGTAAATTGACAGTGTCGAAATGGGCTTTTTTCTTGTCGGTGCTCATGCTGCCAAGGTCCTAATGCGCAAGGGGTAGCGAGGATTTGAAGGCGGCAGTATATAAGACCTGCGTCGAGCTGAACACTGCTAGAGGCGTTTAGTCCTCAATGTAGATCGGCAGATTAGCAATTTGAGCATCGATTTCGGCGAGTTTGGCGCGATAGGCGGGGCTATTGCGGTCGGTAAACTGAGCGGAGAAGTCATTCTCGGTTAACCCTGCATTGTCTCGAGACACAGGGGGCATATAGTCGCTTTCCTGTGTGGCGAAGGCGATGCGTTGGGCAAAGCGTTTTGCATCGCTGACATTTTTAGTTGCCGCCATGCCTAGTGCAGCACCTGCCGTATTCGCTGTGAGATCGCTAAAACTAAACCCTGAGCGATAACGGGCATCATGGACCTCTTTGCTAGTCGAGAGTATTCCGGCAACGCCTGCCCCAACGGTGGCACTCATTGCGGCGGAGCTAGTGAAATGCTGCGCAAGATCTGGGCGCCGCTGAATAGTGACATTCAGGCGACGAGGGGTGATGAGAGCAGCCGCACTTGGAGGGTCAATCAATTGGCTTAGGTCTGATTCATTAACGTACAAAGAAAGTGCCTGTAGAAGGGCGCGATTTTCGCTCAACGGATTGGCTCCACCGGCAATACGGTCGTAAGCGGTATTGAATAGGGGAACGAGGAGTGTGTTTAGGGAAATGCTGCGGGTGTTCTCGTCTTGAGCTTGCGCTAACTCGATGATCTGGCCAAAGTAAAATACGATCTTGTCTTTGTCTTCGGCGCTTAAGAGCAATTGTTCTGCTTGGGTTTGTACTTGGGCGAGCAATTTTGGGTCCCAATCTAAATGAATCTCTAGGGCGTCTTTGTGAAAATCAATTGTGCGAATACTGCGTTGCAAGTCGCTTATTTGTTGATAATTGACATAGGTGCTTGCCAATTGTTCCTCAGCCCGGCTGCGCAGAAACCGGACTAAGGCGCTTGGGATAGGCAAGTAGCCGACTTTTACTGAATATAGCTCCACTTGCTCTTCGATCTGGCGTACCTGAGTGTGTAGATTGAGATAGCTTGTCTTTATTGGGGTTGCTAATGGAATGCTCATGTCCACGGTGGCATTGCCATCATCGATGGCGACATTTGTAGTAACAGCATTGAGGCTAGGGACATTTTGCAATAAGAACGCTGCAAGAAGGTTTAGTTCTTCGTTATCTAGGTGAAGGCTGACTTCGCCCGGAGCACTAATGGACGCGGGAGCATTGTCGACAATAAGCTGTTCAATCGTATTAATAGCAAGATTATCGAGCGTCGGGTTGTCGGGAACACTAGGTTGCCACTGAAAAATCAAGACGGCGAGCAACAAGACAAGCCCTAGGAGAAGGCCTATGATGCGTCTGATTCGACTTAGGTAACTGATGTTGCGGGCTTTTGTCATGAGAATTCAGCATAAATGCTGACAAATTCCTGAATTATAGATATAAAGTGCAAGTCTTGGCGCTGTACTCGTTGCTTGACCCTACTATCAGTGACTGATTATGGTGTCGTCAAGTCTTGAACGAATTATAGCGACACCTCATCGATTAAATAGGATTCTGCAAAATGAAACACTACACAAAACCCAATAAATTCGCAGCGAACGTCAAACTGTGTGTGCTTGGGGCTATAGTGCTAGGGTTGGTAGGCTGTGCTTCTAGTAATACGCAGGAGCAAGCTGCAATCGATCAAGCCAGTGTGATAGAGAGTCAGAGAGCTGCAGAGCAAGCAGCGGCGACTCGCGCTGCGCAAGAGCGCGCTCGTATCGCACGCATTGAAGCCGAGCGCGCAAGGCAGGAGGCGGCCGAGCGAGAAGAGGCGGCTCGAATAGCGCAAGCAGCGGCAGAAGCTGAGGCACAAGCCGAGCGCGAAGAAGCAGCGCGAATCGCTGCGGCCGAGCAGGCCCGACGTGCCGCCAGAGCAAGGGAGCAGGCACAGCAAGCGCGTATCGCGGAGCTAGAAACACAGATCGAGGCCTTGCGCGCTAGCAATGCCTCAAGACTAGCGGCCAATAGCAAATACGAAGAAACCATCGCAGCGGCGCAAGCCTTGCTCGATGCACTCAATGCGGAACAGCGCAAATACAGCAACACGAATGCGCAAGGCGAGTTATTGGTGCCTCTTGAAAAAGATTTACTAGTAGATCTTGAGGCACGCAAGAATACGTTGAAACGCGAAGCTGAGGCGCTAGCACAGTAATGACCGGCGAAATAGTCGATATCACTAAGGCGCTCGAGCAACGGCAGTACAAAGTCAAAGAAGAGCGCTTGCAGAATATGCGGGAGGCGTTCAGGGCCGCCCGCATGGACGCTAAACCCGCAGCTAAACTGAAGGCCGCCCGTGTGGGTAGTGCTAAGCGCAAAAAGAAGTCCAAAAAACCATCTCGTTGATTCGTTTGTTGACTTGGAACGCGGCGACAATAACGCCACTTATTGAATCCTCGTTAACCATTCTTCTATGGCCTTCACTGGCTTGAAACCCCTTGATTCCCTGTGTTCCATAATGCTTTTTGGAAGCTTTGGTCCCTGCTTTGTTTGTCCGGATTGATATGCTACAGTCGGCGGGGTCCGTTAACAAAAACAATATAGGGGATACCGTAAGATGCCAGGCATGACAATTAGTATTACGATTTTGCTTTCACTTTTCGGTTTGGGCGTGGCGTATGTCTATATGCGCCAAGTAATGAGTGTGCCGTTGGACCTCGGTCTTGAAGGCGAACAAAAGACCCGACTTAAATTCATTCACGGTGCAATTGCCCAGGGTGCCATGGCATTTCTGAAGCAGGAGTACAAATTTCTCGCTATCTTTATGTTGGTGTTTGCCGCGATTATCGCGGTGCTTATCGACGATAATCACACTCCCGATACTCGGGAGGGTCTCTATACCGCAGTGGCTTTTCTATTCGGCGGTATCATCTCAATCGCATCCGGTTATATCGGTATGAAGATTGCCACGCAGGGTAATGCGCGAACCACCGTTTCTGCACGCAACGACATCAGCGATGCCTATAAAGTGGCCCTGAACTCTGGAGCCGTGATGGGCTTTGCGCTAGTGAGCTTAGCGGTGCTGGGCCTGGTCCTAGTATATGTGGCAATGAAGGCCTGGGTACCAGCGGATCTGCCCAACTATGTGTTGATGGAGATCATTGCTGGGTTCGGCCTAGGTGGTTCCACAATCGCGCTATTTGCTCGTGTTGGCGGTGGAATTTTCACCAAAGCGGCAGATGTGGGCGCTGACCTTGTGGGCAAAGTTGAGAAAGGGATTCCAGAGGATGATCCTCGTAACCCAGCGGTTATCGCTGACAACGTTGGAGACAATGTTGGCGATGTCGCGGGTATGGGGGCAGACCTATTTGGATCATGTGCCGAAAGTACTTGTGCGGCAATGGTCATTAGCGCGGTTGTCTTTGCGGGCAATATTGACGCACTACTTTATCCGATCATGATCAGTGCTGTGGGTATTCCAATTAGCTTGATAACGCTCATGTGCGTCTCAGTAAAGAAAGAAGAAGACGTAGCGCCGGCATTGATGAAGTTGCTGATTATCTCCAGCATTTTGATGGCGATCAGTATGTATTTTGTCACCGGGATGATGATTCCAGAGCAGTTTGTCCTGCGTGATGTGACTTATTCAAGCATGGGGATTTACTGGTGTTTCTTCTCTGGTTTGGTTGCAGGGCTAGCCGTTGGGCTGCTGACCGGTTACTACACCTCTGATAAATACTCGCCGGTTCAAGAGGTGGCCAAGTCCTGTGAGACAGGTGCCGCTACAAACATTATTTATGGTTTGGCTCTAGGGTATAAGAGTACCGTGTTGCCCTATATCGCCATTGCTATCGCCATTTTCATTTCCTGGGAGCTTGGAGGCATGTACGGGGTAGCGATTGGCTCTTTAGGGATGCTTGGCACCTTGGCGATCGCACTGACTATCGACGCTTATGGACCAGTTGCCGATAACGCTGGCGGCATCGCTGAAATGGCAGGGCTCGATAAAGAGGTTCGTCGTCGCACAGATATTCTCGATTCAGCCGGCAATACGACTGCAGCAATCGGCAAAGGCTTCGCAATTGGAGCTGCAATTCTGACTTCTTTGGCATTATTTGCTGCGTTCTTAACGAGTGCCGATGCGTTAATGAAGGAACAGCGAGGTGATAGTTATGACCTCTTGGGCTCTATCAATCTGCTAGACCCAATTGTGTTTGTGAGCTTGTTTTTGGGGGCGGTTTTGCCGTTTCTGTTCACTGCAATGACTATGAAGTCGGTTGGTAAAGCAGCTTTCGACATGATTGAAGAGGTGCGCCGTCAGTTCAATACTATTCCCGGCATTATGGAAGGCACTGCAGAGCCTGACTATGCTCAGTGTGTGGCCATCTCTACAAAAGCAGCATTGCGTGAAATGATCGCCCCAGGGGTACTCATCATGGGGACGCCTCTAGTGGTGGGCTTTCTGTTTGGCGTTCCTGCGGTGGCAGGGATCCTTGCCGGGTCATTAGTGACAGGGGGTGTCTTGGCGATTGCGTCATCCAATAGTGGTGGAGCATGGGACAATGCGAAGAAGTATGTGGAGGCTGGTAATCTTGGAGGCAAAGGCTCCGAGGTACACAAAGCAGCCGTGGTGGGCGATACAGTAGGCGACCCATTAAAAGATACCTCTGGTCCTTCTTTGAACATCCTGATCAAATTGTCAGCGATTCTCTCACTCGTTTTTGCACCATTCTTTGTGCAATACGGTGGGGTATTGATGGGCGGTTAACAACTGCACATAAAAAAAGGGGCTATTAATAGCCCCTTTTTTTACGCCTGAAATTTAGTTAATCAAAAGTCTTTCGAAATGATAAAGAACCCACTCTGTGTGTGCGTTGGTGTTGCCCGTTTTGGTATTGGTCCAACTCACTTGCACATTGCGCACGCATTGGTAAATGCGAAACGAATCTGTGTCCTCGATGATGAGGCCGCGAACGGATGGATTGAGCGTGTAGTTGGAAATCTCAACAAGCTTCCAGTCTTCTTCCATGATGCGGCTGATGCATTCGCTGCCAAACAAGAGGTCGACATACTCCATCTCTTTCTCAGCCCATCCATGCCCAGGGACGCTGATCTCGAGATTGAGATCGGTGCGAACCAGTGAGTCATCTTCGTCGATAAACGTGATGGACTCCAATACCGCTTCGTTGTCACTCAAGTTCTGCGCAATAAGACGTAGGCCCGCGTTACTTCGAGTCCCCCAAGCACTGGAGTAAATCGAATACTTTATTGGATATTCCTCTTCATCGGCCGCACCTGTCGAGGCATCTGAGCCTTGCGGGTAGGCGATCTGTGGAACAATAAGGGCAATACAAAGGGCAATCGACGCCTTGGACATAGCTAATTCAATCCTCAGCCGTAGAAATATCGGCGATACTTGCTAGAAACCTTTGCAGATTAGCGTACTCGTCTAGTTTTTTCCATGAGCAAATGTGCTGTTAGGCAATCTTCACGTTTGCGTTGATCTCATGATTGATGGCTTGTTCCATCTTGCTCCTTAGATGGATAATGGGCGTCTTCACTATTTTATGTTGCTATCACGTTAATCGGAAGAGTTGATAAATTGGAAAAACTTAGAAATATCAAAAAGATAGTCTGCGTCGCATCGGGTAAGGGTGGGGTCGGAAAATCCACCACAGCGGTGAACCTTGCCTTAGCGCTTAAGCGCCGAGGCTTTAAAGTAGGGTTGTTGGACGCCGATATCTATGGTCCGAGCCAACCGTTAATGCTAGGTGTGAAGGCTGGTACTAGGCCATCGATAGTCGATAACAAATTCATGGAGCCCATTATTGCCCATGGCATTGAGTCTAACTCGATGGGGTATTTGGTAGACCCGAATACGCCTATGGTCTGGCGAGCGCCAATGATTGTGGGCGCCTTTAATCAAATACTTAAAGATACCTTGTGGTCAGACTTAGATTATCTGATTGTTGATATGCCACCAGGGACTGGGGATATACAGCTAAGTCTATCCCAGTCGGCGAATATTTCTGGAGCAATCATCGTCACAACTCCGCAGGATGTAGCGTTGTTGGATGCCCGTAAAGGCATCGAGATGTTTCGCAAAGTGAAAGTGCCATTGCTTGGCGTTGTTGAAAATATGGGAGTTCACATTTGTTCTAATTGTGGGCACGCAGAGGCGATTTTTGGGACCGGTGGGGGCGAGCAGCTCTCGCAAGATTACGGGATTACAGTCATCGGTTCCTTGCCTTTGGATTTAGGCATTCGTGAGCATACCGACAATGGCACGCCAATTGTCATCGCTCAGCCAGACGGTGCGGTGGCGCAAGCGTATTTGGCTCTGGCCGATGCGATGGTGCAACGTGTTGAGCAATTAGCAGAAGAAAGTGTGTCAGCCCCTACGTTTACCGAAACCGACGACTAATGCTTTCACTACTCCCCCGGAAGTCTGATATGGCGAACAATGCGCTGTACATATTCTGGGGGCGGGGCTGTGAAACGGCAGACGGTCAAAGCCACAAGTAAATTTAAAATAGTGCCCATTGTCCCAATTCCTTCCGGCGAAATACCAAACCACCAATTTTCTGCAGTGCTCATCTCTGGGTTAATAAACTTAAAAAATATGATATAGCTTGCGGTGAAAGCGAAGCCTGTCAGCATCCCTGCCACTGCCCCTTGACGGTTCATGCGGCTATAGAAAATGCCTAGGACGATTGCGGGGAAAAATGAAGCGGCGGCGAGACCAAACGCGAATGCCACCACCTCTGCGACAAACCCTGGCGGGTTAATGCCAAAATAACCTGCGATTAACACGGCGATAAAGATGCTTATTCGCGCGTAGTTTAATTCCTGTTTCTCGGTGATGTCCGGTGCCAAGCAGCGTTTTAGTAAGTCGTGTGAGATAGAGGAGGAGATAACTAATAGCCTGTCTCTTATACACATCTCCGAGCCCACGAGACCTCTCTACATCTCGT
>CAJXSF010000001.1 GCA_913061515.1 uncultured Gammaproteobacteria bacterium | reverse complement strand
TCGTCGGCAGCGTCAGATGTGTATAAGAGACAGGCAATATTCGTGCGCCAATCTTAGATGGCAATGTTAAACGCGTGCTTTGCCGCTATCACGCTATAGAAGGCTGGCCTGATGCGCCGGCCACGCAAAAACTACTATGGCCGCTTGCCGAAGCCTCCACACCAAAGAGCGAGTTCGCGGCCTATACACAGGCGATGATGGATATTGGCGCAACGCTGTGTACACGCGGCAAACCCGCCTGCGTCATGTGCCCCCTCAAGCGCGGCTGCAAGGCGTTTAAACAAGACCGTGTCACAGAGTTGCCCCACCGCAAGCCTAAAAAGACTCTGCCTAGGCGCAGCACGTTCATGCTCATGTGTTTGAACCAAGACAACGAGATATTGTTAGAACAGCGCCCAGCCAGCGGCATCTGGGGCGGCTTATGGAGTTTCAAGGAATTCGACAGCCTAGAGACACTGCAGGCACATTCGGCACAGCTGCATAAAGGCGCTAAGATCGAAGCGTGGCCAGCATTCAAACACACCTTTAGTCATTACCACTTAGACATCACGCCTGTGCTTGTGCGACTCACTACGCTCGAAAATGCCGTCATGGAGCCTTCGGCTAGGCTCTGGTACCCTTTAGCCCCAGACCAGCAACACAGCGCTAAAAACGTTGGCCTCGCTGCCCCCGTGAAAGCCCTGTTGTTGAAGCTACAAGCAACGCTAAGTTAGACGCTAGCGCGCCAACATCACAAGGAAACACCATGTCTCGCACCGTTTTTTGCCGAAAATACCAAGAAGAGCTTCCAGGCTTAGCCACACCGCCCTATCCAGGCGCCAAGGGCAAAGACATCTTCGACAATGTCTCGCAAAAAGCCTGGCAGGAATGGCAACAGCAACAGACCATGCTCATCAATGAAAAACAGCTAAGCATGATGGATGCAGAGCACCGCCGCTACTTGCAAGCAGAGATGGAAAAGTTCTTTGCCAACGAAGATCACGACAAAGCAGAAGGATTTGTGCCACAAGAGTGAGTTTTCGCTCTTGACTCAATCCCCCGCAGCGGGTTTAATACGCGCCTTGTCGAAAAGTCGACATTAGCCAGATATGCCCAGATAGCTCAGTTGGGTGTAAGCAAGCGTTTTCGAAGCATCGCTTCGAGCGCAGCTGGAACGACAACGATCTATGATCGTTGGCTGGAATGAGCAGAGGTGCAAAGCAACGCTTTGCCTTCACGCAGGACGCACGACGAAGTTGCAACAACGATATGCCCAGATAGCTCAGTCGGTAGAGCAGAGGATTGAAAATCCTCGTGTCGGTGGTTCGATTCCGCCTCTGGGCACCATTTCTTTTTTACCCCCCCCTTCAATCACCTGCAAAACCCTGAATGAAAGGTCTATTCCGGCGGTTCGATAACCCTGATTTTGGGTACATACTGGGGGAGCGAAAAAACAGAGTTTCATGGCCGTTCTGCGGTCTTTCAGCTGCTCTGAAAGCCACAGTTTCCGGGGCTCTGCGTAAATTCGAGAGTGGTTCATCAAAGTCCGGAAACTTCCTTCCGCAATTTGAGATTTATTCCTGCAACACCTGTTTGGCGTCTTCAAACTCGTTCAATCGTTTCTAATAGGCAGAGACGATGGAAGGATTGGAAGTATCTACGATCCGGTCCAGGAGCTGTCCGATCTTTTTTTCCAATTCGGAAATTTGCTCCACCAGGCTTTTGATCTGCACATTGACCATGCCACGCCGATCCTCCCACCACTCCTTAAAAATCGTGCCCCCATGTCCAGCATGGTCTTTATGAGGCCTGATCCCGTTCAGCAAGGCTTCAAAGTCTGCCTCAACCTTATCCTTGGCAAAAGATTTGCCCCGCACCTCACAGCCTTTTCTCTGGCAATAGTAATAACCGTAGAGCTTCTTGCTGCCTTTTGACCAACAGGCGGTCATTGGCTTGTTGCAGCCCTCGCAGCATACAAGGCCCCGAAGCGGGAAATCGTCACTCACATCCTTGCAGGTATAAACCCGCGTGCCCTCCTGCATACGTTTCTGGTTTACCTGGAACGTCTCAAAGCTTATTAGCCCTTCATGCTTGCCGGGGGCATTACGCCCCCCACTTTGGCAGTGGTAATGCGTGCTGCATAAAGAGGATAGCCAAGGCCGACATTTGAGATTGAGTTGAAGATTTCCTACCAGAACGACGATCCCTTTCTTCCCGGCTTAAAAATCGCGGTATTTTTCCTGTCTCGCGGCCAGCCAATTCATTTTGAAGATCAACAAAATCCTCACGCTTTCTGCTTAAAGCGCGTTCCCTGATGGATTCCTCGGGTTTATAGTCGTTGTCGCCGCTCATTGTTTCCTATTTTCGTTGTTACAACTATACGGGGGAATGGTTAAAAATAACCTAATATGGGGAGATACTTACTGAGCTTAAGGATCGGTTATACCCAATTTTACTAGAACCTCGATTTATGCAGCTTATCAACGATACCTGGATAAAATTGATATTCCAGATTCTGACTGATTCTCACTGCGGCCATTGTGTGCCAATACTGACTTTCACGCGATCCGTAACCTCCTTCATAGCGTCGTAACACTAACAATATGACGAGTTCCTTTCCGGTATTTCTTAAAAGTTTTTTTAAGAAATTGGTTTTGCAAATCAATCGGCTGCCGTTCTCTGAATCTTCGTCACGCTTGCTATTTTTACGCCATGCCTGGGAGTCTAGTACCTGTTTCCCCAAGTGATTAACCCAGATCTTTTCGAATGGATCTTTTGGACTTAGAGATTCAGTTTTGTTGATCATACGTGTGAGCTTTAAGCGCTGAGCCACACAATCTGCACCCAGTGGGTCAGTTCTATCCAATCTGGGTGTACCTGAAGGCCACACTGTCCATGGTATGAATCCCGGTTTGTCTGTGATGCTTAGGTCGCCGCCTTCATCATCGTAGCCATCGGATGCTGGTAGCCATGCCTGAAACGGATCTTCCTTAGATAGGTGCTGAGCAAGCGTTCTTGATTTGCTGGGTTCAGCTAGTGCAGAACTTACCATAACTTTTATATTGTCATTAGAGGTCCACTCTCCTTTAATTGTGATATCAGAGCCGATTTTTTTTCCAATTCCAAGTAGACTCAGAAGCCTATTTCTGTCTCCAGTTATTTCTAAAGACTTTTTGCCTTGTTTTAAGAGATTGATTTGCGTATCTAGCGGTGGTTTATCCAGCCCATCAGATAACCACAACCCATCGTCTCTGGTTAGAACCTCATCTGAAAGCCAATCCTCCCAAGGGTCGTTGTCGTCTGAGTCGTACTGTCTCTTAGTAGTCGGGTATTTGGAGAGAATTTGTCCGGCGGAAAGATATAATCCATGCCAACCTAGCTGCTCTCCGTATGAGTGGAATTTATCGGAGACACCAGTAGACATTCTATTTCCAGGACTTTCGCGGCCATCGTCGTCATACATGCCCTTGATCTCTGTGTCAAACTTCCTCACCCAGGTGGTTATTCCGTTCTTTACGATCCAGCCTGATATATCGAATACTCTAGCTAGGTGATGCACATCACGTTTGTGAAAGTCGTACTCTAAGGAAAAGTCTGGTTCTACCGCTGGAATAGATTTTGGCCTAGAGTGATAGAAGGAGTCGCCGCCATAACCTTTTGTAGTGTTAATGAGATATTGGGACTTATTCACCCCTTTCAGATTATCGAGACATATTTTCCCTAACTTCAATACACCTTTGCTATGACAGGTAAGTAGTGCCTGAGAAGCAAAATGGCGCATCAATACGTGAGGAAAATCATCATTTAGAGCAATTTCCAAAAGTTTTGTTTTGAATTTTGCTATTTCACCCGGGTGATCTATAGCAACTCTAGCTACCCCTATTAGCAGCCAAAGTCTCGCATGGAGAAAATAAAATTTAAGCTCTGGAGCCTGAAATGAATTCACTGATTCAAGATCATATTTACTAATAATTTTCTCAATGACCTGCCAATAACCGAATTGCGCTAAGCACCGCATACTATGCGCAGCACGCCATCGGTTCGCCGCAAATGGAGCGCCAAGCATCCTCCAGACCAATTCAGCTGCAATATCCTCTTCTGAACCATCAGGGTAGCAATCAGTTGTCCACGGCCCATCTACTACGGTTGATGATAGTGTTGCTGCATTGCTGTTTAACAATCGGCTAAGAGCTGTCTGCCCCTCTCCATTAGATACGGAGGGGCAGATATATGATGCGAGCGCCATCCATATAGAAGCAGGAATATGGATTCCTGGATCAGCATAAATTGAGATAAATTCCAAGATTAAAGTCGAACCAGAGGTGCCTGTTATCTGGGATAATTCTTGCAGCTGAGAATTCGAAAAGTAGTCATGGCTGATAAATTCATCAAAATGAATTTGAATTATGGGAATAGCGATTTCTTTGAGCGCTCGCTTTACTGCTTGCGAATTTTTGGACCACGCTTCTTTGCATGCCTGCAACTCATCAAGCTTTGTGTAGAGACCTATATTTTCGAGTTTCGCAATATGCTTAATGTAGGCTGTCCGTTTCTGTGGCGATACTTTTTTCCTGAGCCTATTAAAAAACCCTTTCTTGTAATCATATACGTACCCTATTTCATCCAACTCATCCATTGCGAGAGAAAGGGAATCCCAATTTGTAGGGTCTGATTTTCTAATAATTTGATTTAGAGCCACTTGTACTTTTTTCTTTTCTTCGGCTTCGTTCTTCCTGTTATATCGCCTTTCTCGCGGTCTAAAATTTGAGTTTGCATTACTTTCATCCCGCACATTTTCGTACTGCTTAACCATCTTTCCGAGGCGCTTGTATTCTTCAGCATCTTCACCAAATGCTCTTCCATAAAACTCTCTTAGTTTCTTGATGGTTGAGGTCATATAGATACCAGGGTGGTTTCTTTCAAATTGCCTCAACAGAACTTTTGTTAGGGGTTGTATCTCAGCAGTATTTTTTCGTTCAACAACCTCTGCTAACTGCTCTGTACCGCAGACATAGAGCTCTGCGGGAGAGGAGAGTTGCAATAGTGATAACGCAAGTGTGGGGGATATCTTGTCATGCTCAATTAAGGCGGTCAGATAAGGTAATAGCGTGTAATCTAATGATATTTTCTGGCGGTCATCCCAGCGAGATATTTTGGCCAATCCCCTTAGCCCTGAAATATTAGAAAACCCATAGGCGAATGTGGCCCAGGGAAACTTTTCTTCCTCGTAACTCATATTGAGTTCGCAAATATTACTGAGCGTATGTACATCTTCGTCACTAATTTCACCGCCCTTAACTTTGCTCGCAAATTGAAGCAATTCACTTGTGAATTGGTGATCCCCGGAACCAATCGTATCCATCTGCTCCAGGCCTATCTGGAAATAGATAGCAGCCTCTTCTCGGTTATATGGGAGGATTGCTCTTGAAAGATCGGCGAATAATGATGCTCGATGCAATACTTCGTCTTCTCTTTCTATCGAATTCTTCGCGACATTTGCAATCTCGTCGGAGCATGGGAAAAGCCTTTTTCTAAGATTCAGAATTGAAGTTACTTTTATGAAGTAGGACGAGGAAATGTAGTCGGTATTGGATAGCTCCGATAGATATTTTCTTACCGAAGATAGTTGCAAGTCATTTCTTGTCCAAAAGCAGAACAGTAGAGCATCCTTAATAAGCTGGTGATAGAACATTTTATTGTCACCTTGATACCCATTCGGATTTAGCCTATCTCGCGTTTTGTTCCATTTGGATACAAGCTTCTTGAAAGCTGAATTAGCATGTTGCTTATCGGGGGACAAGGCTTCAAAAAGAAGAGAAGAGATTTCAACGAGTGTTTCGAGCTTCTCACTAATGAAACTTTCAATTTCTCTCTTTCCTTCATAATTGAGCTGTCTTTTATCGTCTTCAATCCCCTTTTCAAATTCATACTGCTCGCTTACCTTTCGATTCAATGCCTGTCGAAAGTCGGCCATGCTGATATTATTTCTTATACGGGACGCGTAACCGACCAATTCAGCCGGAAGAATGAGCTTAGGGGAAAATGTTTTTTTATTGGCTATGGCGCTTAATATCTTATAAGCGATATATGGAAATGCACCATAATTTGAGTGCCTATCGCTATATGACCAGATTCGGGGGATTTCTGGTTGCCAAGAGTTAGAAACCTTTTTAGCGAGATCATATCTTTTGAGATTAACCGCGAAAGACGTTGCTTTTAACAAGCCGTCTTGAAAATAGGAGGCTTCCCTATATCTATCTGTCCTAAGTTCTATGTCCTGCTTTTTGAAAGACTTGACAAGTTTTTCAAGTAATTCTTGCCGAATTTCGTCTTTTAATTCAGTAAACGACAATGCACCGGCCAAAATTCCCGGCCTTTTCCCCAACTGGCTTAAGAAAGTAGTAAACGCAGAATTACCTAATACGCCTTCATCCTGTGCTTGTTGAAGTAGGCTAAAAAGGTTCTCTGACATTTCATAGGCGTACCAGTCTTTCCAATGATAGGTAAATCGGACCGCTTCTTTGATTTTGTTTTGAGAAAGATAACAGAGAGGAACAGCGGCAATATCTAATCGAGCTGGTCCTGCATTCTCTCTATGATAATCTTCATCCTGCCTAAAATAATGATCAATCCATTCCAATGCACTGCTAATATGCCTATAGGCATCACTACTATCACCGGATAAGATATTAGCGATAGCTAACCTTGCATGCCTAGTACCCGCCCAGCACCTTCGGTTGTCAAAAAGTCGCCTGGTTGAATCTATGTCGCGAGTAGCAATCACAAGATCAGGGTTTTCAAGAATATAGTCTGCTCCCCGCTGATCCGTAGCCGAGAGAGTCGATAGCTCAACAAGGAAGTGGACTAGATGATTATAGTTCTTTTGTCTTACTGCATGTCTTACAGCAGCTTTGATTCGAGAATATCGAATGCTCTGTTTACCAACAGCGCTGGTGATTTCTGCTGGAAATCTGTCATCGAAAGCCAATTCAAATAACCGTTCATCATCACCCATGATTTGAAGCAACCATGGGAGAGAATTTGCTGCGTACACAGAGCTTTCTTGTTTCTTGATTAGATTTGTTGCGAGATTGGTCAGAGTTCCATTATCTATAGCGTACGCTTCTTTTATGAATGTCTCAGTAGGCTCATCCCTAAACATCAATCCGTATTTTGTTCGCTCCAGCAAAGGAGCAAGATCAGCGGAGAATCCTTCAACTACTGAATGTTCAATGCCATGAGAATCAGCGTATTCCGCTAAAGGTACGGGTGGGGGCAGCACCGAAAGCCCAGCTAGGAATGATGTGATTTCTTTTTCTTTATAACCCCGGTTCCGAGCATCATGGAGCGCTTCATCTATACGCGTTTTAATTAGGTCATTTAATTCAATCTTATTGTCTATTTCTGAAGCGTCTAGCAATCCGCGATCGCTGTTAACTAGATGCTCAAGAATTCTTGGATTGCCGTCTGATCTTGATAAGGCAACACGTATTTCATCGTCGGCAACATCATCTATGCGATCTTGCAGATATTTCTTGGTTTCTTCTTCAGTAAAAGGACATAGCTCCAATTCTTCGCAGGGTATGTCTTTCCTTGAAATGTCACGCCTATGGGAGCGACAACTCCCGATTAATTGAACACCTGGGATAGGCCCTCCGTAATGAAAGCTTTCAATTAAAAGCGTCGGAAACGCCTTTTCTCCCAGGTCTCTGGCATGCTCAGCGGCATTGTCAATAGCATCAAGAAAGATTAAGATTCTGGCATTCGGTCTGGTCCGACTTAAAGCCTCCACTCCTTGAGCTAATCTAGCCCTAAAAGCCCTTAACAATTCTTCTACATTTTCACTGGAAGGTAGTAGTGGGTCGCACAACCCTTCTTGCGCCAGGGTATTGGCAATGTGAATAAGTCCATTTTTAGGAAGGTGCCTTGCATCTTCCGGTGCGCGGTATGACCCACCGCCAAAGCAATCAAACAGTATGGTTTTATGATCTTCACCTAATTTCTTAGATAGACTTTGCATGAACACTGTTTTACCCACACCACCGGCGGCATGGACTAACAGTGTTTTATTTAGTTTTGGTATTAATTTAAGCGCTTCACTAAGTTGGTCCCTGTCTACTATTTGGCCAACTTCTGGGAAGCTTTCCCGGCACGGAAATAGGTCACCAGATGTTTGAACATCAAGTGCGTCAAGTACATCTGTTCGTCGTATTACGTTGTTCCCTTCGCCTTCTGAACCAGCTTTATCCCTTACTAACTGTTTCATTGCACCAAGTCTGGCTCTAGCCATAGCGTCTGGTGCAGCTGACCAATCTGTGATTATTCTTGAAAGCTCTTTCTTTTGATTTCTTAGCCCCCCGGTAGAGCCGGTCATACCTACATTATTCGCAAACTCAACAAGGTTTGCCCCAGCAAGCCCACTAGCAGCAATGAACTGATCGGCCTGCTTTTTTATATTTCCTGTCAAAGGCGACCCAGAACGTATGCCCTCAATGGCCCGACTCAGATCAGTGTAGATCGGCCGATTAGTAATAATCTCAAACCGGACCTTTCTAGCTACAGCCTGAGCACCGAATTTTTTCTTGTAATCTAAAAAAGTTGCGGCAAATTTTTGAATAGTTTTCTTAGCGGCACTCGCTCGAAATGGCAACGTTTCAGAAGCTATTGAGTATTTGAATTGCGAGATTACAACATCACGGGCTTTTCTGAACGAGCAACCTGCCCCATAGTACAAGGTAAGATCAGCAATTTCGGCTGCCTCATGGGAAGATGATTTCTGATCTGCTGGCTCTAGTCCTTCTACAGCCATCCCAACAAAATCGTTTGTTGGTAACACTAATTTCATTGCTTCCCTAGCAGCCCACGCCTCATGGTATTCGTGACCATCACGAGAAGCTCTGACTTTATCAATTGGTTGGCGGTTCCTTGTCATCCAATCAATGTAGCCTAAATTCGACTATCAAAACAATAACAGGAGTAATAAACCGGCGATACGGTTAGTTAGCCCGGCAAGGCTTGATGCCGAGGGTGGGCCACGGCGCGGCGGATGCAACGGGGGTGCGCAGCGTAAGAAGGCGGCAATTACCTAGCGGCTCACAGATGCCCCGCTCTGTACGGTTCATCTACGATGCATAACTTGGCTGACCGGTGTTACCGCATTGTCGACTATCAGGGATGTGGGAAACTGGCTGGGAAGGTCCCCGATGTACGGGCTACTGCCCGCTTGGGGACGCTGAAATGATCAGGGTTGCTCAGGCAATCCAT
This sequence comes from uncultured Gammaproteobacteria bacterium, assembly GCA_913061515.1. Lineage (GTDB taxonomy): Bacteria > Pseudomonadota > Gammaproteobacteria > Pseudomonadales > Pseudohongiellaceae > UBA5078. The sequence goes on along the minus strand of CAJXSF010000001.1, from coordinate 153,142 downwards.
TTGCCGTTAGGCGAATATGGACGAGGTGTGGGGCTGGCTCTCGGAGCAAAGCGGAGCCTGGAGCCGGTGACAGGGGCACGTCAGATTATCGCTGTTATGGTGTTACGAATAAGGCCGGCTTTTGACAGCCGGCCTTTTTCCTTGGGTTGATGGGTTACGGGTTGACCTCGGGTTCAAGCGGGAAAGCATACATATCGTTCGCGATGACCTGGTTGCCGGAGAGCCGGATAGTCAGAACGCCGGTTGCGGGGTTCTTCTATACCGCTCCAAGCGTTGACGCTCTTCCCAACTCAGCCTGAGTGAGAAAGGACGCGGTTGTGATTTAGCTTTTTCCGACATGGGGCGAGCATAAATGACAGCCCCTATATCATTGGGAAAGATAGCTTGGAATTATTATTATAAAAACACCTGCACAATCAATAAGTTATGGATAGACTGAGGACTGACCATATAAAGATGTGTGCTTGAGTAACTGGCTCCATTGATCAAACACTTCAAACAATTGATTCGGAAAATTTCCGTTCTCGTGCACCAAATCCAAAAGCCTCGCATTAGCGGGGCTTTTGGCATTGGTACTACTCCACCTTTTAGCACCACCTTGGTGCGCTTCTGGCTCAAAACTCAGCTGCGCAAGCCCATATATTTCAGATTTATTAAGGAAATATGTCCGTAGCATTACAAATGTCATTAATTTGTAATATTTGGGGGATAGAGTAGCACTCCAACAAAGGCAGTACGGATTGCGCCGAGCACGCGAAGCCAAACAACCTCTATCGGAGCTAAGTGAAATTATGAGAAACCAGCAAATTACATTACTAAGTCAGCTAGTTGCCGCGGCAACCCTGGCAATCTCGGTAACCTCCGCAGAGGCTGCAGAGAAGGAGCTCTTGGATATCCTGCTTGGCAATGGTGCGATTACTCAGGAACAGTATGATGACCTTCTCCTTAAAGAGACACTAGAAGAAGCCGATGTTGCTAAAATCAGCTTTGCTGATGGAAGTGGTCTTAGGGTTAGCTCCGGTGACGGACGCTATGAAGTAGAGATCGGTGGACGCCTCCATCTGGACTACACTGATCATAGTTACGACGCGAGAATGGGAGCAAGACCGGTAAGTGGCACCCAAGTTCGCCGCGCGCGCATAGAGATCAATGGAACGTTCGACGAGAGCTGGTTCTATGCCTCTGAATTCGATTACGCAAAAAATAAGGTCGCAATAAAAGACTTGGTACTTGGCTTTGAGTCAAATAGCGGTGCCAAATATATCGTTGGGCATCAGAAACAACCTTATAGTCTCGCGTTGGAAATGAGCTCTAACGAGATGCCTTTTGTTGAACGAAGTATCGACAATGCTCTAGTCGGGGCACTTACTGACCGGGCTATCGGTGCCAGATATGAGAATAGCGGCAGCAATTGGTTCTTCGCCGGTGGCGTCTTCGGCGACACTCTAAAAGAAGGCACTACAACAGGCGACGAAGGTTGGGGGCCATCTGGTCGTTTCATCTACTCACCAGTAGTGGAGGATGATGCAGTTGTTCACTTAGGCATTCGCGCGGCCTATCGCGAAGTAGACTTAGCGACGCCCACGCTAAGCATCAAAGATAAGACGACCGATTTTTCAGACCTGAGCATTGTGAACACAGGCGCATTGGCTGATGCTGAGTCGACTACATTGTTCGGGCCCGAATTAGCGGCGTCTTTTGGCCCACTATTCTTTACAGCCGAACATACGAGCGCAAAAATTTCTCGTAAAACAGGATCTACTCTGAATTTCTCGAGCTGGCACGCAGCCGCCTCATGGAATATCACTGGCGAGAGTCGCGCAGCCGCTTACAGAATGAATGCTGGGGAGTTCAAGGGCATCAGACCAAGCAGAGACTTCAATCCAAGCGAAGGTGCCTGGGGAGCATGGGAGCTTTCAGCGCGTTATGCCGAGATCGACCTGAACGACGACAACTTAGTCGGAGGGGAAGAACACGCGGTCTCTCTCGGCTTGAACTGGATACCCACTCGTAACGTGCGCATCTTGGCGGACTGGACGCGAATTCTGGACACGGATGGATCAAACACCGTACGCACGTTTGCGCCTGATATGAATGTGTTCACACTGCGAACGCAGTGGAGCTACTAACTCAAGAAATCAAGGGGTCAGATTACTTGATTCGCCTATCAGGAACCAAGCACTCTGACCCCCTTGAAAATCAAGTAATCTGACCCCTTGATTCTGATTCGCTTGATTCGCTTGATTCTACGTCTCGGTTTAGTGAGATTACGGGGATCGCTAGGCTAAATAAAAAGCCGAAGGCAATGATCCAAAGGCTCGCGGTAAACATCGAGGTGATTGCGTTGGAGAATGCCATTTTTATGCCCGCCTCTGCGCTTGCCACCGCATCATCGATGCGCGCTGCAAACACCGGCCTTATAATATTAAGCCGTTGCTCTATGGCTGAAGCAGTTAAAGCATCAGCTCTAGAGCTAGGCAATTGCTCCTTCATCTGCTCCGACATCAATGGGTTTTGATGCAACTGGGCGATAGCCACCTCGTCTCCCGCAAGCGCTTGCCCAATTGTGTCAACCAACTCCTCAAAGGAGCCTTCCACTCGCGCGCGTAAAGCGCCAGGATTCATCACCGAGTTCTGAGCTTGACTCATATCCATACTTTGCCCCGAAGAAGAGTTCATCATAGGCAATTGCTTTGGTAACTCTGCTGAAAGATTCAGGGTCAACAAAGTGCCAAAAATAGCCACGCCTACAGTGTTGCCAATCTGACGGAAAAACTGCGTCGAACTTGTTGCCACACCAATCTGCGACACCGGGAAAGCACTCTGTACCACAAGATTTACAAGACTCTGTGAAGGCCCCAAACCGATGCCTACCACCACCATTCTCAATGACAGATCTAACAGACCTGTTTCAGGGCCAATTAAACTAAGCAAGTACACACCAACTAATAGTATGAGCGCACCACCGACCAGATAAGGCTTGTAATGCCCGCTGCGTGAAACCATGCGTCCGCTCACAATACTGCCTGACATTAACCCCAACATAAGGGGAAACATTGAGAAACCACTACTGGTTGCATTCACACCGAGCACCACCTGCATGAACAGCGGCATAAACATGATCACACCTAAGAAGGACATTCCAATCACAAATGAGGTGAGGTTGGTAATTACAAACACGCGATTACTAAACAGACTCAGAGGCATAATGGCGTCTTTTGCGCGCGACTCTACGTACACGAAAAGTACAAGCGATATGAGACTTAGTGCAAACATACTCAGCAATACCGGTGATGCCCATGGGTATTGTTGGCCACCCCAAGTCAGCGCTAATAGGAAGGGAATAAATACGACTAGTAGTAGGAACGCACCAAGATAGTCGATCACCCCACGATTGCCGTGATTCAGACGTGGCGTTTTAAAAGCGATCATGCATAGCGCTAATATGCCAAGCGGCACGTTGGCATAAAACACCCAGCGCCAGCCAGCAATTGTGTGTCCATTAATTGTGACAGTGGCATAGTCCGTTAAAAAGCCCCCTAGGGCTGGGCCGATGATGCTGGCGACCCCGAAGATAGCGCCAAACAGGCCCATGAATTTCGCACGTTGCAGCGGTGGATAGATGTCTGCGATGATCCCGATGGCGCTAGTAAAGAGCGCCGCACCCCCGATTCCCTTGATTGCCCTAAATATTATTAGTTGATGCATCCCATCACCCAATAGAGGCAAGGTACCGAACTCGCCACTTATTCCACACAGCATTGATCCCAATAGAAAGATGCTAATGCCAATCACCAGGATCAGCTTGCGCCCATATAAATCTCCGAGCTTGCCATAGATCGGCACCAGTACCGTGGAAGCCAACATATAGGAAGTAGTCACCCAGGCATAAAGCTCTAACCCATTGAGTTCGGAGACGATCCGTGGCATTGCCGTGGAAAGAATAGTCATGTCGAGAGCGGCTAGAAGAAATACAATCAACAAAGCGATTAGCGTGGTACGTTTATCCTTGTCGGATATAGCGACGTCTTTTTCAAGTTCAGTCAAAGTTCAAACCTTCCCATGCAAATATCTATATAAGCCTACTCAATGTCAGGCCACCTAGTGCAAGCGCTTGCATACTAAACCCACTTACCCATCGTCTCAATCAAGACTTATTTGGATACGATTAAATACCTGCATGTACCGGCGAATCGAACTCAATATTCACTTAACTTTGCATATCTACGTGTCTAGTGGCTTGTATACAAATACAAATTCCATTGCTTATAATGAGACAGGCTATTGAATTCATAATAATAATTAAAACTAGCTGTTATGCCGCATTTATCTGTGGTTTCAGTCAGCTACTATAGGTAACGTAATGATTAATAGGTACATAATAGTAGACGATTTTTATAACGACCCAGATACCTTAGTGAAGGTCGCGCTGAACTCCATGAATGTTAACGATTCGCCAACCGGTAACTACGCTGGCGTTATGACAACCGATTCCTACTTAGCAGAGCAGCATCGCGATATATTTCAAAAACTAACGTTAGAGCCCTCCATCAACTCCTCCACAAATGCCAACGGACGAATCCGTTTTACCAAAGCCAACGACTCTTTCAAATTTCATATCCACTACGATGTCGATATGCAAACTAAATGGGCTGGCGTTGTTTATCTTTCGAAGGATCACCCTAAAACAGAAGGGACAAGTTTTTGGCGCCACCTTCGCACCGGGCTAGAGATTGCTCCTAATACGGTCGAAGGGTTTGCTAAATATGGCTGGCGTAACTTCTCCGATTTGAAGAAGTTTCTTGAAACAGAGGGCTTGGACGAATCCTTGTGGGAAAAAACCTTTACGGTTCCGTATAAATATAATCGCTTGGTTTTATTTAGGCCATGGTTGCTGCACTCTCCCGGCCCCGCTTTCGGCGACACATTGGAAAATTGCAGAAAAGTTCAAACACTTTTCTTAGGCAACTAACACTCAAAAAAGGAGGTGAATTATTTATTTTCAGGAAATGTGGCAACTGGCTATACAAGGAGAGACTCAAGGCGTTTGGTTTTACGCCGCACTATATACCCTTGCCGTTTGTAGTTATTCGCTTTTCTTTCAAATCAGAACTAGAAAGTGGCCAAACGTTGCTGGCCAGCTCAATAGTTTAGGAGTCGTGAAATTTGGGGGGACTGAAACGTCTTTATCTGAACAAGATTACAGATCCAAAGCCCTATACACCTATCACGTTGATGGAGTTGTTTATGAAGGCAAGAGAGTCTCTCCTTGGGTCGTTGTGGCCAGTCACAATGCTAGATTTGTTTTAGACAAACAGCACGCTGCAATTGAACACCTCCCTAATGGCAGCGTTAAAGTTTTTTATAATCCTCACAACCCCAAAAAAGCTTTCTAATAGTTGCTAGCAAAACAGGAATTGTCATTACACTCCTCGTCGCTGCGCTCCCTTTAATCACGTATTTTTTGAAGTTTTATGCTTAGAGAATTCCGGCTTTAATACTGTTTACGCACAATATTAAAAAAGTCGACAAACTTGCGCATATTCTCTTCGTCTTGCGAGATCAACAGCGAGTGATCACCGCCGGGGATTTCTACATAAACGTGTTGCATGCCTAGCGCTTGCATCTTAGCCACCCACGCACGCGTGCGCTCCACCGGAACGGCATCATCTTGATCGCCTTGCAGAACAAAAATAGGCAAGCCTTTGATTCGCGCTAGAATGTCATCCATTGGCGCATTGGCCTCTGGTGCTGGCGCAGCAACCCCTAAGCCTGCAAAGATCTCTGGATACTTGGCGGCGATATGATACGTGCCTGCCCCTCCCATCGAATGGCCCCATAGATAAATACGATTAGAATCGATACTGAATTCGTCGCGTATCAACTGCAACACATTCATCACATCCTGTTCGCTTCTTTGCGCGTCTTGCGGATCTTCGGTAAGCCTTGATCCGTACCACCCCCTGCGGATATACCCCAATGGAGTCACTACGATATACCCATTGGCCTCTGCATGATCTAAAAAGCCGTGATACCCCATTAGCCAGTCATGAGTTCTACCTAGACCGTGCAGGGAAACGATCAACGGGGCAGCTTGATTAGGATTAAGGCTAGCAGGCACAAACACAGCGTATGGAATACTTTCACCGGTTTCTGGAAAAACATAGCTGCGATGCTGTACACGGGGGTCATCAATAAGACGTTCGTCATCACTTTGCTGACGCTCTGCGTAGGCAAATTTGGCAAGACTGAACGTTAAAGCGAGCAATGCTACAGTCAGGAGTCTTTTCATTGTTATTTCTCCAAAGGAATAGATTTTAAAAAACGCTGACACTAGCGAAGATCGTCTCTGAGTTTAATCACCTGCTCTTTGAAATTTTCCCCTTCGCCGTAATCAATAAACTTGTGGTAACGACTATGGCTGCCGACCACCTTCCGCGCATGCTTTATTGGGCACCAATATTGTTCGGTCCTTGCAAGCACCTCTCTTGAATAAGCCACTACGCCGTTGCCATAGCCGCAATACACACAGTTTAATTTCTGAATTCCATTAAGGTAGGCTAACTGATGACGGTCCATCACAATATAATCGGATCTTTTCACTCGACGTATACCATAGAGCCTAAAACAGATGTGTTGATATAAGGTAATGGTGATATCGAAGAAAGCGATTGGTATAACCATAGAATATATGAAAGGAGATGAAATAATATTTCGAATCTTCGACGAGAGTAACCAGGGCAGAATCGCGGACTTCAATTTTCTATGAGCCGCAAGGATGTCTTGCTCAAACTTAACGCGCTTTCCCTCTATATGATAGTTAAACTCTTTCTGCTTCTTGTCAAACTCGTCTAACAATTGCTTCTCAAGTTTAGCGATCCTGTCTGTTAACTCGGTAATTTTCTCACTCATGGAAACCCTCTACTTTCTCTTACTAATATCGTCAGCTAGCCCTTGATGCTCCTACTCCACCGCTCGCTCAACCGCGCGTAGATAGGCAGGTCTCGCTTGCACACGCGCAAGATACGCTGACAACGGAGGCCAAGAGTTCAGTAGACCTAGTCTCTTAGCCATTGAAACGACATAAGCGACGCCAACATCTGCGGCAGTGAAGTCATCGCCAAGAATAAATTCAGAGCTACCAAGCTGTTTAGCAATGTAATCGAAGTGCAATCTAATTTCTTTTTCGCTATAGGCCTCAAATGTGGCATGTGGCTGCTCCGAGCGCATAAGCAGCATTTTCACCAGAAGCGGCAAAAAAACAGAGCCCTCAGGATAATGTAGCCAACGCGTAAATTTCGCCCAGGCGGCTAGGTTTGATCTAGGTGGCGCTAGACGATGTTCAGCGTCGTATTTTTCCAATAAATAGGTTGTTATAGCGCTAGACTCTGCAATGATGAGACCATCGTCATCGATCACAGGCGATTTACCAAGCGGATGAATTTTCTGTAATGAATCAGGTGCACGCATGGTTTTAGGGTCGCGCAAATACACTTCTAACTGATATTCGACGCCCAACTCTTCTAATAGCCAAACAGTAAATATTGAACGACCTATACGCAGGTGATGTAAGGTAATCATTGCACAATTCCTCCAGAGAAGCTGTTGATTTCATAGTGCCACTACGCACTGAAATTGCAGATTTGTATCTAAAACGATGCCAGCCCAGTGACGGGAATCAAGCTAGAGACCAAGATCAAGTAAGCCAAATTGAAAATTAAAAGGGAGTAATGAATAGTTCGATTATTTGTAAACAGCAACCAAACCACCGACAAGATAATTAATACGGTACCTAGAGATCTGTTCATCCATGTCTCGGCAAAATCTGGCAGCAAAGGGTCTGACGCACGGGACAAAATCAAGAAGATGATTACCATGCAAAAAAACCAATTCTTGGTTTGAAAATAATGCTCTTCCAGATCGATTCTCTGAAAGTAGCGTAGCTCGGGTGTTAGAGCAAACGTCAATAGCACCATCATGATCGGTGCAGCCAAGAACAGCAGCATCGGTGCCACCTTGGTGAAGTCATAGACCTGGTACTCCCAGAAACCCAGATAATGATAGGTGATGATTATCAGCAACCAAAACGACCAACCCGCCATCAACCAAGGATGTTTAACACGGTGCCGCCCCCGAATAATCTTACCCCACCCCATCAGCAACTCGGCCATGGCAAATGCAACCACTACCGACACGAACATCATGATAAATTCGAATTTTGACAAGAAGCTTCCTCCATGCCCTGCTTAACCAATTATTAGGGTACAGTACACTGTTTTTACTTAGCTTGCTGCACCTGCATATGATGAACACAGACACGATCAGTTACGCCTATATACTTCGCAAGGCTTGGCCAATTATTCTGGCTAACGCTGCCGTCCCCCTTCTTGGCTTAGTAGACACGGCGATCATCGGTAATGTAGGCACTGTGGTCGACTTAGGAGCGATAGCGCTCGGCGCCTTGATCTTCTCTTTTGTGTATTGGAGTTTCGGGTTTCTACGCATGGGAACTACGGGCTTTACTGCACAAGCTGTGGGAGCCAACAACGAAGAAGAGATTCGAGCAATTCTAGGCCGCTCACTACTACTGGGTTCTGCTCTCGGGCTTATGCTGATCCTTCTGCAATGGCCTATAGCCACCCTCGCCTTCTCACTGCTCAGTGGCAGCGAGCAGATGGAAAACGTGGCACAACAGTATTTTTCACTGCGTATCTGGGGCGCACCTGCCACCTTATCCAATTTTGCGCTGATGGGCTTATTGATAGGCATGGGCAAAAGCAAACAGCTGCTTGTGGTTCAGCTGTTTATGAATGGCTTGAACATTGTACTTGATGGGCTTTTTGCAGGGGTGCTGGGTTGGGGCGTTGAAGGCATAGCCTTAGGCACAGTGATTGCCGAGTGGAGCACATTATTGTTTGCAGGCATTCTTATCTATAAGGAGCTTGCGCAACGCAACACGGCCGGCGCGCAGTTCTGGCCGAAAGCACGCATACTCAATGCTGCTGCAATGCGCAAAACCTTAGCGGCTAACGCCGACATTATGATCCGGACATTATTGATGATTTTCTCGTTTAGTTTCTTCATCAATCAAAGCGCTATTTACAGTGGCGTAGTCCTCGCAGCAAATCATATCCTCATGCAATTGATCTCTTTCGCCGCATTTTTCCTCGATGGTTATGCCTTCGTAGTGGAGGCATTAATTGGCAAAGCAATCGGCGCACGTAACCGGCAACAATTCGATATTGCGGTGCATCGCTCCACAGTCTTGGCCGCCCTCTCAGCAATGCTTCTCGCCCTGTTAATCTGGCAGTTCGGTGAGTTTGCCATAGCATTGCTCACAGATATTGACGCGGTGCGTCTGGCCAGCGCTAATTTGCTAGTTTTCTCGGCGATCTACGTTTTCGTCTCGTTTGGGGCTTTTCAACTCGATGGTATTTTCATTGGCGCATCACGTACGGCACAGATGCGCAATGCAGCCTTTATTTCCGTGACGGTCTTTTTGGTCGCTTGGTGGGTGTTGGCAAATCGCTATGGCGTGAACGGATTGTGGTGGGCGATGATCATTTATGTGGCAGCTCGTGCTGTGGCCCTAATGATTTATGTGCCAGCGCTACGAGAGTCACTTACAAAGGCATAAGTTAGTGCAAAGATTCATCGCTATCAGCTAGCAAGTGAGGCTCTAGCTCAAGATGCTGCATTCGGCGCCCATTTAGCTCAATCATGCCCTTGTAACGCTGCTCACCCGTGGACGTAAACTCGAAGCTATAACGGCGCCGCAGCTGTAGTGAGCCTGATGCGTTTCGTTGCGGCCATATGCCTTTAAGCACAATGGTTTGATCGAGCAATTGCAGGTTTTGTTCTTTGCAATATTGATACAAGGTTTGCATCGCAATCATTTTTATAGCGTCGCCTTGCCACCAAAAACTGATGAGTGCCACGGCAATTGCTGTCCAGAAAATCGATGTCAGTGTTAGCATAGCGTTTGCTTTCTAAATAGTTGCGGCGAGTTTTATATGCAAGCGTGCCATGCCATACTCAGCAGTTCCATAGGCCTACAAGGTTCACAATTCACGTGAAAAACTATCTTCTCATTGCTTATCTACTTTTGGTGTCAGCTTGCAGCGAACCCTTCGTCTATTTCTCAGGTGGGCGACTTTCTGGCGAGCAAGCCCCCCTGCTGACAATGCCAACGAACAATGGCGTGATGCAAATAGAGACACTGCCAGAGGACCCGTACTCAGTGAACATCGGCTTTTTCGTGTTAGATGGCAAATTGTACATTGACCCAGCTGCCGACCGTCAATGGTATCAGAATATCCTGATAGACCCGACCGTGCGAGTTCGCTTTGATGGCCACGAACAAATACACCCTATGCTGACAGTGGTCGAGACAGACCCAGCGATTCTTGCCGAGTTTGACCCAGCACGAATCGTATTGAGGTTAGAGCCCTTGAATTGAAAGCTCAGGTGCTTTTCTGTGGTAAAAAGCACCTGAGCTGCAACCGGTCCTGATTGTGTTTAGCAACCTAAATTACAGACCGTAATTTTCATGGTTCGACTTGAATATCGTTAACGTACCAATCGGATTCACGTCGGGGTCTGGAACACGAAATCCGCGATTTTGATGGTGACAATGTGACAGCATCAAGAGTCGAAAACAAAAGCACTAGAGTTTTTTTGCGCTTCTAAGACACGTTTCCCAGCACGACTTGCACCAAAGCAACCAAGCTAAAAAGAATTGCGAAGGTTAGCGTGACTCCTGATATTACAAATTTCTTGATGTCGCCACTTTCGAAATCACGCACGCGGTTCTTGTGACTCTGCACGCCAAATGCTGCAGCAACGCTGCTTCCCATGGCTGAGACCCAACCTACCTGCACGCTATCACCATTCACATGTGAATTTTGCTGATCTTTATGTTTGCCTGACATATCTAAACTCCTCTTTAGACAACGGTGACGCACATCTAATTGCGTCCTTAAGAGAAGGATTGCAAATCGCGAGCCAACACCAACATCTCTCTAAGCAACTGTAATTTCTTTAGTTTTACCCTACCCATCGTTAGCGTTCGGATTTTGCCTGCTATTTATGTCATAACTTATGACGTTTTTGGCAGCATTCTCTTCAGGGTGTCATCTTTTAGCCAGTAGTGGTGATACAAGCCTGCAACCGCATGCAGCGCAATTATTAGATACCCTGACAAGCCTAGTATCTCGTGCGCCTCACCTACGAAATCCGCAATCCCTTCAGACACCGGAGCGATCGCCGGCATCGGAATTACAAACCAAGTGATCGCTTCATTGTTGGCGCTTAAATATGCCCAACCAAGCAATGGAGCCACGATCATCAACCCATACAAATATCCCTTCACAAGCTTGCTTAACAGCAACTGCCATGAAGGTGGTGTTGGGGTAATGGGGGGCGTGCGCATTTTCAAGTTAATCGCCAACCTAAACAGGGCGAGCACAAAAACAGTGATTCCCAAATAGATATGCCAGTCCTCCATAGCTCCTCGTAAGGGGTTACCTCTCGGAATGGCTTCATGAAGCTCTATGCTGGCAAAGATGGCGACCATCAAGATTACGGTCAACCAATGTATGCCGATCGTGATCGGGGCGTACTTATTGCTAGTTTGCAGCGTGTTCATTGTGATCTCCTTTGAGCTTGAAATACCTGCCCAGTCTGCGCTTCATTTGCGATCAATACACCTATTCTTCGCAAACCTTAGCAACAGTATCGCAAATGAATATTAAAAGACTATTAACTGCCAGCAATGACACAGCAAGACCCAATTGAAGCTATAAAGACACCCTTCAAGTGACTCATTATTCTGAGGGTTGCAAATTCTACCCCCTCCTACTTTCAGATTTCATACAGGGGCGTACTGCCTATAGAGAAGGCATCACCCATCTAATGCAATAGGCTTAGGAATACACAAAAAAGTGAGCGTTGCTTATTTTGATTCAGACGAATTGGCTACTGATGCCATTGTATTCTGGTCAAAATAGCGCCGCATATGGGGTTGTTCTAGACATAAATCATGCAGCAGTTTTTTCCTGCCTTGACCGTTCACATAGTCTAGAAAAGCACATGCAATGATCGAAGCCTTTTTACTCTTTAGTCGTGCTAACTGCCAATGAAGCACGATTGGAATTTTGCTCACGTTTATTTCTTGCAGCCCAATATGACCGCCATAAGCCAATGTATGGCTGGATAAAATCGACACTCCGAGACCGGCCATCACAGCGTGCCGAATAGCCTCATTACTCTCGATAGTCATTTTGAGGTTCAACGTGATACCGAATTGTTTCATATGCTCTTCGATGGCAAAACGAGTGCCTGAGCCTAGCTCACGCATTAAAAAAGGGTACTCGGCAAACTGCTCAAGCGAGACTTTTTTCATCTTAGCCAGCGGATGATCTTTAGGCGCGATTGCGACTAGTGGACTAGGTAAAAAATCGAATAATTCGATATCGTCTCTGTTAGGTGCATGACTGAACACGTACAAGTCATCAGCCCCTCTCTCAAGCCGTTCAAGCACTTGCTCCCTATTGGCAACATTGAGCTGAACATCGATCTCAGGATAGAGTTTGCAGAATTCACCCAATAGATGAGGAATAAAATATTTTGCCGTAGTGACAACACTTATGCGCAAAGTGCCAGCTTTGAGCTCCTTTAAATCCGCCAAATCGGCATCCAGAAGCTCAAGACGGCCCAATATATCCCGCGCAGCCCCTACCGCTGCAACACCAGCCTCTGTAAAAACGAGTCTCTTACCCACTTGATCATAAAGTGGTAGCCCGATAGCATCGCCAAGCTTTTTGAGCTGCATCGAAATTGTGGGCTGAGTGAGAAACAGCACTTTGGTCGCCGCGCTGATACTGCCCTGCTCATAAACGGCAAGTAATATTTCTAGCTGACGGAATGTGCCTATATAGGCGTGAAGACGAGACACCAGCAAACTCCATAGTCATTCATAGATGAATAGAATAGATATTATCTATTTTTATCTATATTTAATACCCCCCATTATTGCGCCCAAAATTCACCAGTCACTCTTCGAGGCGGATACAGTGTGCCACACGTCCTTTGTGGTCGAATTTTTAATTATCGCGCAAAGATCGTCGCATCGATTCAAACCTATCTCAGCTGGGCTTTCACTTGCCTCGTCTTCACCAAAACCTATATCGTCGTGCTTACTAACGAAGCATTGCAAAACACGGGATTTGGCATAAGAAACTAAGAACTTCATTTTTGTTTATGGAAATAGAAATCATGAATGACAAACTTGTACAGATAATTATGGGCTCTCAGTCAGATTGGGAAGTCATGCGCGAGGCGTGCATTGTGTTAGACGCACTCGAAGTGCCTTATCAAAAGAAGGTTGTGTCGGCACATCGCACCCCAGAGCGCATGTTTAGTTTTGCAAAAGAAGCAGCCAGCCATGGCACGAAAGTAATCATTGCCGGTGCTGGCGGCGCTGCCCATTTACCTGGCATGGTTGCCGCAGTGACACACCTGCCTGTTGTCGCTGTGCCAGTACAGAGCAAACACCTCAACGGCTTGGATAGCTTGCTGTCAATCGCTCAAATGCCTCGCGGCGTGGCTGTTGCCACTCAGGCGATCGGTGCCGCCGGTGCATTCAACGCGGGCTTACTCGCCGCGCAAATATTGGCGGTCTCAGACCAAGCTTTAGAGCAGCGCCTTATCGCTTGGCGAACGCAACAAACGAACAATGTGGCCGAGGAGCTAGCGTAATGCACATCGCTATCATCGGCTGCGGCCAACTAGCTAGAATGCTCGCCCTAAGCGGATGGCCCATGGGCATTCGTTTTAGTTTTTTAGCTGAAGAGAATGAAGACACGCGCTGTGTCGACGGCCTTGGCACTGTTGTTCGCCATCAGCCCGGAAATACGCCTGGCGCCATTTACGCTGCACTAGGGAAGCCTGAGCTTATCACGATAGAAAAAGAAGCCGTTGACGTAGATTTGCTGCGCAGCCTTGAGGAACATTGTCAGGTATTCCCAAGACCTGACAATGTCCACATAGTGCAGCACCGTGCGAGGCAGAAAGCCTTTCTACAAGAGAACGGAATCCCTACGTCTCCCTATATGCACATTAAGCACAAACAGGAAGTGGTTGAAGCGGCCAAATCACTTGGCTTGCCATTAGTCGTTAAATCTTGCGAAGACGGCTACGATGGTCGTCAGCAATGGCACCTACACGACGCAGATGAACTGGAGTCCTTCGTCAATGGCCCAGAACAGATCAGCGATGCGATAGCCGAGAAAAAATTGTCTTTCTCAAAAGAAGTGTCAATTATTCTTGCACGCAATGTTCAGGGCGAGTCTGTCTCGTACTCACCAACACAGAACACCCATGCTAGTGGCACGCTGACATTGTCGATCGCTCCCGCGCAGCATTTAAACGAGCAGCAACAGCAACAATTAAACGCGATCGCAACCAAAATTACTGATGCTTTCGACTATGTTGGCGTAATTGCAGTTGAGTGTTTCGTTGTAGACGAGCAAATAATTGTCAACGAACTCGCTCCCCGAGTGCACAATAGCGGCCACTGGACACAGGACGGGGCCGCAACTAGCCAGTTTGAGAATCACCTTCGCGCGATTGCCGGAATAACGCTTGGCTCAACTGAGAATCTAGGGCACACAGCGATGCTTAATCTGCTTGGCCGAACGGCTCCAAATTCGCTGAGCAATCATGCGCATGCGCACTTGCATTGGTACAACAAAACGTTAAAAAGTGGCCGTAAAATGGGGCACGTAAATTTGCAGTACCTTAATTACTCGCAATTGGAATCAGAACTTCTTCGCCTTAAAATGCAAAACGGCGAGATTACCTCCTAGAAGGTAAACTCGCCGTATTTTTATTCAGCGCTCCTAATTGCGATAAGTGCTTACCGGTGGTAGTTGCGAGCCAGACAGATCGTCGGGAACGCTGGTCTCAACTCTCACAGTGTGAGTCAATGTCCCGATTCCTTCGATACTGGCGCTAATCGTTTCACCGTCAATTAAATAGCCAGACCCAGAGGCGCGCTCAACACGACCTGCGCCTGTCCCGCCAGAAGTTCCGCTTTGCATGACATCGCCTGGAAACACTGTGATCAGCGATGAAGCGTACTCTATTAGCTCAGGAATATTGTGGATCATATCCCCTGCTTGGGCTTCCTGCACAGTCACACCGTCGATGACGAGTGTTTGATGCAGACGTTCCATAGGGTCTCCATAGAACTCTTTTGGCACAATCCAAGGGCCCTGTGGAGCAAAGGTGTCGTGGCCTTTCCCAACAAACCAGTCAGAGCCAGCTCCATAGCCACCTGGTGGACGACCTCCACGGTCAGAGATATCCATTGCCACCATATATCCAAATACGTGGTCATAGGCACGATCTGCCGAGATGTATTTGCCTGTTCGACCAAATACAATCGCCATCTCCACTTCCCATTCTATGCGATCACGCCCATAAGGCATGATGACATCATCACCGTCACCAATGACGGCACCACGAGTCGGTTTTAGAAACAAATACGGCACACCACGATTCTCTTGACGTTCGCGCACACGGCGAGCCAATTCATCATCGTTACAGCCTTCGCATGCGTGAGTGTAGAAATTCACTGCAGCATTCATGATTTTACTGGGATATTGGATCGGTGCCATGATGTCAACCGACCCCACTGGATGAACATAGCCGCGACTCTCGTCTAAGCGATCCTCTTCGACCAGCCAGTTGACCACTTCGTAAATACGGAATTTCAAGCCATATTCGTATTGCTCAATCAGTCCGAGCATATCCTCGGGCATTGCCACATGGCTATAGCGGGGTAACAACTCCATAACACGGTTAGCGGCGGCTAGGTCAACGATCAGTTGATCGTCGCGCATAACCAAGCCAACTGTGGGTATGTCATTGATTGCAAATGTGCCAACCTTAAAAGGTTCGGCGGACTCCATTGCTTGTGCGTATACATTAGTGCCGTAAAAGACCGATAGAAAGGTCGTGAGCACCAACGTAGACAGGGATTTTCTAATCATAATTGTCTCCCATGCAGGACTCAAACAGGATGGATCAGGTTTATTGTTATTGTAAAGCGAGTAGCATTGCCTTGAAGGCACGTAAAAGGTATCAGGTTTTGATAGACATAGTAAAATGATGCCCATAAATATTAGAACAAACTGCTAATTCTATTTTTGGCACGCTTGCACTGAAATTAATTAAACCCCGTAAGGCTTACCGAGACTAGTTAGCCAACTAAAATGCACCCACGCCCCGCCCTCACATTGTTATAAAGTGTGACATTTGCACACTGAACTTAAGTCAAAATTGTGTTGTATTTTGACTCTACGCCTTATGCAGTTAGAAGCTGCGCGCAAGCAGCCATTGCGTTACAAAGTCACAATTGACAAGCCCCACTATTAACTAAGTATATTTTTCGGTATAAACAGAGCTACTTTCTTATCCTAACTACAATAAAATGGAGATTGTGCAATGAGTAAACCCAAACTAGTCGGTTCGGTGATCGGCGCATTACTACTGGCTGTAATATTGGGCTGGATGTTTACCGCGCCTTACCTTAGCAACCAAGGCCTTGGCCGAACGCCTGGCGTTATAATTGGGGGCACTCTGACTCCTCCTCTCGATGATTTCTCCACTCTTAATGGTGTTGTTCAGACGCCAGTGCTGATGAAGCCCACCGGTTTCCCACCATTTGTAAACTATTTGTCTTGGGTCGGCTTAGAATACGGCATCATTACAGCCACACGACCAGACGGCGGACTATGGGCGAAACGTGCACGTGAGCGCGGCGGCGATGGCTGGCTAAGACTTGGTGATGCAACCTTCGCAATGCACGCTGAAGAGATCTTTGGAGATCGGCGCATCGAAATGATGGAATTGTGGGCAGCCAAGGCCGGCAGAACATTGGACGAACCTTTGTATGAAGGCTCTGAACCACTACGCGAGTGGGAGGTGTTCTTTTGGACACCCCGATAGGATTAGAATTGCCTGCCAAATAGGCAAATCAATCTAGTCCAAACACTAAAAAGCGGACTCAACATAGATGTGGGTTCGCTTTTTTTTATGCCTTATCGTAATGCACGAGTTAACGCCGCAAAGAAGTCTGCATCGGCAACAGGATTAGTGGGTGTTGGCTTGGACTGAGCTCCCCAAACAACAATGACAACGTTCTCTTTAGGGTTCACATAGACCCACTGCCCGAAAATGCCTTCGGCAGCATAAGCTTGCTCATGGATCGTGCCTTGCGCTGCGATTTGCGGCCACAACATAAAGCCATAACCCACCTCTTCTCCATCGATGATGTTCGAAGTGGACGCTTGCTGCATCCAACCCTCGGGTAGTAATGACTCGCCATTAACGACACCCTCATTGAGCATAAACAAGCCAAACCTGCCGTAGTCGCGCAAGCGCGCCGAGAAACCGCTACCCCCTACTTCGATGCCGCCCTCGGACTCTAGCCACCAATTCGCATCAGCCTCCATCCCCATATTGGCCCATATTTTCTCCGATAAATACTCAGAGATTGGGCGAGCAATGGCCGCTTGCAAAAGCTGCGCTGCCACCTGAGTCTCACCTGTGCTGTAGTTCCAACGGGTTCCGGGTTCGGCTACTTTTGGCAGCTTTGACATCACCGCAAGCATACTGCCCGGCTCTTGAGATATTTGTGCCTCGAGCAAATCCCGGCGATCAGAGTCGGGATTCGTGTAGGTCTCATCCCAACCCACTCCTGAGGTCATTTGTAGAATCTGTTGCACACTCACGTCATCGTAAGCCGTGCCATCCAACTGCGGAATATAATTCACAATTGGCGTGTCTAAACTTTCAATATAGCCATCTTTGATAGCCGCCCCAATGAGTATCGAGATAATCGATTTTGCAATTGACATCGACATCCAGCGGGTCTGCTCTGTGTTACCCAGCTGATACTCTTCAATGGCGATTTCGCCATCTTTAATCGCTAAAAGGCCACTTACTCGGTTAAGAGAGAGATAGTCATACAGATCGAAACGACTGCCTCTGGACTCATAGGTAAAATTAGCCAGTGGCTGAGCTCGCTTTGGTAAGGGGTACACCTCCCCTCCCGCCTTCACAAGGCGAGTCGAAAACAATCGATCGATATTGCGGAACGTATTCGCGCCAATATCCGGCAAAAAAGTCCCGTCGTAGACCTCTCTCACTGTCGCGATTGGTTCATCCGCATGAGGGTTGTCTTGGACCTGCGCAGAGGTTGCGACCGGCGCTGCAATTAGCAGCGCTGCCAGCAAGGCTTTGAAGTTCATAAATCTCCTTTTTCGCGTATTGGCTTCCAATGGCTTGATTCACATTTGTTTAGTGTACGCCTGCCGCACAAACAATGCCGAGGATTTGGTCATGCGGTGAACCAAGAAACCCTCTATAATCCCCGCCTCGAAACTTTAGATGAGCACATTAATCAGCTTTTGCAGCAACGCCTGCTGCTGCCAAAGAGAGTTATAAGGATACTGTTCACGTGAAAGAGATCGTCTTAATCAATATCACAGGCCCTGACCGCCCAGGCCTCACTGCCGCTATCACCGGCATCCTGTCCCGCGCCGATGTTTCTATTCTCGACATTGGGCAGGCTGTGATCCACGATACTCTTTCTTTCGGAATACTTGCAGAGATCCACGAAGGCGAGATTAAGACCGACGTCTTAAAAGATGTCTTATTCCGCGCCTCTGAACTCGACCAACAGGTAAAGTTCACACCTATCAGCGCGCAAGACTATGCCCATTGGGTTAGCGGCCAAGGCAAGCCGCGCCACATCGTGACACTCCTAGCACGCCGCATTACTGCCGAGCATATCGCGAGTGTCAGCACTATCACTGCTCGCCACCAATTGAACATTGACCATATCGACCGGCTCTCAGGCCGCATTCCCGAGAATCTACCCGCAGACAAGGGTAAAGGCTGTATTGAGTTTTCGGTGCGTGGGGAGCCAGCTGACCCCGAGCAATTGCGTGCGGATTTCATGAAAATTGCCCAAGAGCTCAATGTCGACATCGCCTTTCAACAAGACAGCATTTTCCGTCGTACTCGGCGTTTAGTTGTATTCGATATGGACTCCACGCTCATCGACGCCGAGGTCATCGATGAGCTCGCCAAAGCGGCGGGAGTGGGAGAGCAAGTAGCCACTATCACTGAGCGAGCCATGCGCGGCGAACTCGACTTTCAAGAAAGCTTTCGTGAACGCATGGCATTACTTAGAGGCCTTCCCGAATCAACACTCGAGAACATTGCACAATCCCTGCAATTGAACGAAGGCGCGGAAACCCTAATTTTGCAGTTACGCCGGCTCGGCTATAAGACGGCTATTCTTTCAGGCGGTTTTCTCTATTTTGCCGAACGTTTACAAAAGCGCTTAGGAATTGATTACGTCTATGCCAATCACTTGCCAATAGAGAACGGCAAGGTCACAGGGCAAGTCCAGTTACCGATCGTTGATGGACAACGCAAAGCCGATCTACTGCGCGAGCTCGCTGAGCGCGAACGAATTAGCCTTGAACAAACCATCGCTGTCGGCGATGGCGCTAATGATCTCCCTATGCTTTCTATCGCGGGTTTAGGAGTGGCCTATCGCGCCAAACCTCTTGTTAAACGTTCAGCAAAACAGGCCATTTCCAATATTGGCTTGGATGGCATTCTTTATTTGTTAGGACAACGTGATCGAGAGTGATATTGAACTCTCAGTAAACGAATACAAAGATATAGAGCAAACGCTCTACGCCTCCTGCCGTGTTATTAACAAAGTGCCAACTCACCCCTGATTACAATCGCCAGTTCTTTCTTGACAGTTTGTAACAAACGCAAGGAATAACCTGTAATTGTCGGTATAATCTCGCCCCAAATTCACCAGACCCGTGCATTAAGCCGGTCGTATCTATAGGCTTTTGCTAATGGCTTTGCCCCCAGTATTTCGCACCAAAACATTTTTCCTCTCCACTACCATCTCTGTGTTGATAAGCACTTCAACAATAGTCAATGCGCAAGAGACAAACGATGAAAACTCCACAGTTGTTTATTCTGCTGACTATTTTACTGAGTATGCGCCAATCTCTGCTCAAGACATGATTAACCGCATTCCTGGCCTTGGAGAAGGCGGTGCCCCACCCGGCGGATTTGGTGGTAACGCCTCTTCTGGTGGCCGCGGCTTCGGTGGCGGCTCAGGTGGCAGCGAGATCCTCATCAATGGCAAACGAACAGCTGGTAAGAACAATCAAACAAGCGAATTACTTAGTCGCATCTCTGCAAGCCAAGTTAATGAGATTCAAATCATTCGTGGCTCCTCCAGTGAGCTAGATGTTCGTGGCAGCAGCCAAGTAGTTAACGTCATCCTCGATCAAGAACTAGCGTCAAACAGCATATCGTACGAAACCACCTTAGATCGCTATTTTGATTCTGAAATACTCCCTGGTGCTTCAGCCGCATTGAGTGGCAATTCTGGCGCTCTAAATTATCTTTTAATATCAAGGCCTCATCGCCTTATAGTCACTCCGTTACCCGCGAGAAAAGTATTCTTGGCGATTTCTCCCAGAACGACAAGATCAAAGAAGACCGCATCCAAAATCGCGACAGCTATGAAATGAGCACCAATCTCGGCTACGACATCAACGCTAGTAGTAGTGTGCGCTTAAATGCTTTAGTCGGTATTGAAGATGGACCAACAGATGTGCATCGCGCCATTTTAGACTTAAGAAGCACACCAAATGATTTGACTATCGAGCTCGAAGATAATCCTTATGAGAAGAGCAGCTGGGAAATCGGCGGCGATTATGAATATCGCACCGCATCGGGCAATCGCTTCAAATTATTAGCAATTGCTAATCAAGAAGATGTTGACGTTACTCGCGAACGCTTCAAAGTACAGGACGATGGCAGCGCCCAAAAGAACCTCTACCTCAATACCGCCAGCATCACAGACGAGCGTATTTTACGCGGCTCTTACACGATGGGTT
Source organism: uncultured Gammaproteobacteria bacterium (assembly GCA_913061515.1). Classification (GTDB taxonomy): domain Bacteria; phylum Pseudomonadota; class Gammaproteobacteria; order Pseudomonadales; family Pseudohongiellaceae; genus UBA5078. Next base: position 132,131 of record CAJXSF010000001.1, on the reverse strand, counting down.
TGGCGCAGAACCATGACATTGAATTCGGCATAGAGCGCGCACAAACGATTCTCGACTCGAACCTAGCATTCGGCCTATTAAGTAGCACTGGCACCCCTTCCCCTATCACCGGTGGTTTAGTTCCCCAAAGCGTCAGTAATGCTAATTCCAAAGTTGAAGAAATGCGGTACGAGCCCTTCGCGATCTACAATTGGACGATCAGCCCTAAACTCACGCTAGAGACCACATTGCTTTATGAAAGCTCGACAATTACTCAGTCCGGTGATGTCGACAATGAACGCGACTTTAGCTTCGTAAAACCGAAGATCGACTTGCGTTACGACATGACCCCAAACTTGCAGCTACGCGGGACTATCGAAAAATCGGTAAATCAATTGAGCTTCAGTGATTTCGTCGCATCCAATGATGACGAAGACAATGATGCGGCCACACAGGCTGGCAACGCGCAACTTCGCCAACAGTGGCAGTGGAAATATAACTTCCGCACCGAATACCGCATACCCAATGATGTAGGTGTCTTAACAGCTGACTTGTTCTACAACCAGCACAAGGACGTTATCGAGCGCATTGATGTGACGCGGGATGAATCAAACCTGCTTTCAGCTAACGGCAATATTGGGGATGGCTGGGAATACGGCATGAACCTGACCGCCAGCATTCGCATGGGCATGATCAACTTACCAAATCTTTTGGTAACCAGCACATTGAACCTGCAAGACTCAGAAGTAACAGACCCTTTCCTTGGCATTAAGCGACGTTTTCAGAGCTTCCAACGTGGCCGCTTTACAACCACCTTCCGTCATGACATTCCATCGTTGAGAGCGAACTGGGGCATGCAATACTTCGACCGTGTAGACGGCGGCATGTCGCGTTACGATATCGATGATATTGAAAAATCGGTAGGAGAACCGGCGGTGAACATGTTTGTAGAGTATGTCGATCGCCGCGGTATCACCTATCGCTTTGATGCGGGCGCCCTGACTAACGGTCGCCAATTCCGTGACCGTTATCGCTATGTTGGTCGCGCTTCAGACATGATCCTAGAAGAGCTTGAATCACAGCATACAGCACGGGGCACTACTTATAGCTTCAAGATAAGTGGTAATTTCTAGATGATTTCCAGTCAGGCAAAACAGGTGCAAGCCTTCTATGCCTGACTGGGAACCAGCACTTGCGTTTGCCCAGACTGACCCGATAATTCTAGGTATTTCTGCATCACCAACAAGCTTATCATCCGCTCACGATTAGCATTTTTGAATTGCTCCACCCAACGATTTGCATTGGCGATTATAGCAAGCGCCTCGCTTGGGTTGGCATTGTAGTAATCCATATGCTCTTCAATATCTGTGAAGTCATTTTTAAGCTGTACGTAGTGAACTCCCGCCTGCAACTGCCCTTCCATGAACCACGTTTCATAACGAGGCTTAGGCATAAAGCACAACGAGTTAGACGACATAATCCATTTCAGATTCGTCGCCACATCGTTGCCCTCTACCGAAATGATGTATCTAAATTGTAACTGCTCTTCGATCGAAAGCGTGTCTTTGCGCTTTCTGGGGTTATCCCCGATAGGGGGCTTATTGGACTGGCCAACGTCGCAGCGTGGATGACGAAACCAATCTTGTACCAGACGCGATCGGGGATGATTAGGTTTGGCTTTACCCCTCCAGACGACCATCGGTTTTTTATCGATGAAAGCGGTGCCATCTTTTACAAAGACATAATGACGCACACTATTGAGTTTGAGCAAAATGGAGTTGTGATTATCGCCAGCGATCGGCCGGCTTTTGAGGATGCAAGGAAACTCCGGCACCTTGATCACATCACCGAACTCGTGATGAAAATGAGCCTGCCTAGGGAAGTAACGCAGAACACCGCGCAGATCGTAGTAGTATGCTGACTGCTGTTTTGAACTCAATGACAAGAGCGTCTTAGCCTTTCCACCAACAACAAACTCTGCCTGACGCTTGTTATAGTAAGCCACTCTTGCCTCAATATAGCCAAGATCGCCTTCGCCCCCTAACTCAAGCAGGCTAGGCAATTGCTGCCTAAACCACTGATTCGGGACAAGCCTGCTAAGCAAGCCTTTGAGGTAAAAGGCTAATTTTGAATTCTTCTGAGACAGAGACACAATCAAAACTACGCTAAAGTCGCCACTAAAGAGCGCCACGATAAGCCGCCAACATGACAACAGCGCGACACTTGTTGGTCGATTAGGTGACAAATTCGTCTGCGCGCTTATGCATCGACTCACCCCAGCACTTTTAGGTATAGTGCTACTATCATTTGTCACAAGACTGAGCCTCCAATGCCAACACGCAAACCTTTGTACATTGCCTATGCCGGACCAAGCCTACTTGAGACCCCATTACTGAATAAAGGCGCCGGATTCTCTGAGAAAGAACGACGCACGTTCAATCTATTAGGATTGCTCCCACCTCGTTACGAGAGCATTGAAGAGCAGGTTGAGCGCGCCTATATGCAATACCGCAGCTTCGATGAGCCTATAAACAAACATATCTATTTGCGGGCCGTGCAAGACAACAACGAAACCCTATTCTACCGACTGATTAGCGAACACCTCGTTGAGATGCTCCCTATCATCTATACCCCAACCGTGGGAGACGCCTGCGAGCACTTTTCTGACATTTATCGCAGCGCCCGCGGGATTTTCGTCTCATATGAAGAACGCGAGTATATGAGTGACATCATGCACAGCGTGACCAAAGACAAGGTCAAAGTCATCGTCGTCACCGATGGTGAGCGGGTGCTAGGGCTAGGTGATCAAGGCATCGGCGGTATGGGAATCACTATTGGCAAGCTTTCCATCTACACCTCCTGCGGAGGTATCAGCCCCGCATACACCTTGCCCGTCGCTTTGGATGTAGGCACGAATAACAAGACCTTACTGGATGACCCAATGTATATGGGGATGCGCCACCCACGCATAGAGCGCGAGGAATACGATGCCTTCGTTGACCAATTTATTGATGCCGCGCAAGAGCGCTGGCCCGGCGTTCTAATACAATTTGAAGACTTTGCCCAACCCAATGCGATGCCGATATTGCAACGTCACCGTGATCGCGTGTGTTGTTTCAACGATGATATTCAAGGCACCGCCGCTGTCACCTTAGGCACCCTACTAGCGGCATGTCGCAAAAAAGGTGAACAACTGCGCGATCAACGCATCGTATTCGTAGGTGCTGGCTCTGCCGGTTGTGGCATTGCAGAACTGATTATCAGCGCAATGATTGCGCAAGGCTTAGACGATAAAAGCGCAAGGTCACAGATTTTCATGGTGGACCGCTTTGGTTTGCTCACCGAGTCAATGGAAGGGCTCATGGACTTCCAAGAACAATTACTACAAAGCAAAGATGCTATCCGTGCATGGCCCTCGCCAATTCAAGGGCAATATGCGTCGTTGTTGGAAGTAGTACAAAACGTAGAGCCAGGCGTGTTGATCGGTGTTTCTGGAAAACCCGGTCTATTTACCGAAGAAGTGATCAGGCAAATGCATTCGACTTGCCCTCGGCCGATCATACTTCCACTAAGCAACCCGTCTCGTCACGTTGAGGCACACCCCCAAAAAGTTATTGAGTGGACGGATGGACAAGCTATTGTGGCAACCGGCAGCCCTTTCGGTAAAGTTAGCTTTGCCGATAAGATTTATTCGATCGCACAATGCAATAATAGTTACATATTTCCAGGCATTGGCCTTGGGGTCATCGCCTGCAAATCAACTAGGGTTAGCGATGAGATGTTAATGGTGGCAAGTATCACGCTTTCAGAAAATGCTCCACAAGTTGAGGATCGCTCTGCTTCGATTCTGCCACCATTGACAGATCTTCCACAAATCAGCCGCAAGATCGCTTTTGCTGTTGCCAAGACAGCCATGAGCCAAGGACATGCGCGTGAGATGAGTGACGAGGAACTTCTAGAAACTATCGAACGAAATTTTTGGACTCCTGCTTATCGCGAGTATCGCCGTATCGCGACCCGGGCGCGCTAAATTCATTTAGTACTGAATAGATAATGCAATGAATAAACGAAAACTTTTCAATATCTGTGTTTTATCTTTATGCATGAGCCTCAGCCATAATGCTTTATCGCAACCAGCCGATTTAGTAGAGCGGGCGCGAAACGCAGACCCAGAGGCGCAAACCGAACTTGGCTATCTTTATGCTGTGGGCGAAGGTGTCGAGCAAAATTTTGGCCGTGCGCTGTCATGGTTTGAATCTGCCACTCGCCAAGGCTATGCCGATGCACAGTACAATTACGGCAATATGTTCGCGAACGGTTTTGGTGTAGTACAAAGCTACGAACAGGCTTTGGAGTGGTATTTGCTTGCGGCTGCACAGAATCACATGCGCGCGCAATATAATCTCGGCTTCATGTATGACAACGGCCAAGGCGTTGCGCAAGACTATGCCGAGGCTGCGAAATGGTATCAAGCGGCCGCCGAACAAGGACACGCGGCCGCGCAGAATAATCTTGGCGTCATGTTTAAATACGGATACGGTGTCGAACAAAGCTATCCCGACGCCTTGCACTGGCTAAAACTTTCTGCCGAACAAGGCTACCCTACCGGCCAGTTTAATTACGGCGCGATGTTTGTTAATGCCACGGGAGTTGAGCAAGATTTTGAAGAAGCCGCCAAGTGGTATCAACTAGCCGCCGACCATGGCAATCTTGCAGCTCAATACAGCCTAGCTGATATGTATCTCGGAGGTAAGGGTGTGGATTTAGACTATGCTCGTGCCGCACTGCTTTATCTACTCGCAGCCAAACAAGGGCACGCGGAAGCTCAATACAATATTGGCGAAATGTTTGCCGCCGGCTACGGAGTACAACGCAATCTTCTTCTGGCCTATATGTGGAGTGACATCGCGACTAAAACAGCAAGTGTCTATAAACAAGGAGTCGCCACTCGCAATCGTGACTCGGTCGCATCTCAAATGAGCGAAGAGCAAATTGAGACAGCCAAAGCGATGTCCACCCGTTGCTTCGAATCAAAGTACCAAGAATGTGATTTATAGGCTATTCACATTCTCGATAGCGCGACTCCAGGCATCTATCGGAAAGTTGAGTCGCTTCAAACAGTTGCTCTGCACTTAACCGCGCTTCGACTTGCTCTTTATTACGTCGAAATCTTTCCTGTTCAACTCCAGTGGCTATCTTAGAGGCGAGATTCAGCCATGCATAGGCGCGCAAAGAATTAGCCTCAACGCCCTGGCCTGACTCATACATTAGGCCCAAATTATTTTGCGAACTGGGATGGCCTTGTCCTGCTGCTCTTCGGTACCACCGGAAGGCTTCGTTAAAATCTTGTTCCACTCCTTCACCAGTTTCATATAACGCCGCAATACTGAACATCGCAGCGATATGCCCCTGTTCGGCGGCCATACGATAGTACTGTGCAGCGTCTTCGTAGCTTTGCTCTACACCTGAACCATCGCGATACATTAACGCTAAGCTGAACTGCGCTGCAACCTCACCATGCTCTGCTGCCATTGCATAATAGCGCGCCGCCTCTTCATAGTTTTGTTCAACCCCTTGGCCACTCAAATTCATTTCTGCCAAGGCAAGCTGAGCACCAACGTCTCCCTGGTCAGCGGCCATTTTGTAGTATTTTGCAGCCTCGGCAAAATTGGTCTCAACTCCCCGACCACTCACATATAGTGCCGCGAGACTGATCTGCGCCATTTTCTCACCTTGTTCGGCCGCCAACTGAAACCAATGTGCAGCTTTAGCTAAATCTTGCTGGACACCCATGCCAAAATTATAAAGCACACCCAAATTTAATTGTGCATTGCCTTTTCCTTGCTCTGCAGCAAGGGTGTACCACTTAACCGCTTCATTGATATCCGGAGCCACCCCTTTACCGGTATGGTAGATCAAGCCCAGATTGTTTTGCGCATCGGCATCGCCTTGTTCGGCCAGACGCGTAAGTTCGGTTAACCCATAACTTTGGGCCAGTGCAGCCCCAGCAACAAATGCCAGTGATAGAATTAGGAGTCGAAATGATTGAAGCAACATAGCGCCTGCACCCTCAAGATTGATCACCCAGTGATCAGAATATTGTTTTTTGTATGCTAATTAGAAAGCAATCCTAGTACCAAACCCGCCAAAAGGAAAGTTTGGCCATCGAATCACTCTAGTTTATGATACAGGGCTATGAAAACCTCTCTTTATAGTTTGCTCTTTTTGAGCGCAATCATCCTGCCACACTGCCAGTCTGCCGCAGCGCCAGATGGCAATCCCAGTCGACTGGTAACGCAGTTTTGGCGTGCTCAAGATGATGCCGATCTCAACCATGCCAATTCGCAATTATTAGCGGCAAGCCCTAATGTCGAGACTCTTTATCAATGGTTGAAAGCGGGGCCAGAATTTTCATCCGACGTACCAACGGGGCTAATGAACCTGGTGCGCGTCTCCGATGACGGTATAGAGTTTCCCTACGCAATAAGGGTGCCCGAAAACTACGACCCACAAAAAGCCTACCCAATAGAGTTTAATCTGCACGGCGGCGTAAACAGACCAAAGCTGGACCCAAACGAGTCACCTTGGAGCGAACGCTATGAAGAGCTGAGCCCGCCGGACAGCATTATTGTTGTTCCCGTAGGCTGGTCAGATGCTTTCTGGTGGCAAGATAGTCAAGCTGAAAATCTTCCCGCAATTTTACGCTCGGTAAAACAAAGCTATAATGTCGATGACAACAGAGCCATCATGACGGGTGTATCCGACGGCGGAACTGGCACGTATTTCTTCGCGTTTATGCAGCCAACAGAGTGGGCGGCATTCGTGCCTTTCATTGGCCACCCTGGGGTGCTGCGCAATCCTCGCGCACGCGTGAGTCACCCCATTAACTTCACAAACCTGAAGGGCAAGCCCATCTATATTGTTAACAGTGAGAATGACCGTCTCTACCCTTCGCAGTCTATTCTTCCCTATGTCAAATTATTGGAAGAGGCGTCCGCGGATTTTGAGTTCACCATGATTCCAAATGGCGGCCACAACCTCGACTGGATGCCAGGACAACGCGCCAAAATTGACCACTTCAAGCAAACCGCAGTCCGGGACCCGCTTCCAGAGAACGTCCGCTGGTCCACTACTAGAACCGATCGCTACAACCGAAACCATTGGCTGATTATTGATGAGCTGCGCAGTGAAGGTCAGCCAGGTCGGCTTATGGTGGAACGAGAAGACAATGAGTTTGACATCATCGCCCTGTATGTCCGCAGATTCACTCTTCTGCTTAACCCAGAAGAGATCGACTTCACTGAACCTGTCGTCGTGCGCGTAAACGGTATAACTGTGTTCGAAGGCATGGTTGAGCAAAGCGCTGAAACACTACTTAAATGGGCCAGCAAAGACCGTGACCGCCAGATGTTATTTACCGCTGAGTTGGCACTGAAAACCACAAAGTAGCGCCTAGGGTAGTGCGGCAGATAAACTCTTTTGCCAATCGAAACGCGGGTCTGCTATTGCTAAAAACGATGGGTTCAAGACATCTTCTTTGCTGTTATAGCGCAGCGGCGTGAAATCCGTTTTCAGCACTAGGCCTCCGGCTGCCTCAAGCACGGCTTGCGCTGCGGCGGTATCCCATTCACTTGTCGGAGCTAGTCTAGGGTAAAAATCAGCTTTTCCCTCTGCCAGCGCACAGAACTTTAGCGAACTGCCCATATTGCCGAGCTCGATACTGTTAAAGCTTTTCCCCAACCCCGCCAATAAAGACTCCAATGCCTGTTCTCCATGGCGCCTACTCGCCAATACACGCAATGTGGTCTGGGCACCATCATGAGCGAGGGCGGCTGTCCTAATATGCTCTAATTCGCCTCCATCACTGCGCTTCCAAGCACCAAGCCCAATAACCCCGAGCCAACTAATTCCTGTGACTGGCGCATGCACAACCCCCATGACTGGGAATCCTGTTCTTATCAGGGCGATATTCACAGTAAATTCGCCATTCTTGCTAATAAACTCCTTTGTCCCGTCTAACGGGTCTATTAGCCAATATTCATTCCATTGTTGTCTTTGCTCATAGGCTGGCAGATCGCCCTCTTCAGATAGCAAAGGAATTTGCGGACTCAATGCCCTCAACTCTCGGCATATCAGCGTATTAGCGCGCGTATCCGCCTCGGTCAAAGGCGAAGAATCGGCCTTTTCAGAGAACACAACATCTCCTGTTCGGCTATAAACCGACATGATCTCCCGCCCAGCAGCCGCGGCAATCCGGTCAAGCTCGTTGAGCATTTGTGCATCTTCCAACATTTGACTCCCTCTACTTGATCGACTCGCAATAAGAGCAGATGCTAGCATGATTGTCGTGACACAAGATTGGCAGTACGTTTAAAACAATAAAGCGCGCCTCACAATAACAACAAAACGGAGAGTCACCATGCGAGCATTGATCGCGTTTACCTTTTTTGCATTAATTATAAGCAATGCCCAAGCCCAACTGGCTGTTCCCAATGAGGATGGCTTGACCTACGGGCATGTGCACTTAAATGTTTCTGACATCGAACGACACAAGCAACTTTGGGTAGAGCACTTTGGCGGCACCGTTGTTCAGAAAGGGCCTCTAACCGCGATCCGAATGCCTAATATGGCAGTCATCCTAACTGAACGCGCTCCGACTGGGGGCTCACGCGAGACGGTAATGGACCATTTTGGATTCAAAGTGCGCGATATCGCTAAGTTCATTGCCAAATGGGAGAAAGAGGACCTTCCCATCGGAGAGATATTTATAGGCGCCGAAGGACAGATGAACGCCTATGTCACGCTCCCCGACGGGGTTTACGTCGAATTACAGGAAGATCAGGCCTTAGCCCTTGAAGTATTGCCTTATCACATCCACTTCTATACTCCAGAACATGAGGAGCTTCTGCAGTGGTATACCGAGCTACTGAATATCGAGGTGCGGCCAAGAGGCTCTATTGCTACAACTACGAATGTCCCAGGTCTTAATATGAGCTTTGCGCGTTCGCGCAGTGAACGCTTACCTACAAAGGGTCGCGCGATTGACCACATCGGCTTTGAGGTGGATGACTTGGAACGTTTTTGCAAACAACTCGAAGAAAAGGGCATCGCCTTCGATGTTGGCTATAGAAACGTCGACTCAATAGCACTCAAGATTGCCTTTATCACCGACCCCAGCGGGGTTTACATTGAATTTACAGAGGGCTTAGATGCCTACTGAGCAGGCTATTGACGATGGTAGATTGGCAAGAAGTAGACACGGTGTTGTTCGATATGGATGGCACCGTGCTCGACCTACATTTCGATAATTACTTCTGGGAAGAGCTCGTCCCCGAGCGTTACGGGCAGCTACACGGCCTCAGTAAGACTGATGCGATCGCATTATTGAAAGACCGCTATGCCAGCGTTCATGGCACTTTAGATTGGTATTGCATCGACTTTTGGGCAGATGCCCTTAATCTCGATATCCTCGATCTCAAGAAAGAAGCTCGGCACAAGATCGCCATTCGCCCAAATGCAATCGCCCTACTACAAGCGCTGCGACGCTCAGGCAAGCATATCATTCTAGTGACTAACGCCCATCCGGGCAGTCTCGAGTTAAAAATGGCTCACACAGGGATTGCTGAACACTTTGATCACCGAATCAGTTCTCATACCTTGCAGCTCGCCAAAGAAAACAGCGGCTTCTGGCAGGCACTGCGCGAAACGCATCATTATGAGCCACAGCGCAGCTTATTAATCGATGACAGCCTGCCTGTACTGCGCAGAGCAAAGGCCGAGGGACTTGCCCACCTACGCGCCATTCGACAACCCGATAGCCAGCGCCAGCCTGTTGCGGCGGACGATGACTTTATCCAAATTGATAATTTTTCAGAAATATTAACAGGTTTGCGTAACGCTAATGAGTAAAGATAAGTCCCCTACCGATAAGACAGTGCGCCTAGATAAATGGTTATGGGCCGCGCGCCTTTATAAAACCCGCGCTATTGCCAAACAGGCTATTGAAAGCGGCAAGGTTCACTGCGCAGGACAACGGGTCAAACCTGGCCGCGAGGTCACTATTGGGCTGCATCTGCACGTGCGCCAAGGCTGGGACGAGCGAGAGCTTGTCGTCCTTGGCTTATCGGAACAACGGCGCGGAGCACCAGAGGCCATATTGCTCTACGAAGAAACAGAACAAAGCATCGAGAAACGAGAAAAGCTAGGTGAGCAACGCCGTCTTCATGCCCTGCTAGAACAGCCAATGGCCAAGCCCGACAAAAAAGATCGCCGCCTACGCCAACAGATGAAACATCGCATCGAATAAAATAATCTGCAAATAGCGAGTTAGCGCTTTTTTTGACATAATCGCGGCACAAAATTCACCACTTGTGCTCATTTATTAAGTGGTACACGAATGAAGACAGAGGATGCAGCTTGAATAAGCCATTACAAGAAAGCCTAACACGTTTTGATTTACCTGAATTTAGATCAGAATGGGGGCAAGTTCTAAGAGGCATCGAAAAAGAAAGTTTACGTGTTGCAGATGACGGCCACCTTGCGCAAACACCGCATCCCGATAAGCTTGGTAGCGCGCTCACTCACCCGCATATCACCACCGATTACTCCGAAGCCCTGCTCGAACTAATCACCCCCGTGAACGATAGCATCGAAGGCACACTCGACTTTCTAACCGAACTGCATACTTACACTTACAGCGTGCTGCCTGACAACGAACGACTCTGGGTGTCTAGCATGCCTTGCTTAGTAGAGAACGATGACGAGATTCCGCTAGCGCAATATGGTGAATCGAACATCGGTAAACTCAAGACCCTATATCGCGAAGGCTTAGGCCATCGATATGGCCGTGCCATGCAAACTATCTCTGGCATTCATTATAATTTTTCTATGCCCGAAAGCTTTTGGCCAGAATATAAAAAAATTCGCCAATCGACACTCGATTTACAAAGCTTTCAAACTCAACAGTATTTAAATCTAATTCGCAACTTTCATCGATTTTCTTGGTTGCTTCCTTACTTGTTCGGCGCCTCGCCTGCTGTATCGAAATGCTTTACGCAAGGGCGAGCACACGAACTAGACGAATTCGATGAGCGCACTTTATACAAACCCTATGCCACAGCATTGCGCATGGGAAATCTCGGTTATAAAAGTGAAGCCCAGAAATCACTTTTTGTTTGCTACAACGAATTAGAAAACTATTTGGATAGCCTGCAAGACGCCTTGTCCAAACCATATGCGCCCTATCAAGACATTGGCATGCAAAAAGACGGACATTATTTGCAAATCAATACCAACTTACTGCAACTCGAAAATGAGTTCTATGGCACCATTCGCCCTAAACGCGTAGGTCAATCGGGCGAACGCCCATTGCAGTTACTGCGTGATAGCGGTATTCAATATATAGAAGTACGCATTCTAGACCTCAATCCTTTTCTTCCGATGGGCTTGGATGCAGAGCAAGTTCGTTTTCTCGATGCGTTCCTAATATTCTGTTTGCTGTCAGACAGCCCAAAATGCACACAGGCGAGCAATCAAGAAATCGACAGTAATTTAGCAGCAATCGTCAATGAAGGTCGTGCACCAGGATTGATGTTGGCTCGCAACGGCGAGCCCGTTGCTTTTCAACAATGGGCGAATGAGATTTTTGCAGATGTCGCCCATGCGGCAACGCTATTAGATGATGTGAACGACACCGACGCATACAGTCAAGCCTGCGCAACTCAGCATGCAAAGATTGCAGACCCAGAACTCACACCCTCTGCTCGACTCTTACGAGAAATGCGTGAAGCGGGCCGCCCCTTCTGTGGTTTCACCATGCAGCAAGCAAAAGACACAGAAAGCTATTTCCGAGCAAAGAAATTAGCACCAGAACGCTTGAAAGAATTGCAGGAAGCAAGCCGCCTGTCAGTGTTGAAACAGGCGGAAATTGAAAAGGCCGACACGCTAAGCTTTGATCAGTTCTTAGCGCAGTTCAATGCTACTGTTGAATAACATAGGACGTGAAGAAAACCTCTAAGATGTCCGCAGAGCCAGAACCTTCCAATAGGTCAATTGCCGCGCGGATCTCTTCTAAAGTTTGCTCTCTTAAGTGTTCTTTGCCATCAGTCGATGTCAAATCTTCTTCTAATTGACTCGCAAACAACTCGATTAGTTTACTTCGAATATAGGGCATATGATGTCGAACTGCTTCATCCATAGGCCGATGGGTACGAACAGTCACATCTACCTTCAGATACCTGAGCCGCCCACCACCATCATAATTGGTAACAAAACTTGGGCTGAGTTCAACATAGGGGAACTCACTGTCGCTGCCCGGCGCCGCCGGCGCAGAGGCGGCATAGACTGCTGACAGCATGCTTCCAGCTCCCATACACGCAAGCAATAGCAACAAATACGATATTTTTTTCAACATAGCGGAAACCTTTTGCTCAAATTGCCGGTTTAGTATGCCATATATCGGCAAAGACAAACATTTCCTGAATTGATTACGCCGCATTCAAATAGGCTATAAGCCGTATACATCCCCCAAATTTTGTTTAAAATGGGGCCAACATAATTCGAGCTGATCGAGAGTTTTTAGAATTCTCTATTAAAAGCAACTAGTTAACGAAACAAAGCGAGTTTTTCCAATGGCAAATTCCATTCTGGCGCTAATTCCCCGTACACGACAGCTCAATCTGCTGATCTTCATCGCCTGCACTTCAATCATTGGAGTTGCATTGTACATGGAGCATGTGATGTTGCTGCAGCCATGCGGCCTATGCATCACTCAGCGCGTATTCGTTATTTTGGTAGGGCTTTTCTGCCTCGCTAGCGCCATTCATAACCCAAGTGACAAAGGAATAAAGAATTACGCCCTCGGCGCGGCGGCCATGTGCGTCGGAGGTGCCTATTTCGCCGGCCGCCAAATCTGGCTCCAGCACCTTCCCGAGGATCAAGTACCGGCCTGCGGGCCAGGCCTGAGCTACATCATGGAAAATTTTCCGTTGATGGACATGCTGTCATTTCTCCTCAAAGGAGATGGCAACTGCGCTGAAGTCTCTTGGCGCTTTCTAGGGCTGCTATCAATAGCCGAGCTTTCCATGCTCGGCTTTATCGCCCTCATCACACTGTGCCTATTTCAGGCATTCCGCAAAGCCTAATCCACAAGCCTTTAGCCCCTGCGCCAGCGAAAGAACCGCTCGGCCCAGGGGAGTAAGTTAGCGGGGATACGCGCACTGCGCCAAGCATTTGCGGTAAACCGATTTGCTTCGGACAAGGTTGGGTAAATGTGCGTTGTCGCTGCAATTTTCTTCAAGCCTAGGCCATGAGTCATTGCCAACACAAACTCTGTTAGCAACTCACCGGCATGATAGCCAACAATAGTCGCACCCAGAATTCGATCACTTCCTGGTACTGTTAGTACTTTTACAAATCCGTGCGCTTCATTATCAGCAATGGCGCGATCTAAATCATCAATTCCATAATGGGTAAGCTCATAGTCAATACCTTGCTCTTTGGCCTCTTGCTCACTTAATCCTACTCGCGCCACTTCGGGATCAGTGAAAGTAGCCCAAGGAACCACCTTGTAATTAATACGGAATTTTTTCAGCCCACCAAGCATTGCATTGAGCACCGCAAACCAGGCTTGGTAAGACGCCATGTGAGTGAACTGATATGGGCCGGCCACGTCACCGCAGGCGTAAATATTAGGGTAAACAGTTTGCAAATACTGATTTACTTCGATGGTGCCACGCGAACTTAGCGGCATTTTCAACGCCTCTAAACCAAAGCCCTCTACATTGGCTTTTCGGCCAATCGCAATTAACACTTTGTCGAACGCCAAACTGCGAGTTTCATCATTGCCTGATACTGTGAGAACGCCCCCTTCTGCGTCTTTAGCAAAAGACTGCGCTTTGTATCCGGTCAACACTGTCACACCATCTTCAGTGAAACGTTTCAATACGGCGTTGGAAACGTCTTCATCTTCGCGAGGCATGATGCGTGGGGCTTGATCGACTATAGTTACTTGAGCACCCAAGCGTGAAAAGCTTTGTGCAAGCTCGCAACCTATGGGGCCTGCGCCTAACACCAATAAGCGTTTAGGCAGCTCTCGCAAGTCCCATAATGAGTCTGACGTCAGATAATCCACTTGCTCGACTCCCGGAATTGGCGGCACAAATGGACGCGCCCCGGTGGCAAGGACAATCGAGCGGGTCGTGATTTCCCTGTCCCCTACCTGCACAGTCCAAGGCGAAGTGATCATCGCCTCACCAGCAACACATTCCACCCCGAGTGAAGTATATCGCTCTACGGAATCATGCGGTTCAATCGCCTTCACCACCGATTGAATCCGCTCCATTACGCGTGGAAAATTGACCTGCCCACTAGCGCTATCTATTCCGAACTCTTTCGCTCGTTTAATGTAGTCGGCTATTCTTGCACTTCTGATAATGGCTTTACTTGGCACACAGCCGGTATTGAGGCAGTCCCCTCCCATTTTATGCTTCTCAATCAAAATGACCTTTGCTTTTGCCCCGGCCGCGATAATGGATGACACCAAGCCCGCAGAGCCTGCACCGATTACGACAACATTGGCATCAAACGTCTTTGGCTTTTTGAAAGCGACTGGTATTTTTTCACGGCGCACAAATGCGAGTATAGCTTTTGTAATCCAGGGCAAAATGCCTAGCAAGGCAAACGACAATACTATTGGCAAACTTACTAAACCAGAAAGTGATTCAATCTGGCCCAATTCTGCTCCCGCGTTTACGTACACGGCAGTTCCAAGCAGCATCCCTAGCTGGCTGACAATGAAATAAGTGCCTACTTTAATGGGCGTCAAACCCATCAATAGATTCACTAAGAAAAAGGGGAAAACTGGCACCATACGCAAACTAAAGAGATAGAAGGCACCATCTTTTTCGACACCGGCATTGATGGCTTTCAGTGACTGCCCAAAACGCTTTTGCACCCAATCTCTTAATAAGAGCCGAGAAGTTAGAAATGCCAAAGTGGCCCCGATCGTACTGGCGAACGACACGATGATTGTGCCCCACAACAAGCCGAATATGGCACCACCGACAAGCGTCACTATTGCAGCTCCAGGGATGGAGAGCGCCGTAAGCGTGACATAGGCAATGAAATATGCGCTGGCAGCAATAGCAAAATTGCTCTCTGTATACTGCACGATCGAACTCAATTGCGATTGCACATAACTTAACGTCAAAAACTGGCCCAAGTCGAAAACGAAATAAGCCGCAATTGCAGCCACAAAGATGGCAACCAGTATGATCTTGAATTTACTCATTAGACTCTCTTATTTAAATTGGCTACCCACTTGACTGCACTTGCTGCCAGAAGGTTACAACTTTTTACTGTTTATTCTTAGCATCAATGATTGCTATGCTATAGGCCTTCATATTTACCGCTACTTCCGCGAGAAAATAAAGTGTCGAACAATACCACAAAATCTACCTCAAACTTCGCCCGTCGCTTTCCTGCAACAAGAATGCGCCGAATGCGACGCGATGACTTTAGCCGGCGCTTAATGCGTGAGACGCAATTGAGCACTGATGACTTGATCTTCCCTATGTTTATTGTGGAAGGCAGTGGCGAACGCCAAGTGATCCCGTCAATGCCGGATATTTTCCGCTTTAGCATCGATGAGCTCTTGAAAGAGGCTGAAGAGCTGGTTGCGCTAGGCATTCCAGCTGTGGCGCTATTTCCGTCTCCACACGCCGACACCAAATCTTTAGACGGCCATGAAGCATGGAATCCAGAGGGCTTGGTCCAGCGCGCAATAAAAGCGCTGAAAGCCGCATTTCCAACGTTGGGCATCATCACAGATGTCGCTCTAGACCCTTATACGACCCATGGGCAAGATGGGATTATCGATGAGGCCGGATATGTGCTAAATGATGTGACTGTTGAAGCTCTGGTCAAACAAGCCCTTTCCCATGCTCACGCTGGGGCAGACATTGTGGCGCCATCGGACATGATGGATGGCCGCATTGCAGCGATTCGCAACGCGCTTGAGCTGCAGGGTTTCATCCACACCCGTATTCTTGCCTATTCCGCAAAATATGCCTCCAGCTATTACGGCCCATTCCGCGACGCAGTGGGCTCGAGTGGCTCTTTGGGCAAAGCCGATAAGCACACCTATCAAATGGATGTCGCGAATTCTGACGAAGCCATCCATGAAGTGGCGCTAGATCTCGCTGAGGGTGCTGATATGGTCATGGTAAAACCTGGAATGCCTTATTTGGATATTGTACGCCGCGTAAAAGACGAATGCGGCGCCCCAACAATGGTCTACCAAGTCAGTGGTGAATACGCGATGCATATGGCGGCTGCTCAGAACGGCTGGCTAGACGAAACAGCCGTCGCACTGGAATCGCTCATTTGCATCAAACGAGCGGGTGCCGACGCCATTCTGACTTATTTTGCAAAAAAAGTGGCCATTGCACTGAAATCAGCATAGGCAAATTGCTAGAAAGGACAATTTCACACTTGAAACCATCACTATTGCCCTTATCATAGTCTTCACTCTATAACGGATAGACGCTATCCCACAATTTAAGGAATGTATGTATGAGCGACAACATCGTTCAAGTCTCCGACGCCAGTTTCGAAAAAGACGTTTTACAAGCATCTGGCCCTGTTTTGGTTGATTTTTGGGCTGAATGGTGTGGTCCTTGCAAAATGATTGCACCGGTTCTTGAAGAGCTCGCCGATGAATATGAAGGCAAACTCACAATTGCCAAGCTGAATATTGATTCAAATAAGGAAACCGCACCTAAGTACGGGATTCGCGGAATTCCAACACTTCTCATCTTTAAAGATGGCGAACTCGCAGGCACAAAGGTTGGGGCTCTATCACGCAGCCAGCTTGCCGCGTTTATCGATAGCGTTATTTAATCTCTAGTCGTTATACCCTGCACTGTAATATCAGGGTATAACGACGCCAGATCATTAAAAGGGCCGCAACTCGAAACTGCTTGTCATTGTCTTGTATCAATCTTAGTAACAAATAAAGACAAAGTTTTTCTGGACAGCACGATTTACACGTTCTATATTGCATCTATCGTCTCGTTCGACTGACGACCTTTTCTCTTATCTACATTGCTCCAAATTAACGCTTATTAGCAAAACCCATAACTAATTATTTAACTACAGTCAAACCATTCTGTTTAAAACCCTAACAAGCTGTATGACCTTAATGCCGAGCCTTTGGTATTGCGCGTTTGTAATTGGTCAAAGCTTGTCCTTACCTCACAAACCTACGTATTAAAACATCATGAATCTAACTGACCTAAAAAAACAACCAATCGCCAACCTCTTGAGTACCGCCCAGGAAATGGGGCTAGAAAACCTCTCAAGAACACGCAAACAAGACATCATCTTCGCAATCCTAAAAAAACATGCCAAAAACGGTGAAGACATCTCCGGTGACGGAGTGCTAGAAATTCTACAAGACGGCTTCGGCTTCTTGCGCTCTGCAGACTCTTCTTACCTTGCTGGCCCCGATGATATCTATGTCTCGCCAAGTCAGATTCGCCGATTTAACTTACGTACAGGTGACACCATTGCCGGGAAAATCCGGCCTCCCAAAGATGGTGAACGCTACTTCGCGTTGTTAAAGATCTCTGAAGTGAACTTCGCAAAACCTGAAAACTCCAAGCAAAAAATCCTCTTCGAAAACCTCACTCCGCTGTTCCCTACTGAACGTCTCCGTTTGCAGATTGGCAATGGCAGCACTGAGGACTTAAGTGCTCGTACTATCGACCTTACAGCGCCTATCGGCAAAGGCCAACGCGGTTTGATTGTGTCTCCGCCGAAAGCGGGTAAAACCTTTATTTTGCAGAACATTGCTCAGTCAATTGCTAAGAATAACCCTGAATGTCGCCTGATCGTTCTGCTAATTGATGAGCGCCCAGAGGAAGTGACAGAGATGCAGCGCTCAGTGCGCGGTGAAGTCGTTGCAAGTACCTTCGATGAACCCCCCGCTCGTCACGTTCAAGTCGCAGAAATGGTTATCGAAAAAGCCAAACGCTTAGTCGAACATAAAGAAGATGTTGTGATATTGCTCGATTCGATCACTCGCCTTGCTCGCGCTTACAACACAATCGTGCCGTCGTCGGGCAAAGTGTTAACCGGTGGTGTTGATGCCCACGCACTCGAACGCCCAAAGCGCTTCTTCGGAGCAGCGCGTAATCTTGAAGAAGGCGGCAGCTTAACAATCATCGCAACCGCCCTTGTAGAAACTGGCTCGAAGATGGATGAGGTTATCTACGAAGAATTCAAAGGCACCGGCAACATGGAATTGCATCTCGATCGCAAAATTGCCGAGAAACGCATCTATCCCGCCATCAACGTACGTCGCTCAGGCACGCGCCGCGAAGAGCTGTTGACGAGCGAAGAAGAACTGCAACGCATGTGGATTCTGCGCAAAATTCTTAGCTCCATGGAAGACGTTCAAGCCACCGAGTTCATCCTCGATAAACTCAAAGACACGAAGACCAATGACGAGTTCTTCAACGCGATGAAACGCAAATAACACATGCCGCTCTCGGCGCCTGAAATTCTCAGCGCCGAGCAGCCCTGCATAGCACTACCCCTTTCGGAGCCACCCCATGCCGTGCAAAGACCTACGTGAATTCATTGCACTTCTCGAAAAAGAAGGCGACCTAAAACGCATCACAGTCGAAGTAGACCCTGTTTTAGAGGTTACCGAGATTAGTGATCGCACATTGCGGGCAAACGGCCCTGCACTATTATTCGAAAACCTAAAGGGCTCAGACACCCCCCTACTCGCCAATCTCTTTGGGCACCCCCGGCGCGTTGCTATGGCGATGGGACAAAAAGACCTGCAAGGCTTGCGCGATGTGGGACACCTGCTAGCTTTTCTGAAAGAACCCACTCCGCCAAAAGGCTGGAAAGACCTTTGGAAGAACCTACCCTCTTATCGACAGGTATTGAACATTGCTCCGGATGTCAAAAAGAATGCTCCCTGCCGAGATGTAATTGTCGATGAAGATGACATTGATTTGCGCAAGTTCCCTATCCAAACTTGCTGGCCAGAAGATGCCGCGCCACTAGTCACCTGGCCCCTAGTCATTACTCGCGGGCCTGAGAAAGAACGGCAAAACCTGGGCATCTATCGCATGCAACTTATTGGGCGCAACAAACTTATTATGCGTTGGCTTTCGCACCGCGGCGGCGCACTTGATTTTCGTGAATGGCAGCTAAAGCACCCAGGCGAAGCCTTTCCTGTTTCCATCGCCATCGGAGCGGACCCTGCTACGATCCTAGCAACAGTAACCCCTATTCCCGACACGCTTTCCGAGTATGCTTTTGCGGGCCTATTGCGCGGAGAGAAGACCGAAGTTATCCAATGCATCAGCAATGATTTGCAGGTGCCTGCTAGCGCAGAAATTGTTTTAGAAGGCGTTATTGAGCCTGGCGAAATGGCGGATGAAGGTCCCTATGGCGACCATACTGGTTATTACAACGAAGTAGAAAGCTTCCCAGTGTTTACTGTTAAGAAGATGACTCATCGCAAGGATCCAATTTATCACAGCACTTATACCGGTCGTCCACCCGATGAACCAGCAATGCTGGGTGTAGCATTGAATGAAGTGTTTATTCCGCTAATCCAGAAACAATATCCGGAGATTGTGGATTTCTACTTGCCGCCAGAGGGCTGCTCTTATCGCATGGCGATTATCAGTATTAAGAAACAATACCCAGGACACGCCAAACGCATCATGATGGGTGCTTGGTCATTCCTACGTCAATTCATGTATACCAAATTTGTTATTATTGTCGATGACGACGTGAATTGCCGAGACTGGAACGATGTTGTGTGGGCGATGACTACCCGCATGGACCCAGCGCGCGATACTGTGATGGTAGAGAATACCCCTATCGACTATTTGGACTTCGCATCTCCCGTCTCTGGCCTAGGTTCGAAGATGGGCATGGATGCGACAAACAAATGGCAAGGAGAAACGACTCGCGAATGGGGCACTTCAATCAGTATGTCTGAAGATGTTAAACAACGCGTCGATGCGATCTGGGATGAGCTCGGAATTACAGACCCTCAAGAAGGTTGAGGGTAATCCGGCAAACTTCGACTGATCAATCGCGTTTCATTTTCTAAGTATTGCGCACTTCGCTCGGGCTCTTTCAAGCTTTGCAGCAAGCGCGCTAACTCCGCAAACACTTCTGGTTCAGCCTGCTCTTGCAGGCTGCGCTCAAAATATTCTTTCGCCTTGCCCCATAGCTGATTGCGCAAAGACAATCGCCCCAATGCCAGAAGCAACTGCGCATCGGCAGGGTGAACACTTAGCCACTGCTCTGCTCTTTGCAGCTGCTGCACTGCAGTCGTGTCTCCTGCTCGCAACGCTAGTAAACTATACCGTTTCAAAAGCCCGCCATCCCAACGCTTGTCTAGTTCAGATTCAAGCAGCTTTATCGCATCGACTATCGCATCAAGTTTTTCCAATACATCCACATAGGCATGGATTAACTCTGCGTCTTTTGTGATTTTTTTCGTCCTTGTTTTCCACAGTTTTCGAAGCTGCGCCAATGTCAAGGCCTGCTCGCCTTTGCTTAGCTCTTGCTGCAATTCGCTAAGTAAAGCGACCCCCAGCTGCTCTTTGGTGAGCGGCACGTTTAAAGCGCGCTTTTCCGAGCGGGTAGCAGACCAAGACTTGCCCGCGCGCAGCAATCGAAATGGATTAATCCAGTCAAGAATCAAAAGCACGATACGCAGAAAAATCAACAAAGCCACGATGGCAATAAAAAGTGCAAACAGGCTCGTTTCAAATGTGGAATCTGCAAATGAAACTAATAAATACCCTGGTTCACGCGCTAAAAAAAGTGTCGCGAGCAGCCCAGTCACAATCGCCAACAATGTGTAAATAAACAGTTTGATCATGCTCATTGACCATCGCTGCGAAGAGATTGAGTTCGCGCATTTGCAATCTGTCGCAATAGCTCTAAGGAGCGCGAGATATCAGGACGATTTACTGTCACAGGGACGTTAGCCAAATTAGCGAGTTCTGTTTGCAAAGTGCGGCCTACTCCCGTGTCGATAGCAAAATAATGCCCTGTCCAGTCTGCGCCTTTTTGTAGACTATCTTTGTAGACTTCTGGCTCTTCCATTAAAAGGGCAAGCTGCGCTTGCTCCAACATTAAGCGCAAATTTTGCTTGAGCACTGCTTCTTGTGACGGGGCTAACAACGCTTCGGGCGCGACTTCCCAATTTTGCCAAACGAAAATTGATTCCAATAAAGCCAGAGTCCGGGCAAAGACGCCCTCTTCGCTTACTAGATTCACATCTCGGGTTTGTTCAAGTTGGGCGTTATAGTTGTTAACCATTGCATCGCGCAGAGATAGTTCGTCAATCATTGGCAGAAGATTATTGAGCCTGACATAGAGCCCGCTGACATCGACATAGTCCATCGCGCGCAATGCTAACATTTCGCCGGCCAAGATATCACGCACACCTAACAAAGATACTTCGCCAGAGTCGCGTAACATATCGTCCACCACACTCAGTATTAACAATGCTGAATCGCCATCGCCTTCCAACTGCAACTTCTGGTTGGCTAAGCGCATAAGATACTCGGCCTCTGTCCACAACCAGTCTGCATTCTGACGCTCTTGTGGTAATGCGCTTAGGCGCTCTTGCACACTCGCTGCGTTACGAGCCAAAGCATTGATTCGACTTTCGAGGCCCGCGCGAAGCTCATCTAACATACGAGTATTAGCAAGATTATCGGGCAGCTGTACGGGCGGCGCAGGCGCAGCTGGCATCTCTACATTATTAATTGCTTCATACAGTTCAGCGTTTTCTTGCTGCAGCTGCGCGAGCATGGACATCGTACGCGACTGCTCATACATTAAGAAACTGATGGCAACAATCACTGGCACCAATAAAATCACCACCACGAGAAAGCGCCGAAAGCCACTTTTTCTGGCACGTGACTTAGACGCATTATTGCGACTTAACTCTTCTAATATTTTCGGAGTATCGCCTTTGATACTACTGCCACTAGTCTCTGCGTTCACTTGCGGTGTATCTGTCACATATCCTCCGAATTAAACTGTAGTGCCTGCAAACTCTTTAAAATTAATTCATCGCCGGCACCACCGGCATTAACGACATGCTTAAAGCCTTTTTCTAGCGCAAACTCACGCACTCTTTCCGAAGGGACTATTAAAATCAAGGTCTCCTGAAACCAGGCAATCATTTCATCTTCAACAGGCTTGTGTTCAGCTCCTAGGCCTAGCAGTTTCATGAAGCTCAACAGGGTTTGCATGCTCGTTAAGACGACGCAATTGACATGCTTTGTTTCAATCTCTTCGAGCATTAGTTCCTGTTCATATTCTGGAACAAGGCGCTCATAAACTTCGATATAGTCAACAACCGCCCCCCTTTCGCGCAAAGTTTGAGCGATCAATTCTCGCCCGCCCTTGCCACGAAACAATGCGACTCGTTTGCCCTGCATGTCTTGTAACGGCTCTAAGGCTAAGAGGTCTTCACTGGTGACACCGCTGGGCGAGACATGCACATGCCACGACTCTTCTTGCAGCAATTCGGCTGTACTTGGCCCTACCGCAAACGCTTCTAAGCCCATTGGGAGCTGTGGCCAGTAATTCGAGATCCAGCCCATACCCAAACGGGCCGCATTGGTACTGATGAAAATCGCAATGTCGTACTGATCTAAACCAAGCACATAAGATTTCACTCGTTCTATATCTTCAGGCTTACAAACGGGTTCGATTTCGAGAAGTGGAAGATGGACAACCTGCCCACCCTTGGCCTCGATCATATTGGCAATATTGTTTGACTGTAGCGCTGGGCGAGTGAGCAGCACAGAACAGCGCTTTAGCTCCAAAGATCCATCTAACGAACTCACGTCGAAGGGCGCTTTCATAATATTACTCGTATAAAGCTCGAAGAATTTCACCGGCACCTTGCGCAAGTAGGTCTTCAGCAACAGCTATGCCTAGTTGCTCTGCCTCGGCACGCGGACCGCGCATTTCGCAACGCAGAATTCGTTGACCGTCGGATTCTCCCACTAAGCCACGCAAGTAAATTTGCTCGCCTTCTAGCTCGGCATAACACGCGATAGGCACCTGACAACCCCCATTGAGACGCTTATTCACGGCCCGTTCGGCCATCACTCTGTCGGCGGTATCTTGATCATGTAGGCCTGCAAGCAATTTGACCAACTCCGTATCTTCGGTTCGCGTCTCAATCCCCACCGCCCCCTGCCCACCAGCGGGCAATGAAAGTAATGGGTCTAGGCGCTGGGCAATTCGCGATTGCAGGTTAAGACGTAACAAACCTGCGGTAGCTAAAACGATGGCGTCGAACTCACCTCGATCAAGCTTTGATAATCTTGTGCCAACATTGCCTCGTAGATCGCCGATAACAAGGTCTGGGCGCAACGCCCGCAATTGACACTGCCGACGCAAGCTCGAGGTTCCTACCTTGGCACCGCGAGGCAGCGCATCAAGGTTTTCATAGTGATTAGAAACAAAGGCATCGGTTGGGTCTTCGCGCTCACAAATGACCGCCAGACCTAAGCCCTCAGGGAACTCCATGGGAACATCTTTCATAGAATGAACAGCGATATCGGCGCGATTTTCAAGCATGGCCACTTCAAGCTCTTTCACAAACAACGCCTTGCCACCTATCTTTACCAACGGCATATCGAGCATGATGTCGCCCTTAGTGGTCATTCCCACCAACTCAACTTTCAGGTCTGGGTAACGCTTTAGCAATTCGTCACGCACAAACTCGGCTTGCCACAGCGCCAACGGGCTCTCTCTAGTGGCAATACGGATCAGTTCAATAGCCATATTCAATCTCTTAGTTAAACGGTGTATTTCCTCAGAATTCTACGCCAAATGCGCAAAAATTTCGCCTCATGGCGTAAAAAGCTCACGAGAGTATTAGGCGCTCATATTATCTTGCTATAATCTGCAACCCGCAGCAGCTAGCCATCTAAGTGAGACCGTGACTATGAGTGAAAACAAGCCTGACGCCATTAAACCTTGGGGCGGACGTTTTACCGAACCTACCGACGCCTTCGTTGAACGTTTCACCGCATCAGTCACCTTTGATCAACGACTCTACCATCACGATATCAATGGCTCCATTGCACACGCCACAATGCTTGGAAAAGTCGGTATTTTGACCGCTAACGAAGTCCAAGAAATTATCGACGGACTAGAAGCCATACGGGCTGAAATCGTAGCCGGCACTTTCCAATGGTCAGTGGCGCTGGAAGATGTGCACATGAACATCGAAGCCGCTTTGACTAAACGCATAGGCCTGACTGGCAAAAAGCTGCATACCGGACGATCACGTAACGATCAAGTCGCCACCGATATTCGCCTCTATGTGCGTGACGAGATCGATGCACTCTCTGGCACCCTAACTCGCTTGCAACTGGCCCTTTTAGATCAGGCCGAACGCGAAGCGGACACGGTAATGCCAGGCTTTACGCACTTGCAAACGGCGCAACCCATTACCTTTGGGCACCACATGATGGCCTGGTATGAAATGCTAGAACGAGACTATTCGCGCCTGCAAGACTGTCGCAGCCGCCTGAACTACTCTCCTCTGGGCGCCGCGGCTCTTGCTGGCACCAGCTACCCCATTGAGCGTGAATACACAGCCCAGTTACTTGGTTTTACCGCCCCAACACGCAATTCCTTGGACTCTGTAAGCGATCGCGACTTTGCGATCGAGCTCGCCTCTGCAGGCAGCTTGATCATGACGCATCTATCACGCTTTTCTGAAGAGTTGGTCCTTTGGACCTCTGCCCAATTCGATTTCGTAGACCTGCCAGACCGCTTCTGCACTGGCTCTTCCATTATGCCTCAGAAGAAAAACCCTGACGTACCAGAGCTAGTGCGAGGCAAAACTGGCCGCGTTAACGGCCACCTCGTGTCTTTGCTAACTTTGATGAAGTCCCAACCATTGGCATACAACAAAGATAATCAAGAAGACAAAGAACCATTGTTTGACGTTATCGACACACTTCGTGACTGCTTGAAAGCATATGCCGACATGATGCCAGCGATTAGACCAAAGAAAGAGAATATGAGAAAAGCTGCATTACAAGGATACGCGACGGCCACAGATCTTGCGGACTATTTAGTGCGTAAAGGGATAGCCTTCCGTGATGCCCATGAGATAGTCGGCAAATCGGTCGCTTTTGGCATCGAGCAGAACAAGGACCTCAGCGAGCTCACTTTGGAGCAGTTACAGCAGTTCTCACCCGAGATCTCTGAAGACATCTTCGAAGTATTGACCCTTGAGGGCTCAGTCCAAGCTCGTAATCACATCGGCGGCACAGCGCCAGAGCAGGTGCGCGCGGCCGTTGCCAATCGTCGTGCTGCCATCGCTAGTCGCTAATATCTATGCGCTGCCTAGCCCCTAGGCAGCGCAATTTCCAGAACTAGCGGGCAGCCGATGCCTGCAGCTCGATCTCATAGTTCAACTCTTCGCTATCTCTGATCGTAGTGACTGTCACCACATCACCCGCGCGATGCTTCTCTAATGCATTAAGCAGGTCATCTTCATTGTTGATCACGTCTCCATCGATCGCCGTGATGACATCGCCGAGCAGGATGCCACGATTGGTTTCTCGCAACCCTCGCATTCCCTCGCGCTCCGGACTACCACCGGCAATCACATCCATCACGATCACACCTCGCACACGGGAGTTCTGACGGTAGTAATCTGCGTACTGCAGTGGCAGCAAGGCAATGCCCAAGGTGGGAGTTTGAACCCGCCCATAGGTAATGAGCTCTGGGACAATTTTTTTGACGATATTGACGGGAATTGCAAAGCCAATGCCTGAACTGGCACCGGACGGGCTATAGATTGCCGTGTTGACCCCAACTAGCTGCCCTAATGAGTTCAATAGGGGACCACCCGAATTGCCAGGATTAATGGCAGCATCTGTTTGAATGACATCTCTGATTTTGCGGCGGCTCACAGAATCGATTTCACGCCCTAGCGCACTGACCACCCCCACCGTTAAAGTGGTATCCAGACCAAAGGGATTGCCGATCGCGATAACTTTACGACCGACTTCCAACAAAGAGGAGTCACCAGTGGCCAGTGGAATTAATTTTTCTCTTGGAGCATCAATACGCAATACAGCAAGGTCTTTATCTGGCTCAACCCCCACGACTTCGGCGTCATAGGCACTGCCATCTTGCAAGGTAACGGTTAGCCTAGAGGCTTGCTGGATAACGTGAAAATTCGTCACCACATAGCCATCTCGGCTCCAAATAAAACCAGAGCCACTGCCCTGCGGAATTTCCTGTGGGTTTAGGGAATAGAACGATCGCCTTACCAGCCGCGAATTAGTGATGTAGACCACTGACGGACTTGCTTGCTTGAATACTTCAATATTATTGGACTCATCATCCGTTTTAAAACTGGCATAATCCTGCTGTGCCACTGCAACAGCTGCGACAAAAACGCTGCTAACTACCGCCAACAACAGCGCTACGAGAAGACGCGACAAACTCATGACCTCACTCTCCGAAACAATTCAACTTTAACTAATGTGGTTCGCACTTTGTCATTATTCAAGCCTTAGTTGCCTCAAACGATTATGCTGCAAAATTACTTTGGCTATAATAGCCCTCCATTTTCCAATGTAGTGAACCAATATGGCGATCAAAATTGCTATCAACGGCTTCGGTCGAATGGGACGACTGGCACTTCGCGCTGCGTGGCACTGGCCCGAAATTGAAATCGTGCATATTAATGATTGCGCTGCAACGCCGCAAAGCGCTGCCCACCTGTTGACGTTCGATTCACAGCACGGAACGTGGCCCGTTCCCGTTAGCGCCAACGATAAGGCATTGATCATCGATGGCCAAGAAGTCAGTTTTTCTAATAATAAAGCCATTGCAGACACGGATTGGGCCGCAACGAATGCTGACCTAGTCGTGGAGTGTACCGGCAAGTTTAAGAGCGCCGAAGCCCTTGCCCCTTATTTTCAGCAAGGGATCGCGAAAGTAGTGGTCTCGGCACCTGTACGTGACGGAACATTGAACGTCGTCATGGGCGTCAATCACTCTCTCTATGACCCTGCTATCCACCATATCGTAACCGCTGCCTCGTGCACCACCAATTGCCTTGCCCCTGTCGTCGATGTGATTCATCGCGAATTTGGAATTCGCCATGGTTCGATTACCACAATTCATGACATTACCAACACTCAAAGCGTTCTTGACGAGTACCACAAAGATCTAAGACGCTCACGCGCTAGCGGCGTTTCTCTCATTCCCACTAGCACTGGCTCAGCAACGGCCATCACTGAAATTTTCCCAGAGCTTAAAGGGCGCTTAAATGGCATCGCTGTGCGCGCGCCAATCACCAATGCTTCGTTAACCGATTGCGTGTTCGAGGTCGAGTCCCCCACAAGTGTCGAGCAAGTCAATAGGGCTCTGCGCGAAGCCGCACAAGGGCGCTTACAGGGGATACTAGGCTATGAAGAGCGCCCACTGGTCTCGGTTGATTATGTAAACGACCCACGCTCTGGGATCATCGACGCGCCCTCAACGATTGTCGTCAATAAAACTCAGGTGAAACTTCTCGCCTGGTATGACAATGAAATCGGTTACGTTCATCGCATGATGGAGCTCGCACTTTTAGTTGGCCAATCAATAAAATAGGGACGCCATCAGCATGCCTCTACAGCGCCGGGATCCGCGCGTTCAATATGCCATAGTGACTGGCAGTTACTGGTCGTTCACACTGACCGATGGCGCGCTGCGCATGTTGATCGTGTTGTTTTTCCATGAGCTTGGCTTTAGCCCTTTGGAAGTCGCATCACTTTTCTTACTCTATGAATTCTTTGGAATCGTCACCAATCTCTTGGGTGGATGGTTAGCCGCGCGCATTGGCCTCAATATGACAATGCATGCGGGCATGGCCTTGCAAATAATCTCATTGGGAATGCTATTAGTTGACCCCAGCATGCTTAGCATCGCCTATGTGATGGTCGCACAAGCCTTGTCAGGCATCGCCAAAGACCTCAACAAGATGAGCGCAAAAAGCGCCATAAAAACGCTAATCAAAGACGAAGGTGGCCTATACAAATGGGTAGCGGCACTGACAGGTTCGAAAAATGCACTAAAAGGTTTAGGTTTCTTTCTGGGCGGCGCTTTGCTTGCCGCGTTTGGATTTCAAGGCGCGTTGTTAGCGATGATCTTACTACTAGGCATCACTGTCGTGATCAGCATTGCCTTACTTGAACGACAGTCAGGTGTAACGTCATTCAAAGCCAAATTTACGGATCTTTTCTCTAAGAGCCCGGCCATCAATCGGCTTAGCGCAGCTCGATTCTTTCTTTTTTCTGCCAGAGACATATGGTTTGTCGTGGCACTTCCTGTGTACCTTCAAAGCCAATTGGGCTGGAGCTATACAGCGGTTGGCACACTGCTCGCAGGCTGGGTGATTGCCTACGGCATGGTGCAGGCCACTGCACCAAAAATTACTGGCCCTCGCCCAACCGCTAAAAGCGCTTGGCTTTGGGCCAGTATATTGACTCTAATACCGGCAATGATTGCCGCGGCACTGCTCACCGACTGGTCTTCTCAAATAGTACTTGTGAGTGGCTTGTTGGTGTTTGGCCTAGTGTTTGCCATCAACTCCTCAATACACTCATACCTCATCGTTTCTTGGGCGAGAAGCGATGGCGTGTCTCTCGATGTTGGGTTTTATTACATGGCCAATGCCGCTGGCAGACTGTTTGGCACAATTCTATCTGGGCTTGTTTACCAATTGTGGGGTTTGGCAGCGTGCCTAATCATTGCCGCTGCCCTGCTAGCACTCTCGGCGCTATTCGCAAGCAAAACGCCTACCCCCAACACTGACTAACACTGCGTTTCTACGCGACAAGTGCCGAACCTAACATTCCAAGCATAAAGCCTGTGACCGCGCCCATTGGTGGCGCCCAGTGACTGTCCAACTTCGCTTTTGGTGCGATATCCTGAAATACAGAATAGAGTATGCCACCGGCGGCAATCAACACCGTTGCCGCAAGCACTTTTATATGGGCAAACATCCAATAGTATCCGCCTAATGCAGCCACTGGCCCAAGCAATGACATCAGCGCGAAGAGCCAGATGATATTGCGCGAAGATCTGCGAGAGCTAGCGCGCAACTCGTTGTAAGCATTGAATCCCTCTGGAATGTTTTGCAAGGCGATTAAGCTTGCTAATAGAAAGGCAGATGAATTGCCAATCGCAAGAGCTGCGCCCAGTGCAATAGACTCTGGCACAAAATCTGTCAGCATTGCCAACAACTGGCTGGCGGACGTTTGCTTGCGCTGCAAATAGATATCGATGGCCATGAAAATTAGGCCACCCAAAATAAAACAAACACAGGCAAGCAAGGGGTTAAGTATTGATAGGCCTTCTGGCACCAACACCAAGGCCACTGCAGATAAGAGTGCCCCGCCACCGAAGGCCACCACAAAATGCACAAACTCATCAGCAAGTTCATGGTTTTTGAATCTAACGATACTCGCAATTAAGGCGCCAAACGGCATCGCAAGCCCAGCGAGAAGTGTCAACAATAATAGGAGCAAAAAAACATTCATGCCTAGACTCTATAATGACATGGCAATATTAGGCTTAGCATGATCATCACTTACTATCTTGAAACAAAAATTTTGCGCGCCATAGCGCGATAGCAGGTATTGAAAAAACAGCCGCGGCCACAATGCCACCGACAAGCCCCTCTGCCAAACCGCGCTCAAGAATACTGAACATGAACATTGCGATGACGATTTGCGACGCATACACCGCTGCCCAAGGCCACATCCACGATTTCATTTTCCAAATGCCATAACTACCTGCACCGTATATAAGCCAATGCAACGGTTCGGTTAGTTTCGCGGGCCACCCCGTTAGCTGCACACCGAACCAGACCTCTTCCCACTGAGCATAAGGCTTAGTAAACATATCAAAAGGCATATAAATAAAAGTCATATACAGACAAAATAGCCAAATGATGTTTAACCACCACGGTCGTTGGGTAAGGGTTCTCTTAAATCGGTTCACATTTTTTCCAATAATTAGGGGCTAAAAAAGCTCACGTTAAATGACCACCAGTCCTCTGGGCGCGGTGCACTAGAGCCAGGCGCGGGGTTAGAGGCGCTCGCCAAGTATTGCAGTTTGGCTATCCGTGCGGACCAAGCGCGATCTAATTCTATTGCATCCAAAACCCGCGTAAACTTTACCGGATATACATTCTGCCCTAGACGAAGCTTACCAAGATCTTCTAAGCCCACGACATTCGACCAGTACTTTCCCTCACAATCCGAGCAGCTCAGATATAGCTTGCCATCGTCGGCGGCCATACAGTTTAAATTGATCGAATGCGGTCTAATCCCTGCCCAGATTTGAATCTGACAAAGTGGTACTTCATTGGCCATAGACCAATTGCTAACGGGAACGTCTACTCGCTCGCCAAAAAGAAAGCCACCTGGAGTACGCTCACAAGGACAGATTGAGGAGTAAAGAATAAAACCCGCCACAAACAACACGGTAAGTGAAATCAGCAAACCTCCCACAATAAGACCGATGTAGGACGGTGTCTCCGTTAGGGCGTTTTCGGACATAGGCAACCTCTATTATAATTTTTAGGGAGTTTCCGAGCCATCTAGAGCGGCAAATTGCCTGTCATTGTGACGGACTAAATGCCCTGCAATCAACCTATAATTTCAAAGAAAACTCTCCTGACTCTGCCGCTTCACCCCACACCGCAAACTCATTCCCGCTAGGCTCAGTGAAATGAAAACGACGACCACCTGGAAAATCGAATATGGCCTGCACGATATACCCACCATTGGCTTGTACCTGTGCCAGAGTCTCTTCAAGCGTATCACTATAGAGCACAACTAACGCCCCACCGTGCAATGGGTCGCTTTTAAGATTGGCCCGATAAAACCCTCCGTCCAAACCAGCATCGTGGAACGCACAATAGTCAGGGCCATAATCTTCGAATCGCCAATGGAACGTTTTTTCAAAAAATTCCTTAGTCGCAGTTAGATCGTGTGCTGGCAACTCTACATAATTGATTTTATGATGCGGCATTATGCTCTCCACTGTGTAAGCTACGGCAACTTGCGAAAGAATCAGACTAACATATGTGCAAAGAATAAAAAAAAGGGGAAACGTTAAGTTCCCCCCCACAAAAGATTCTACCTCTATCTTGCAAGAAACCGTTTAGCGCCGATCACGCCGCTCCATCATTTCGGCCATTCGCGCTTGCTGTATTTCACGATACTTTTCGATCTGCCCAGCATCTAATACTGCAGCCAAAATCTCTTCTTCTTGCGCCCGCATCTGTGCTCGGCGCTCCGCCATTTCTTCGGCATTCGGTCGTGTGCGCTCCTGCGACTGAGCACCATCGTCACCACTATTTCTACGACCGCCACCTTGACGCATGCCAGCCATTCTAGTCTCAGCAATTTGCATCATTGCTTGTCGAAAGCCTTCTTCTTGGTCTGCAGTGACATCGAGCTGTGCGATCAATTCAGTAATTTCTTTCTCTGGGTCCATGTTCATCCCACGACCACCGGCTCCGCCTGGCTGCGCAAAGGCAACGCATGCACTAAAGGCAATAGAAGCAGAGGTTAATAACACTAGCATTAGCGATTTCATAGGGCTCCCCCTTCATTGTTGATACTTAGTTCTACGGGGGGAAAGCGATTATCCGTTGCTGAATATTAAAATTTTATTCTGACAGAGATTCCAATGCATCGCTTTTTGTAAACCACTGCTCTTCTAGCTGGTCAGTATGCTGCTTTAGTTTCGCTTGCTGTTGCAGTAATTGTGTTAACTCGCCTTTACGCTCGTCTTCATAGAGAGTTGGGTCTGCTAGGCGCTCTTCCATGCCTGCCAGCTCACTTTGGGATTTTTCAATCTGTTGCTCCAGCTTCTTTATTTCTTTGCGTAGCGGCGCTAGCTGCTGCCTTTGCGCAGCAGCCTGTTGTCTTTGTTCTTTTTTGTCGCCTTTTTTATCGCTGACAGTAGACGTACCCGTTGCAGACTGACTATGCTCCTGCATCCACTTCTCGTAGTCATGCAGGTCGCCCTCGAACTCCTGACAGCGTCCGTTGTGAATCGAATAGAATTCATCCACTGTATTGCTCAATAGATGGCGATCGTGGGACACCACTACCAACGCCCCTTCAAACCCCTGCAATGCGACTGTTAGTGCATGACGCATTTCCAAATCCAAGTGGTTAGTTGGCTCATCCAACAAGAGCAAGTTGGGTTTTTGCCAGACCACAAGCGCTAATGCTAAGCGCGCTTTTTCACCTCCGGAAAAGTTCGCGATATTCTCAGTGACCCGCTCGCCTCTAAAATCAAAACCGCCAAGAAAATCACGAATGCTTTGCTCTCTCGCCGCAGGGTCTTGACGTTGTATCAACAACATTGGGCTAGCCGTTTTGTCCAGCACATCGACTTGGTGCTGAGCAAAATAGCCTATTTGCAGAAATTTTGAATTGCGCACTTCTCCGGCCAAAGTCGGCAGCTCTCCTGCGATACTGCGCAGCAGCGTCGACTTGCCGCAGCCATTAAAACCGAGCAAGCCAATCCGTGTTGTATCACGAACCTGCAAACGGATATTGCTAACAAGAGGCTGCTCATAGCCGACACTAACTTTCTCAAACGCAACAAGCTCTGCAGGCAGGCGTTCTGGCTTAGGGAACTCAAAATAGAACGGAGAATCTATATGCGCTGGCGCGATGCTTTGCATACGGTCAAGCTCTTTCATACGAGACTGGGCTTGCCTTGCTTTGGATGCTTTTGCGCGAAAGCGGCGCACAAAGTCTTCAATCTCTGCTACCCGTCTTTGCTGTTTTTCAAACATAGCTTGTTCTTGGGCTAAACGTTCTGCCCGCTGAACTTCGAAACTACTGTAATTACCACGGTACAATGTGAGTTTGTTATGCTCTACGCTCACCACATAGTCGATGACTTGATCAAGAAAGCTTCTATCGTGAGAAATAATGAGCAATGTGCCTTGATAGCGCTTTAGCCATTGCTCAAGCCAGAGCGTTGCCTCTAGATCCAAATGGTTAGTGGGCTCATCGAGCAATAGTAAATCTGAAGGGGCCATCAATGCCGCCGCAAGATTCAATCTAATGCGCCATCCACCAGAGAAGCTAGCAACAGGCTTTTCAAATTGCTCGGCCTGAAACCCTAAACCTGATAACAATTGCATGGCGCGATGACGAATGTCATAGCCGCCGATCTTATCCATTTCGCTATGCCATTGCGCTATCTGAGCACCATCTTCTGCGGCCTCAGCCAATTGCATGGCACGCTCAATTTCGCGATAGCGTTCGTCGCCATCAATCACATAATCAATCGCGCTCGCCGAAGAGGCTTCTGTCTCTTGACGCATATGAGCACAACGGGTGCCCTCAGGCATTGAGAGCTCACCCTGATCCAGCGCCAGTTGCCCCAGAAGACAGGCGAATAGGCTCGACTTACCACTGCCATTTCGGCCAATCACCCCAATCTTTTGTCCATTGTGAATACTCAGGTTCGTATTATTAAGCAGTAGCAGTTCGCCACGCATTAATGTGGCATTGATCAGGGATATCATGACATTTACTCGATTTTGGGCTGTCTTGTGTAAGGCTAGTGCAATCTGCGCGCAATGATACTATTGCAGCACCCTCAAAAGCACCCATTTGCCTGTGTTTTAAGGATTTGGAGCACTCGTAGCCCGTAAGTTTAAATGACCTTCACACACTGTTCCGATTGATTTCCATGGCTTGAATTC
Source organism: uncultured Gammaproteobacteria bacterium (assembly GCA_913061515.1). Classification (GTDB taxonomy): domain Bacteria; phylum Pseudomonadota; class Gammaproteobacteria; order Pseudomonadales; family Pseudohongiellaceae; genus UBA5078. The sequence goes on along the minus strand of CAJXSF010000001.1, from coordinate 98,311 downwards.
GTAAACTCAAACCACCTTTTTAGTAGGCCAATTTCGGCGCCGGAAAAGCAATACCCTATGAAACAGATTCTGTTAATTGACGATGATGAAAAACTGGGCCAATTACTGACTCAGTATCTTGAGCGCTATGACATGACAGTCACGGCAGCGACTACACCATCCAAGGGGTTTGAGCACTTAAAACGCAACAAACCTGACTTGCTGATTTTAGATGTCATGTTGCCCGAAAAGGATGGGTTTGAGATCTGTCGAGAGATTCGCGCTAAATCTGCGATTTACGGCCAACTCCCCATTCTGATGCTTACTGCACACGGCGAAGTCACGGATCGTATTGTTGGTTTAGAGCTTGGGGCAGACGACTATCTACCGAAGCCCTTTGAGCCCCGCGAACTAGTCGCTCGCATTAGCAATATCCTTCGCCGCACGAGTGATGAAGCGCGCAGCCAACAAGAAGTCCCGAAAATTCAGGGCTTAGAAGTCGATACTGTTCGTCGTATTGTGAAACTAGACGACGAGCTCATCGAGCTCACGACGATGGAATATGAGCTACTTATTTTATTTATGCAGTCCCCAAATAAGACTTTTACGCGGGACGAACTAATGAATCGCCTTCGCGGCATTGATGCTGAACTGTTTTCACGCGCGGTCGATACCCTGGTAAGCCGCCTGCGTCACAAGCTCAACGACACATCTAAAACACCGCGGTTCATCAAGACAGTGTGGGGGCGAGGCTATACTTTCGTCGGAGAGCCCGTTTAGGCCCACTTTTCCTAGCTGCCATCGCCGCTACGATGGCAGCGACAAAAAGGAAGCAATTGCCCCATGACCTTGGTCTCTCGCATCAACAATTCGCTGTTCTTTCGCCTCTTCTTGATTTTCAGCGCTACTGTTCTGGTGTTTTTCATCATCATTACGCTGTCTATCCGGCAGATCGACCAAAACTGGCGATCCGAAAGACTCAGCCCGCTGCCTGACTTCTACCTCGACAATATTACGCTTATCGTAGACAACATCGGCGTTCCGCCCGATTTAGCGCGCGCCTCGCAGCTCTCGCAAGAATTATCGCTGACAATTATTATTCGCAGCCCGCATATTAACTGGCAGTCCGACGATCAGAATGATTTGGACATTTCCGAAGCGGTTTTCGTGCGCCGACTCTCAGACGAAGCGCAAATGCTAGAAGTCGGCAGCGAAGACGTCATTCGCGTTTCTCGTGGCGGCTACGAATATTACCTCAATCGGCGCGTACCGACTCTTAGCGAGTACGACTATATCGTTGTCTATGTCGGTTTAGCGATCGGGGCACTCGTCTTACTGCTTAATTTTTGGTTAGTACGCCGTCTATTAGAACCCGTGCGACAGTTAAGAGAAGGCGCCGAACGCATTTGCGATGGCGATCTCAGTTACCGTGTGAAATCCCAACGACACGATGAGCTAGGCGAGCTAACCGATAGTGTGAATCATATGGCTGACTCGCTGCAGTCTATGCTTGAAGCCAAACGCCAATTACTACTGGCAATTAGCCATGAGCTACGCACGCCAATCACGCGCGCTAAACTTCAGCTCGAATTCTTAGAAGAAGGCATGATTAAGGAAGCCTTAGGTGACGATATTAACGAGATCGACTTATTGATTTCTGATTTGATTGAAGCAGAAAGATTAAGCAACCAACACCAAGCGCTTATCGCCGAGCATGTCGATTTTGCAGATTATATTGGCTTAGTATTGCAGGCTTACCATGATTATAAAGGCGGCGTTATATTTGAGCGCCCAGACCACGACAGCTCTGTCTCTATCGACAAATTACGCACACGCCTCTTACTGACCAATATAGTCAATAATGCCATCCGTCACGGGCGAGACAATCCGATCACTGTGCGTGTTTCATTCTCGGATGACTTTGTGACATTAGAGGTTGAGGATCAAGGCGAGGGAATCTCTGCTGAACACATGGAGCATTTGAGCGAGCCCTTTTATCGCGCAGACAGCGCGCGGCAACGCAATACCGGCGGCTTTGGTTTGGGGCTGTATCTGTGCCGGCTCATTGCGCAAGCCCATGGTGGAAGGCTGGAGATCACAAGTGAAGTCGGCGTGGGAACTCATGTCCTTGTTCATCTGCCTTACGAGCAAGAACACCTACATGAGCCTCGGGAAGAGTCCTAAAAAGCAAAGGCCGCGACATGAATATGTAGCGGCCTTTATTCTACTTGCATTTAAACTTGGGCGGCATTCCTGCGACGATTGCGCACATAGCCCATGATCAAAACGAATAGGATTAACAAGATTGGCACCAACGCTGTGTTGATAAACTTCAACGTGCTGCCCAAGCTTTCAATCTCACGGTTCAACGTCAACTGAACTTCTCGCAACCTTCTTCTAGTTTCAAGCTGCTGCGCGTAGAACCGATCGATCTCTGCCTGCTGCTCTGGCGATGGACCACTGCCTTCACGACTAGCATTCAGCGCAGTGATTTGCTGCTCAGTCTGGCGCAGGTTTGCTAACAACTCGCTTTCTTCTTCACGCAAACGATCATCTGCATCGCGCTGTAAATCAAGCACAGCTAAGAATGGGCGTGCAAATCGACCGCGGCTACGAATAGTAACCAACTCTGCATTGCCAGCCAAACTGTCTAATGAATTCATCAAAAAATCCCCGTTGCTAGCAAACGCTTGTGGTAAACGCTGCCCCAGGAAGTTTTGAATCTGCACCCACAGCCTGTCGCGCAGCAAATCAGTATCAGCTACCACTATCAGGTTGACAGTGCCTTGTGACTCACTTAAATGTGCAGGCAACACTACAGGGGCTTCTGACTCCTCAGCAGCTGTGCTTAGGTCTTCTTCTGTCTCGCCTTCAACCATTGGAGCACCGTCTGGGAATGCGGTACGCACATTTCCAGACACACGCGCTGCAATCGTATAGCGCTCTCCACTCGCCTGAAACTCGTCCAATAAGATCGTGGGGTCAGTCAAAGCCTTAAAGAACTCCCCCTCCATCAACATGGACTCGGCGCTCGACAACACGAGAGGATCAAAGGTCGTCGTGGCACCCTCGGCCTGCGATAACGCACCAACTGACGAGAAGTTTAAGACTTGCAAATCGTTCGTGATAATGTCGTTAGCAAAACCCGGGCGCTGCACTCCTAGCATTCCATAATGTTGCACTGGACGTGTCGCATCACCTACATTGACCATCAACGCAAGCTCACGGTCCGCGACAACACGCTCTGGATCGTACTCGACACCCCAAGCTTCAAACAACTGTGCCACATCGGAGGCTTGGTTCGGCAGTGCGATCGGCACACCATCTTGGCCAGGCTGAGACTGCGAATCTGCATTCGGGTCTACGAACACCATCGCCTTACCACCACGCAAGACAAATTGATCGACTGCATAAAGCGTTTGCGGGCTTAAGTCCTGTGGATGCACTAGTAGCAAGATATTGATCTCTTCGTCGATCACTTGCACATCAGGATTAACACGACGCACTTCAAACAGCTGTCGCATGGAGTCCATAATCATCCAAGGAGAGGTCGGCGTCATCGTCTGTGTGTTGACACCCCCATCGATCGGTAGCTTTGACAAAAAACCCACAACAGGCGGCTCAGGATTAGCCACCTGAGTGATCAACTTGGAAAACTCATACTCCAGAAACTCTTCTTGATCAGGGCGAATCAAGCCGATCGTTTTGAAATTCGTAGCAGCAACAGACTCGGCATCCTCACCAGGCAGCGTTGTCGTATCTAGCGCTACAAGGCCGAAGAACACTTGATCGCCACCTTGACTCAAAGGAACACGCTGCACACCGTATTCAACAGCTTCGTCTTCTTCCTCAGAAAAGGGAATCGGATCGATCACCCGCAAGCTTAGGTTTCCATCACTTGCAATGACCATTTCACGCAGGAGCTCTTGCACGCGATTGCCGTAGGAGCGTAGCTGTGGAACATCGGCTGTTGCCTCTTCAGAATAGAAGAATAAAAGCTCCACCGGCTTGTCGAGATTGCTCACAATACTGCGAGTTCCATCGGCCAAGGTGAAAAGATTATCTTCAGTTAAATCGATGCGTAAGCGTGGAATCAAACTGATCATCGCTACACTTACAATGAGAAACAGCCCTGTAATCACAAGGCCTGTCGCAGAGAATAACGTCTTACTATTCATCATCAGACCCCTTAGTTTGCTTTCTTGATTTCAATAACAATCGCGGAGGCAAACAGCCACGATGCAATGAAAACTATAAAAAATAAAATATCTCGAATGTCCAAAACCCCTTTGCTTATTGAGTCAAAATGAGTCAAAAAACTAAGCCCGGCAATGGCATCGACCAAGAACTGCGGCGCCCATGCAAAAGCGTTGAGAACAATCTCTGTGCCACATGCGACAAAGACAAAACAAATGGCGACAGTCATAATGAATGCAATAATCGAATTACGCGTCATCGCAGACATGCACGAGCCGATGGCCAAGAAGCCGCCCGCCATTAACCAGCTGCCAAGATAGGCCGCAAAAATAACACCATTATCAGGGTCACCAAGATAATTAACGGTGAACCAAATTGGCACCGTCAAACCCAGTGCAACTCCGCATAGCACCCAAGCAGCTAGGTATTTACCTAGCACCATGTCCGACAACTTTACCGGCAAAGTCATAAGCAATTCGATAGTGCCAGTCTTGCGCTCATCTGCCCAAAGCCCCATTGCGATGGCCGGAATCATGAACAAATACAACCAAGGGTGAAATCCAAAGAACGGCGACAAGTCCGCCTGACCGCGCTCGTAGAACGCCCCCATATCAAATGTAAATATGCCGCTCATAACCAAGAAAATCACGATAAACACATAGGCTAACGGCGTCGTAAAATAGCTAGCTAATTCACGCTTAAAGATAAAATACATATTATTCATAGCTTCATCCCTGCTGCACTGTAGTGGAGGAAGTGTCTGCTTTGCTCTGCACGGCAGAGACCAAAGCAGAGTCTTGTGTGACGTGACGGAAATAATCTTCTAGCAACCCTTCGACTAGGTGAAACTCGGTCACCGGCCAATGTCCGTTCTGTGATTTTTCCGAGACCTTCGCAAACAACTGCTTGCCTGACACAGGTAGCAGTATGTAGCGATGCGCTTGCTCATCCACTTGTTCGATGTCGCGCACATCAGCGTCATCGGCTAGCGCCGCGCGCAGGTCAAAGTCTTCACTTAAGGTAATACTGACTGCACCGTGATAGTTCGAGCGCGATTCAAGCTCTTTCGGCGTGCCATCAGCAAGAATTCGACCACCAGCGATGATGATCGCCCGACTACACACTGCACTGACCTCTTCTAGGATGTGCGTGGAGATAATCACAATTTTGTCTTTGGCGAGATTGCGGATTAAATTACGTACATGGTGTTTTTGATTGGGGTCGAGTCCGTCAGTGGGCTCATCCAAAATAAGGACTTTCGGATCATGCAGGATTGCCTGTGCCAAACCTACCCGACGCTTGAAGCCCTTAGATAGGGTATCGATTGTCTTATGACAGACCGAACGCAACTCGACATCGTCAATCACTTTGTCGATCCGACGCTGCTTCTCCTCTCCTGTGAAACCGCGAATCTCGGCGACAAAGTTTAGAAAATCGAGTGTCGTCATGTCAGGGTAGCTAGGCGCTCCCTCTGGGAGATAGCCGATAAGCGACTTTACAGCGATCGGATCCTCGGCAATATCGTGCCCATCGACACTGACTTTTCCCGAGCTCGGCGATAGGAAGCCTGTGATCACCTTCATCGTGGTGGACTTACCGGCGCCATTGGGCCCTAGGAACCCTAAGACCTCGCCTTCTTTAACAGTAAAACTCAAGTCATCTACTGCGGTAAAACTATCGAACTTCTTCGTTAAGTGACTAATTTCAATCATATTTACTTTTCCGAATACTTTGGCACGAAAATCAAGGCTTCTATAAACGAGCACCTTCGTTCAAAAGAAGCGCAGGGCTAGCGGCCACGTCCAAGCGTGTCACCATAAACTCGATGGGCAACTATAGGGCTGAGCATGGGGTTTTTCAAGACTGTATCCGATAAGGCGTATGTGAACTGCCATGGCTTTTGCGAATCCACTACGGGTATAATCTCGCCACCACAAAAATCGAAACTATGATTATAAGTGACTGATTTTATGCGCCTGCTCCTGATTATCATCCTAAGCTGTAGCCTGCTGAGTTGCGGACAAAAGGGTCCCCTTCAAAGGCCAGACCAGAGCGCACCCGCGGTGACCGCTCTGTAGAGCATCACTTAAATACTTTTTGCCCCGCAGGTTATCTCCCGAATGCCAGTTTTTTCCTATATCGACAATGTCCTTCATGCCGAAGCACTCTCAGTCCCAGAAATCGCGCAAGCTCACGGCACGCCTTGTTTTATCTATTCAAGAGCGGCCTTAGAGCAGAACCTACTCGCCTACGAAGAAGCCCTCCAAGGGGTAGACCACCTGACATGTTTCGCAGTGAAGGCCAATTCAAACCTCGCGGTACTCAACGTACTTGCCCAGAAAGGCGCAGGGTTTGATATTGTCTCAGGTGGCGAGCTTGAGCGCGTCATTCGAGCAGGTGGCGATCCCAACAAAGTTATCTTCTCCGGCCTAGGCAAAACAGAACAGGAGATCGCCAGCGCGCTTGCACACGGCATTCGCTGCTTCAACATCGAATCCGAATCTGAGCTCGATCGCATCAACGCCGTTGCTGAGCGCTTAGGTATGCGCGCCCCTATCTCTTTACGGGTGAATCCAGATGTCGATGCGGGCACCCATCCCTATATTTCCACGGGCCTTAAGGAAAACAAGTTTGGCATTGCCATCGAAACCGCCCCAGAAGTCTATTTGCGCGCAGCACAAATGCCGCATATTGAGATTGTGGGCGTGGACTGTCATATCGGTTCTCAGTTAACAAGCATTGCCCCCTATCTTGATGCTATCGATCGCCTATTGCTGTTAGTGGACGAGCTCAGCAGCAACGGCATCCATATTAAGCACTTCGATATCGGTGGCGGTTTAGGTGTGAGCTACCGTGATGAGACGCCCCCACCAACGGGTGACTTTATTAAAGCCATTCTTGCCAAAATCGAAGGGCGTGGGCTTAGCCTATTCCTAGAACCTGGGCGATCAATATGCGCTGATGCCGGCATTTTCGTGACAAAAGTCGAGTATTTAAAGCACAACTCCCACAAGAACTTTGCTATTGTTGACGGGGCAATGAATGACTTACTACGCCCAGCGTTATATGGCGCATGGCAGAATATTATTCCGGTGAATAATAGCGAACGCCCGGGGCAAAATAGCGCTGAGTACGACATCGTTGGCCCTGTCTGTGAGTCGGGCGATTTCTTGGGGAAAGAACGAACACTTAGTTTGGCACAGGGCGACTTACTCGCCGTTTGCACAGCCGGCGCCTATGGTTTTGTAATGAGCTCCAATTACAACACTCGCAACCGCGCTGCCGAGATTATGGTAGACGGTAAAAAAGCTACAGTTGTTCGCCAACGTGAAACACTCGATTACCAATTAGCGCTCGAGACAGTACTTTAAGACAGAGACACTATGCTTTTACCATTTACAAAAATGCACGGTCTAGGCAATGACTTTATAGTCTTGGACCTTATATCGACGCCAGTCGAGTTGAATGAAGCGCTCATTCGCTCACTCAGCGACCGTCATTTCGGCATTGGGTTCGACCAACTTCTAATAATCGAAGCGCCTACAGAACCCGATATCGATTTTAATTATCGAATCTATAATTGTGACGGCTCCGAGGTGGAACATTGTGGCAATGGAGCGCGATGCTTTGCGCGCTTCGTCCTCGACAAAGGCTTAACACAGAAGCACACCCTGCACGTAAAAACTAAGTGCGGCAAAATTGTTCTGCATATTAAAGACAATGGTGATGTCACTGTCGACATGGGACCACCCAACTTTGATCCCGCGGCACTGCCATTTCACGCCGCACCTGCGCAAAAATATTGCAGAACGATTAGCGACAATGGTGAACAGCAAGAGGTCGAGTTCTATTGCGCTTCTATGGGCAACCCTCATGCTGTGATCGTCGTTGACAACGTAGACACGACGCCAGTTAAAGAGATCGGCGCGGCCCTAGGCGCTCACCCAGATTTCCCACAGGGTGTGAACGTAGGCTTTATGGAAATCATTGATCGCCAAACGATCAAACTGCGAGTTTTCGAACGCGGCGCAGGAGAAACACTTGCTTGCGGCACCGGCGCTTGTGCCGCCTTTGCCTGCGGTCACGCCGCCGGTTTATTAGACACTCAAGTGTGTGCCCACCTTACAGGGGGCGACTTGACCCTCACATGGGAAGGAGGCGACAACTCAATATTAATGCACGGGCCAGCAGTAAGCGTTTTTGAAGGCCAAATCGACATCAACAAGATTTTAGACTAATAGGAAATAAACTAGGCCTATGACAAGTGAGACCTCGGCAAAACAAAACAAAGAAAAAAGCGCCGTGACTGCTGAGCAAGTCGCGCAGTATTTGCAAGAGAACCCTGATTTTTTTATCAATCGTGACAGCTTGCTCGCAGAGATAACCCTGCCCCATGAAAGCGGCAAAGCCATCTCTTTGCTGGAAAGACAGGTTAAAGTATTGCGCGAACGCAGTATCGAATCACGACACACATTAAATACATTGTTAGAAAATGCCAAATACAACGATCAACTTTTTAATGTGACTCGCGCGCTTATTCTTGCACTTTTAATGGAAAACGATGTCTCACAAATTGCCAGTGCAACCGAGGCCAACTTAAATACACAACCGGGCATCGATGCTAGCAGTGTTATTCTCTTTTCCTCGGACGATCTAAACAATGTTGAAAACACGCGCATTGAGTCAGCGGATTTTTTGCAAGATGTCTTCCCTACGCTCATACGCGATCGAAAAACACTTTGCAAAAACATTGAAAAGCAAACCGCTAACTTTTTGTTTCCTCACTACGGGACTGGAGTACGCTCCGTCGCGCTTTGTCCTATTGGGCGTGACCGTATGCTAGGCGTTTTAGCCATTGGCAATAAAGCGCAAGATTATTTCAATGCCGATCTGGATACGATGTTTCTAGATTTTATTGGCGAAGTGCTCGAGTCGATTATCCTGCGCAAAATCAATTGAGAGAGCTGGGATGGAATCGCGCCTAACACCCTACCAAGCTAGCCCATTGATCGAGTGCAAAGAGGCAATCGTCTTTGCCCCGCACCCCGATGATGAAGCACTCGGATGCGGCGGTTTATTGAGCGCCTATAAAGCTGCCGGCATTCCTGCTAGCGCAGTGCTAGTGACCTCGGGCGACTATGGTGAACACGGCAAGGCCGGCACCGATGTACGAGAGAACGAAACCCGACAAGCCGCTACCATCCTTGGGTTGAATAATGTCGTTTTTTGGAAAGAAAAAGATCGCAGCGTCGCCGTTGATGAGCGCACAATTATGGCAGCACGCGATGCAATCGTACAAAGTAACGCCGACCTTATTCTGACCCCTTCCATCAATGAGATTCACCCTGACCATCGAGCCACTGCCTGGATCGTCATTGAAGCAGCCAGACGCCTAGTGAACGAAGGACGTGAATTACGAGTGGCACAATATGAGATTGGCGCGCCACTGACGCGCGTTGACGTGCTAGTCGATATTACAGCTCACGAGAAAAATAAACGCGACGCGATCGCCGTTTACCATTCACAGCTAAGCATCTCGGCTTTCGATGAGTTTATTTTTGCGCTGAACCGTTTCCGCACCTATACCCTGCCCGCACACATCAAGTTTGCCGAGGCCTATAATCTTATTACTCCACAATTACTACACCACCCTGAATCTCTATGCGAAGCCGAGATCATGCGCCAGGAGCGTTTGGCACTGAGCGACATCGCTGTCCCATCGGCCTATCTGTTTCCAACACACAAAGAGCCTAAGGGTATATTAAATTCCTTGTTTAAATCGTTCCGAGGATTCAAAAATTAGCACTGCAAATAAAGAGAACACGGCCGTGGCGAATCCGGCACTCAATGACTTCCCATTGGTATCGATATTATGCCGGAGCATGAATCGACCAGAATTGGTTGAGGCGCTTCTTTCCGTAGAAAATCAAAGCTATGAGAATATCGAGATCATCCTTGTCGATGCCACCGGTAAAGGTTTGGACCGACACAAATCCCTGACCCTACGCACCCCCCTGCGCGAGCTTGGACTTGAGCGCCCGCTAAATCGTCCAGCTGCCGCTAATCTCGCCCTGGCCAATTCTCACGCAAGTTATATGTTGTTTTTGGATGAAGATGATTGGATTGCGCCCAATCATATCGAAATGCTAGTGGCTTGCTTGCAAGCCAGCCCTAATATTGGCGTGGCCTACAGCAGCACACAAAAAACAACGCCTGCGGGCGTGCCAAGCGGCGAGGCTTTTAGAATTGCCTATGACCCTGCACGTCTTCGTCGCGATAATTTCATTCCCATTCATTCAGCCATGTTCCGCAAACATCTGATCGATCAAGGCTGTCATTTTGATGAGAGCCTAGACATCTTCGAAGACTGGGATTTTTGGTTGCAACTCTCGCAACTGATGCCCTTTCAACACATTGACGAAATCACTGCATTTTATCGTCAAGGCGGGGACTCCAATACAGCGTCAGATGACCCAAGCACACGTTATCAGGGCGACAGCCCTATCGCTAAAGCCCGCGTGCAAGTATTCAGTAAATGGCTTGGCCAGTGGACTGGCGAGCAGATCAACGAGACTTTAGGTAGTCTTGATCAAACGGTATTGATCGAATCTCTGCACAAAGATCTCAAACGCCTCAACGAACATGCCGTTACTGCCGAACAAGACAAACGGCAGCTTGGTCGTCAACTACAAGAGATCGAAGGACGCTTCAATAGTGAACTCAATAGCGTTAATCATAAGCTCAATAGGTCCAATCAGGCTTTGAGCCGCCGAACGGCCGAACTGAACGATGCCAAGAATCATATCAATAGGATCAACAACGATTATCAGCTGCTGATTAATTCCATCTCGTGGAAAATCACTAAGCCGATTCGTTTTGCAAAACGTCAGTTGTTGGCCCTTGGTGCCGGAAAAGTTAAAACGCAACTACAGCACAAACAAGTGCAGGCCGAAAACGAAGAACACATTATTCAATGTAACTTAGACATTCCTAATGCCACACAAAATGAATTTCCTGAGCAATTGAGCTTACAAGGATGGGCTTGCAGTCCAGAAGGCGTCAGCACGATCGAGGCCTTCGTCGATGGCAAGCTTGTGCATAGCTTTGGCACAGGCATCAGCCGCCCCGATATTGCCGAAAGCTATCCGAGTTTCGAAGATGCCTTCACGGCGGGGTTCTTCCAAGAAGTGGCACTTCCCGATATCGCCGCCGGCAAACACACGCTTACTCTGACGATTACTGACAAGGCTGGCAATACCCGAACACTGACACAAGAGTTTAGTAGCTTCAAAAATGGCGACCTCTATAACAATTGGTATTGGCGCAATACACCAGAGGCTGACGCTATAGAAACCATGCGAGCACAAGCCATTAAAGACGAAGATGCGCAATTGTTTCATCTTGTTCTGTCTTTACACGACGACGATGCAGCGCTGCTAAGCACCTTGAGCAGCATTGCAGAGCAGGCTCACTTACGCTGGATGATTCACGTATGCGGCCAAAGCACCCCTCATTTTGACAGCGTCTTAGACAATGCTGGCATCACGACCGCCTCAACCCAAGTACATTTTGCCGACGACTTGGGCAAACTCTTAAGTGATCTATCAGAACGCGAAGGCTGGACGATTTTGATGCAAGCCGGTGAGACACTAGCGCCCCATGCTCTATACGAAATGAATCAAGCATTGCAAGGCGAACAGACACAATTACTTTATAGCGATCATGACAAGGCCTCACTCTCTGGCAAACATTTTGACCCATGCTTCACACCGCAATGGGCACCCAATCATCTTTACGCGAGTAATTATGTTGGAGATATTTTCGCAGTGCACAATGCTTGTTTGCTAGCAGTCAAAGGACTAGATTTTTCAAGCATCGCCTCGCGCTTTGCGGCTTTGTTAACGCTAAGCGCAACCCCTATACACATTAAGCGTATCGCCAAGGTGCTATGGAGTGCACCACAAGACTCTCCAAACTCTGAGCGCGCACTTGCACATACCCAGGTATTACAGCAGCACTTACAAAAACATGGCGCACAAGTTATCAGCCGAGAACACGGCATACAGCAAGTTCGTTGGCCGCTAAACAGCGAGCCAAAAGTATCAATTATTATCCCTACTATGGGTAACTTGGATCTCATCAAGCCTTGCATAGACTCTATGCTCGAGCTCACTTCATATAAGAACTTCGAAGTGGTGATCTTGGACAATAGTCGCGGCAAAAACCCAGAAGGTATTGATTACTTAAAGAGCAAGCACTTCACCGTTGTCGAGTGCAATGAAGCGTTTAACTGGGCTCGCTTGAACAATATTGGCGTAAAAAATGCCACAGGCGAGCTGTACTTATTTCTTAATGATGACATTGAGATCATCGACCCATTATGGCTCGAAGAAATGGTTCGCCAAGCAATACGCCCTGAGGTCGGCACAGTGGGCGCCCTGCTCTATTACCCGAATGGAGCGCTTCAGCATACAGGTGTTTTATTGGTGAACTATGGCGGCGGCGGCATTCACTTATTACACAAACGTATGCCGAGCGATTCGATCTACCGCCATGTTCATGAAACAACCCGTGAAGTCTCGGCAAATACTGGCGCGTGCCTAATGCTTAGTCGAAACAAATTTGAAGAGATTAACGGCTTCGATGAAGAGCTTGCCGTCGTCGGCAACGATGTTGATCTTTGCTTACGCCTTCTCGATAAAGGGTACCGCAATATTTGGTCGCCAGATGTAAAACTGATTCATCACGAAAGCATCAGCCGCAAGACTAGTGTTCCCAAAGAGAATGAGAAAGCCATGTGGAAACGTTGGAGCAAGCGTTTCGTGGCTGGTGATGAATATTACAATCCCAATCTATCTGCGGAGAAGGGAGACTTTACTCTACAAGTTACAGCCTTCCCTTCCGTCACAAACGAAGAGATACAAACAAGCTCACAGGCTGCTCAAGACGGCAAATTTCAACCTGGTGTCAATCTTATTGGGTATACCCGTGCTGAAATGGGAATTGGCGAGGGGGCACGCAGTGACGCTAAAGCACTCGATGCGGCAGACGAACCCTTTGGGATTATCTGTTTTCAGTCTGGTAACCCTTCACGCATGACTGATCTAAGCTGGCAACACAAAGAAATTGAAGAGGCTCCTTATGATGTGAGCCTGCTGCACATCAATCCCGATCATGCACTTCAGGCGATCTCCGAACTACCGTCGGAGTATTTCAATGATCATTACCGTATTGGCTACTGGGCATGGGAGCTGCCAGAGATCCCAGAGGCGTGGGCAGAAACCTTTGTCCATTTCGATGAGATTTGGGTGCCATCGAGCTTCGTTCAAGATGCTGTGGCAATGCGCTCTCCGATTCCGGTTGTGCGCATTCCACACGCAGTCGAAGTCAAAGTCGATAGCGGTTTGAAGCGACAGGATTTTGGGCTGCCAGAAGATGCATTCCTATTCTTGGCGATGTTTGATACTTACAGTATGCCCGCCCGCAAAAACCCTTTCGGTGCGATTAACGCTTTTAAGCAGGCTTTTGCAGCCGATGACTTGGCCAACCGATTAGTGCTTAAGGTTAATAACCCCACTGCTGAAGCGATTCATAGCATTAAAGAGGCCATTGGTGAGCATCGCAACGTGATAATTTTAGACAAGGTGTATTCGCGGCAAGAGGTCAATGCCTTGATCTCCAATACCGATTGCTATGTGTCATTGCATCGCTCTGAAGGTTTTGGTTTCGGACCTGCCGAGGCCATGGCACTAGGCAAGGCCATTCTTGCCACTAACTGGTCGGGCAATACTGATTACATGCGCCCTAATAACTGCATGCCGATCGACTACCAGCTCAAACCGATTGAAGAAGATTTTGGGCCCTATAAAAAAGGTCAAATCTGGGCAGAGCCCGATGAAGCTCAAGCTGCGAATGCTATGAAAACTTTAGCAAACGATCCGGCACTCGCTGTGGCATTGGGCAAGAAAGCCAAGGCTACGATCGAATCGGAGTTTTCACCAAAAGTAGTTGGTGAGATGATGCGCAAGCGCCTGCAAGCGATAAGAAAAATTAGACGCTTCTAAGCGAAGCTAGCATTTACTTATGTGCTAAGGCTTAAGAATGCCTTTAGCACGGCGTTGCGAATAATTCTTGTGCGGCTACCCATCCACAGTGCCGCCATCAACACAAAGGTGTGTTTGTTCTTGATGTTTTGATGATGCAAGCCTGCAAAGCCAGAGGCTTGCGTCACCAAGGTTCGATTAATCTCATCATAGACCGGGTCGCTAAACGCTCCTTTGATTTTTTGCAAACTCCATTTAGACGACGCATAGGGTTTTGCCCCTACAGTATTCGTTTGGTGTTGACGGTAATCAATAAGAGCCGCGTCGATCGTCTCTATGTGACCAAAAGCGGCAGCCAACAAGGCTAGCCACCAGTCATGCATAATTGCCTGCTTAGGGATTGGTGTTGCTAACGCAGCTAACTTTTCATTCACGATGGCTGTACATCCGGTCACAGAGTTACTCACCAAAAACCGGGCAAAACTACGCTTGTGCGGGCGAATCCCTTGATAGGCGAAAAACGATTCTTCTATAAGCTCACAGCTTTCATTAACCACACGTAGATCGCTGTGCACTAAACAAGCGCGATAAGGGAAGCGTTTTTCTAAGGCCAAAATAGCGGCGACGCTTTGACTGACTTTGTCGCGATGCCATATATCATCTTGATCACAAAACATCATGTAGACGGCATCGAGCCCTAAGAGGGCTTGCTTCTCTAACACATATTCCATCAGAGTAGAAAAACTAGCACAGGCACCAATATTCTCTCCATCGCTTTGCATTATATGAAAATGTTTAGGGAATTTTTCTGCGTTTTTTTCAATGATCGCGACGCTAGCATCGCTAGAACCATCGTCTCTGGAGACAATCACGAAATTGCCGTAATCCTGCGCTAACAGCGAATCAATCTGCTCCTGCAAATACTGCGCACCATTGTAAGTTGGCAACAAAATAGCGATACGTGGCTGTACTTCTTGCACAACTGGCATTAGCGAAGCCCCCGCGAATCCTTTATGCCTCGCCAAATATTTTGCGCATAGGCGAGACGTTGTTTAGAAAACACTAATAGCCAAATGGTTTTTAAAATGAAGCGAGGGAGATCGCGCAGCTTCCACGCAAAAGGGGCATGCTTTTCACCATAGAGCGAAAAGCGATTGCGAGTAGAGTAGTAGCTACGCAGCGGACTATGGCTGACTATGACACCACTTCGCACTAGAACATTGTCATCGTCTACGCCAATACTATGGTGCAATTGGGCATGATCTGTTCCATAAATCTCATAACCCCTCGCTGTGGCTCTGAAACACCACTCTAGATCAATGTTGTCGATAAAGTATGCGTCTTTCATCGGCCCAATGAGCTCTAAACACTCCACCGCAATAAAGCAACCCGATGAGATCAAAAATTCAGCTTTGAAAAGTCGCTGGCTACCAACAAGACGAACATCGCTGCGTTTGAAAATTCGAGAGAACAGTTTGAAAGGCATTGCAGTGTCATTGCGTAGGCTCACAATGCGTGGCCCTATGGCGGCTATGGGGCGAACACTTAGTCGCTGCGCCTCTAAAAAGGCGGTTTGCATATTCGCGAAAAAACCTTCAGGGACTTGGCTATCTTGGTCAAACAGTACTGCATAAGCGTAGCCCGCCTCTTTGACCTCTCGTAAGCCAAGATTCATAGCACTCGCGAGCCCGATGTTCTCGTCCAAGCCATGCACTTTGACACAACGGTTCTTGTGTTTTGCAATGCTTAGAAACTCATCGATATTGCTTGAGCCGTTATCGACAAGCAGAAAATCTGCTTGTGCTGAAATTTGCTCTAGAAGCGCTAATAGCACCTTTGTGTCGGGCTCGTAACTTACGACAATCGCGCAGGGGGTCAGCTTTTTATCTTGTCTTGACATAAAAAGACCTTCGCTTGCGCTTCGAAAGTTTGCAGTTACTCGGGAAGGTCAATGGCGACCTGCATCCGACCAGGAAATCGTAAACCCTGCAAATGAAAAAAGAGAATTGAAACAATGCCAAGCATTAAGCCAGTTACCACTCCCGCATCAACTATTCCTCTCCAAGGCTGTGGCAAGACACGCACAATCAGGACGAAACAGATAATCATCGTGGTTAAACCGAAGGAGAGTAGTTTGCGGCGCTTCGTCGCATGGATGTAGCCCATGCAGAAAACTGGCGCAAAAATCACATGCAGCAATCGCGGATTGGCACTTAAATAGGTCGCTCGCGCTACCACCCGAGGAGCAAAACCCAAGTGAAAGCCCTTATAGCCTTCTGCATAGGCCATATAGAGAATGCTCACGGCTAGCGCCAACCAGTGCACCGCACTCAGTTCGAATGAGCTTAACTCAAAAGCCATGGGCGAAAGCCTGAATACGGCGAAGAGCAATAGCAACAGCACCCCACCAATTCCCCAAGCGTATCCTAATGTTTTCAACGTTGTGCAACCCAATCAGTGTCAAAGGCGGCATTATAGCGACTAACGCACAATATCCCAACGCGCACTTTAGCTTGCAAGCACAACTTTCAGGCGATTGCCCTGCAACGGCACGTATTTAATTGTCAGCTCACCCCCTATTGCATGCAACAAGTGTTGTACGGGCTCAATAGCAACGAGCGCAATTTCTTGGCCATCGTCACTGACATCCACACAGAT
The DNA here is from genome assembly GCA_913061515.1 of uncultured Gammaproteobacteria bacterium. Taxonomy (GTDB): domain Bacteria; phylum Pseudomonadota; class Gammaproteobacteria; order Pseudomonadales; family Pseudohongiellaceae; genus UBA5078. The sequence goes on along the minus strand of CAJXSF010000001.1, from coordinate 81,434 downwards.
TCCTGCCTTTTGTTGCCGGATCTGCATACTAATCACAGCTATTTTTGGCTTTAGTCGCAATCGGCGGATTGACTCATCCTCTATCCCCTGTTCCAGGATGATTCTCAAAACCTGCTGTAATGGCACCATTAAACTAGCGACGATTTCACGTTTGAACTGCAAGCTTTCATTGTGGAGCTGTAACCGGACTTGTTTGGCCAGCGCATTTGCCTGCCTAGCCACGAAACGTTGGAGCCGAGACCGAACTCTAACGAAACGCACTAACCGGGCCTCGTCCAGCTCTTCTTGCAGCTGTTGTAGCAACGAGCGCTGCTCAATTATCAAATGCTCTAGGTGAGCGTGTTTACCCTCACCCGAGCGGAGCCCTTTGGTTTGCAAAAGCGTTTCGACAGTCCCTACATTGCTCTGAAGATGAGCAACTAGTTTTCTACTTCTTTGACGTAGGCCGCGACGACGCCATTTCGGAGCCACAACTGGAAGCCCTCTCTCTAGAAAGGCATACAGGCCTGCCACGACGCCACGCACGTCTTCTACTTGTTGTCTTGCGGCAGCTCTATTAAGGCTCTCACGTAGCAACTGATGCCCTGGACCAAGCAACGTTGGCACATCCACATTCGCCAAATCAGGTATTGCACATAACGCGCTGTGCGTTTGCTCCAGAGCCTCGCTCAGATCAGCCACTCGATCAACATTCAGATCTCTAGCCCCAGCGCTGAGCATATTCAGCTCAACTATGCAGCGCCGACTAGCATCAACCTGAAATCTTGCCGCCGCATGCATGCTCCTGAGCTGATCGGGGTAAGTAATAAGCTCCTTTATATTTTCAGATAGAAAGTTTGCAAGCGACTCTGAGGAAACGAAGTTCGACATTGAACTGCGAAACAAGAGGGATAGTTCCAGCTTCTCAAATGCATGACTGAAGCAATCATGGCGATGCTGTTTTTCTGTTCGGCTGGGCTCTTGCGCTATGCTAATAAGCTCAGGCAGCAATGCTAAAAACTGTTTACAGAGCAACACTTTTTGTTCAATTGCAAGACCATAAATGCGCTGCACCCACCAGACAGTTTCGAATAATGCATAATCTTCGACACAAAAAGCAGCAACCTTGAAACGATGCAAAATCCAAAATACGAGCGATTCTGCGAGCAGCTTTTCATTTTGATTTTTAACACGGCGAACATAATCAGCTAGTGTGATTTTTATTGCACAAATTTCTTTATAGAACGCATCTTGGCAAATTCCCTCATCGAATACTCTTTCTTTTCTTGCCTCGTTGTATTGCTCATAATTGGCACGAATGAAAGTTTCGCATTGCTTCTCTAGTGCGAACGGATTTGTCGACAAGCATAGAAAAGATTTATCGGGATATATCAATGCCCGAGCAAAAGAATAAGTGGCGATTAAACATTGCAGCGATAAGAGAAAGGCCTTGGGAGATTTCGCAGAGCAACATTGCAAACGACGCACATAGCGCCGCGTCACCTGCAAAAAATGCACAAGCTGCCTGAGATTATTGTTAGCTTCCAGTATTTGGCAAACTAACAAAGCTTCTTGCACAGCACGCTCAATCTTAGAGAGGAATTGCACATCTAAAGAGTCATTCGCCAACAATGGCGAGAAAAGTCGCTGTTGTATTAGCAGAAACACATCATCAGTTGCAGACTTGTGCCAATACATTGGCAATGGCGTTAACTTTGAAATTTCGCCGCTATTGCCTTTACTGCTAGCCAAACGCGCGCTCACGGCTTCGACAGTTAGTAACTTGATGGCTAGTGTATTATCGTCCCAAGTTTTGCCTAAGCTATAGTTTGCGAAGCGTTCAAAACATAGCAGCACTACGCGAGTTTGTGCTGACATCTCTCGTGCAACGCTCGGTTCTAAATCCTTACGCATTGAGCCTAGTGCCTTTGCTGCCGCACGGTGTAAACATCGCCAGAATTGCTTTGCTACTGCTCTTATTTTTATATTTTGTACTTCTATTGAATCATCACTGTTGCCGCCTCTAAAGGCGCGCAGCAAATCGAATATCTCCTCGGCGAGATATTGCACTTGCAAACCGTAGGCAGGGTGGCTCAAGGAAGCTGCCAGAATAAGCCCTGCCTTCATCAATAGTTTACTGGCTGCCTTTTCATCTGCCTCTGGTTGCATCAGCAGTTCACAACAGCGAGCAAATTGTTTACAAAATGCTTTTAGGCGCTTATTGCCAGCGAATGCGCTTAGGCAGCACAAGCGCTGGCTCTTGGCCCTAAGCACAATTAGATGATGTTTACTTGGCTTTTGTAAGTACTGCTCTAACTCTGTACAAATATCGACAGCAAGCTTTTGCAATTGCCTTAGCAACACTGGCAAAGCGTTTTCTTCAGTTAGGATATGCGTCATAGACACCCCCTAGCACTGCAGCATTTTTTGTAATTGATGCCTGATATTTACCAATGAGTTTGGAGCGTCTAATACGCCTAACAGGCCTAAGGCTTTAGTCCATTGTACGTCAGTGCTGCGCGGACTCATCGTCACAATCGCAACACGTTCAAACCCCAAGTTCTGCAAACGCAAACCTATTTCAAAACCATTACTATTTGCTAAGAGTAACGACACTAGCGCGATATCGAATGCCATAGGTTTAAGTTCCTCTGGCTGTAGATTGGCACTGTCTTGCGTATGCACTTCGTGCCCTAGTGAACTCAATACAAACTCTAGATAGCAACTTTGGGTTGGTGAATCGTCAACCAGTAATAGCGTGCACATTCTCGACGCCCTCGTCCGTACGCAGGAGTGCTTGGATCGCCTGCACTAGGTCTTGTTTACGTAGCGGCTTGCGAATCAACTGACTAGCACCGGCAAGCTGCGCACGCGCTTGTTCCAAAGGCCCTCCGTTTTCGCTCATAAGGACGATAGGGATATGGGCATATTGGGGATTGGCCGTGATAAGAGCGCAGGACTGCAAGCCATCGAGCTCCGGCATAGCAATGTCCATGAACACCATGTCTGGCGGGAAAGCCACAAGTTTACACAGGGCGTCAAAGCCATTGTCCGCCACACTTACCTGATATAGCCGCTGATCAAGGAGTATTGGCACGCTCTCACGTACCGCTTTGCTGTCATCAACCACGAGCACTTGTACAACGCTGTGTTCTTGCACGGCTTCCATGCCATTGCCCTCCAAAAGTGTTTATTTAAGATTTAGCACATTTTATTGCGTCTCGCCTGTCAGGATGCGTCGATACATTTTTACACTTGCGTTATGATCACGGCACACTCGGGCGCAGCGCTTTGCTAGTCCGGTTTCTCAATTCTCAATGCAGGTAGGTTAAAGATGAGCATCCGCATCGGCATCGTCATGGACCCGATCCAATCCATTAGCTACAAAAAAGACACGAGTCTAGCCATGTTAATGGCAGCGCAAGAGCGTGGCTGGCAAATAAGCTATATGGAGCAATCTGACCTCTACCTGCAGGATGGCATTGCCCACGGCCTGATGCGCCAATTGCAAGTGGCCTGGGATGAAAAGCAGTGGTTTAGCTTGGGCGAGGCTAGCGAGGAAGCTCTAAGCAATCTGGATGTGATTCTAATGCGCAAGGACCCTCCCTTCGACAATGAGTTTATCTACACGACTTACTTGCTTGAGCAAGCTGAATCTATGGGCACACTCGTCGTCAACAAACCGCAAAGCTTAAGAGATTGCAATGAAAAGCTTTATGCCACGCAGTTTCCGCAATGCTGTCCGCCAGTATTGGTCAGTAATAATGCAATGGTGCTAAAACGCTTTCATACAGAACATCAGGACGTCATCTTCAAACCACTTGACGGTATGGGTGGCTCATCTATTTTCCGCCTTCAACAGAACGATCCGAACCTTAGTGTTATTATCGAAACTCTGACCAATTTTGGTCGCACGCCTATCATGGCCCAGCGATTTATTCCTGAGATAGTCGACGGTGATAAACGTATTCTTCTCATTGACGGCGAGCCAGTGCCCTACGCACTTGCGCGAGTCCCCGCACAAGGAGAGACCCGTGGCAACCTCGCGGCAGGCGGATCTGGCGTTCCGCAAGCACTAACAGAGCACGATTTGTGGATTTGCGAGCAAGTCAAAGAAAGTGTGAAAGCAAAAGGGCTGCTATTCGTTGGCCTCGATGTCATCGGCGATTACCTAACTGAAATCAATGTCACGAGCCCAACTTGTGTGCGAGAACTCAATAACGCGTATAATCTCGACATTGCAGGCGACTTAATGCGCTGCATCGAAAGCAAGCTCAAAGCCCGCAATTAGGCGGGCATTTGTCCACACGCTTCAGAGCCTATGACCCAAGAGACCGATCTTTCAAAAGAGCGCTTTGGCTTTACGATCTTTCTATCAGCCTGTTTGCACATCATGCTGATAGCGGGAGTAGGCTTTAGTTATCTAGAAAAGAGCAATAGCGCACCCCCTATTGAGATCACTCTAGCCCAATATCGCAGCGATATTGCCCCAGACCAAGCAGATTACATCGCACAAGAGAACCAAACGGGTAGCGGCACGCTAGACAGTGCGGCCGCGCCTAGCTCCCCATTCGATGCAGAGTTTCACGACGAGCTCATTCAGCAAGTTGACCCTATTGCCCAAGCGCCTGCTCCAAATAGGCAAACAGAGCCTAATGACTTGGCGATATTGAGTACGCTAGAGTCAGAGCAACGCTTAGAGCAACAACTGGAAGAGGAAGCCCCCGAAACTGACAACCCTTTGTCTGAACAAGCCACTCCAGAGGATCTCAGCCTGGCCATCGCAAGTTTACAAGCCCAGCTAGACTTGCAGCAGCAAGCCTATGCTAAGCGACCACGTAAATACACAATCTCATCAGCTTCTACAAAAAAGCGCCATGACGCTTTATATTTAGATTCTTGGCGTAAGCGAATTGAAAGCGTCGGCAATCTTAACTATCCAGAACAAGCAAGAAATCAAGAGATCTATGGCAGTCTACGCATGCTTGTGGCACTAAGACCAAATGGTTCGGTTCAAGAGATTCGCATTCTGCAAAGCTCCGGACATCGCGTTCTCGACGAGGCCGCCATCGATATTGTTCGACTCGCCGCCCCTTTTGATCCGTTTCCAGAGGAAATGCTCGCGGACGTAGACATACTCGAAATCATACGCACATGGCGCTTTCATCAAGGCAATTCTTTTACTAGCCAGTAGAGCGAAAACACCGATCACATGACTAACAACACTACTGAAAACCCATTGTTTGAATCATCACCAGGATCACTCTCAAATCAATTTTTGATTGCGATGCCACATCTTGACGACCCTTGGTTTAACCGCACAGTGACGTTTTTGTGGCGACACAATGAAGAAGGGGCATTGGGCATCGTCGTCAACAAACCTAGCAAATTGCGTTTGGCAGAATTATTTGACGATTTAGAAATCGACTACAGTAGCCGAAAAGATGACATCGAATTCCATAAGCAAATCGTCATGACCGGTGGTCCGGTAGAGAAAAATAAAGGCTTTATACTGCACAGCAGCGAAACAGAATGGGAATACACAATCCCTATTAACTCTGAATTAAGCATCACCATGTCAAAAGACATACTCGTTGCGATTGCCAACGGAGAAGGCCCTTCGCGTTACTTGGTTGCTCTTGGCTGCGCAGGCTGGGATGCGGGGCAGCTCGATCAAGAGATCACTAGCAATGCCTGGTTAACGGTGCCTGCTGACACTGATTTAATTTTTTCGCATGACCATGAAAATAAGGCAGAGGCGTGCGCAGCAGTTCTTGGCGTAAGCTTACAGCAATTAACATCTCTTGCAGGGCATTCCTGATGCACACGCACCCTCACCAAGTCTATTCTAGGGTTTTGTAATGGAAAGTTTACCCGCGAAGAAAACAAAAGAGATAAGCGTTCTAGGATTTGATTTTGGCACTAAGCGCATAGGGGTTGCCTCGGGGCAAAGCATTACGAACAAGGCCAATGCCTTACACGCGATTAGCGCTAAAGATGGCATTCCTGATTGGACTGCACTAGACGATTTGGTTGCACAGTGGCAACCAGACGTGTTCGTTGTCGGACTGCCCTACAATATGGATGACACGGAAAGCGAACTATTGCGCCGCGCACGTAAGTTTGGCAATAGACTTAATGGGCGTTATGCGAAGCCCTGTTTTGGAATCGATGAGCGCTTAAGCTCTTTTGAAGCAAGAGGACAGCTAATGCGAGGGGAATCAAAAGCGCAGCTTGACTGTCTCGCTGCGCAATTGATACTGGAAACCTGGCTGAATTGTTTTGCGGAAAAATTTCCTAACGAGAGCTAAAATGAGTCGGGCGTCTTCGCTTTTGCTTTTGCGGCCTCTTTCGAAATAAGCCCTTTCTGCAGCAACTCTTTCAAGCATTGATCCAAAGTCTTCATTCCTGAGGAAGACCCAGTCTGAATTGCAGAATACATTTGTGCGACTTTATCTTCACGAATCAAGTTTCGGATAGCAGGGGTGCCTATCATAATCTCATGAGCGGCAACGCGACCTCCACCTGTCTTTTTCAGAAGTGCTTGTGATATCACCGCTTGCAATGACTCAGATAGCATTGAGCGCACCATCGCCTTTTCAGCCGCAGGAAATACGTCGATGATTCTGTCAATCGTTTTCGCTGCCGAGGTGGTATGCAAAGTACCGAATACTAAGTGACCTGTCTCTGCTGCCGTCAATGCCAAACGAATGGTCTCTAAGTCACGTAACTCGCCCACTAGAATAATATCGGGGTCTTCACGCAACGCTGAGCGCAAAGCTTCAGCGAAGCCTAATGTATCGCGATGCACTTCTCGTTGGTTAACCAAACACTTTTTACTTTCGTGTACGAATTCTATCGGGTCTTCGATGGTCAGAATATGTTCGTAACGCGTGTTGTTCACATAGTCCATCATGGCCGCAAGCGTGGTGCTTTTACCAGAACCCGTAGGTCCGGTTACCACCACCAAGCCACGAGCAAGATCTGAGATCTGCCTAAACACCGCTCCCATGCCCAGCTCTTCCATCGACAGCACTTTACTTGGAATGGTTCGAAACACAGCCCCAGCACCGCGATTCTGATTAAATGCATTCACCCTGAAGCGCGCCAGATTGGGCACTTCAAATGAGAAATCAGTCTCCATGAATTGCTCATAATCTTTGCGCTGCTTGTCAGTCATGATCTCGTAGATCAAGGCATGCACTTCCTTATGCTCCATCGCCGGCACATTGATTTTTCGAATGTCGCCATCCACTCGAATCAATGGAGGCATACCAGCGGTAAGGTGCAAATCCGAGGCGCCTTGTTTAACGCTGAATCCGAGCAGTTCAGTGATATCCATTTTCTCAACCCTTTTGATGTATGGTCGCCATGTCTTAGGCATGGTACTTGTTAATGACTTTAGGGGTACAAGCCTAGCATAGTGCGCTTGACAGGCAGCACCAGATTTAAGTTAGATGCACATCGCAATGCAGACTTTATACGGTGACACGATGCCAAGCATATCAGAAAATATTTCCACAGTTCGCGCTCAGATCGCAAAAACAGCCCATGACTATGGGCGTGATGAAAGTGAGATATCCCTGCTCGCTGTAAGCAAAACCCAAAGCATGGCGAAAATCCAAGAGGCCTATGCTGCTGGGCAGCGAGAGTTTGGCGAGAACTATGTGCAAGAGGCGGTACAGAAAATCGCCGAGTTGAAAATGCCCGATCTAGTGTGGCATTTCATTGGCCCTATTCAATCGAACAAAACAGCCACAATAGCTGCCAGTTTCGACTGGGTACATAGCATCGATAGATTAAAGATTGCACAGCGCCTGAGCGCTCAACGCTCTAGCGCCATGGGTCGCTTAAAAGTATGCGTACAAGTCAATTTATCGAATGAGGCGACTAAATCTGGCGTGGCGTTAGAGCAAGTTGCACAGCTCTGTCAGCAGATCAGCGCACTGCCACACCTAGAGCTGCGCGGGCTAATGGCGATCCCTGCGCCGAGTGAGACTCTAGAGCAGCAACGCCGCACATTTGAACCAATATCTTTATTATTCAAAGAGCTGCAGAATATGCATCCACAAATGGACACCTTGTCGATAGGCATGAGCGCCGATTTTGTTGCGGCCATTGCGCAAGGCTCCACCATGATTCGAGTGGGAACCGCTATTTTTGGCGCTAGGGACTAAGCGCCAAGCCCAGGATTGTCGTGCAGCGGCTGTTTACAATGTGCGCATTCTCGCTTGAAAGGGTTTAAAAAGAAGGATTTTACGAAGAACTGTTGATGACAATTGGGGCAACGCTTGGTAGCGAGATTAGCCCCAAAACCCGCGTACAAGGCCATATAGACAAGCATAATCAACGTAGTCTCATTGCCCGCCTCCAATACCCTCATCACGGCATAGACATAGACTGGGAAAGTCCAAAAACACACGAATAGGCGATTCCGAGCCCGTTTAAGCTCCTTCAATCGCTTAGTTTTAACTTCTTGTTGGTCTTGCTGCTGCGCCATTACCTCTAATCCCTTGTGGGCAAACGGAGAATGAATCGCTCTCACGCTTGAGTTTCTGTCATATTTGGCAGTTTACACGTTGCGCATTGTGATTTTGAGGTCAATATCGCTTTTTTATTCCTCACCATGTGTTTGAATCACCGAATTGCGTTAACGGTGATACTCAGAGCTGATAGATTACTGTGCTAAACTCAGGCGCAATGAAAGGACATATTTTAATAGTGTCCGCAAGGATTGCTTTTAATTAATTCTGCCCTCAGACAGCCAATCAGAGCAGCGATTCAAACAACATGGAACAGAAACCCACAATTAATGTGCTCATTGCCACACAGCGACCCTCGGACGGGGATCGCTTACTCAACCTTTTGCGAAAACAAGGGTACAAAGTCCATGGCGAGCTCATTAACGACACCGCCTCACTTCAAGGGCATCTCAGAGAAATGCGTTGGGACGCCCTGTTTTTAATGGCAGAGACGGCCGAACTTAGCGCTGCGCAAATAGATATTTGCTTGGATGATGTCGCACAAGACCTATGTTTGTTGTATTTGGCTGCGGATTCTCAGCCACAGAGCAAGCCTCCAACACTTTCTAGCGCCTGGATAGAATGCAAGACTCCTTCTCTGGATACCCCAGAGAGCATCTCACCTTGCTTATCACTGTTCGCCAGAGAGTTCAGCAGTTTAATGAAACGCCGTGAATTACGCAGAATTACAATTGAACACAAGGAGCTTCAACAGCGCTACCAACTGCTATTAGAAAATGCCTCGGATGCTGTTGCCTATTTGAATAACGGTTTACATGTCTATGCCAATAGCGCCTACCTCGACTTGTTTGGGCTTGCATCTCAAGAACAACTTAAACAGCATTCTTTGTTAGATCTCGTGGACGAGCAAGATGTCGCGCAAGTGCGTGACTACCTCCAAAATCCGAGCTCACACGAAGAACCTTGCATCTTTGTGGGCATCACTGCCCCTAACTCTCGCACACGTTTGAGCCTGCAATGCGCAAAGACTCAGTATAACGATGAAGAGGTCTTACAAGTGTTAGTCCGCTTGGCCAGCGGCAACCCTAATCAACGCCAAAGAATCCGAAACCAAGAAGGCCGCGACTTACTGACAAATCTACTCAATCGCAATGCCATCAACACTCTAATCGATCTAGCCATCGCCAATAGCGTTTACGAACACCGTAACAGCACCGTAATGCTTTTAAAGATTGAGGAATTCGAAGATTTCGAGTTAGTTGCCTCTAGGTCTGCCGCAAACATGCTCTTGGCCGACATTGCCAAATTACTTCAAGACGATATGCCTAGTGACACCAGTATTGGGCATTTGGGAGAAGGCCAGTTTATTGCTGTCCTAAGCCACGAGACAGAATATGCGCAAGATCAATTCTTAGCGACCCTGACAACAAATCTCGACAATTGGCTCAATGAGCGCTCGACGCAGGGAACGCAAATGCATATCTCTGCCGGAATGGCCATCGTAAACGAGCTATCTCCCTCTGCAAGCGTTGTGATTGATCGTGCACGGCACAACTTAACTATACGTTCTACTCTTGTTAACGCCGCCACACAAACGTTCACCGATCCTTATGGAACTGCCGATGAAATGTTTAAACGATTAGAAGTAGCCTTTGCACAAGAAGACTTTCTTTTAGTGTTTCAACCTGTGGTTAACCTTAAAGAAGATGGTGTTGAACGCTATGAAGTGCGAATTCGCTTACAGGATCACGACAATCTAATTTATCCACCGCGCTTTTTAGAGCTGGCAAATCAGCATGGCCTGGGTGAGCGAATTGACCGCTGGGTTTGCTCGCAATCGATAGAGCTTTTGAACTCACGCAATAAGGAATCACTAAAACTGACGATCAACCTGACGCACAACTCTATCACTAGCAAAGAGTTTCTGCCGTGGTTACAGTGCCAGGTGCAGCACGCAAAGATTGCTGCAGACCAGATTAGCTTGCAGATAAGCGAGCTTGATATTGCCAGCTCCCCCACACCAGTAAAACTGTTCTGCCAACAAATGAAAGCGCTGGGGTTTGTCTTGTCGATTACACACTATGGATCCACCTCTAGCTCGAATACTACGCTACCTATGGAGATCGCTTCGATCATAAAACTTGACCGGTCGCTTCTAGATAGCATCGACACAGACATAGAGCAAAGAGAAAAATTAAACAGCACAGTAAGCAGCTTGCATGCGCAAGGCTTATTAGTGATTGCCCCAATGATCGAAAAAATCGACCTATTGCCGTTTTTGTGGAAAGCCAATATTAATTTTGTGCAAGGGAATTTCTTGCAAGAGCCCAGTGAAAGCATGGACTTCTCTTTTGTCCAAGACGAAGAGCTCACTTTAGATTCCTTCCACTGAACCCGAATTGTTATAGAGAGTAACTAGTGTCAGAAAAGCTTTATTCAACTAGCACAGAGACTGAAACCTCTAGTGTTTCTACTCGCGGCACATCAATGCGTCTTGGGCAAACATTTGCACTGACTAGTGCCGCACTCGTCATTTTATCAATGTGTGTATTTTGGCTAGTCACCAACCAAACGACCGAAAATATACTTCGGCAACAATCAGACAGCTTAGGCACCACATTAGCTCGCCAAACTGCCATCTTAGTAACGGAGCTTGTGCTGGCCAATGACTTGGTCAGCATGAACGTATTACTCAACCAACTTACTAGAGAGCCTGCGATAGCCCAGGTTGCTGTACTCAGTATTGACGATCAAGTAATCGCCATCTCTGGCTCCTCTAGCGCAAACACAGAGCAGGATCTCTTTGCCAACTATGTTGCACCCATTGCCTTACAAAATTCGCTAGCCGGTTATGTAAGAATCAATCTAGACCAACAATACATAGAGCAAGGCGTCACTCGTAATTTCTTATTTATGATCGCCGCACTGCTATTGCTAGTTTTAACTGCTATAGCAGTGATCTACGCCATGATCCAGCACTTCGTTAGCTTTCCCCTAAGTCAACTTAGCGCATCAATACAAAGCGTCAGGCATGCACAACCCGAACCAAGTCCGTTTGGCGAGCGTGACGATGAAGTGGGTGCCGCCATCCGGCTCTATAACCGACTAATCTATGAATTAGAAGATGAAGAAAATAGACAGGCGATCTTCGGGCCTGAGGCCAAAATAGAACCGAAACCTGCTAGCGAAACAGTTTATCGTCGCCCTGGTAGCGCTTTTGTTAGTATCGTCAATATTAATATCAGTAACTATCGATCGGCCTTACATCAACACGAAGCACAAGAGACTATCGAGCTTCTCAACACTTACTATTTTTATATTCACAAAGTAACAAAGCTCTATAACGGCAATATTGAAAAATGTGCAGGGGATGAGATTCTCATTACCTTTGGAGCGGCACAAGCCGATGACGAGCATTGCTTCCACGCCGTGTGCGCAGCGTTATTGTTTCTTGAGATTACCTCTACATTGGCAAGAGAGCTTGAAGCACAAGGGCTTCCTACTCTCCAATTTAAAGCTGGCTTGCACTGCGGAGAACTACTCACGGGGGTTCTGTCCTCGCTCGAACAAAGCACCTACACCGTCGCAGGCGAAAACCTAGCGCTTACACGACAAATTTGCAAAGAAGCCCCTTTGGACATGTTAATAATCAGTGAGGCAGCCTATGTGCTTGCTGATGCGGATAGTCGTTTAATTACTGAAGAGTTCACCGATGTAGTGGACGATAAAAATGGGGAATTTATCAAGACCTGGCTAGTCGACGAAGCAATGCCTAATTACAAAACCTTACTTGATCGCCAAGTTGAGCACCTACTAGCAGAAGAGATTTCCTTTTGATCAAGCCCTTTGCGTGTAAAGCGAGATGGCAGTAAGCTAGGGTCATAGATTCTTGCGAATCTACAAGGAGATAACTTTGGATAATACATTCCCTGTCTGCCATCTTTTCTATTACCCAAGCCAGGTAATATTGGTCGATGATGACTCAGATTTTCTCGATGCTGTCAGTTTGATACTACCCCGCGACCTGAGTTTTCGTTTGTTCCAATCTGCGCGACAGGCGTTAACGCATATTAATGCAGCTCAACATCATTCTGAACTTATCCGCCGCGTGTATTCGTCTTATAAGACTGGTCCATTTGATTCCGACACCCTTACCCACATTGATATCAATGAAATCTATAAAGAGATCTATAATCCTGACCGCTTCACCACGCCGAGCGTGGTCGTTGTGGATTATTCAATGCCATCTATGAATGGGCTCGAGCTGTGCGCAAGTTTAAAAAACCCTTATATCAAACGCATCTTATTGACAGGTCAGGCAGATACTGACATCGCTATCCAAGCCTTCAATGACGGACTAATAGACCAGTTCATCAGTAAAAAAGATCAAGACTTAGAGGGAAAACTGCAACGCTCAATAGCGAATTTGCAACAACACTATTTCAGCAAGAGTTTTAAACTTATTACTGATCCAGTGGTCGCCAATAGCCAGAGTCGTTTTATCAATGACGCGGAGTTTATCGACTATTTCAATAAGATAAGAAATGAACGCAAAATCCTTGAGTATTATTTATTGGACGAACCTTACGCCGGGTTCTTAATGCTCGATGAGCAAGGCATCGCCTCGCTGCTATTGATTTTACCTGAGGATGAATTACTTGAGAATCTCAAACAATGCGAGGCAGCCAACGCCCCAAAAGAACTAATCAGCCAACTACAAGAACGAAAAGTCATCCCATTATTCCACTGTGCTGATAACGACTCTCTCGTATCTCAGCTAAGTGATGATAATTGGCAAAACTACTACACTAAAGCCACCCAGGTTTCCAACAATTCGCCGTTCTTTTGTGCGACCCTAGAAAATGAGAAAACTAGCCGCCTGTTGCGCAATTTTTCCCCCGACAGAATTCACTCCTATCGCCAGCACATCACTTCCTCGACAGTTACTACGAAGTTTTTGCACTAGTCTTTTGGACAGGAAACTCCAAGGCAAATCGGGCATTTACCCCTAGTTCAGAGCTAACTTCAATCTTACCACCAAAACTTCGCATGGTACGCCGACAAAACGGCAGGCCAGCACCGGTACCATTACTACGAGTCGTATAGAAGCCCCCAAAGATCAAAGGCAATGTCTTTCTATCGATCCCCAAGCCTGTATCTTCGAATATCACGCTATTGTGCAAAGCGTCCGAACTCAAACTGATCGTAATATCTCCGCGCCCAGCGGACTCGACGCTGTACAGGGCATTTTTGAGCAAATTGAAAAATACATATATCAGTAATGACTTTTCAGCTAGCACATTAAAGTCATCGGCAAGCTCAAGTCGGACTTTTTCGCGCTCATCTCGCCTAAAGGGATATTGCTCTATAGCTTCCTCAATACAATGGGCAATTGAGAACGAGGAAAATTTACTTTGATCCGTTTGTTGATTATTGAGATTGGCCAATAGCAAGTCGATTACATGGTTCGCTTGGTCCACCATCGACTTGATACGAGGCCCAGTGTCTGAAAGCGTCCCAAGAAGCTCCTCTCTAATGACTGGAAAACGTTCTGGCTCCTGTTGATGAGCAACACGATAGGCCTCTACCAACTCCGGCAAATAGGAATCTACCCCTCCAATACTGGCGCGCACTCCCGAAAGAGGCGTTCGCATTTCATGAGCAATTGTTGCGCTGAGTGTCGCTAAGGCTGTTGTCTTCTCAGTAAAGGCTTGATCTTTCCGTTTTCTTCTTTGCTCTTCACTTGCAATGCGCTCTAGCGCAACACCTAATTGCCGTGAGAAGAATGCTAACAATTCTTGCAGCTCGCCGTAGACATTTGATGGGTCCCGCAGAAACAATAATGCCAGCATCTTTCTACCGAAAAAAATTGGAAGAATAACCTGCGCTTTGTACTCTTCGAATACCTTTTGAAGTTCTGCTGGAGCATCTTTCTCTGAAAAACTTTGTTGCACTTCTTTGGAGTATTGTAGGACTTTTTCCAAATTAGAAGCTCTCTGCAAGCCATCGGGCGTCCAAAGCATAAATACGTCTTTTTCTTCTTGTTTTTCGGTCACAGTTTGCGCAACAAAAGTGGTAACACCTGCCCCGCCCATCAAGGCACTCATGCTTGTTTGGGTATAGCGCAATAATTCAGTCAGCTCTGAGTACTCATGTAAATTATCGACGAGTTCAGCGATGCCACCAATTCGGCGCAAAGCGGAATCGACCCTAAAACTCCCCAACGCTTGTAGGAATGCGGCAAATAATCGTTCCTGTGTTGCAATGACAAACACAATAAACAGCACATTGAAAATTGCTTGGAACAGAAAGTCACGAATCGAACCTGAAACGAAGATAAGCAGCAGCAAATACAACAAAGCATAGCTAAGCACTAGCAATCCTTTGGCATAATAAATTGATTTCTGCATAGCACTCCGCGTTAGTTTCTCTTGCATGTCTTAAATAAAAAATCCACAATAATTGCGAGCATTTGCTCACTCTCTCTACTCATGGCTGTGCGCTAGTGTATACTACTGCCCCAGTAATTTTAACAACACTGGCGCTGTAAGACGTTTTTTCTGCTACAAGGCAATTTCGACTGAGCTTAAACAATATGAACGTTTTAAAATCAATGATTAGACACCCCGCGGTATTACTTTGGAGCCTAGTATATGGCATTGCTGGCGGAGTTTTTTTTAAAGCAATCTCTGTCTACGAGTATTGGCTTGAGTCTAATCGCGTACAAATTATGCAGTGGAAGCGCTACCCTAATCGCAACTATCGGCAGTTTACGACCTCCATGCTCATGGGTCGCTTAGGGTTTGAGTCATGGTCGACATTGCCATTGACCTATAGCCAGATAACCAATAAATTCGATCGTGCCCCCTACCCTTACCTCATCATTCTGTGCAATACCTTAATCGCTCTGGTCTACCTTCCAGTAGCCCTTCTGGCTGGCGTAGTTGAAGGTCCCGCATTTGTTTATCAAAAAGCACAGGGTAATGCGTAAAAAAAAACTGGGACACTTTCATCAACACGCATATTTTTTGATAATGCAATCATGAATCAGAAGCCTCTCATCCTCGTTGTTGAAGACGATCGACAACAATCAGACCTTGTTGTCGAAATCATCAATGAAACAAAGCAGTTTCAAGCTATTGCAGCCTATGACGGCGAGCAAGCACTCAAAATACTCAAGACTCACCAACGCGGGTTTAATTTTTTGAGCAATCGCGTTGCCTGCATTTTACTCGACTGGCAAATGCCAAGAATGAATGGGGAAGAGTTTCTAATAAAACTGCGCAAAGACGAAGGCAACAGCCCATTCAAGCGCCATATTCCTATCGTTATTTTTACAGCCCACAACGACATGCAACGACAAACCTTAGCGAAAGACCCAACTTTAGGGCTTGCCTCTGGCTATATACTAAAGCCTTTTGAAGAAGAAGAATTACTAGGCCTTTTGGAGCGCATCGTCATTCACAAAGAGGCCGAGATATTGCGCGAAATTTTGATCGAACGTGATCAACGCTGGGCTAGAGAGCTAGACCGAATCAGTAATAAACGCTCTAATGACTAAGAGGAAGGCGAACCGTAAACTGCGTGCCTTTGCCTAACTTACTATCGCACTGAATACTGCCTTTGTGCTCAGTAACAATTCTATTGCAGATTGTTAGCCCCCAGCCCCTGCCGGCAGTCGAGTTTCCTACTGTGGTCAGCTTACCGCTAAAATAGGGCTCCCAAATTTTCTCGCGCAATTCAGCATCAATCCCCTGACCTGTATCGGCAACGGTGACGACAAACTCTTGTAGGTCTACAAAAGAGCGTATCGTTAACGTCCCACCTTCAGGCATTGCCTCAAGCGCGTTCTTAATCAAATTACTAAACAGCACCTGAATCTCGCCTGGAATGCCGCTTATTTGTGGCGCATTGTCCATTAACTCTAAACGGTGCTTATGAGGACCTTCCTGTTGCAGCTTGAGACTTCGCTGCAATATCAAATTAACGTCAACGTCCTGGTAGCGCTCCTCCTCGTCAGAAACTCCATCAGTGATGATCAGTGTTTCATCCACGATCTCCATTGCTCTATCGATCTGCTCTTCGGTGATTTTTCGGTATTTCTCTATGCTTTCTTCTGACTTGATCCGATTGACCGCCATCCGAATAATATTTAAGGGCGTTCTAATTTCATGGTGCGCCTGTCGCGTCGCGTGCGCGATCGCTCGGGTCTTCTCACCTCGCACTAGCTGAATCTCAGCTTGGTGCAGACGTCGTTGGTTTTCGAAGTATTGCTTTTCGAGTTTTTCGAACGGGGTTAGTCGATACAGTATGGCGGCCACATAGCGCATTAGCCTTGATAGAAACTGCTTATCTTTTACACTAAACTCTTCTTGACTGCTGCGTTCACCTAGAACGAGGACGCCCTCAAGATATTCGGGTGAATAAAAGGGCACGATCAGTGTGGTTTCAGCATTTTGATGCCCCCACCCTAGCACTCGCTTCTGCATTGCCGCCGAGAAGTCAGACAGCTCTGACAATTGCTTGTGCTCAATGCACTCCAAAATCAACTCGTCATCCGTAGCCAAGACCTCATGTATCTGACTCGTATCATTCGCACTTAGTCTATAGGATATTAGATGATCGTCATCGTCTCGCATGGCGACTATGCGATGAATTGACTCAAGCTCAAAGACCTCATCTACCTCCTCACTTAGCACTTGGAAAATTTCAGCACGATTCTTAATGCTTTCTAATTTTTCGGCAAGCCGATTGAGGATATCCTCTGGCTCATACCAATTTCTGACAAATCTGCGCCTTGCCGTACTGACCAAGAACAACTCCAATTTAGTCGCATTAAACGCCCACAGAAGCGCTATGGCGCAAATTAATAGCAAGCTGATAGTGGGTGAGCTGAAAGAGACTTGGAATGCCAGATACAAGCTGAGTATAGCCAAGGCCCCCACAATAATCTTGGCGGTATAGCGATCGACCACCATACGCATATCAAGCAAGTCGTATTTACTAAAGGCGTAGGCGAAGAATAACGAAGGGAACACAGAACCTAAATGGCCTAGCACAAGCCAGTCATAGTTGCCCATAACCACCAGCACTAGGTCGAAAATGATCCCAAATGCTATAAAAAGCGCTAAACCAGCCAACATATACCCAATTCTTATGCGATAACTTGGGTAGCGCCGGTAGCTGATAATGAGGTTTGCGATGACTAAGATGCCCAATAGCATCAAATAGAGTGCATAGACCGTATACCCAGGTCCATCGACAAATACCACACTGCCCTCTTGTAGTACCGCCACCGATACCACATCTGAAAAGACGATCAGCACCGCTAAAGCGGCAAAAACAGTGTAATTCAGCCTTCGCAGAAATGGCCCAGGAAGCCTTTTCGGGTCCGGATAACGCAAACTAATATCGAAATGCCCGTTAGCAAACGTAAGCGCCGCAACAAGTTGTATCTGCGACACTAGATTCACTGGCACTAGGTGTTGAAACTCGTGCAACAGCATGTAGCACAAGGCCCAGACCGCCACAGCGACATTCGTGACCAAATAGGTCGCCGACAACCTACTGGGGTTTTGTCGCCAAGTGAACAAGCCAAGGATCAGCAAAGCTACGGCGTTAGGGATAAAAATATAATTCATAGCCCTAAGTCGAAACTATTCGGCAGCAGCCCACTACCACTGGAGCATTACATCTCCAGTGGTTCCCCAATCCTAGTAACTCGAAGGGTCAGTGAGTCTAATCGCTATCAGTTTCGCGCCTCTCCTTTTAACAAGTACTTGTTGATATTGTTGATCATATAGTACTGACTTTGCTTGCTAAATGAAGCCTCGACCACATTACGCATGGCCTTTAAAGAGCCCTGAACACTGCCATACATCAACAATAAGTTATTTGTAATGAAGAAATGCACTGGCGAGTACCCTACGCCCAAGCCCCACTTAAAGGCCTTACTGTTTACATTTGTCCATAAGAACCCCACATCATAGCCCATTTGAGCGGAACGCTCCAAAATTGGGATCGACAGGAATGGCGAAACCACCTGCCGGAATTCCTTAAGAACGCCAAGCTCCTTGATAAACATAATTCTGTCTTTCTTGACCACCTCACTTAACCAGTAGTTAGAGATGCTCATGCCATTATTTTTTTCCGAATCAGATAGCTCCCAAGGCATATCGTGCTCCTTACTCATAGCGCTTTTATGCATAAGCAGAACCCAGCAAAACCCGATGATCGACTCACCTTTATAAAGCAAGGAGATTAAAGGAATTCGCTCAGGGTCACTGCGCAGGCTATGAGTGATTTCGCTTTTTGCTGAACTGTGAGTCCACGACTCCCCCCAGCTTTCATTAAACACATTCATATAACAATCGGCTAAGTCGTCAATTGTCCTTTCGTCTATATGAGTGACTTCGTCGCCAAAAAACGTTTTCAATTGATAGTCTTCACCCAACTTTTCTTTAATCATCTCGTTCAACATTGGCGTCGACGATTGCTCAATAAGCGGTTTTTTTATCAAGCGTTTTGCTTGACGCATTTGAATTGGAAGTGGATGAGAAGGTGCTACTGGGCTTACTACTGTTTGTGCAGTCATGATAATTCCTCTAATACAAACTGAATTCACAAAGGTCAAAAGTGTTTATGAAAAACACAGGGAAAAGCGGCCTTTGAGTTGATGTTGTCAGCACAACGCAGCGCAAAACGCACGTGTCGTGGTGCCGAACTATGTTCAGCTTATAGTGGAGGGCAAATAATGATCAACGGTTCGAGAGGCAAGCAACGGGATAATCACAATATATATTAGTTATTGACCGTTCAGACGCAAATTAATTCTGAGGGGATTCAGTATTCCTACAAATATTCCTACAAAGATGTGACAGTTATTAATTCTCTGACAAGCTGTCAAGAAGGTGCTTACGAAACTGATCTGCCGGCATCGGTTTGCCAATGAAATAACCTTGCGCATAGTCACAATTCAGACGGCGCAAGAATTCGAGTTGCTCTTGGGTTTCTACACCTTCAGCCACTACTTTTATTTGTAGTTTTTCGGCCATCAGCAACATCGTTTCAATCAGTGCTTCCTCTGTCTTTAGCTTGCCAATTTTGTCGACAAACGAGCGATCAATTTTAAACACATTTACAGGAAAACGAGATAGATAACTTAGCCCTGAATAACCTGTGCCAAAATCATCAATCGAGATCTGCACACCCGACGCACTCAAGTCATTTAATACTTGCAATGCCCTGGTAGCATCTTCAACCAACACGCGCTCAGTAATCTCAGCGGTAATCGGCACATTGCCTGGCGCTTTGATCTCATAGAACCACGCCTGCGAGGACTCATCTCGCATATACAACAATCGAGTTGAGACGTTCACTGAGATCCCGATATTTAGCCCGTATTCTGTATTAAGGCTACTAATAAAATTACGGCCAGTTTTCAAAACAAAGTGATCAATACGAATCACTAAGCCACTCTCTTCGGCAAGCGGGATAAATTCATCTGGAGCAATGAAGCTACCATCAGGCCTGCGCCAACGCACCAAGGCTTCACACCCTACTATGCACTGCTCTTTGTAGCTATAAATTGGTTGGTAATAGACACCTAATTCACCGTTTTTAATCGCGGCCACAAGCTCATTATACAAACTATGGCGCTTCTCAGACTTGCGTTGCATTTCTTGCGTGTAAAACTGCCAACCATTTCGCCCGGCCTTTTTGACCTCGTACATGGCTTGGTCAGCCTTGATGATCAAAGTCTCCGAATCTGTCGCATCATCAGGATAAAAGGCAATACCAACGCTAGCACCACAGTAGATTTTATGGGTTCCGACCTTGAATGATTCACCCACCTTTGCGACGACTTCATCAACAATCCGGCATACAGCAGACTCCGAGTAGACGTCTCGCAAAACCACAATAAACTCATCACCACTGTATCGCGCCACTGTATCTACTTCGCGAACGCTGTGCTTGATCCGCGAGGCAGCCTCAACTAACACCTCATCACCAACGTCATGCCCTAGGTTGTCGTTCACTGATTTGAAGTTGTCGAGATCGATAAACAGCACTGCGAGCTTCGTATTTGCGCGTCTCGACATCGCCAAGGCGCTATTCAATCGATCACGCAGCAAACTTCGATTAGCAAGCCCCGTTAACGCGTCATAATTTGCCTGATACTCAATTAGCTTGTCGGCAGCCTTGGCTTTTGTAATATCTTGAATAGCGCCAACCAACTCCCTGCCGGTAGACAAATTAAGCATCTCGCCACGAATATGCAGCCAAGTCTCGCCTTTATTGACTCTTTCTAGCCGCAGCTCGGTATCAAAGCTATGGCTATTTTGCTTAGCACGGTCAAGCAGCATTCGCAGCATCTTGCCCGTCTCATCTGTGTACTGGGCACAAACCTCATCTAAGGTTAGGACGCCGGCACCAGAGGAGACTCCAAGAATCTGCATACATTGATCAGAAACCTCAGTGAAAACGCCCTGGGAATCGAGTCTCCAGCCACCAACATGGGAGACTGTTTCTACCTCTCTTAAGAATTGTTCATTTCTAAATATTAGCTGCTCATAGGCTTCTTCTTTAATTTTTGCCCGTGAGCGAAGGAAAACAGCAATCATAAACAGTACACATAGAATCGCGGTCACTGAACGCAACAGGAGAATACTGCGATTGTTAACCGTGATATCTTGTAATTCATAGGCACCAAGCTGCCACGTCCCACCACCGAGCACTACGGGCATTGTCACCACGTTAGGATTAGCGAATACGGCCTCCTCGCCAAAGAAGACCTCCCCGTCTTCCCCGAGACCATCGCGCCCTCGAATGGCGATATTCAGGCCTGTACTGGGGTCAAATAAGCTACTTTCAGAATAAATATTCGTAGTGGATATAGGAGCAGAAACAATACCCCACAACGTACGCTGCCCAGCGCTATCGGTGATATATACCGGCGCACGCCCGACAAATGCGGTCCCTCCTTGTACTAGATTGACAGGCCCTGCGATCACTAGGGAACCGGTAAGCACGGCGCGCTGAACCGCGTAGTATTGCTCTGGGTTCTCATTGTAATTAAGCCCTAGCGCGCGCTCATTACCTGCAAGCGGGTAGATATTGCTTATGACCAGATTTGGAGCGATCGCCAAATTGATTAGTGCTGGTTCACGCTCGATGACTGTCGCCGCATAAGTTTCAAACTCGCGATCGGTAAAGTCAGGCTTTGCTGCAACGAACGCTGCAAGCCCATTAATCAGAGATAAATTATTGGCTAGTCGGCTCTCTAGCTGATAACGCACCGAACTAAGCCTTTCGGCTACATTGATTCGTTGTTCATCCTCTAAAAGTACTCGATAGCGCAACTCGATTAGTTGTTCGCCAATAAAAAAGAGCAATGGCATCGCTAGTATCCATCGGATTAATGAGCTGCGAACAAACACCACAAGGATCAATAAGGCAAATACACAAACACCAAGTAACCGCCACACTTCAGAAAAGCTTGTGTTGTCGTCGATGGGCTCAATAGGGCTCAGCAGCTCCTCTATACTAAACGCCTGTTCAATCAATCCTAGCTGGTCAAGAAGTAAATACGACGTCTCCCAACGCTCTCTTTGATTGTGACCAAGGGGGACTAGGGGAAAAAGCAGGTAGTCATCTATTCGCTCTGCAAATAAAACATTGTAGTCAAAAGTATTGTTGAACACATATCGAAAACGCGGCAATTGCGTTGAGATCTTGTCCGCGGTATCGGCTTTGTTCTCAAGGGCATAACGCCAACCCTCAAGACTTGCGCGCACAAATCCTTGGACTAACTCTGGGTCCCTATCGATCACTGCTTGCGTCGTATAGAGAACGTCACCGTAAAAATTGACGCCATAATCTTTCGGATGCAGAGTATTTAGCGATACTCCCAACTCTCTGGCGCGGTATAGTGCTGATATATCATATTTAATAATCGCATCCGCTTTACCATCAAGCAGAGTTTCAATCGTGGCGTCATCGGTAACGAAATCTACCTGAGCAGGATCAATCCCAACAGATAGAAACATGGCTTCTAATTGCACTTGTGTGTAAATGCTCTGGCCGGCAGCTATGCGCAGTTGACTCAATTGCTGCAGAGATTCGATTCCAGTGGTCTCTAAACTTAAAACCGAAAAAGGAGAGTTTTGATAGACGGGAGTGAGGACGACAACATCTTCACCTTGACCGCGCGCGACCAATATTTCAATGCCGCCAATACCGAAATCGGCAGCACCAGTAAGGACTTGATCAAGCGGAGATATATATTGCAAGTCTTCGTTAAAGGCAGACCTTATATCGACATCTAGGCCTTGATCACTATAGAACCCTTGCCATTGCGCGGCGTAGTAACCAGCAAATTGAAACTCATGCTCCCATTGCAGTTGTAGCACGACCCGCTGGTTTTCTTGTGCTTGCACAGTGCTTGGCAATAGATAGCCCAAACACACTACAAAGATGCCTAACACAGCCCGGAATCGCAAAAACCCTTCTCCTAATTATTGTCATTCTTAAACTACAAGAAGCGTATAGTAGAAGGATAGCAACTTGTGCGTTTCCGTTGCTACCTAATTAGAGGGTTTTTGTACTAAAAGTTAGCATCCCTCAAGTGACTTCTACCCTGTCTACATTCTGGAAGCCGCGCGGAAGTTTATTCCCACGACGACCTCTTTCGCCACGATAATGCTCTAGATCAGAGATTTTCATATTGAGGTATCGCCTACCAGCATGGATGGTCAGCGTGTCTTTTTCGCCCAACACACACAGAGCAACCACGAACTCTATGCGATCACTAGCTCGCGCAGAGGGAATACTAATCACTTTATTGCCCTTGCCACGGGATAGTTCCGGCAACTCTGAGAGCGGGAAACTTAACATGCGTCCTTCGTTTGTAATTGCGACAACCAAATCTTCTTCATAATTGTTAACGACTATGGGTGGCAAAACTTTACTCGCAGTTGGCAGCTTGAGGACGCTCTTTCCGGATTTATTCTTGCTTTGTAAGTCTGCAATTTTTGCAACAAAGCCATAACCAGCATCACTTGCCAGTAAGACTCGCTGCGTATCATCGCCCATAAGCACACCCTCGAAACTCGCGCCCGACTCTGGCGTGATACGCCCTGTGAGTGGTTCACCTTGGCCGCGCGCAGACGGCAAGGTGTGGGATGGCAATGAGTAAGAGCGACCAGTAGAATCAATAAAAATCGCATTCTGATTACTACGCCCTTTTGCCGCGAATTTGAATGCATCTCCAGATTTATACTGCAAGGCTGTAGGGTCAACTTCATGCCCCTTCGCTGTGCGGGCCCAGCCTCGCTCTGAAAGTACGACCGTCAGTGGCTCTGTCGAGAGCAATTCAGTTTCACTAAATGCTTGTGCTTCTTCGCGCTGCACAATTGCTGAACATCGATCATCACCAAAATCTTCTGCATCTTTGGCGATCTCTTTACGAATAAGCGTTTTCAGCCGTGTTGCTGAGCCTAGAATTTGCTCTAACTTTTCACGTTCGGCATCAAGCTCACTTTGCTCTGCGCGGATTTTCACTTCTTCCAATTTAGCTAAGTGTCGCAGTTTGAGCTCGAGAATCGATTCCGCCTGCACTTCACTGATACCAAATCGCTCCATTAGGACAGGGCGGGGTTTATCCTCTGTGCGGATGATATGAATCACTTCATCGATGTTTAAGAAGGCGACCAATAGGCCTTCTAAAATATGCAATCTTTGTAAGATACGATCTAGTCGGTTCTGTAAACGCCGACGCACTGTTTCGGTGCGAAACTCTAGCCACTCCTTTAATAAAGAGCGCAAATCCTTAACCTGCGGCCGGCCATTCGTGCCAATCATATTAAAATTGACGCGATAGTTGCGCTCTAGATCTGTAGACGCAAATAGATGCAACATCAAAGCGTCCGTGTCGATTCGATTAGAGCGAGGCACTACTACGATTCGGGTCGGATTCTCATGATCTGACTCATCTCTTAGATCGACAACCATTGGTAGCTTCTTCTTCTGCATCTGGGCTGCGATCTGTTCTAAGACCTTGGCTCCAGACACTTGGTAAGGCAGTGCTGTGATCACAATATCGCCATTCTCGATATGATAGACTGCCCGCGCTTTGATAGACCCTTTACCAGTCTCATACAACGAAGCAATATCATTTTGCGAGCTAATGATATCTGCCGCTGTTGGATAATCAGGCCCCTTAATATGAGTCAGCAAATCAGCAACAGTGGCACTTGGGCTTTCCAATAAATGGATACAGGCGCTCGCGACTTCACGCAGATTATGAGGCGGTATATCCGTCGCCATACCCACGGCGATACCACTGCCACCGTTTAACAAGACGTTGGGCAGCCTAGCGGGCAGAATCTCGGGCTCTTCCAAGGTGCCATCAAAATTAAGTTTCCATTCGACCGTGCCTTGCTCCAATTCCGATAAAAGAACATCGGCATATTTGCGCAGTTTCGATTCCGTGTAACGCATGGCCGCGAATGATTTTGGATCGTCTGGCGAGCCCCAGTTTCCCTGCCCATCAACTAGTGGGTAGCGATAACTAAATGGCTGTGCCATTAGCACCATGGCCTCGTAGCAAGCCGAATCACCGTGCGGGTGAAACTTACCTATCACATCGCCAATGGTACGAGCAGACTTTTTGAATTTTGCCGTCGACTTAAGACCAAGCTCAGACATCGCATACACGATTCGTCTTTGCACAGGTTTCAAACCATCGCCAATATGCGGCAAGGCACGGTCGTTGATAACGTACATCGAGTAGTTCAAATAAGCCTGTTGTGAGTAACTACTCAAGGCAATTTGTTCTACACCGTGTTCGTTCACTGTAATATTTTGAGTCATGTTTTCTATCTGCTTTTATATCTGATTATGTGAGCGATTTACGTCTATGTGTTATTCCGCTAAATCTGCCAAGTTACCATTCTCTTCAAGCCATGACTTGCGATCTGCTGCCCGCTTTTTCGCAAGTAGCATATCTAGCATTTCATCGGTGGTTCTCGACTCTTGCTCATCATCGAGGGTTAATTGTACTAAGCGGCGCGTATCGCGACTCATAGTGGTTTCGCGCAACTGCAATGGGTTCATCTCACCCAAACCTTTAAAGCGCTGGACGTTAGGTTTGCCTTTTTTATTCTCTGCAACCAATCGATCCAATATTCCATCTTTGTCTTGATCGTCCAAGGCATAAAATACTTCTTTACCCACATCGATCCGGTACAAAGGCGGCATGGCGACATAGATATGCCCTGCACTTACTAGTGGCCTGAAATGACGAACGAACAAAGCACACAGCAATGTGGCGATATGCAATCCATCGGAGTCGGCATCAGCAAGTATGCAGATCTTGCCGTAACGCAAACCCTCCAAGTCACTTGAACCAGGATCAACCCCTAAGGCGACTGCAATGTCATGAACCTCTTGCGATGCTAAGATCTCATTCGAGTCGACTTCCCAGGTATTGAGAATCTTTCCGCGCAGCGGCATTATCGCCTGCGTCTCTCGATCACGTGCTTGCTTTGCCGAGCCCCCTGCAGAGTCCCCTTCGACCAGAAATAATTCGCCTGCCATTACATCCTGAGTCGAGCAATCTGCTAATTTTCCTGGCAATGCAGGCCCTGCTGTCACTTTTTTCCGTTCAACTTTCTTACTAGCCTTTAGGCGGCTTTGTGCATTGCTTATACACAGCTCTGCAATCAACTCTGCTTCATCAGTATGTTGATTCAACCATAAGCTGAAAGCGTCTTTCACAACGCCAGAAATGAATACGGCACATTGTCTTGAAGAGAGTCGCTCCTTAGTTTGACCAGAGAACTGTGGCTCTACCACTTTCGCAGAGAGCACATAACAGCAGCGCTCCCAAACATCTTCAGGGCTCAGCTTGATGCCTCTTGGCAGCAAGTTTCTAAATTCACAGAACTCGCGCAACGCATCAAGCAAGCCAGTGCGCAAGCCATTTACATGGGTCCCGCCTTGCGCAGTAGGAATAAGATTGACATAGCTCTCTGCTGTAATATCACCGCCTTCGGGCAACCATTGCACCGCCCAATCGACAGCCTCACTGTTTCCCTGCATGGAGCCTATAAAGGGAGATACCGGCAACACCTGCCAGCCATGTGTCGACTGAGTGAGATAATCCGCCAAGCCTTCTTCGAATAGCCATTCTTCACTCTGGCTTTTATCTGGGTCTACAGTGTTGTCAATAAAGACGACTCGCAAACCGGAACACAATACCGCTTTAGCTCTTAAGACATGCTTCAATCTTGTAATGGATATTTTGCTTGAATCGAAATATTTTTCGTCAGGAATAAAGCGAACGGTAGTACCAGTCATGCGCTTCGGGGCCGTCCCTATTGGGGTCAGCTCTGATACTTTTTCACCATCTTTAAATTTCATCTGAAACACTGTGCCTGCACGACGCACAATGACTTCCAGATGTTTTGACAAGGCGTTAACAACTGACACCCCGACACCGTGCAAACCGCCGGAGTACTGGTAATTCTTATTAGAGAATTTACCGCCGGCATGCAAGCGCGTAAGAATAAGTTCTACCCCACTTACTTTTTCTTCTGGGTGCACATCAACAGGCATACCGCGTCCATCATCGCTGACTTCCACATAGCCGTCTTTGTGCATTTCGACTGTGATTGTTTTCGCATGACCTGCCAATGCTTCGTCAACACTATTGTCCAATACTTCCTGAACAAGATGATTAGGGCGGGTAGTGTCAGTGTACATACCCGGGCGTTTTCGCACTGGGTCGAGCCCTGTTAGGACTTCAATGGCATCGGCGTTATAAGTGTTGCTCATTAATTTGTTATCTCTATTTGCAAACTCGCTAAGAAATGATTGCCAACTATAAGCAAGAGCCTCTAGTGTGGCGTCGCGAGAAACTGAAAAATTTCGGGCAACATGTCAGCATAGTTCTCAAAACTATGATTGCCACCTTCTTGAATTATACGCATGCTGGACTTGTATTTGTCCACCGCGAGCCGATAATCTAGCGTCTCATCACCGGTCTGTACTAGCAACATGAATTTCTCAGGATGTTGAAGCGAGGGGGTGTCAATTGCGCGCAATTGTTGCACATGCTCTTCGGTGATTTCGTACTCACGCCCTGAATAATAATTACGGTTGAGCCCTAGGTGCTCATGCCACAATTGCGCAGGGTTCACAGCAGGGTTGATGAGCGCGGCGTTCAAACCATATTTTTCTGCAAGGAAGCTCGCGTAATACCCCCCTAGTGAGCTACCAATAATCGCCACCGGCAGAGTCTGACGTTCGATTATTTCGCTCATCTGCTCCATAGCTAAAGCGGGAATATGCGGAAGCTCTGGGATCGCAATACAATCAGACATGCCATTTGCCACACAAAAGTCATAGGTGATACGAGCTTTGCTAGAAATAGGAGAACTATTAAAACCATGCAAATAGAGAAGAAAAAACGGAGCGATACTCATGCTACTGCTCCTGTGCTGCATAGCCACACAGGGGGGCAATGTTGCTTTTTTACCATAGCGAGATCCGCGCATTCATTAGCGCATCAATACCCTGTCGATGAATGATCCACTTCAAATTCATATCCCGTGACACGTTCAATTGCACTTCTAATTTCGCCATTTGGCAAAAGATCAAACCATCGATAAGCAGGGTTCACATTATCAAGAGTGAAGTCTTCCACTTTCGGTTTAAACTGAATGCACGTAGACGGAGTGCAGAAATAGCGCACGTTGTTGCGAACAAAATCTAACTCTTGGTGTATGTGCCCATAAACTACCGCTCGCACATGGGGATACTTGTCAATCAACGCCAAAAACTCGCTGTCATTCTGTAGGCCAATTCCTTCCATCCATTGCGCGGAACCTGGCACAGGGTTATGGTGCAAGCACACAATGCAATGTTCGATTTCGGGGTTTTTGGCTGACGCCTCTAAATTCGTGACCAAGCGCTTTAGCTCAGCAGCACCGAGCAATCCATGTACCTCACCGGAAACACTGGAATCTAATAAAATGATTTGCCAATTAGCAAATTGAGCTGAGCCACCAAATGCGCTCTTGTACATCTCTATTTCTTGCATTACGCGGCGACGATCGTGGTTTCCCGGAATCCAATAGAAAGGCGCGTCGAAGTCCTGCATCGCTTGAGCAAAACGCATATAAGCTTCTACGGAGGCATCTTGCGCGATATCACCGGTGGCGAGAATCACATCAATTGCATCCTCTTTAGCTTGTATTAACTCAATCACTTTCTCGAAGCTATCTTGAGTATTCAGCTTTAGTAGATTGGCGCCAGGCTCACGAAACAGATGGGTATCCGTTATCTGAACAACTCTAATAGCAGCTTCCTCGGAGTTTCTTATCATAATTTATGCAGCGCAGATAACTGTCGGGGCTTTAAGACTGCGACCTGCCTGTAAACAGAGGCTTAGCCACTCGCCGAGGAATTCGTTTATCTGCCTCTTCTCATCTTGGTGGTACATCGTTGGATTAGGTATCGCATACTTTGCAAGAAACGCCCTATGCCCTTGATAAGACACGGCTTCTGCAGTGGAGGCATCATGGTACACACGCACTATAATGCCTGGAGGCTCGATCCAATCGCTCACTTGAGTGACTTGCGTAATAGACAGAGTACTCGTATAGCGAAATACTTCTAGCACACTGATTCGCACACGTTGCTCCTCATTGTGATGAGGCGAGCTTAGTATGAACTCTCGTGTATATTGCTCCGTATCATCACTGGCGGTGCACGCCACTGCTTCATCATTAGATTTTCGGTGAAAATCGAGATTGATACCGCCGCTTGTGGGGCTCTCTTGATCTAGCTGGAAACAGTGCTCTCGGAATGATTCTAGTTCAGGCATAAGCTTTAGTAAACGAATAAAATTCGCATCACAATCAGCCATTTGCCTAATTAGATCTATACGGTATTGAGAAGTTTTCATCCAGCTTGATTGCCGCCTATTAACCAGCGCTCTTTGAGCTTGTCTCTGTTTATATATAGCCATTGCATTGCAATGATCGCCATCGCGTTATTCATGCGCCCTTCTTGCAAGAGGACCCAAGCCTCATCAAAAGATAGCACAATGGCGCGAATATCTTCATGTTCTTCGGCAAGACCGTAGATCCCGCCCGCATTCGTCGCATCAATTTGACCACAATAGAGGCTGATACGCTCGTTGCTGCCCCCTGGACTATTGTAATACTCACAGATGGGCTCCAACGCTTGTATGACGCAGCCGGCCTCTTCCATCGCCTCTCGACGAGAGAGTTCGGCGGCAGATTCAGTGGGGGCTAGAATCCCTGCAACGACCTCTAAACACCAAGGACTAGCGCCTTGCCGTTGCGCGTCCAAAAGCGCTCCTATTCGAAACTGCTCGACTAAGACCACGGCGTCTAACTTTGGATCATAGAGCAATACTCCCGCTGCAGGGTCGCGTAAAAACAGCTCACGAGTGAAACTGTCGCTGTAACCACCTGCATAGAGTTTGTGTTTCAGAGTAAATTTATCAATAGAGAAAAAACCCCGGTATTCCGAGGTTCTTTGCTCTACGTTGACGTCCTGAATAGAAAATTCAGGGGGAAAGTAAGTCATTTGTAGGCCTCAAGAATCAGGCAGTACGACTTGTCACTTCTAGCAAGTGATATCCGAATTGGGTTTTAACAGGGCCCTGCACAGTGTTCGGCTCAGCGCTGAAAACAACCTGATCAAACTCTTTCACCATTTGACCTGGGCCAAAGCTACCAAGGTCGCCGCCTTGTGCGCGAGAGGGGCATGAAGAGTATTGCTTCGCGATATCGCCAAAGTCTTCGCCTGCAACAATGCGGTCTTTCAGCTCTAGGCATTGGGCTTCTGATTCAACGAGGATGTGACGGGCTGTGGCTGTAGCCATGGGAAAACTCCTTAAAATAATTGAAGGAGTATTATGCCCGAGCAGAGCACTGAAATCGATGTGAGGCAGTCGATTGAACAGTGCTTAGCTGAAAAAGCGCAAGAAACAAGGTCGCAATGCGGCAAACTTAGTGAGTTGCCCCATTGCGCTTTAGCGAGTGAAGTCGATATTGAATATAGGGCTCGAGCAGTCGATAGAACCACCCTCGCGGCCGAACTGGCCTCTCAAGGCATACTAAGCATATACAATCGGTATCTTGAGTAGCTGTCGGTTGATGCGCCTCACCAGCATTTCGAACGACAAAATCTCCTCGCGAGTAAGTTCCGTCCGCATCTGAGAAACTACCCTTGAGCAACACGGTGATTTCTTCCCCACGATGCTCATGCTCAGGCATTTGTCCGCCCGCCTTAATATCGTAAATAGAAGTCTCGAGCGTCTCTCCAGCAATGGGTAATGGGGCTATACGCAAGGCTTTGCCAAATTGAGCCCACCCTAAATTCTGCAAGCTACCGTTGGAAAGCCGGCGCACTGAGCGAGGCAAATAGGTCTCTTTACCTGACTTAGGCGCTATGCTGGTCAGTGCATTGTGCGCCTGGGCGCTAGGCGCTGTTGGTAGCGGCTGTGGGCTTGCGATCTTACTCATTAATTGTTCAAAACTACCGGCCTCTACTGCAACAGGCGGGATCTGTGAGAGCAAATGGCCACCAATCTCTTTCAATTGATGCACATGGGCTCGGCACTTGCCACAAAACTCAAGATGCGCTGACACACACATTGCTTGCGCCATCGGCAGGTTCGCACTAGCGAAGTCTGTCAAAAATCTTGAATCGGGGTGATATGAAATCATGTCTGTACCTATGGGTTTAGCGATCTATGAGTATCTGGAGTTTATTCAAGGCCAAGCGAATACGGGATTTAACCGTTCCAAGTGGCAAGTCCAATTCTTCGGCTATCTCATTATGGGATTTGCTTTCCATAAATGCCTTTTCCAACACTAATGCTTGTTCGGCTGGCAAAGTCGACATCGCATTGCGGATTTCAACCTCAACGCGGCGCTGTTGAAAATCCACGATTGGCTCTGGAGAATCCGCTTCATGCCAGATGTCTTCTATCTCTATTTTTCGCTCAGCTCGGGTGTTTCGCCGAATAAAATCGATTCGGGTATTTCGGGCGATCGTAAATATCCATGTGTTGACACTAGCCTTAGCCGCATTGAACGAAGCGGCTTTGTTCCAGACTTTGATCATCACTTCTTGGGTCATCTCTTCCGCTTGGCTGCGATCTGCGTAGGAGGACATCCCTTTCATCAAAAAGGCCTTGATCTGCGGAGCAAAATGCTCAAATAACAACTGAAATGCAGCCCTGTCCGCAGACTCGGCCACCTTGTGCAGTGCTTCCTCCCACGGATCGGCTGTCAATGCAGCCCCCTTAGGCAGACCTTGCTTAAAACCATTAGTTTCGTCTTTGGTTCCCACGTTATCCCTTTGTTCTTCTTTGCCGTGCGTAGATTAGCGTTTACATCTTGCCCGTTCATGAAACTTCCTTCTAGTGACTATACGAATGCCCAATACATCTAGATCAAACTAAAATGAGGACATCATCTAATAGGACTTAATACTGCCTATCCTGATCTATTCAATTATTGCAGTCGTAATCAGTTCATAGCTAATTCAATGCTAACGCAGGGTAAAATACCGTGAACGAGAACAAACAGCTAACTGACAATCGCAAACTAACGCTTCTAGCCGAGTTTAAGAGCTTCTATCAAGATGGTAAAGAAACTGACCTTGACCGCTTAGATCGAATATACACACAAGACATCGAGTTTCACGATCCGATTCATAAAATCCAAGGGATACTTGCTCTTAAAAGCTATATTAAGAGTTTGTACGCTAAGTCCGAAAAGATAGAGTTTGAATACACTGATGAGGTCAATAGCGAGAACTGCGCTAGCATCGCATGGCTAATGCACTTCCAGCACCCCTCTATCGCTAACGGCAAAGCAATCTCACTGCGCGGCAACACCTTGATCCGATTCACCGATCGCATTTACTACCAAGAGGACTTTTACGACCTAGGTGCCATGATTTATCAACACGTGCCTGTTCTAGGTAAATTGGTCCAGTTTGTTAATAGCCGTCTTCGCCCATAGGTCACTCATCGCGATGGCATCGACACTTAGTCATGGACAGGACTCCCCTCACAGGCATTTAGCGAGCGCTATCTTCGAGGGCACCATTCGGCACCAACGTCTACTACCCAAGAACCATCTGTTTAAGTACAAAGTGTTTATGATGTACTTAGACCTCGATGAGATCGACACAGCAATGTCGCTGTCGCGCTGGTGGTCAGCAAGCGGTTTCAATGCAGCGCAGTTTCGTCGAAGCGACTTCCTTGGCCCTAACAATCTGCCGCTAAAACAGGCCGTGCACGAATACATCTATGCCGCTACTGGGGACAAACTCAACGGCCCGGTTCGCCTCTTGTGCAATCTTCGCTATTTCGGCTACATCTTAAACCCTATCAGTTGCTATTACTGCTTCGACGAGAAAGAACAGCTGCGCTTCATTGTTGCAGAGGTCACTAACACCCCCTGGAAAGAACGCATCCAATATGTCATTCCTTGCGTAGAAAACAATAATCTACAAAGACACCAATTTAATAAGGCAATGCATGTTTCACCGTTCATGCCAATGCAGATGAGCTACCACTGGAAAAGTAATACACCCGACTCATCCATAAGAATTCATTTAGAAAATTGGAATGAAAACACACAAGTCTTTAATGCCACTCTCGCGCTTAGTCGTACAGAGTTAAGCACACAGACTTTAAATAGTGCACTGCGTCGTTTTCCGTTCATGACTTTGAAAGTTATGCTCGGCATTCATTGGCAGGCTTTGCGACTTTTTCTCAAACGTATTCCCATCATTAAACATCCTGAGACGGCTAACAGAAAACAATGAAGGAGAGAATCCTCTAATGAAAACCATGGTTTTAGACCCCAGCAAACTCATCACGCAGAAGCGTAGAAAAGCAAGCGGGGCAATGCTAGAAGGGATCGCCAAAAAATTCGTATTAGATGTTCTTAACAGACTCGAAATCGGGCAGATCATATTGGAGGACGCAGGGGTTTCTCTGCATTTTGGCGATCCAGATAATCTTGATCTTGTAGCACACATTGAGGTTTTGAGCCCGGCCTTCTATGTGGACCTCTTGCGCAACGGCAGCATTGGTTGCGGTGAATCCTATATGTGGCAACACTGGCAATCGCAGGATCTTGTAACTCTTGTCCGCGTGATCGTCTTAAATTTGCATATTCTTGATGGGGTAGACAGCGGGCAGTCATGGTTCAGGAAAATCGCCACTCGCACTCTCCACCGCTTTAACGCTAACAGCCGCACTGGGTCACGTCGCAATATTTCTGCGCACTACGATCTCAGCAATGAATTTTTTATGAGTTTTCTCGACCCTAGTATGATGTATTCATCTGCAATATTTCCGACAGAGCAAACATCATTGCATCAAGCCTCATTGACGAAACTGCAACATATTTGCCAGCGACTACAGCTGAAACCGACAGATCACTTATTAGAGATCGGCACTGGATGGGGCTCGATGGCGATCTTCGCAGCCAAACATTTTGGTTGCCGAGTCACAACAACGACCTTATCTAAAGAACAGTTTGAATTTGCACAGGCACGGGTACGTGAAGAACAGCTCGAAGATCGAGTCGAATTATTGCTTGAGGACTATCGAGACTTAGAAGGGAAATACGACAAATTAGTCTCGGTGGAGATGATCGAAGCGGTAGGTCATGAATTCTATACAAGCTATTTTCAACAGTGTTCGTCTTTACTTAAAGAAAATGGCTTGATGCTACTGCAAGCTATCTGTATTTCCGATCAACGCTACGAACGCGCAACTCAATCAGTCGATTTTATCCAACAGTATATTTTCCCTGGCGGCTGCCTTCCCAGCAACAGCGTTATCGCCAAACATGTTTGTACCGATACTGATATGCAAATCATTGGTCTGGAAGATATTACCAAAGACTATGCGCTGACCATTGCACATTGGCGCAAACGTTTTTTAGCCAATACTCAACAATATCTTGCTCAAGGTCTCACTGGAGAATTCCTACGCATGTGGGATTACTATCTTGCGTATTGCCAAGGTGGTTTTAGCGAGCGTGTAATCCACACAAGCCAAACCTTAATTGCCAAACCTAAGTTTCGCAGCACACCCACTTTTACTACACAGAATGCAGAACTCTCTCTATGATGCGCCGCACCTATACCCTATTACTGGCTTGTGGCCTCGGCTGCGTTGCCGCGACCAATGCTTACGCAGAGCTGCCTTGGATCAAGGGAAACGCATACGAGGCTAGTAGCAAACAAAAACTGTACACCGAGTTACACTATAGAGCCTCGCCAGAGGCGACAGTGAGTGCTCGGGTGGAATATGTCGACCAGAGCCAAGAGCTTATTGTCGCTAAGACACTAGAGTACAGCGACTCGCTAGCCACACCGGCCATTGAGCAAATAGATTATCGCAACGCCACCAAAATCTTTACTCGGAATACAAACGCTGGTGTCGAAGTCGGCTACCAACGCCAAGGCGAACCGCTGCGCTCGAGCGAAATACAGCGCAGCGAACGCCTCGTCATCGATGCCGGTTTTGACGCCTATGTGCGCGAGCATTGGGAAGCACTCCAAGCAGGGAGAACGGTGCGAGGAGAGTTCTTAGTGCCCGCTCGGCTGGACACAGTCAATATTGGTATAAGTAAAACCGACCTAGATGATTGCGAGCCTAGCATCGAAGAGGCCTTATGCTTAACCGTCCGGCCTGCCGGATTCTTACGCGTGCTAACGTGGTTTGTCGATCCACTAATCCTTGCCTATGATGAGCAGACCCAACGCCTTATTCAGTACAAGGGTATTAGCAATCTTCTTGACGATGAAGGCAACACCCAAGATGTGCTTATCACCTACGAGTATCCGCAAAAAATACAGTAAGCAATACCATTAACTTACCTGCATTGCCGATTCGCGCTATAATCCGCACTCCCTTGGGTGTGCGTGCGCGATGCACCGCATTATCTTGGTTATGTATTCTGCGAGTACAAGGATAGTCACTGCGCAGATGAGGTTACTGTATGCCCCTTTCCACTGCTGCGCCGCGTAAACCTATTCATACGCGTGAGATTCGCTATACCGGTTATGAACGTGAAGATGGTCAGTTCGACATTGAAGCTCATATGACCGATACTAAAACTTACCCCTTCGCAAATGATTGGCGCGGGCAAATATCTCCCGGCGAGGCCCTGCATGAGATGCTTGTGCGCATCACTGTAGATGACGCCTTTATCGTAACGAACGTAGAGGCCTCCACAGAGAATAGCCCGTTTCAAATTTGCCCGGATATTACTCCAAACTATACAGCGCTGATCGGTCTGAAGATGGGCAGAGGGTGGCGCGAAG
Organism: uncultured Gammaproteobacteria bacterium; assembly: GCA_913061515.1. Classification (GTDB taxonomy): domain Bacteria; phylum Pseudomonadota; class Gammaproteobacteria; order Pseudomonadales; family Pseudohongiellaceae; genus UBA5078. Next base: position 45,573 of record CAJXSF010000001.1, on the reverse strand, counting down.
GCATCAGAGAACGAGTGGGCGGAGTCAAAGGCTGTACTCATATTACTGAGATTTTATACCAAATGGCGACGGTTGCCTTTCAAACGATTTCGCCACTGAAAAAGCATCGCAGCAAACGCCCCGATTCAGACACACGCCACCTCGGCAAGAAGCCTGTCGTGCTTAACACCTGCCATGCGTGGGCCGATGACTCCCCCGTGGTAAAGGCTATAGTCCCAGATTTTTACACGGGTAAATAACACTCAGTCCTCCATTAATGGAATAGCAAGAGTGATGGCGACGCCTTCGTCATCACGCAGGTTTTCTGCGCGAATTTGCCCTTGATGAAACTCCGTCACAAGGCGAGCAATGTGTAGACCTATTCCTAAATGCGGCTGTTTTTGTTTTTCTTGGGGGCGAACAGAAATCATCGAGTCGAATAAACGTCCCTTCATCTCTTCGGGCAGATAGGGGCCAAAATTCGACACTCTCACTACCGCCTGGTCTCGCACGATACGGCAAAAAATAGAGATAGGCTTGTTTGGATAAGTAAACTCGACTGCGTTGGCAATCAGTTTGTCCATCAACTGCGCAATATACTCAGGCACACCCCAGATCATTACCGGCCCTTCAATATCAGCGATGAGTGTATAGTCAGGATAGGCAAGCTTATAGCCTTCTACACAGCCATTGATGACTTTCGCCAAATCGATCCGCTCTTTCTCAGAGCTTTGTAACATCTGCTCGAGTCGTGTCGCCTCGCTCATATTAGTGAGAATAAGATTAAGTCGATTAATGCCTTCTTCAGCGCGCTGGATATAAATCTCTGACTCTTTGCCATGGGCGACCATGCCTAAATTCTCTAAAGAGGAGCGCACCACCGTGACGGGTGTTCGAAGCTCGTGAGAAAGCCTTGAGGACATATGTTCTAAATAGGTTGTGTACTGAGATAGTCGCTCAACAATGCTAGAGAAACTGCGTGAGAGATCACCGATCTCATCCGAACTTTTACTAGCGGTGATGCTATTGCGAAGCCTCCCGCTATCATCAATGATGTTTTCGGCTTGGTTGCGCAAATCCCGAATCCGACTTGAGATACGCGAAGCGAACGCGAACAAACCGAAAGAGATCACCAGCATCACTCCCAGTATCGTGTTGAAAAGCGTTTCTAACGCCTGGTTGCGGAAGGTACGAATACCATTCATGTTCTGATCCACGATCACCGCACCTATGACTTCTTCGTCGGCGACAATCGGATGAGCGGCTTCAAGAATACGGGTTTGCGTATCATCAATCGTGCGGAACTGAGTTTGCGGGGCTCCCCCAAGAGCTGAATCAATATGCGAACCTTCGGCTGTCCCTCCTGCGTAGAGTTCGTCAATAAAATCATTGGACGGCTTTGTTAACATTCGATAATACAAGGGGTTCAATAGTGTATCTTCGATAAACATCCAGTATTTATTCACTGGCCTATTGAGAGCCTCGGTGTTCAGCGCCAAACCCGTGGCCGATTGAATATCGCCAACGCTTAATAAGATGCGCCCTGCTCTATCGATTACTTGAATGCGGGAATTAGTATGGCCCATGCCTTCAACGATTCGATCGATCTCTGGCGTTGGGCGACGCAAAAAACCCAAACGTTCTGGATTGTTCACATCGGAAGTGGCGACAACCGAGGTCACCTCTCTGGCTTGTGGATCATCCACATCGTATATGGCAAAGCCAACTTGATCCCCTAACATAGTCAAAGGCAATCGCAGCTCAATCTCATAGCCATCTGGAGTCTCATACCATTGCCCCGCGATTCTTTCTTCATGCTGAAGAGCGGCCACGTCGCGTAGATCCTCGCCCACCTCATAGGCATAAAGAAACTCCGGGCCGCGAGGAGCGATCACATAGCGTTTGAAACCACCATCTCGTGTCACTAATGATATCTGGAGAAAATCGCTTCTGTGGACACTCAAACTATCAGGGCTACGATAGATGACATTGTCATCGACCACTTTTAGATAGGCATACAAAAACCGATTGAACTCACCGACCAATAATTTAAAGTTCAGTGATTCATCATAGTAGTAATAACGTGCGTAAGGGCTTTGCGGATTGAGCTCCGTGCCAATAGTATCTTGGGCGCCATAAGAGAGCTCATAACGTTGATAATCTTGCCAATCCACTAAGGTGTTGTCATCTAGTGCTAGCGGGTAGAACACTGGGTAAACATAGAGATCGCTGGTTTGTCTTGCAGGGCTATAACTGCCTTCATCGAATAACTCAGGCCGCTCATTAAGCGCTGTAGCCAACGCCCGCGCCGTCCCAAGGACGGTTTCTTCTTGCCCACGACGCAGATATTCCTCCATCTCAAGAATGTACTGATAACCCAACCATGGAATCACTAAAAGAAAGCTGGATAAAAAGACCAGTTTGAAGCGAATGCCAAATGGATTTTTCAGATATCTATTCATTAGTTGTCAGAACTGCCAGCCGTGTTTTGCGTATTCCAGCGATAACCCATGCCATAGACCGTCTCGATACAATCAAAACTCTCATCAACTAACATAAATTTTTTGCGTATGCGTTTTACATGAGAGGTTATGGTGCTGCCATCGACAAATATTTTTGACTCTTGCATCAGTACTTGACGACTTTTCACATGCCCTGGAAATTTCACTAAGGCATGGACCATCCAAAATTCAGTCACCGTCAACGGCACAGGGATGCCATCCCACTGGATGGTTAAACGGCCAATATCCAGTACGAGTTTTTCACGCTGCAATAGGTTCTCAGGAGAGGTTGGTTGGTCTAGCACATCAAGACGTCGGAACAGTGCAGCAATCCGCGCAGACAGATGCGGCAGACTGATATCTTTGGTCAAATAATCATCAGCCCCCATACGCAATCCACTAACAGTATCAAAATCATTGTCGCGTGCGGTCAGAAATATGATTGGCAAGGTGTCCGACATGGAGCGCAGCGCTTGGCAGAGAGTAAAGCCACCGTCGATCTCATTCTCTAGCCCAATATCAATAATGGCTAGATTGGGAAGACGGATATCAAACGAGCGCATAGCATCCTTTCGATTTGAGAAAGTCTGCACTTCATAACCTTGTTTTCTAAGAACATCCGCATAATTTTCACGGATTGCCGCCTCGTCCTCTACAATCGCAATTCTTTTCGCCATAAAGTCTGCACTCGCTAATAGATTGGCCTCAATGCCTCTAAATTCCTAGGTGTCGCAGCACCTAAGTCTGAAGGACTATACAGTATTTGCGCTGAAAACGTGAAGCATGCCAATCGCCTACAACCACACCCAAGCCCCTGCCTTAATTCTGCCATATTCGGTCAGCGTCTAGCCCTAATTGACGCCCTACAACGTAATAAAGACGGTGTTTAATCCTAGTATTCAAAAGTGTATATAAATGCACAGATACGGTCAGTGGAGCCTATGTTATGAGTCACACCAAATTAGTCATCGGCAATAAGAATTATTCTTCTTGGTCTATGCGCCCTTGGTTGCTTCTTAAGGCATTTGATATCCCGTTCGAGGAAGTCAACATTGCGCTTTATCAAGACAACACAGCAGAAAAATTAGGCCCCTATTCCCCCTCACTCAAAGTCCCTGCGCTGCTTCACAATGAGATCACTGTGTGGGATTCACTCGCTATTTGCGAGTACATCTCAGAGCAGCTATTAGATGGGCGCGGTTGGCCGGCCAATCCGAAAAAACGCGCAAGTGCACGATCTGTCTGCGCTGAAATGCACGCAGAATTCCCCAATCTTAAGAAAGATTGGCCTATGAACTGCAAGGCATCCGTCGAATTGTTTGTTTCAGATAAAATTGAAGATGAAATAGCGCGTATCGATGCTATATGGAGCTGTTGCCGTCGCAAGTATGGCACTGACGGGCGCTATCTCTTTGGCAGATTCTCGATAGCCGACGCAATGTTTGCCCCAATGGCAATTTGTTTTCAATCTTACGGCGCTAAATTAAGTCAGGAAGCCCAAGCTTATGCAAACACATTGCTCGCGCATCCGCATGTGCAGCAGTGGATCGAACAAGGGCAGCAAGAAGAGGAATCCATGTCTATGAGCAATGTCAGCAACATGTATTGATTCATAGGGCTAACAAAAAAGGGGGTGCAGAAATAACGGCACCCCTTTTTTTATTCTGCTTTTGCTTGTCTAGCAGGCAAAACATCTCGCAACTTATCTGCCATTTCGCGAATACTGCGCTCCGTTTCAGCCCAATCGATACAAGCGTCTGTCACGGACACGCCATATTTCAATTGCGACAGATCTTTAGGAATGCTTTGATTCCCAAAATTGATATTACTCTCTAGCATTAACCCAATGATCGACGTATTGCCTTCGAGTATTTGATGCGTAACATCTTTTAGAACCAGCGATTGTACGGATGGATCTTTATTGGAGTTCGCGTGACTACAATCGATCATAATATTTTTACTCACGCCCCCTTTTTGTAACGCGGCCTCACACTGCGCCACGTGCACAGAGTCATAATTTGGCCCAGCACTGCCACCACGCAGCACAACATGCGCGTAAGGATTGCCTTTTGTTTTTACAACAGACACTTGACCCTGGCTGTTGATTCCCAAGAAACGGTGGGCACTACTTACAGACTGCATTGCATTGATTGCAACGGTCAACCCGCCATCAGTACCGTTTTTAAATCCAACAGCACTTGAAAGGCCACTCGACATTTCTCGGTGAGTTTGCGACTCAGTAGTGCGCGCGCCAATAGCTGACCAAGCAATGATGTCTTGCAAATACTGCGGCGAAATTGGGTCGAGCGCTTCAGTCGAAGTTGGCAAGCCCATACGCGCTATATCAAGAAGCAGTTTGCGCCCTTTCGTTAAGCCCTCTTCAATTTTGAAGGTGTCATCCATGTAAGGGTCGTTAATCAAGCCTTTCCAGCCCACTGAGGTACGTGGTTTTTCGAAATAAACACGCATGACCAAATAGAGGGTATCTTTGACTTCTTCTGCTAATTTTTGCAAACGCTGCGCATAGTCTAGTGCCGCGTCAACATCATGGATTGAACATGGCCCAACCACCACAAATAGACGTGGGTCTTTTCGATCAAGAATATCGAAAATAGTTTGTCGTGCACTGCGAACCGACTCCAAAGCGTCTGCCTCTAACGGCAGCTGCTGCTTAAGCTTTTCTGGCGTCATCAAAGCTTCAATGGAATCAATGTTTAAATCATCAAGCATTGAATTCGTCATTTTTTAATCTCAGTTCTAATTTCTTTCATTGTGCTAATGCAATGGATAATGGAAACGTACCGCTTATACCTTTCGATACAACTCGCGACCTGACTCATTGTAAGTATCGGCCATTTCTTCCATACCCGACTTCAGTGCATTTTCCACATCTTCGATCTCTTTTTTCGCCGCGTAATCACGTACTTCTTGGCTTATTTTCATTGAGCAGAATTTAGGCCCACACATAGAACAGAAGTGTGCCACTTTGCCAGACTGCTTTGGCAAGGTTTCATCGTGATAACTTCTCGCTGTGTCTGGGTCTAATGAGAGATTAAATTGATCTTCCCATCTAAATTCAAAACGCGCTTTCGATAGGGCGTTGTCACGCAGTTGTGCACCAGGGTGCCCTTTCGCCAAGTCCGCCGCATGCGCTGCAATCTTGTAAGCGATAAGACCATCTTTGACATCTTGCTTATTTGGCAGCCCAAGGTGTTCTTTTGGAGTGACATAGCAAAGCATGGCACAGCCATACCAACCGATCATCGCGGCGCCTATGCCTGAGGTAATGTGGTCATAACCTGGAGCGATATCTGTTGTCAGTGGCCCTAATGTATAGAATGGGGCTTCATCGCAGACTTTCAATTGCAGGTCCATATTCTCTTTGATCATGTGCATTGGCACATGGCCTGGCCCTTCGATCATGCACTGTACGTCATGCTTCCACGCTATTTTGGTCAACTCCCCTAAGGTTTCTAGTTCACCAAATTGTGCCTCATCGTTTGCATCAGCTATCGAGCCAGGGCGTAAGCCATCCCCTAGCGAGAATGACACATCATAAGCCTTCATGATTTCGCAAATTTCTTCGAAATGCGTATAGAGGAAGTTTTCTTTATGGTGCGCCAAACACCACTTGGCCATAATTGAGCCACCACGCGAAACGATGCCTGTGACGCGCTTGGCCGTCATTGGTACATAGCGCAATAAGACGCCGGCGTGAATTGTAAAATAGTCAACGCCCTGCTCAGCCTGCTCAATCAAGGTGTCTTTGAAAATCTCCCAAGTTAGGTCTTCGGCCACCCCATCAACTTTTTCTAGGGCCTGATAAATTGGCACTGTGCCAATTGGCAGCATCGAGTTACGGATGATCCACTCACGAGTTTCGTGAATATTCTTGCCCGTGGACAAATCCATCACGGTATCGGCGCCCCAATGGGCTGACCAAGTCAGCTTTTCTACCTCTTCTTCGATAGACGAAGTCAAAGCAGAATTGCCGATATTGGCATTGATTTTAACCAAGAAGTTACGCCCTATAATCATAGGTTCGATTTCTGGGTGATTGATATTCATTGGGATTATCGCCCGCCCACGCGCCACTTCGGAGCGCACAAACTCTGGCGTAATCTCTTTTGGCAAGGCGGCACCAAATGATTCGCCGGCGTGCTGGCCGCTAAGGGCTGCCTGCTCGCGCGCTTGCATATAGCTCATATTTTCGCGGATAGCGATGTATTCCATTTCAGGGGTAATAATGCCCTGACGCGCATAGTGCAATTGTGTGACATTGCGCCCTTGTTTGGCACGTCGCGGAGCCCGCAGATGCTCGAAACGCAGGTGCTCGGTACGCAAGTCGCTCTGACGCTGCTTGCCAAAGGTCGATGTGACCCCTGCTAGGACCTCCGTATCATCACGCTCGTCTATCCATGCCGCACGAATAGGGGCAAGACCGGCACGCAGATCTACTGTTGCATTTGGGTCGGAGTAGACTCCAGAGGTGTCATAAACCCGCACTGGGGCATTCGACTCATTGCCTTTCTCTGTGATTGTGTCAGAGAGTTTAATCTCTCGCATAGGCACTAGAATGTCTGAGCGACTACCCTGAACATAGACCTTGCTGGAATTGGTAAAGTGGTATTTCGTGCTGTCATCCAGACGGGTGATCTTGTCGAGAAACTGCTCTGAATTAGTACTCATTGGACTGTCCTATATTGCCGATGCCAAGCCGAAGTGGGAGTGTCGCCAGGGAATCTGGGCGCTAGCCGGGCGCTAAGAGGTTTACGGGCTAGGCCGTATTATGCCTCAATCGGGCTGATGTGTCACAAACCCCGCTAGCTTAGCGCGCTATTTTTCAGTTGCCAGCGATAGTTTTTCCTAAGTATTGCGTATAAGAAATCGCCGTTCGTTGTAAAGGACAAAATGAGTCAACCATGGGTTACGTGGTTTGTCACTTATGGTGACATAAGTGTAGAATGCGGATTAGCCGAAGAGCCATAGAGTAAGCGCTAACCACGTATTTTAGAGAGGCTCACTCACAACAAAAACCGGCATCCAAATATATCCTCATCTATACTGATCCAGAATATCAGCAAAGGTTTTCAATATGGGACGTTTTACTCAAGGCCTAGGGTTCGCTCTCTGCCTCTCTATAACCAGTTCGCCAGTATTTGCCGACGATCTAGTATCTATTCTAGATCTTGCAATGCGCAACGATCCAACGCTCAGACAAGCACAGGCGCAGTACAACTCCGGAACGACATTTCTTGACCAAGGCCGAGCAGCTTTATTACCTACAGTTTCCGTACGAGGCTCCACTTCGCGGCAAACAGCAGGACCTGCAGGTGAATTTAGCTACAAACCGGGCCAAAACTCACACAACTACTCAATAAACGTTTCCCAAGCTCTTTTTAATCTTAGCGCCTGGTACTCCTACGAAAATGCCAAAATGCAAGTGCGCGCCGGTGCTATCTCTTTAGCTGCACAAGAGCAAAGCCTCATCATTCGTGTTGCTAGCGCCTATTTTGATGTATTGCGTGCCATTGATGATCTAGATACGCGGCGCCAAGAAGAAGAGGCCGCACAACGCCAGTTTGAACAAACTGAACAGCGCGAAGAAGTGGGCCTAATCGCCATCACTGAGGTTTACGAAAGCCAAGCCGCATACGACCTAGCGCGCAATAACACAATTATCGCGGAAGACACCTTAGCAACTGCCTATGAAGCCTTAGAAGCAATTACCGGCCAGCCGCATCCGAACATCGACGTGCTAAGAGAAGATTTCCCAATCGTTAGCGTCGACGGTTCAATGCAGACCTGGACTCAGCAGGCACTTGAGTCCAATCTTGCACTGATAGCGGCACGTTATAATTTAGAGGCTCAGCAAGAAAATCTAAAAGCTCGCAAAGCTGATCACTTGCCAACGATCACCGCAACCGGCTCATTTAACCGCAACGTCACAGGCGGCGCTCAATCAGCCGATGGCGCGTTACGTCGCACTGGCGCCATCGACGGCTCATCACTGTCGCTATCGATCAATATTCCAATTTTTACTGGCGGCGGCACTTCTGCGCGACGCAGAGCAGCAGAGTATGATGTGATTGCTCAGCAAGAAGCCTTGAACCTGACTCGTCGTCAAACGACTCAAAATGTTCGCAACGCCTTTCGCAAAGTGAATACAGACGCATTAGTTATTGCACAGCGTCAGCAGGCAATCACCTCTGCGCGCAGCGCACTAGAGGCCATTGAAGTGGGTTATGAAGTGGGGACGCGTAACATCGTAGATGTGCTGCAGGCTCGCCAGCAGCTATTCGTTGCCTTGCGCAATTATTCCGATGCCCGTTATAACTATGTGGTCGATACTTTGTTGCTGAAACAAGTGACTGGATTGCTAACGCCCCAGGACATCATCGACTTGAACGAGTGGCTTGAAACCGAATCTGCCACTGCGGCACCATAACAAGCTTGCTGTCATAAGATTGTGCGCGTCGCTTTCCAGCAACGCGCACAATTCTTAGTTTTCGGCGCCCTGCGCTTTGGCCAACTCTGGCCGCCTTTCTTGAGCCTGAACCTTCCAGCCCTGTAAATTGTCGAGCACTAACTGGCCAATTGCCTCAATATGTTCTGGACGTGCATTCAAAGCTGAAATGTACTCATAACGTTCGCCACCGGCCTCGAGAAAATATTCCTTGTTCTCTTCACCAATCTCTTCAATGGTCTCCAAGCAATCTGCAGAAAAGCCTGGACAAAAAACTTGTATCGACTTTACCCCTTGCGCAGGAAACGCTTTCAATGTGGCATCTGTGTAAGGCTTTAACCATTCTTCTCGCCCAAAGCGCGACTGGAAGGTCGTAATATATTCGTCCTCACTAATGCCTAACTTTTCGGCGATAAGGCGCGAAGTTTTATAGCATTCACAATGATAAGGATCGCCTGAGTGAAGATACCGCATAGGCACACCATGGTAGGAGAACATTAACTTATCTGCTCTACCGTGTTCTGCCCAATAAGCTTGTATTCGCGTAGCGGCTGCCGCAATGAAGGGGTCATAATCATGATAATGCGAAACAAAGCGAAAATCCGGCAACCAGCGACGCTTGGTAAAGTCTGCCGATATCGCATCAAACGTCGACGCTGCAGTAGAGCCGGAATACTGGGGGTAGAGTGGCACCACCAATAATTTTCGCACCCCTTTATTGAACATCGATTCCAACACGCTTGGAATCGAAGGATTTCCATAACGCATGGCAAAATCAACCACAAGGTTTTCATGCCCAAGGCCTGACAAGTGCTCGGTCAAAGCGTCGGATTGCGCTTGCGTATGAAACAACAAAGGCGAGCCCTCGTCAGTAAACACAGTCGCATAGGACTTTGCCGAACGACGAGGCCGCAACCGAAGTATTACGCCATTGAGAGCAAACCACCAGATTAAACGCGGGACCTCTACTACCCGAGGGTCCCATAAAAACTCTTTCAAATAACGATGCAAGGCTTTGGGAGTAGGCGCATCTGGCGTTCCTAAATTGGTAATCAAAACCCCTATTTTGTCAGTTTGTTTATGTGAAAACTCAGGGCTTCCTATGTATTTCATGTCTATCCTTATTTTTCGTTCAATTAGCTAATGTATACGTTCAAAATGCCAGTTGTGGATCTATATTGAGGCAGCAGCGTTCAGCGAAACAATGATAGTTCGATTGCCTGCGCCATAGCTTTATAGCCTTCATCATTTGGGTGCAAATTATCGCTAGTATAAGAAGGCACTAAGCGCGTAGGGTGTTCAGGGTCACGCACGGCAGTCTCGAAATCGATGACGCCATCAAACTCCTGGCTGTTGCGAATCCAAGCGTTTACCGCCTGTCGTTTTACCTCACCTTCTTCTGTGTAATAAGCTGCGCCTTCAAATGGTGTTAACGTGGCCCCTATAATTTTAATCCCTCGCGCATGTGCGCGAGTAATAATTTGGCGATATCCCGCAATGATCTCCTCAGGTGAGACATCTTCGCCAGCAAACATCATCACCATACCAATGTCATTAATGCCCTCTAACAACACAATATGGGACACCCCACTTAGCGCCAATACATCGCGATCGAACCGCACCTGCAAATTTTCTCCAAACCTTGGAGAGTTTTCCTGCAATACACGATTTCCACTGATTCCTGCATTGACCACTGCAAAATCTGGCAGCTCTGGATCGTTTAGCAATTTTCTTGCTAGATAATTCGGCCAACGATTATTACTATCTTGTGTCGAACCCACACCATCCGTGATGGAATCCCCTAATGTCACGATTGCCGTAACATCGTCGGTACGCCCAACCTCTATTGCTGTTAAGTAATTCCAAACTGGAATTTCCTGTGCGGATTCTAAATCGAGCGCTGCAGTGAAATCCCCACGCGCTGTGACATAGTTTGTTTGTGCCGCTGCCAAATGAGTTGTCACCGTCCCACTAGCGGTTGGCAAATACAGGCTGATACTGATATTGCTCAAGGCCGGCAAGGTAAATGCAACGGGATCGCTGAGCACCGACGCCCCTCTTGCGATTGTAATCGATTCTTCACCCCCAAAGGTCAAGGCAGTTAATGTTGATGCCTGTATACGGCTGCCTTGGGCTTGCAAGGCAATGCTCGCAGCACCAATATCTAAGCGTTTATTACCATGGGTGTTTGACACTCGTATGCGCACGACATCACCACCAATGCTACTGTGCGCAATTAGACGCAGGGTTTGCTCTTCAAAGGCATCAACGCGCTGCGCTTCGGCTAGCATCCCTGCAGGCAAGGAACTTGGACTCGCAGACCACGTGGTGACCCAATTCAAACCGGAGTCGATTTGCGCATAACTGGCCGGCGCAACTAACGCCACATACAAGAGCAATAATAGGGCTAGCGCCCTTCCCTTGTGTATAAAAGTTGTCGCGGATTGTACACTACCTATAGTTTTTCTAATTATCGTAGTCATATTCCCACCTAAATCAGAGCAATTTTGAGCAAACGGTCACGCTATCTTATTGCATTTGCACCGATATTCAACGCGACGCTAATCTTGTAAAGCCCCTAGAGTCTGCAACTTACGCGCTAATAAGTCAGCAATGCTTTTTACCTTTGCTTCTCTTTCTGCGCTCCACTGCAAAGGTTGGTACAAGGAAGACCACGCCGTGAATGGTCTTATCACCCCTACCGCTTGCTCGATCTCGCCCTGCCATAATTGCTCTAGCACAGCATTATCAACTTGCACTTGGCGAATCGCTGCATGTCCACGCTTTTGCAGTGCGCTTAGCAATAGCAACTGGCGTGTTAAGAGCACCTGCAGTATTTTGTCATCTACACGCAAGAATTGCCGGTTCAACACCGCCCCTTGAATAGTTTGATTCAACTGGCTGCCAACTCGGCGCCCGAATCGACGCAGCGTTTGCAGTCCGCCCCCCATTAACGCGCCTACTGCTGCCCCTGTACCAAGGGAAGCGCCCCCTAGCATAAGGTCTACGCCAAACCCCGCTGCGGCACCAGCAGCAGCGCCGCCACCAAGGTTTAGGCCTAGAGCCGTTAGGGTGCTTGGATCAAACAAGTCATCACGCCACTGCCCCTCGTTAAAAGGTAAAGTGCTGGCATTGAGATCATCTCGCGTAAAATGGTAGAGCCCTAACATCGCATCTACACAGCTTTGCTCTCGCTTGCGTACCCGATCATTAAACTCCTGCAGAGCCGAGCCCGAGCTAATTTCACCCTCCGCATAAGTCACCTTGCAGGTCGCCACATCTAGCAATAGCTCAGCTATCAATGAGCACGCAGACTTATTGCGCAATGCGGCATCGTCACGATGGTTAGCCATCAATACCGCCAAGCGCTTGCCGCGCGCATCGAGCAAGGTCGCCAATTTTTCGTAGAAGATTGCCTCACCATCGAGGGCCGGCGCAACGGTGTCAAAACTAACTACTACGTGCAGCCCAAGTTGAGCCAGTGCATCACGCCACTGCTTTTCATGAGTATTCGATACACTTACGAAATTCAACAGTGGCAGCAGCGGTTTTCCACAGCGACTCAAAATCGCAATCTCATCTCGATATTTTGGGAGCACTGGGTCGCGCACATCGATCACATAGACCGCTGCATCACTTACTAATAATTGCCTTAGGACTTTTGCCTCTTGCTCGAAACGCACGGAAGCCTCAGAGTCTCCTAATAACGCTTCGATCTGCACCGGTCCGTCTCGGTAATTGACATCTTTCTGCGCATCTAAAGCGTCTAACAGAGCGATTGCCTCCTCTAGGCCAGGCGTGTCAAAAAGCTCCACAATGACTTCATCGCCGACACCCATGCGCACCACTTGTACATGACGAGTGGTACTTGGCATAGCAGACACTTCCCCGAAACTCTTATCTCGGCTGAGCGTGCGCAAAAGAGAGGTCTTGCCTGTATTCGTATGACCGACTACGGCAATCTTTAATGCCTGCTGTTGATTATTACTCATTAGATTGCAGCCAGCGCAAACCATCGGCTTGCGTATAAAAAAGACACTTGGAACTCAAACCAATACTCTCAAGGCTATGCGCCCAGATTTCTTGACGACCTGCAGTTTCTTGTCTATCAGGATTTAGGACACAAAGTGCCATATTACTCGCATACTCAGAGACATCGATTAACCACTGCAGACTTCCCCGATCAGGGGATAAGCGAGCATCGCACATTACTAAGATGCGCCGCACCGGGCTCGCGCGCAATACTTGCAACACTGCTCTTTGTTGCGCACCAGTTGTCACAACATCATCAAACAATAAAATAGTGTTTAGTTCACGAACGCCTTGCGGCGGCCACAAAAGCCCCGGGCCCAACTCCAAACCCACAAGGGCTGCTTTATCTCCCTTCACATCTACGGCCTGCTGCAATTGCATTTTTCGCAAACTTGTCGGCGCGGCATCCACGACTTGGTTGGCCGCAAGCTTCGCTGCAAACAATTCTGCAAACCCTGGCAACTTAAGATCCAAGCGCAGGCTTGCATGGGCGCGCCGCAAGCGCAACAGACTCCAAATCAACACAAGGAAACGAGGAATGATGGCATAGACTAGCAGCCCTCCTCCGAGAGATGAGGCCCATGCCCGGCGTACTTCATCAGACTGACCACTCTGATCTGGCCCCAGTGCTGCTGTGATCATCTGATCACTTGGCACCGTAAACCCGAGCTGAGACGGTAAGTAGGAGAAACCTTTCACTAGCTCAACAATCACTGATTCAGAAAGAATCGTTGTTTCAAGCACAAAGCTATAGCTGCGCACGCTCAGTACCACCAAAATTGTCAGAAAAGTCGCGAGCAGCGCCACCAACCAAGCACTATGAGTAATACAACTTAACGACCACTTGCCTAGGCCATTGTTCGTCATGACGGTCCCTAGCGCCGTCGATAGTTTTGCGGTTTGGCTGCTATTGCTCTGGGCAGGTTTTGGCCAATGACTCATGAGCCAAAACGATGCGCGCCCTAACCAGCCACCGGTCAGCCTTCCCGCAAACAACCACATCAATAGCGTCAGACCATGCACGCCAATCAGCCCAATTAGGGTCCAAATCACGTTAACACTGCGCTGCTGACCGCCAAAGAAGCCAATGGCGGCGCTCACCCCACTAACAATAGCGAGCACTAAAACTAGTAAAAACAAGAAGCGAGCGCTTTGCACCCAATGCCGAATCCACTGCAGGGATTCTGAGTCTTTATGACGCTCATAGGCTCTCTGAATAAGCCATCCCTGAGCTTGTTCGGCATCACTGGTATCAGCTAAAGCGGGAAATACCGGAGTAAGCTTGCTGGATTGCTGAGACTCTAAATCTTGAAGACGCAGTGTATGAGCCAACCAGTGGGCTTCAAAACGCGATGCGGGGGTTTGCCTTGTAGTCAAACTATAGTCCTTCAATGACGGCTAGCTGCCGCTATTGAGGACGCGCTAGTCGATGCAATGCCTTTACCTAGTACCGCCTAGATAATAACTCATATATGAGCGGATGACCTTCATGATCGACTAGTGCTGGGCTCACTACTCAAAGCGTCGCCAGGTCAACGTCCCAGTAATACGCCCTTCTGGGTTTTTAATTGATAATTTTAATAAGCCGTTATCCCACTCATAGTGGCGGACATTGTCCTCGCCAACCCAGCTTCCCCTACTTGGGGAACCTTTTACATGATGCGTCACTATCTTATTTTCAACATCCCAAGTCACATCGCCGTAATAGGCAAAACCACCGCGGACATTCTCTGTTGAGGCTGCGGCCCGTGCTGGCAAATCCTTCGGCATCCCTTGCGCCGTCATATTGTCATAGGCGTCGTAGGTAATTCGGCCTTCATAGCCATTATCAATGGCACTGCCATCTTCGGCGTAGGAGATAAAACTTAACAACTCATAATGCCCCAAAAACTGTTGCTTAACGGCCTCTAGTTCATTGTTGTTGGCTGCGGCGGTGGGATTGGCATTCCAAACCATAACACTGCTTACGCAAATTACCCCAGCACCAATAAACCCTAGTGTTCGCATGGTAAACCTCTTATTTTTATTGGAATAGATAGTTTTAACCATCATCGGTGATGTCTAAGAATCATTCAAGCGTAAAGCATTGCTCATGATTCGCATACGACAAAATGCTATAATGCAGCTTTGAATAAGCCTCTAACGCTTTATCAGTGCGGCATTAGGAAACAGCATGAACCAACAACTGCAGCAACTTTTTGACCATCTCGACCTAGAAACAATAGACGACGACACCTTCAAAACTAAACACAAAAACGAAGGGTGGCGACAAATTTTCGGTGGCCAGGTGCTTGCCCAAGCTTTAGTCAGTGCGAGCCGTACTGTCAGCGAAGAGCGCCAACCACACTCTTTACATGCCTACTTTCTGCGACCAGGTGATAAAACTGCTCCCATAAGCTTCCAGGTCGACAGGCTTCGCGACGGAAAGAGCTTTAACACACGTCGAGTAACCGCAATTCAACATGGCGCCGCCATCCTCAATCTTGCCGTTTCATTTCAAATCAGCGAAGCAGGTTTGAGCCATCAGATTGCGATGCCTGCAGTGCCAGGCCCTGAAGACTGCCTGACTAGGCAGCAATTAGCCGAGAAATTCAAAGATAGCCTAAGCCCTGAGTTGCTTGCTAATGCAGCGCGCCCCTTCGCAATAGATTTGCGCGAAATAGAGCCTCAGAATTTCTTGCAGCCAGAAAAACGCGAGCCCACTCGTGCTGTGTGGTTGCGTTTAAATGATGACCTTCCTGACGACTATGCCTTGCACCGTCATATGTTGGCCTATGCATCAGACATGACCCTGCTAGAGACGAGTCTGCGCCCCCATGGCATCAGTATGTTGAAACCCAATCTGCAGATCGCTAGCCTTGACCATTCGATGTGGTTTCATAGGCCCTTCCGGATGGATGAATGGTTGCTTTACGTGCAAGACAGCCCGTCGAGTTCAGCAGCAAGAGGTTTTAGCCGCGGCAATATATTCAGACGTAATGGGGAGCTTGTGGTCTCCGTTGCACAAGAAGGCTTAATTAGGCTGCGAGAACCTAAAGCCTAATCGGCGCGCAAATCCTCTACCACACGGCTGTACTTTTGACATTCCGCATCATGGGGAGTATCTCGCCACACTTCCTGCAATGCCTCTTTATACCATTGACGCATTGCAGGATGCGCAAGCATCAGTTCGGCATATTCTTGCGCCTGATCTCCCAGCACCAAACCGTATGTCTGCAACCGAAATACGACCGGCGCAAAGAAGGCATCCACGGCGGTGAATTGCGCTCCCGCCAAATAAGGCCCTGCAAAACTATTCAAACCCTCACACCAAAGCTCATCGATGCGCTCTAACTCTTTGTTTAACGCTGCATTGGGCTCATAAAGCGACATTCGCACACCGCAGCTCATCGAACACACCTCACGCAAAACCGGAAAGCCAGAATGCATCTCGGCAGTGGCGCATCTAGCCCATGCACGCGCTAGGCGCTCGCTTGGCCAGACACTGCTATGAGATTCGTACAAATATTCAGTGATCGCCAAAGAGTCCCAAAGAGTTGTCTCTGGCAACACCAAAGCAGGCACTTTGCCGCTTGGTGAAAAATCTCTAAACGCCTCCCAATTCGAGCCAGGCTTGAAGGGCATTACACGTTCTTCGAAATCGATTCCTAAGGCGCGCATTAGCACCCAAGGGCGTAGCGACCAGGACGAATAATTCTTATTGGCTATGAAGAGAATCATTGCTAGTTACTCCTAGAGCAGATCGATGGGTCTTTGTAAGGTGCCCTCACCTGGAGTAATAAACAATACAACGCTGGGCTCATAAACTCTTGCCGTATGCCATACGCCCTTAGGCACGATGGTCCAATTTGCACTACCACTCATACAGATGACTTTGTTGCCGGTTTTTTTCTCTAATACTAGGTCTAGCGCCCCAGATAACAGCACGACGACTTCATCGCCTTGCGGGTGCATTTCCCAAACTGGCCAGTTTTGATCGAAGGCTAGCGTCGAAACTAAGTATTCATTTTTAAAATTGCCAAACTGACCTTGGCTAAGATCCTGCCAGAACGTCTCATTAACTTCTAAGACATTTGCGGTTGCATCACTGCGCAAATGCGCAAAGTGGCGCTGCAACTCAAATGGACCGTTCTTAGCCATGGCGTTTTCCTTGATGTTTGTTTTTATTGGCAATCAACGTACTTAGCAATTCTTAGCTGCTTCAATCATAGCGCCAAGCATACGCTTACTTCAATAAAGCATCGCTGCCCACTTATAGGAGCAGAACTCGCTCTGTGTTATTGTCGATTGCCTCGATCCAAACAAATTCTAAATGTGAGGCTTTATTCATGTCCTTTGCGTTGCACTTCGCTCAACATATTGACACTCTGCATACCCGTTATGCGAAAGCGCTTGAACAGCACGGCGAGTTTGACGCAATCCTTTTACATAGCGGCAAAGAACACTATTACTTTGCCGATGATCAAAGCATCCCCTTTCGAGCAAATCCCCATTTCAACCAATGGTTACCTGTTAACAAACCGGACCAAGCCGTACTCGTTATTCCCGGCAAAAAAGCTCACTATTTTCAAGTTACCCCTGCCGATTTCTGGTACGAACAAGACGTAACTCTACAAGAGTGGGCCTCCGAACAATTTCAAGTACACTGCCTAACAAGCAGTGATGAACTCATTACTAAAATCAGTAGTGCGCCTTTTTCCTCGATCAAAAATATTGCCTTTGTTGGCGAAGATGAATTGTTTGCGAAGGCGCTGGGTTTTTCAAAAGAAGCCACGAATCCTGAGTCTTTAGTGCACTACCTCAACTTTCAACGCGCCGTGAAAACTCAGTACGAGATTGCCAGTATTCGCAAAGCGAATAGACAAGCCCTGCTAGGTCACACGGCGGCGCGCCACGCCTTCTTGCAAGGCGATAGCGAATATCAAATACACATGGCCTATCTACAGGCCTGCGAAGTGCTTGAAGAAGAAACGCCCTATACCAATATTGTCGCCCTCGATGAGAAAGCCGCTATTTTGCATTATCAAAACAAGCGGCGAAGCAACAGAAAGCAAAGCCAAGTATTACTTATCGATGCGGGCTGTCGGGTCAATGGCTACTGTTCTGACATCACTAGAACGTCAACACGCGAGGGCACACTCAGCTTGTTCCGCGATCTTATCGAAGCAGTGGAGTCACTGCAAACCAGCCTGATTCGCCGCGTAAAAAGTGGCATAGACTATCCGGACATCCACCGCGCTGCACATGAAGGTTTAACCAATATTCTATTAGGTTCAGGGATCTGCCGAGGCTCGGTGCAAGCGTTGAAAGAGCATAAGATCAGCACGCTATTCATGCCCCATGGAATAGGGCATCTACTAGGCATTCAGGTGCACGACGTGGGTGGGCGCATGAAAAACGCAAAGGGCGAAACTCGTAACCCGCCACAGGACTACCCAAGTTTGCGTACGACAAGGCAAACCGAAGTCGGGCAAGTTTTCACGATAGAGCCAGGCTTGTACTTCATTCCATTGTTACTAAACAAAGAGCGCAATAGCGAGAGAGGCCGCTTAATTAACTGGGACATCGTCGACACCCTTATGCCACTAGGTGGCATAAGAATCGAAGACAATATCCTAGTCACTGAAACGGGTTTCGAAAACCTTACCCGCGTACTCATTTGAATCACCAATTTTATAGCGCTGGCATTCCACCTAGTCGTGCAAACATCTCGGTCACTATCTGCAGATCTAAGAGAAATTGATCGATGGTCTTAAATTCATTGGCATTGTGCCCTGTGTATTTTTCAGTAGCCAAAGCCAAGCCAAATTGCACACCATTGGGAAGATCATGAATAGACGTGCCACCAGCGGAGGAGCCGAACTCGCGCGGGATTCCAAGGTTCTCCACTGCAATATCTAACAGCGCATTGACCCATGCACCCTCTGGATTGCGATACATCGGATCACTTGCCGAAATATTAAAGCTGACCTGAACGTCGCGGGCGCTAGCCCATTCACTCAATGTGCTCTCCAGTTCGCTCACCAAGTCTTGAGGCTCACGGCCTATGGGTAGGCGCAAATTCACAGCAGTTCGCAGGGTGTCATCATCTATGGACACAAAGGTCTGCGCAGCTGTCATCGGCCCCATGAAACTGTCCGAATAAGCAATTTGTAACTGTGTACCCAGGTAGTCCATTCCCCAATTCTCGCTGGCATACAGCGCTGCATCGGTAAAGTGATTACTTTGCACTAAGCCTTGCTGAGCAAGAACATTAATAAAGGCGAACATACGCGAAACAGGGTTGACCCCTGAGCTTGGTTCGGATGAATGCGCAGAAACTCCAAGCACGTCCAATCTTACCCTTGCCCCATCTTGATTGGCGTTGATCGCAAAATTGCTCCCATTAGCCGTCGCGAATAACGCGCCTTCCTGATTCAAACGTGCCACTAATTGCTCGGCGCGTGGGGTAGTAAACCACACACTTGCGCTTGCCGGAATTTGGTTCGTCGCCAAACCACCGGTGAGCTCTACAATCTGCGCGCCCTCACCACTTGCAGTGCGAAACGGAAAACTGGCCATCACGGTGCCATAGCCTTTCTCTGCGATAATGACAGGATAGCTGCCATCTAACGCAATATTATAGTCGGGGATTGGGTTACGCTCGAAGTAGTATGGCATGGCGTCACCACCAGTTTCTTCACGCGTATCCACTAGTAGTTTGAAATGCCGCAGCAGAGGCAGATTCTCATCCTGCACCACACGCATGGCGTACATAGACACGACGATTCCGTTCTTATCATCTTGTGTACCACGCCCGTATAAGCGGTTACCTATTTGCGTAACAACGAAAGGATCCAACTTCGTGCCATCTTCTAGTACCCACAAATCAGGATTCACAGGCACGACATCCGCATGGGCATGCACGCCAATGCGCTCACCCACTTCTTCGCCCAATGAGATCTCGTAAATTCGGTCACCCACATTACGAAAATCAAGATTAAACTCATCTGCAAGGCTTTGTAGTTTTTCTGCAAAACGGTGGAACTCTGGATTCTCATGCTGCACTAGCGATTCAACATTGAATGTCGGAATCGCAACGAATTCACGCAAAGTTTGCAATGCATCATCGGCATATTTGACGCGCGCGTAGAGACCAAGTAGACGATACAGATCATTACGCTGGAGCTCGCTTACTGACTCGCCCTGCCGAAAACTCTCTAGCAGCGCCACATAATCTGTGTTCGCACTCGCAGGCAAAGCAGACACCGCTTCGAGAAAATCACTAAAGCTTTGCGGCTGAGTATCTGCAAGCGCCTCTACGATGCCGCCCGCGCGCTCAGTGTCGATGGGAGACTGAGCGATGCTCGCCCCACTCAGTCCAAATAAGATGCATAGGCTTGCCCACTGTATCAGTTTACTTTTAAAACTACTTTTCATGTTGCCCCCCTTGAAAACTTTAGTTCTCTAAAACACCCAACGTTTGCAAAAACTCCCGCATAAGCCTAATTCGCGCAGGGATAAAATCGTCGCCCGGCGAAACCGCCTCAAGGGCACTAGCAAAAAACACTCTTTCATCTCCCTGCTCAACCCAACCGACCCACCAGCCGACATTGTGCTCACCATCTAATACAGCCAACCCGGTCTTACTGCGAATCACATAGTCTTCGGTTTCTTCCGAAATCATCATATGTTTAACGCTACTCATGACCTCTGGGCGCACAGGCAGATCGTCACGGTATAATTTACGCAACAGTTCAATTTGTTCTATTGGGCTAATTTTTATATTCCCTGCAATCCAGAAAATATCATCCCCGCCACTGATATCCTGATTTCCATAGCCAAAGGCATCGATGTATTGCTGCATCGTGGACGGACCAATCTGCCTAACCAGTGCTTGAAAATGCGGCAAAGCAGACACTCTAAATGCCGAGACTAAATCTAGATCCTTGTTGATCTCTGGCCGTGAACGCGTCACACCATCCCAGGGCAAGACCGTATTAGCATCGGGCACAACTTCGGTATCTAGCGCGATCATCGCACTGACAATCTTAAACGTTGAAGCCGGAATCAAAGCTTTAGATGCCAACTCAGAATGCCCAGCCTGAAAATAGCCATCACTTTCTTTGTATACCAGCAAGGTGCCCGAATAGGGGCTGTCATCTAAAATGCTCTTGGCGGCCTGGTTCTCTCGTACTTGCGCTGCAAGTGGGTTTGCCAAAGTACAAGTGACGGCTGTAAGTAATACTAATGCAAATTTCATAGTTCAATTCACTCTTGGCTAATAGTGTGCAATAACAATATCGTAGGTGCGTTGTAGCGCACCTTTATTCTCGGCAATCATTTTTTGGCCAGCAACGCCCATTGCCTTTCTTTTCTCTGTATCTGCAAACAGCTCTAGAATCACGTCGCTCAAATGCAACTCATCTCTAACGGTTATCAAAGCACCTGCTTCTTCAAGCTGCTCACAGATCGTTTGAAAATTGAACTGAGAAGGCCCCACTAACACGGGCAACCCAAATGCCGCCGGTTCCAAAACATTATGGCACCCTGTCTCGACAAGACTGCCACCGACAAAGGCGACATCGCTTATTGAAAAATAGTTCAACATCTCGCCCATCGAGTCGCCTAGAAATACATTATTCAACTCTGATATTTCACAACCGTCACTGCGGCTAACTAGACTCAAGCCTTGATTCTGACAAAGTTTTGCGACGGAGCGGAATCTTTCGGGATGACGCGGGACTAAAACCAGCAAAAGTTCTGGAATGTTCGGAAGGCATTTTTTAAACGCAGCAAGGACTTTTTCCTCTTCACCTTCTCTTGTGCTCGCCGCAATCAGCACTGGTCTTTCGCCTTCAATCAATGAAGCCATCTGTTGGCGTTGTTGCTGCAAATCTTCCGGCAAATCTATTTCAAATTTGATGCTGCCAGTGACTGGCACTTTTTCTGCGGGAACACCAAGTTTTATGAAACGCTGGGCATCATTGTGCGCTTGGGTTGCAATGCAATCTATAGAGGCCAGCATCGGGGATGCCAATTTGATGAATTTCTCGTAACCTCGTGCCGATTTCACTGAAAGCCTCGCGTTCGCGACAATGACTTTAGCTCCAGCTTTTTTTGAATAGTGCACGATGTTTGGCCATAGCTCTGTTTCCATGATTACCAATAACCGGGGTTTGAATCGATTTAGGAAATTTTGCACAGCGATGGGGTGATCGTATGGGGCGTACACATGACACACCTGCTCAGGGAACATCGCCTGCACGCGCTCCGAGCCAGTGGGCGTCATTGTTGTGACAACAATAGGGATCTCGGGGTGCTCCTGTAATAACTTGCGAATCAGGGGAGCTGCCGCGATAGACTCTCCGACCGACACGGCATGTACCCAGATCCACTGCCCTTTTAGGGCTTGCTGCTCTGGGCTTAGCTGGGCAAAGCCGAAGCGTTGCGCCCAACGCCGCGCATAGGCAGGGGCTTTGAGCGAGCGCCAAAGCAGGCGCACAATGATAATGGGAAGTACGAGCGTAAAAAGGAGGTTGTAGGTGAGTCTATTCAAAACGGTTTGTCTGCTCCAATGCGGTTGCATGCTACCATTGGCGCCAATATAAGAGTGCCGCGTCAGTGATGCCGCACTGTAGCAAATTTTCGCAAGTGAGTATGTATGACCCAAGAACTACACACCGACATTGTCATTTTTGGCGGTGGAATCGCCGGGCTTTGGCTCCTAAACCGCTTACGCCAACAAGGTTTAGAGACGGTGCTATTGGAGACTGACGCCCTTGGTGGTGGCCAAACCCTTGCCTCGCAAGGCATCATCCACGGCGGGTTGAAGTATGCACTGAGCGGAGTCTTAAGCCCCGCTAGCAGTGCTATCGCAGCAATGCCCGATCGTTGGCGCCAATGCCTTGCGGGCGAAGGCGATATCGATCTGCGTCAAACCAAGGTCTTAGCACCCCACTATTTCATGTGGTCTAGCGGTGGCTATCGTTCACGCCTAAAGACTTTTCTCGGCAGCAAAGCATTGCGAGGCCGCATAGACGCTCTTAGCGCATCATCCTATCCGGAGTTCCTGCGTGGCCAGTCACTCTCTGGCACACTCTATAAGCTCACCGATTTCGTGGTGGACACTCCTTCGCTAGTGAGCAATTTGTCCTCACCCCATGCCGATAGAATTTTCCATGTCCCGAAAGAGCAAATGCGCCTGGTCTGCAACAATAAGGGCGCAATTGCACAACTCGCACTAAACACTAGCAGGGGTACGATTGCCCTGTCTGCTAAGCGTTATATTTTGGCAGCGGGTGAAGGCAATGGCGCCCTACTCAGTCAGATCGGTATCGAACAGCCGTCCATGCAAGTGCGTCCTCTGCACATGTTAGCGCTACGCAGTGATCACCCACACCCTGTGTTTTTGCACTGTATAGGCGATAGCTTCGGAATGACCCCGCGCATGACCATCACCTCGCACCCTAGCCAAGATGGAGGCTGGATTTGGTATATAGGCGGTGAGATTGCGGAAAGTGGCGTCGACCGTAGCGCAGAGCAACAGATAGCCCTAGGCCGACAGCAGCTGCAAGAGGTCTTCCCATGGGTCGACTATGATCGCGCTCAATGGACTAGTTTCTTTATCAATAGGGCCGAACCAAAACTCGCCAATTTGCAACGACCTGACACCGCCTATTTACATGCAACAGAGAATGTCTTGCTGACCTGGCCTACCAAACTCACACTGACTCCTGAGCTTGGACAGAGTGTAGTGAACACCTTACAGCAGCAATCGATTGCCGCAGAAAGCGGCTCCAACGAGGGTTCTACACTTGCCCAATTGCGCAAGCAGTTTGCCACGGCCAGCATTGCGCAGCCACGCTGGGAGGATTTACTCCGATGAAGTTGCTACCTATGCGCAGTCTCGGGCGAACGGGACTGGACGTCTCCTGTCTTGGGCTTGGCACTGTCAAATTTGGCCGTAATCAAGGTGTGAAATATCCCTCTGGGTTCCAGCTTCCCGACGATCAAAGCGTTCTCAATATTCTTAGTATCTGTCGTGAGGCCGGCATGAATTTAATCGATACGGCACCGGCCTATGGACACAGCGAAGAGCGTCTAGGCCAATTGCTCCGCGAACGTGAGCATTGGAAGATCTGCACAAAAGTGGGCGAAGAATTTGAAAACGGTCAATCGAATTTCGATTTCAGTGCCAAGCACACTCGCACAAGTGTAGAGCGCAGTCTGCGTCGGCTAAAAACTGACTATCTCGACATTGTACTCGTGCATTCAGACGGCAATGATAGCGACATCATCGAACACAGCGATTGTTTCGCGAGCCTAGAGAAGCTTCGCGACGAAGGGTATATTCGCGCGTTTGGCATGTCGACAAAGACTTTAGCCGGTGGCTTGCTCGCCATTGAACGCGCCGACATTGTCATGGTCACTTATCGCCCCGAAGAGCCAGATGAACAACGAGTGATCGATACGGCTTTGCAGAAGAACAAAGGCGTGCTCATTAAGAAGGCTCTCAATAGCGGGCATTTATCCGGAGCAAATTCAAACGTCGACCCAGTGCGCGCCAGCATGAATTTTATTTACGGCCACCCTGGTGTCGGTTCCATCATCATTGGCAGCATCACCCCAACCCATTTGCGCCAAAATATTGCGCATGCAATTGCCGCAGCAACGCTTTAGTGAAGTAGGGACACACAAAATTCACACACAGCCAAATTATTGCGCGGGTCTTTAATCGTTAGAAACTGGCTCGCCTCATTTAATGTGCTTTGCAGTGCACGGATATCAGTGTTGCTAGACAATAAGCGATCCACCGGCCCCATCATGGTATTGGACAGTGCTTGTAAACTTGCTTGCACCGAAAAATTGTTAATAATTTCTTGGGCAAACTGTTCGCCAGGGCTGAGTGTTTTTTCGATATAGCGCCAAGTATAATCATCTACCTCTGCCAAGCGCGCTGCGGCGGCAATGGCATCATCGAGATCGCCGAGATTATCGACAAGACCAAAGTTCATTGCTTGCGTGCCGGTCCACACTTGGCCTTGTGCGACAGCATCTACTGCATCAATTTCTAAACCCCTGCCGTCTGCAACTAGTTGCAAAAAATTTCTGTACTGTTGTTCGATACTCGATTGCAAGACTGTCGCTAGCTCACTATTCATACCTGTGAGCACATCCGCGCGGCTATAAGGCGTTGTACCAACGCCATCGGCATAAACACCAATTTTCTCAATGCTATTTTCGAAAGTGGGCACGATGCTAAAAATCCCAATAGAACCGGTAATCGTTGCCGGTGACGCCCAAATCTCATCTGCACTTGCCGATATCCAATAGCCTCCCGATGCAGCAGTACCACCCATAGAGATAACCAATGGTTTACCCGCTCTTTGCAACTCCAGCAATTCTTGTCGAATAAGTTCTGAGGCAAAAGCGGACCCCCCTGGCGAATCCACACGTAAGACAACTGCTTTTACTGAAGCATCATTTCGGGCTTGTGCGATTAATCGATTGAGCGAATCCGAACCAATTGCGCCACGGGGTTGTTCTCCCATATTGATCGACCCTTGCGCCACAATGACTCCAATTTCTGACTCGCTAGGCATTACGATTTCACTAACTGCGCCAAGATATTGCTCGTGGGAAATACTGTTCGCCGACGCTCTAGCACCTACAATGCTGCTAAGACGAAGTTCTAACTGCGCCGGCGATACCAGTTCATCTATCAACTGTTGTTGTACAGCTAGCCGCGCGGTATCTCCATTCGCTGCCAGCAACAACTGTGCATAATTTTGCGCGTACTCTTGCACTTGCTCGACCGTGAGCCCACGATTGCGCGCTATCTGATTGACATAACGTTGCCACAACTCATCAATGAGTTGCTGATTGTTTTGTCGCGATTCATCTGACATGCCATTGAGAATAAAAGGCTCTACTGCAGCTTTATGAGTGCCCACTCTAAAAATGTGCATCGTGACGCCTAATTTTTCTAATAGCTCTGAAAAAAACAACTGACTGCCGCCGAAACCTGGCAACATCAGTTGCCCCATGGCGTGCATATAGATGGAGTCAGCATAGGAGGCGAGGTAGTACTGAGCTTGCGTGAAGAACTGGCCATGGGCGAGCAATGCTTTGCCGCTGAGCTTGTAGTCCTCAAGAGCGCGGCCAATGCGCTCAAGGTTCGCATTGCTGACAGCAGTCATCTCTTCTAGCTCAAGAATGACGCCCTGCACCCGCTCATCTTGTGCGGCGTACATCAAAGTGTCGAGTACATCTTGAACAGGGGTGTCGATAAATTCATCGTTACCAAGCAATAGATCGCTGACGGCAAGTACATTGCTTTGCTCTACAATCGCTCCCTTGGGCGCTAAGACCACCAGTGTATTGTCGGCAATTTGAATCTGCGCCGGACCACTGAAGAGAAAACCTAACACAAGCACAACGACCAACAAGAACACTATACGACCAAGAATGACCCTGACCATGTCGATGCTGCGACCAATGAAATGAAATATTTGACCAATTATCGAACGCTCAGACATAAAATACCTAGACCTTGATTAAAGAAGTGTCCACATCATTCCAAGTAATGCACATGTACCCAGCATTGCCAGCATATTGATCCGCACGACAAATAGCAGAACGAAAGCAATGGTGCTCAAAAAGATATTCGGCCAATTGATGCTGTTTAGTACTGGCCACTGCATATTCAATAAGCCGTTATCAATTTGTATAGTTTCGGCAAAAAGAAAATTAAGGGCAAACCAAAGCGCCAAGTTTGCAATTACTCCAACCACGACTGCAGTGATGCCCGCTAAGGCTTGCGCTAGTGCTTTGTGTTGACGCAGTTTCTCAATATAGGGTGCTCCCGCAAATATCCATAGGAAGCAGGGTAAAAACGTTACCCATGTGGTCAGTAAAGCCCCTGCACTGGCCATGAGCAACGAAGACTCAATCCCAGTTCCACGCCACGCACCCATAAACCCAACAAATTGCGTGACCAATATTAGCGGCCCTGGCGTGGTCTCTGCTAATCCTAGGCCATCCAACATCTCTCCAGGGGCCAACCAGTGGTATTGCTCTACAGCCTGCTGGGCAACATAGGAAAGCACCGCATACGCGCCACCAAAGCTCACCACAGCCATGCGGGAGAAGAAATCGCCAATCTGAGTGAAGGTACTGCTAGGGCCTAGTAGCAGATGCAATACCACGATAGTGCCGATCCATAAGACAAGACAAATGGCTGCCGCCTTTGTCGTGCCAGCGTATTGGGTTGAGCTCACCGAATCGTAATTGCTTACAGTTTGCTCAGCCTCATCATCGCGCGGACGCAGACGCGCCACCACAAATGCAATCAGGGCAGCACTAAGTACCACCAGGGGAAAAGGAATAGCGAAGACAAATAACGCGACAAATCCCGCGATTGCAAGCCCGATATTCATCACACTTTTCAATGCACGCCCGGCAATTCGAATCAGCGCTTGGCAGACTATCGCAAGGACAGCCGCCTTCATACCGAAGAAAATGCCGGCCACTAAACCGACATCGGCAAACAGAACATAAAGCCAAGAAAGCGCCAAAATCGCGAATGCCCCGGGCAAAATGAACAATATCCCCGCCACAAGGCCACCGCGTACCCCATGCAATAGCCAGCCAATATAGGTGGCCAATTGTTGAGCCTCGGGCCCGGGTAATAACATGCAGTAGTTCAATGCGTGCAGGAATCTTGCTTCATCTAACCAGCGCTTCTCATCAACGATAATCCGGTGCATGAGGGCGATCTGTCCAGCTGGCCCACCGAAACTCAGAATACCGATACGCCACCAGATGGTGATGGCTTCACGCAGGCTGACCTGACTCACGTAGCTGCTTAAGCCTTCAGCTTTTCAACAATTGCCGATGTCGAGCAATTATCGAGAAAGGCCAATACTTCAACACTACCACCATAAGCTAGTACAAACTCGCCACCGACCACTTGGTCTATGGTGTAGTCGCCACCTTTTGCCAGCACATCAGGCTTGATGACTTCCAACAAAGCTTCGGGGGTATCTTCAGAGAAAGAGACAACCCAGTCGACCGCTTCTAAGCCTGCCAAAACCGCCATGCGTCTCTCCACCGGATTAATCGGTCGCCCTGATCCTTTCAGTCGCTTAACGGACGCGTCATCATTGATCGCAACTATAAGTCGCTGACCCAATTTGCGAGCCTGGGCTAAGTACCCAACATGACCTGCATGAATTATATCGAAGCAACCATTGGTAAAGACGACTTTCTCACCTTGCGCTTTCGCATCTTCCACTGCCAAAGCCAATTGATCGGCCGTCATAACGCCTCGGCCAGTGCCCTCTTCGCGCGCAATTGCTCGGCGCAATTCAGGCCCACTAATCGCTGCCGTACCAAGTTTACCCACTGCAAGCCCTGCCGCCAGATTCGCTAATGCAGTTGCATCGTCAAAGCTGCTTCCTGCCGCTAATGACGCCGCGAGCACGGCCACCACTGTATCACCCGCACCAGTCACGTCGAACACCTCCTGTGCACGGGTTGGCATATGCAATTCCGGCATATCGGGCCGCAGCAACGTCATACCACTCTCACCGCGAGTAATTAACAGCGCCTTTAGTTCTAAGTCTTCCAGCAACTGCAAACCTCGGGCAGCCAAAATCTCTTCATTGGCACATTTGCCGACAATCGCTTCAAATTCGTTCAAATTAGGCGTAATTACAGTGGCCCCGCGATATTTAGAAAAATCATCGCCTTTGGGGTCTACGACTACGGGGATGCCTTTGTCTTTGGCGGCTTTAATCAAACTTTGGGTATCGGCCAGCGCTCCCTTACTGTAGTCAGAGAGCACCAAGACTTGCGTATTGGCGAGCAGATTAAGCGCCTGCGCTTGAAATACCGCGATGGCCGCGGGTGCAAAACCCTCTTCAAAATCAACTCGCAACAATTGTTGATGTTGACTGATCACTCTTAGTTTAGTGATTGTCGGAGCGCTGTCGCACTGCGCAAACTCGCAATACACACCCGCTGCTTCTAAACGTGACTGCAGTTCAACCCCGGCCTCATCTTGCCCGATGATGCCTGCCAATGAAGCGGCTGCCCCGAGTGCCGAGATATTCAACGCCACATTGCCGGCGCCACCAGGGCGATCCTCACTATTGCCTACCCGCACCACAGGAACAGGGGCTTCAGGGGAAATACGCGTTGCTTTACCGTGCCAATAACGGTCCAGCATGACGTCTCCAACTACCAATATACGTGCCTGTTGAAAGGGGGGCATGTCGAGCTTCATTGCTTATCCTAATGTCGTCAAAGAGGCCGGAATAATAGCACATGGCTTAGATGAAGTTGATTGGGAGCTTATAGGTGATTTAGGCTTGTCTTACTGCGGCATACAGTTAATGTGTATAAATGCCAAGCCTCTTAAATAAGAAGACCAACTAATGGACCTAAAAGCACTCGTTGAGCGTCACGACACACCGGCAAGCAAAGCCTTCGACTTAGTCATTCAAGCACTAATTATTATCTCTTTACTGTCATTTTCGTTCGAAACATTGCCGAACCTTGACCCAGAGATATACCAATTACTGGGCTATATCGAAGCAGTTACCGTCATATTATTTACCATCGAGTACCTAATGCGCGTCTATGTCGCTGATCACCGCTTAACCTATATGTTCAGCTTTTACGGAATCGTTGACCTACTTGCGATCCTGCCTTTCTATCTCGCCCTAGGCATCGATATGCGTTCACTACGCACATTGCGCCTACTGCGCTTGTTCCGTTTGTTTAAGTTGGTGCGCTACAACAAAGCCATAGAGCGTTTTGTGCGAGCGTTTACTATTGCGCGCGAAGAAATCATCGTTTTCGTAATGGTGACAGTGATCCTGCTGTATCTGAGTGCCATCGGAATCTATTATTTTGAACACGAAGCGCAACCAGAGCTATTTGCCAGCATATTTCACAGTATGTGGTGGGCAGTTACCACTCTAACCACTGTAGGGTATGGCGATATGTACCCCATTACCGCTGGCGGGCGAATTTTTACTTTTTCGATCTTAATGCTGGGTTTAGGGATCGTAGCAATTCCCGCTGGCTTGCTCGCCTCGGCATTGAATAAAGTCAGACGAGAAGATGACGAAGAAGTCGATGAGTGATTTAGCGAAGGTTTGCTACAATCCCTCCTTTTATTGCGTACTGTTGGTAGCCTGTGAGCAAGAAATCTCAAAAATCTGAGCAACTAAGTCACTTCCTTGGCCCTCGCTATTGGCCGACTTGGTTGGCCTTTGGCGTTATCTGGCTAGCGGCGCAATTACCCTTTTCCGCACAAATGGCGATGGGGCGTGCCTTAGGACTCATCAGTTTTCGTTTTGCCAAAGAGCGGCGTCGTATCTGTGAAACCAATATTGCGCTGTGCTTTCCTGAACTAACCGAGCAAGAACAGGCACGTTTAGTCAAAGAGACTTTCATTTCTAATGGGATAGGCGTCATGGAGGTAGGGCTTGCTTGGTGTCGCTCACCCAAGTCTTTTCAACAGCGCGTCGATGTCACAGGGCTTGCGGCTCTACAGAAGGCCTCTGCGCAAGGGAAAGGTGTTCTGTTGGTTTGTGCGCACTTCACTACTCTTGAGTTTGCAGGCAGTTTATTAAGCCTATTTCACCCGATGGATGTCACCTATAGGCCGCACAAGAATCCATTGTTCGAGACCTTAATGTTTCGCTCACGACAACGTTTATATGGCGCGGTGATCGAACGAGGCGATGTCCGTCAGGCCCTGCGTAGTCTTAAGCAAGGACACACTGTCTGGTATGCGCCAGATCAAGACTACGGTCGCAGACACTCTGTATTTGTAAATTTTTTTGGTGTCAAAGCCGCGACTATTACTGCAACGAGTCGCTTCGCTTCATTCAATGACTCCGCAGTTGTATTTTTCAGTCATTATCGCAATGAAGACAATTCGGGATATCACCTACATTTTAGCGAACCATTGCAGAATTACCCTTGCGGCGATGAAGAACAAGACGCGCAGAGAATAAACGACATAATCGAAACAGCGATACGCAAACATCCCGAACAATATCTGTGGCTACACAAACGCTTCAAGACTCAGGAACAGGGCTTAAGCCCCTATAAGAATCTATAATCGCTGACAGCCTATTGAGAGTGTAAATGAATACCAAGTGGCGCAACATCGACATCCGGACACTCGCAGTTTTAGTCAGTTGCGTGCTCTGCGCGTGGCATGTTTTCGCCAACCCTATCCCCAATGCCGACGCCTTCAGCTATGTGCGCACCGCAACAGTGTACTTGGACTCAGGCATAGCGGCGGCCTTCTCATGGTACCCATCTGCCACTTATCCGGTGCTAATGGGAATCCTGCATCAATTGACAGGCATCGATCTTTTTGCGGCCGGGCAGCTCATTAACGCCGCCTTTTACGCATTAATTGTTTATGCCTTTATCTCTATTGTCGTCGAGTTTCGCAATACACAGCGTGTCGCGCTGATTGCAGCAGCCTTCATACTGATTTTTCCTACACTGAACGAATATCGATACTACCTGATTCGCGACATCGGCTTTTTGGCTTTTATGCTTTTGGCTGCCCTTTCCCTGACGCGATTTGCGAAGTTTGAAAAAAATTTACATGCCATCGCTTTTATACTTCTAATTTTTGTCGCTGCCCTTTTTCGATCTGAAGCGTTGGTCTACTTGCCGCTTGCCCCAATCGCCTTAATCGGTCGTACACACCAGCCGTGGCAATTATTCTTAAAACTGGAATTATTAATGCTAGGCGTCGCAGCCTGTGCGCTTGTGCTGCTTTTTTTACTCAAGATAGATGTCGTCAACATCCTGCAACGAGTGCTGACTGTTTACTGGCCATTTTTACGCGATGCCATGGCGGCCATCTCAGATGGGGACTCCGCGTTAAGCGTTGCCGTTTTCGGTGAGTACGCATCGAATTTTTCTGGTCAATATATTTGGCTTTTTATG
Organism: uncultured Gammaproteobacteria bacterium; assembly: GCA_913061515.1. Classification (GTDB taxonomy): domain Bacteria; phylum Pseudomonadota; class Gammaproteobacteria; order Pseudomonadales; family Pseudohongiellaceae; genus UBA5078. The sequence continues at coordinate 13,626 of CAJXSF010000001.1, read as the reverse complement.
TTGACCGGCCTAAGCTCTGTACTAGTAGCGCAACTTCTCAACGGCCTCGGTGTACCTGTTTTATTATTGCTTATCTATGGCTTTAGCCAACATAGAGAAGACATTTTCCAGAAAAATACGCGCGTGATGCTAAGCTATTCTGGCATTGCGTTCGCAATCCTATTGGGTTTTTTAGTGCTGACTCGGTTCATTTCCACGCGCTATACCATGATGTTTAGTCTGTCCGTTCTCGCCGTACTTGTGTTGATATTGGACAATCTTCTTAGTCGCATTCAACAAATGCAGCGGCGCAAGCTGGCCAACGGCGCACTACTATTTTTGTTCGTGTTCTCTGCTATCGATGCCCACATCAGCTTCGGTGGCTCGCGTAATTCTTTACAGAGTGCGGTTGACTGGGTAGCGGCCAATACCGATGAGCGGGATGCATTTTTGACCAACAGCCGTTACATCGCCTACTACAGCGGAAAAGTGGAAGACTACGACGAGATCTCTCGATATATGGCAGACGATGCAATTGAAAATGCGCAGTACGGCACTATTATCGTGATCATGGCCAGTAGCAGCAACGACAGTATCATTGAGCGCAGCATTGAGTTTCAACAAGTGGAAGCACTTGCTACCTTCCCGCAGACAGATGAACCAGAAGTGCTCATCTATCGTCGGCTCGGCAATTAATTTTCCCAATCAGGCTCAGGGCGCTTTGTGACTAAAACGTCTTGCATGATCATATATTCTAGGTCTGAACCAAAGAATAAATTCAATGCATCTTCGGGAGAACACACCATGGCCTCTCCGGGTCTATTCAATGAAGAGTTCAACACGATGCCATGCCCGTTGAGCGCTTCCAACTCTTTCAGCAGTCGATAAAAACGCGGATTGGCTACGCGTCGTACCACGTGTGCACGAGAAGTGCCATCTTGATACACAAGCCCTGGCAATTTATCACGCCACGCCTCAGTAATATCGAAAGTCATTGTCATATAGTCAGCTGGGTGCTTCGAGGTTAATACCTCGTCCGCCATAGTATCTAACATGCTTGGCGAAAAAGAACGCCAACCCTCGCGGAATTTTATTTTCTTATTCACCGACTCAACGCACTGCTGAGACATCGGATTGGCAAGAATACAACGATTGCCAAGTGAGCGTGACCCAAACTCCATACGACTTTGAAACCAGCCAACAAGATTGCCCTCGCTGATCAGCTCTGCTGCTTTACGAGTAGGATTTTGCAGCACTTCGAATAGCGGTTTTTCACGGTGCTTCTCGCATGCTTTCACACAGCGATCGGTTGTATAGCGCGGCCCCAAGAAAGCGTTTTTGTGCGGCTCAACTTTTATGTCTCGGCTAGCAATAGAATTGGCTGCAGCACCTATCGCTGTGCCCGCATCGCCAGCAGAGGGCGGAACAAAAAGCTCATGCACTAATGGCATCGATGCAAGGCGCTGATTGAGTTTAACGTTCAAAGCTCCTGTGCCACCAAAAACGAGCTTACCCGACTCCTTCAGCACATCCCCTAAATAATAGGAAATCAATGCCACCGCCGCATCTTCGAATAGTTTTTGAATGCTTGCCGCATAATGCACATAGGGGTCTTGGAATAGCTCCCCTGCACGCCTTGGCCCTAAGAGCTCCACCAATTTATTGCTGAAGAAATGACCGCGCGACTTATCTTTATAACGACGCAAGCCCACGGTGCCTATTAATTTAGTATTAACCTTGAAATTCTTGCCATCAAACTGTGCGATTGCAGATAGATCGTATTTTTCTGGATCACCATAAGTAGCCATGCCCATAACTTTGGAATCACCATCGAGCATATCGAATCCCAAGTAATCGGTGATTGCACCAAACATGCCAGCTAGTGAGTCTGGATCATAGAATTCTTTGATCTTATGAATCTTGCCGTTTTCACCGTAACCAAAGAACATCGAGGCATACTCACCTTTCATGTCGATGGTCAGTATGGCCGTTTTTTCTTTGAAACCACTCATATAATAGGCGCTGCTAGCATGCGCAAGCTGATTCTGAATTGGCACGAACTGCACTTTATGCCATGGTATTTTCAAATCATCTAAAAGTTGTTTAACTTCTGATAGGTAACGACGATAACGACGGTTGCCATTAAAAATAGCATCAACACTGCGCTCAGGCGCATACCAATGCCGTTTAGCATAATGCCAACGGGCCGGGCTAAGCAGTGAGATAGGCGCATAGGAAACCGCCACACAATTAATATCGCGAGGCTTAATCTTAGCCGAGCGAATACAAAACTTCGCCGCTTCGCTCGGCATACACCCTTTGGCGTGCTTGCGCCTTACCAAGCGCTCTTCTTCAACTGCAGCGACGAGTTCGCCATCGATGAACAGTGCAGCAGCGGCATCGTGTCCAAGTGCACCGGAAAGCCCCAGCGTGATTAGTGACATTATGACCCTTTCGTAAAATAGTCGGAGTCTTCCCTTAAGCGCTGCAACATTTGCTCTACTCGCTGTGCAAGCTCAGGAGAATCTTCCCAGTTTTTGGCGAATCGTTGTAAATCTTTTTGTCTGGCGATCTCGAAGCGTCGCTGATCTGGCTCTTGGTACATGCCATCAAGATCCAATACTACAATGCCTTTTTCATTGATATGAAAGTTAGTCGCTTTCATATCGCCATGAACAATCGAGTAGTCCCGCATGGCGGCAAACAATGCTTTGAATTGCTCTAAAGCCGAACTCAAAGCGGGCGAATTTATAGGCTCTTTCTTAAGGAAATGCAAGGCATCTTCCCCAGGCACATATTCACATAGAAAATAGGCTTCTCTGCGCAGTGATCCGAAGCGCCACTCCATCATCAGCAATGGTTTCGCGGTTGCAATTCCTAACATTTCAAGTATATGGGCATTGCGCCAACAAACCCAAGCTCGGCTCGGTCTGAATTGACGACGCAAACGATGCCACAGACTCTTAATATTATAACGCTTTAATACATAACGGGTGCCAGCAATATCCACCAAAGCGACCGTCGCGCTGCGACCATCTTTGATAACGGTGCCTTGCTCTATGAATTGATCGGGGTTTGCTAAAAACGCCTGCAAGGACACTGATTCAATAGAACGCTCATAAACGATGTAGTGATTCCAATCGCGCTTGAATGCATTGGCACTTGTTTCTCGGTACAGTTTATTGAGCACGATTTTCAGTCGCTGCGCGCGTTTTTTACGCAGCAATGCGTGAAAGACTGCGGTGTCACTACTCCAATCGACTACTGACCGTTGTTTCTTATAGTGCTCGTAGAGTGCGGGAACCAAAACGTCATTATTGACTGAGAATTGCGCTAAGAACATTGCTAAATTTCGCATAGAGTTGACGCTATCAACTCCAACCGAATGTTGTTCTAGCTCTCCAGCATCGAGCAAATAGAGCTCGTTATCTTTCAGCAAAAAATTATTCAGGTGTATATCTTTCTGCAAAAAGCCCAGTGAATGGCATTGAGCGATCAACTCCACCACCGTTTCCAGCATGGCGCGTTTGTCGTCTAAGCCAAGGCGATCACACCGCGCACCAAGGCTTTCACTATTGTCCAGATATTCTAGCAACAATAAACCGCAGGCTTTGTCCGCCGTTTCGCCCTTCCCAAGCATTCTTGCAGTTTGGACTCCAGCGCTCATTAACGCTTTAATGCCTTGCTCTTCTCGCGCTATATGCTGGCTCCATCGCCCGCGAGCAAAAAAGAGTTTTGCTACGACTAACTCACCTTGCCATCTGGCTAAGCAAACTAAGCGTTTTTGCGGAAGCACGCGGAACACTTCTAACATTTCTAAGCTTTGCGCTACGCCGTCAATAGAGCAATCTATTGCAGCAGGTAGCTGCAATGCTCTTCCGCTAGCTATCAGCGTTTTTGTATCAATCGAAGTCATAGATACCATTAGGAAGGGGTGTGTTTCCTATCCATCTTCATTGCACGCTCTTGTACTTGCTGCCAAAACTGCCCATCTTCACTAAAAGCTTTACGCAATGATTTTCCTGAATAGCCCTGCACGAACCGTAAAAAATCCCGTTGGCTTAAGCCTATATGCAAGGCCGAAAAATACAAACCAGCCACATCTTTAACTACCCAGCGTTGGGACAGTGACCGCCGGTTCAATGCGCGATGCAGATCAATTAAAGAAAGCTCAGGCTGCGCTTCGGTGTCCTCCACAAACGCTTGGGCGTTGTGAAGTAAAAAATGACAGATATAAAAGTCGCGATGACAAACGCCGCAGCCGTGCATCTTTCGTGCAATTTTAGCCAAAGCATCTATAAGTTTTTGTTTCACCAACTTTGACGGCGGATTTTGCGCCCAATCTGCACAGAAATCTTCAAGGCTAATGGTGTCTTCGAGTGCTTCAGTGAGAATGAATGACTCTCGTTTCGCTGGATTCCATCCACGCGTACCAAACCCAACGGTCGTCATGGTTTGGATGTCACATTCAGTTAGTTTTGCGACGGCGCACCATTCGTTAGCAGCGCCCAATATAGGCAATTTTCCGACTAATAGATTTTTAAATATTTCTGCCCAACCCACTCCTTGGTGGATTTTTGCAAAATATCGCCTGCCCTCAAACTCAAAGCGCAGTGTCCGACGCCCTGACACATCGCGATAAATATCACCATCCAAAGCCTGGACTTGGGCAAACGGGTCTTTGCCTTGCCATGCTTTGGCAAAGTCGTCTCTTAAGTTCACAATCATTTTTCACCTATCCTACTGTTGCGGCGCACAGCACACTCTTCGATCATTGCCGTCACAGTTTCGGGCATACTGTAGAGATCCTCGTTCTGACCATAGGCGATGCCGTTGGCGCTCCACACTGGCCGCCCTTCTCCTCGCAACATGTACTCTAATTGACTATTGAGTTGCTGTTGCGAGAAAGGTGAGGCGCATACTATGCCAGCTTGCGCCTTTTCTATGTGAAACGCATAACCACATGTATCGGTAGTTAGAACTGGTAAGCCCGCAATTGTAGCTTCTAATAAGACATAACCTGCGCTTTCACTATAGGCAGGATGAAGAAGCAGGTCTGCGCCAAGTAAAAATCGCGGCACATCATCACGGCCACCAAGGAAGTGTACGTGCTTCGAAATGGCTAATCTTTCAGCTAAGCGCCTAAATCGTAATTCTTTGTCTTGACCGACAATAAAGTAACGAACTCTTTGTCGTATATCGTTAGGCAATGCAGCGATTGCCCTTAGCGCACGATCGACCCCCTTCACGACAAATCCAGAACCAATCGTCGCGATTAACAATTGCTTATCACTAATCGCAAATTCATTTCGAAATGCCGCTCTTATCTCTGCGGCGTTCTCTGGAGGTAATCTGTCTTTTGAAATACCCGGTGGTATATCGTGTAGCCGGTTTTCACTTTGCGGGTAGTGCTGCAAAAATTGGGCTCTTTGCAGTGGCGACAGAAGCAGTGTTTCGGTTGCACTTTCTGGCCCGAATACCGCCGATTCATACTTCATAAAATGCCGGTACCTAGGCATAAATCGATAATAGAAACCCCGTTGAGTTTGTGCGCGTTCGGCAAAACAAGGGTCTGCTGCAAAATAGACATCGAGCCCTGGCATCTTATTAAAACCAATCACAGCGTCGATTTGCCTGGCATCTAAGAGTTTATCAACACGAGCAGTAAAATCCTGGTAGAGACCGTGACGGCTCCAGGCTTTTGCCGCAACCTTAACGACTTCGAATTGCTCTGGCACTTCGCCCTGCCATTTCATTGTGTAGACGATAATTTTATGACCACGTTGCGCACACGCCATAGCCACTCTCAGGAAGTCCCTTTGCTGACCTCCATATGGAAAGTAACTATAGATGAGGAATGCCAATGTCATTGCGCGACTACACCTGCTTTGGATTGCGAGATAAGCTGCTCTAATGTGCGCAGGACTTGCTGTGGTGGGTTAGTCGAAAAACAGGGTGGAGTCACTGTAAACGCTTCTCCATTGAACTGGTGTTCAACACCGCTGCCTTGGTAGTGACAGGTCTTACTCATACAGGGCGCACAGGAGAATTGTGCTGACAGCTGAACTTGTTTGTGACCAAACGTCCCGGACAACCCAGGGTTAGTCGGGCCGTAGATCGAAACTGTTGGGGTGGCCAATGCTGCAGCTAAATGGCCAAGCCCTGTATCAACGGCCACAACGCCGTCAGCTTGGGCAATTTGTCTTGCCATTTCAGTTAACGATTGACGCTCTAATACACTGACGGCAGGAATCCCTTTAGCAATGGCCTGGGCGCGCTCGCGCTCGACATCATTCCCCCAAGGCAATCTGATACTATAGCCGCGATCGGCTGCCAACATCGCAAGTTCGCGCCAAAACTCTACTGGCCAGTGCTTGCTCTTCCAAGTCGTTCCATGCAGAAAAATGAGTAAACCACTCGGGGAGCTTTTCTCTTGCAAGCCAATGCGCTTCAGGTCGATGCCATAGTCGATCGTTGCAAGATCTTCTGCGTCTAGCTCATAATTCAAGGCGCGGGAGAATAGTTCGCGCACCCTCTGCACCGCATGTTCATCGCGTGGCACTGAAAACATCTTATTATAGAACAGCGTCGCCATTGGCTCTTTGATTGTGCTGTCGCTCAAACCAATCGTTAGTCCTTTCGATAGTCGGCTGATTATCCCGCTTTTAATTAAGCCTTGCGCATCAATGACAAGGTCATAGTGTTCTCGCTTTAGATCTGCCTTAAAGGCTTTGAACTGCCCATTGCGTAAAGTGCCAATGATATTTTTCTTCCAACGTCGAAACGCCACTGGAATCACCCGATCAACTGCTGGGTGCCATGCAGGAATTTCAACAAAGTTTTCTTCTACAACCCAGTCAAACTGTAGTCGTCTATTGGCTCTCTTCGCATCCGTCACGGCGGGCAATGTATGAATAACATCCCCGAGCGAAGAGACCTTAACTATTAAGACTCGCAAAACGTTTGGCGCTCCCCAGCAGATGGCTCGTTACTATCGGCAGAGCTATCTTTAACTAATATGGCTTCACTGCTCATGGGTGCTAATTTCTCTAAAGCCTCTAAAGCCAAAGATGGAGACAAGTCAACAAGGCAACGTTTGTGGCCTAACGGACAAGTCCTCTTAAAACACGGACGGCAGTCAATATCGATGGAGAGCAATTGTACTTGATCTGCGAGCGGAGGAGTGAAATCAGCCGAGGTTGAGCCATATAGAGCCACAATTGGCTTTCCTAGCGCCGCCGCCACATGCATTAAACCTGAATCGTTGCTAACCACAGCGCTTGCCACCGACATTAAGTCTATTGCTTGCGCCAGCGAGGTTCGACCGGTCAATATTTTACAGCTCATTTGCAGCTCTTCTGCTATAAGCCCTTGTATTTCAAGGGCTACAGCGTTGTCCTTTGCAGAGCCTAAGATCCAGACCTGCCAACCTTCGGCGATTTTCTCGGCACTCAAACTCGCATAATGCGTCGCAGGCCATTGTTTGGCATCGCCAAACTCTGCACCAGGACAGATCACTAATACCGGGCGTTGACTGTCTAGATCCATCGCCTGCATTGCCTTCAAAACACTCTCAGGCGCGGTGACTAATGAGGGTTTAGGCAATATTTCGGGCAGTTCAGATCCACCAGGGCGCGCTAAAGCCACAAAACGTTGCACCATCAATGGCAAAGCTTCTGGGTCTAAATAGCGCATATCATTGAGAATCAGACCACGGGCCTCACCTCGCCAACCCGTACGCTTGGGTATTTTTGCAAACATCGGCACTAGTGCTGACTTCAAGGAGTTAGGCAGAAGAATCACTTCATCATAGCCCTTGGCGCGCAAAGACTTTCCTAAACGATACCGGCCAGTGAGGTTCAATTCGCCGTGCGCAAAAGGCAGATCGATCGCTTGGTTAACTTGTGGCATCCGCTCCAAAAGAGGACGACTCCAGGCCGGGGCAAGCACATCGATCACTAACGCACCGCCTTGCATCCGGGCATCTTCTTGTAAGGTGATAAAGAGGGCCTGCGCCATTACCATGTCACCCACCCAGGAGGGACCGATGATTAGAATTTTCTTGGGGGTCATGCATCGATACCTCTAAACAATCGCTCCCAGATGGCCGCCACCTCACGTTGATCTTTTAGCAGCGCTTCTGGCAGTTCTCCAACCTCTAGTTGTGCCAAAGCAAACTGGTGAAGTGCAGAGCGCAAAGTTAAATAGGCTTGCGTCAGCAACGTAAATTCGCGCTCATTGATCAGCTCGCACTGCAAGGCAGCCTCAAGAATTCGGACATTGTCAGGATACGTTAATAGGCTTGGGTGTGCGGTGCTATGGGCCAAAACTAAAAATTGCACCATGAACTCGATATCGACTATACCGCCAACCGAATGTTTGATGATAAACGAAAGTTTTTCACGCTCGCTGGCCGAGCGCTTGCCAAATTCATCGCGCATGCGTTTACGCATTGAGACTACATCTTTTGCGAGACTATCTTTGTCTCTTACCATCGACAGTATATTGGCACGCAGCCGCTCAAACTCCTGATGCAAGGCATTACTGCCAGCGACTGCTCGGGCACGCACCAATGCCTGATGCTCCCATGTCCATGCCTCTTCCCGCTCATAGGAGTCAAAGCCTTCCAATGAACTTACTAATAAACCCGACTCGCCGGAAGGTCGCAGTCGCATATCAACTTCATATAATTTGCCGGACACTGTATAGGTCCCTAGCATCATAATGACTCGCTGAGCCAGGCGCGTATAGAACTCACGACTATTGATTGAGCGCTGGCCTTCTATTACGACCGTGTCTTCGTCCATCGCGCCCGTGTGCAAAAACACCAGATCGAGATCGGATGCGTAACTCAGCTCTATTCCGCCTAGCTTGCCAAAACCAAGCACGACAAAATCCATCTCACCATGCTCGCCTTTTGTATTCACCGGATAGCCATGCTTACGCACTAAGAAATCCCACCCTAGTGCCAACACTTGCTCTAACACTGACTCGGCAGTAAAGGTAAGATAATCGCTGACCTTCATCACTGTTAATCTACCAGTGATCTGCGCTGCGGCCACTTGCAGAGTATGCGACAGCTTGAAGTATCGCAGCGTTTCCATTTGCTCTTCAAAATTTTCTGGATCGATGCGCAATAAATGCTGCGCCAACTCTTCTTGCAACACACTTTTACCAGGCGGCTCATCAATGCCATCTAAAAGCTCATCGAGAAGCACTGGATACTTACTGAGATACTCGGTGACAAAAGGGCTAGCGGTACAAAGTTGCACCACCTCGCGCAAGGCATGACGATTTTCAAGCATCAAAACTAAATAGGCTGTGCGGCGACTGACTGCATCAATTAATGTCATTACGCGCCGAAACGCTAGGCTTGGCGTAGATACTTTCGCAACAGCTTCTAGCAATACTGGCATGAAGCGATCAAAACGAAGTCGCCCTTCTCCTTGCAACACTCTAAAAGTTCTGTCTTTTCGAAACTCATCGATCAACTTGGTCGTATCGGCCGAATCTTCAAAGCCATTGTCATCAAGAATTTTTTTCGCAGCGCTTTCGCTCATTTCTTGGCGCCACAACGCGCTCCACTCTACTTCGTCTTGCGAGTCAGCGACTTCTTGATCTTCTTCCTCGGTCCTAATAACCTCTGAAAAATGCTCGCGCACTTGCTGCCTGTGTTCATCGAGCTTGCCGATTAAGGCATCCCAATCTTCAAACCCCATGGCCAAGGCCACGCGTTGTCGCTCTACCGGATCCTTCACTAGCATTTGGGTTTGCTTATTAGCCAAACCTTGCAATTTGTGCTCAAGACTGCGCAGAAACGCATAGGCGCTGGTCAATTGTGCGACCGTTTGCGCCGGAAGATAATCGTTGGCTTCCAATTCTATCATCGCCTTGTAAAGCGAAGGTTCTTGCAGGCGCTTGTCGCGACCACCATGTACCAATTGCAATGCTTGTACAATGAATTCGACTTCTCGAATACCACCTTGCCCTAGCTTAATATCCTCACTCAAGCCTTTGCGTCGCACTTGCTTGTTAATCTGCATTTTCATGCTACGCAATGCTTCGAACGCCGAGAAGTCTAAATAGCGTCGATATACAAATGGGCGCAACAGCTCAAGCAAATCGGCACCTCTTTGCTGATCACCGGCCACAATACGGCCTTTGATCAAGGCATAACGCTCCCAGTCCCTGCCTTGGCTTTGATAGTAATTTTCCATTGCATCAAAACTACAGACTAAGGCGCCTTCACTTCCATAGGGACGTAGGCGCATGTCCACACGAAAGACGAAACCATCGCTAGTCACTGTGTCAATTACGTCAATTAGGCTTTGTCCAAGCCGAGTAAAAAACTGTTGATTGGTGATCGACTCACCATTAGGGTTTTCAGTGTCGCCACCTTCGGGAAAGGCAAACATCAGGTCAATGTCCGAAGATAGATTTAGCTCATAGGCTCCGAGCTTGCCCATTCCAATGATGACAAGGTTTTGCTCTTTGCCAGTGCGCCTGCCAATAGGCACGCCCCACTTCGCAACACACTGCGCATGCAAAATTTGTAGCGCCGTATCTAGGGCTGCATCAGCCAATGCTGAAATATCCGCACAGACTTCTGCCACGTCTGCCTTTTGGCAAACATCTCGCCATATAATTCTCAGCATTTGTTGCTGCTGATAACGACGCAAAATGCGTTTTAATTCTGCGTCGCACTCGCTTGCATCCAGCTCTTTTAAAGTGGCAATATTTTTAGCCAACTCTTCGTCGAAGTTTCGCTTATTGTTTCTATCGAGTTCACCCGAGTGCTTTAACTCAACTACGAGGCTTGGATTTTGCACACATAGTTGCGCGACAAAATCGCTGGCGCTCCATACTGCGCGTAGTTCATTAGCAAATTCTGTATCTATACTTACTAAAGTGCTAAGTCTATCGGCTTCAGCTATTTCGTTGGCGGTTTCACTCTCGAGTAAACGCTCAGCGTAAAGTGAAAGTATTTTTGCTATTTCTGGAGGCAATGCATTTGTATCTAACATACTAATCTCGTAATTAATTTAGGCGGCAATCGCTGGGCGTTGGCTATTTTACTTGTTCTGGGGTGACCCGAAGTACTTCATTGACAGTCGTCGCGCCCGCAGCGACTTTTAGCGCGCCACTTAAACGCAAACTGCGCATCCCTTCTTTGTAAGCAGCTTGTCGAAGTTTCGGTAAGTCCGACTTATTGTCGACGTATTGTTGCAAGTTTTCTGTCATCGGCAGAACTTCGTAGATCCCCTGCCTGCCTTTGAAACCTGTTTCACGACACTCAAGGCAGCCAACACTCTGAGAAACTGTACTTGGCGGGCGTACTTTCCATGGGCTGCTTAGAACCTTCCAATCATCTTCGCTAATTTCTGACTCCAGCTTGCAGTGAGAGCACAACACGCGCACCAAACGCTGAGCGACGACACCCACCACTGTCGCTTTTATTAAGTAAGGTGCCACTCCTAACTCTAATAATCGGGTTATAGCCGACGGCGCATCGTTTGTGTGTAATGTTGTAAAGACCAAATGTCCTGTAAGCGCAGCCTGCACTGCCATCTCTGCGGTATCTAGATCGCGCACCTCACCAATCATGATGATGTCTGGGTCTTGTCTAAGCAATGCTTTCACGCCAGTGGAAAAATCAAGTTCGATATTCTCTTGCACCTGCATTTGATTGAAACGCGGCTCGACCATCTCAATCGGGTCTTCAATTGTGCAAACATTTACCTCATCGGTGGCTAGCATTTTCAAAGTGGAATATAGGGTGGTGGTTTTACCACTTCCCGTAGGGCCAGTGATGATAACAATGCCATGGTTATGGCCAATAATTTTTTTCCAACGATCGAGGTCCTCCCCCAATAAGCCTAAGGACTCGAATGGGCGTAATAGCACCTCAGGGTCGAAGATTCTCATTACGAGTTTTTCACCAAACGCAGTTGGCAGGGTCGACAGCCGTAATTCGATTTCTTCACCAGAAGGGCTTTTCGTCTTCAATCGGCCATCTTGCGGGCGTCGTTTCTCGGCGACATTCATCCTGCCAAGAATTTTGATTCGGCTAGTCACGGCATTCATGACTTGCATGGGCAATGCATAGACGGTGTACAACACCCCATCGATACGAAAACGGACATTGCCTTTTTCACGACGCGGTTCGATATGGATATCGCTTGCCCGTTGATCAAAGGCATATTGCAGGAGCCAATCGACAATACTGACAATGTGCTGATCATTCGCCTCTGGGTCCTTCATATTACCTAGTTCTAGCATTTGCTCTAGGTTGCTAAGACCAGGCATTGAACGCGATGCGTCCTTACTTGCGTGGCTTATTGAGCTTGCTAAACTATAGAACTCGGTAGTCAGGCGCTTGATTTCTAAAGGGTTGGCAACGACACGTTTGATTTTCTTTTGCAGCACATGCTCAAGATCCGCTTCCCAAGAGTCTATAAACGGTTCTGTGCTCGCGATCAGCACCTCTAGAGGTCGCACCTCGACTGCCAAAATATTGTGGCGCTGAGTAAAAGCGTAAGACATCACTTGCGTGACTTGTGCCACATCGATTTTCAAGGGGTCGATGCGGTAATAGTCTTGATTGGCGATTTCTGCCAGAAATTTGCTCAGAGATTCGATATCGAGGGTTCGGTGTGGAGGAGCCTGATCTACGAGGTTTTGTTCAGCGATCCAGGCCAATAATGGTTTTTTGAGCTCTTCCCGGTCTCGGCGTCGAGATAATATTGCTTGCGCATCGGCGTCATTAACTCGGCCAGCTTGCACGAGAGACTGGACGAAGCTCCCCAATTCCACTGGGCTTGCGCTTAGTCGGGCGTTATTATTTGGGGCTTTTGCCGTGCTCATACTCACTCTCCTGCTCACAGGCAAGTCGCTATCCTCTGATTGCCAACAAGTTTATACTGCGCGCCACTAAATACAACGACTTAGCAAGCCGATCGCTCAAGCCACTACACTCTAACCGGACCCTATATGCTGCTTTACAGACTCTCCAATGTTTCCCTTGCCTATGGTGACAAGCCCCTGCTCGACAAGGTCGATCTCACTATTCATAAAGGGGAGCGTATCGGGATACTTGGTCAGAACGGTGCTGGCAAATCCACGTTTATGAAACTGCTTTGCGGCCAAGCGACTCCTGATTCTGGTGATCTTTGGCGCGCAGGCGACCTGAGAGTCGCCTATCTCGATCAAACACTTCCAGAGCTTAGTGATGAAACCGTCTATGACTATGTAGCAGGCGGCTTAGAGGCGCTAGGCGAGCTTTTACGACGTTATCATGCGATGACCCACAGTGAAAGCGAGATAGACTGGGCAGACCCACGTCAGCTAGACGAAATGGGCCATCTGCAAAAACAGATTGAAGCCCGCGATGGCTGGGCTTTTCAGCATCGCATTGACAGTGTCATCGACAGCCTAAAACTGCCTCCTGACTCGCTGATGCGTAATTTGTCCGGGGGTAGCCGTCGGCGTGCCGCTCTTGGCCGTGCGTTAGTCAGCGAGCCTGACATGCTGCTTCTCGACGAGCCTACCAACCATTTGGACATCCCCACGATCGAATGGCTGGAGAAATTCCTCAATGCCTGTCTCTTATACACATCTGACGCTGCCGACGAGCGATCTAGTGTAGAT